>NZ_LGDG01000189.1 GCF_001279775.1 Streptomyces sp. MMG1533 | reverse complement strand
CTGGGTTGATAGGCCGGATCTGGAAGCACGGTAACGTGTGGAGGTGACCGGTACTAATAGGCCGAGGGCTTGTCCTCAGTTGCTCGCGTCCACTGTGTTAGTTCTGAGGCAACGACCGTTGCCGGCTTAGAGCAGAACACCAACTGAAAAGTGTGCTTGTTCGCTCGAAACCAATAGGGTTTCGGTGGTTATAGCGTGAGGGAAACGCCCGGTTACATTTCGAACCCGGAAGCTAAGCCTTACAGCGCCGATGGTACTGCAGGGGGGACCCTGTGGGAGAGTAGGACGCCGCCGAACAATCTTTGGAAGGACCCCTGGTCCCCAGCGTTCAGCTGGGGCCAGGGGTCCTTTTTGTTTTTCCGGAGCGCGCCGGGTACCCGGCTGCGCGAGAATGACTTGCAGTACCGAAGACAGGAGTCACCGATGTCCACCAACTCTCCCGACGACCGACCGGAGCGCGACCCGCGGCGACGGGACAGTGGTGACCGCGGCGACCGGGGCGGCTACCGCGGAGACCGTGGCGGCTTCCGTCGCGACAACGACCGCCGGGACAATGATCGTGGCGGTTCGGACCGTGCCAGTAGCGACCGTGCCAGTAGCGACCGCGGTAGTAACGACCGCGGTAGTTACGGCCGTCGCGATGATCGTCGTGATGGCGGGGACCGTGGGGACCGCGGTGGTTTCCGCCGTGACGACAATCGCGGAGGGGCCCCGCGTCGGGACGACCGCCGCGATGACCGTCGGGGCGATGACCGTGGGGATCGCGGTGGGTTCCGTCGCGACGACAACCGTGGTGGGTACAGCGGCGGTCGGCGTGACGATCGGCGTGATGACCGGCGAGAGGGCGACCGTGGGCCTCGTCCGGCGTTCCGTCGTGACGACCGTCCTGCGGGTCCGCGTCGTGACGACCGTCCTGCGGGTCCGCGTCGTGACGACCGTCCTGCGGGTCCGCGTCGTGACGACCGTCCTGCGGGTCCGCGTCGCGATGACCGTCCTGCGGGTCCGCGTCGCGATGACCGTCCTGCGGGTCCGCGTCGCGACGACCGCGATCGTGGCTTCCGGCGTGATGGTGACCGTCCCACCTTCCGACGTGACGACCGTGGCGATCGTGGGGAGCGAGTAGAGCGTCGGGACGACAACCGCGGTGGGTTCCGTCGCGACGACAATCGTGGTGGGTTCGGCGGCCGGCGTGACGACGACCGTGGTGGCCATGGTCGTCGTGATGACCGGCGGGACGACCGTCGTGATGACCGGCGGGATGATCGCCGTGATGGTGGTGACCGAGGCGGTTTCCGCCGTGACGACCGTGACCGTCCCTCCCTCCGCAGCGACGACCGGGACCGCGGTTTCCGCCGTGACGATCGTGGCGATCGCGGCGATCGCGGCGATCGCGGTGGTTTCCGCCGTGATGACCGTCGGGACGACCACCGTGGTGACGACCGTGGGGACCGCGGTGGTTTCCGTCGGGACGATCGGCGCGACGACAGCCGTGGAGACCGGGGCGGCGAGCGCGGTGGGTTCCGTGGTCGGGACGACCGCGGCGGCCCTCGTGGACCGCGGCGTGACGACCGTGGGCGTGACGACCGTGGTGGACGTCCCGGCGGCTTCCGTGGCCGTGACGACCGGCGCGGCGGCGACGACCGGCGTGGTGGCGGGCGTTTCCGGGACGAGCGCGACCGCGACCGGGAGCCGATCAGGCGGCTGCCGATCCCGGAGGACGTCACGGGCGAGGAGATCGACAAGGACGTACGGCAGGAACTGCAGAGTCTGCCGAAGGGGCTCGCTGAGGATGTCGCCAAGAACCTGGTGATGGTGGCGCGGCTCATCGACGAGGACCCCGAGACGGCGTACGCGTACTCGAAGGTGGCCCTGCGGCTGGCGTCGCGCGTCGCCGCGGTACGGGAGGCCGGCGGGTTCGCGGCGTACGCGAACCAGAAGTACAGCGAGGCGCTTGCGGAGTTCCGGGCCGCGCGACGGATGACCGGCAGTGTCGACCTGTGGCCCGTCATGGCGGACTGCGAGCGCGGGCTCGGGAGGCCGGAGAAGGCGCTGGACATGGCCGGCGCGCCCGAGGTGCACAAGCTGGACAAGGCCGGGCAGGTCGAGATGCGGCTCGTCGCGGCCGGCGCTCGGCGTGACATGGAGCAGATCGACGCGGCCATCGTGACGCTGCAGAGCCCCGAGCTGGCGTCCAACTCCGTGCAGCCGTGGACCGCGCGGCTGCGGTACGCGTACGCGGACGCACTGCTGGCTGCCGGGCGCGAGGGTGAGGCGCGGGAGTGGTTCGCGAAGGCCGTGGAGGCCGACAAGGACAGCAGCACGGACGCGTCGGACCGGCTTGCCGAGCTGGACGGTGTGGCGTTCGTCGATGCCTTCGACGAGAGCGAGAGCGAGAGCGAGGGTGAGGGTGCGGACGACGCTGAGTCCCACGACGCACCCGCGCAGGCTGTCGAGGCCGCTGAGGACACCGAGGCCGCTGAGGACGACAAGGACGACACCAAGGACTGACGTCCGTGAGTGAAAGGGCGGGACCCCATGACCGGGTCCCGCCCTTTCGTGTGTCACACGTCCAGTGCGCGCAGCACCAGGCCCGAGGCCGGTTTCGGGCCGAACGACGTCGACTTGCGGGGCATCGTGACGCCCTGGCGGGCGAGGTCGCGTACGACCTCCTCGCGGACGGGGTGCATCAGGATCGCCGTACCGCCGTCGCGTTCCGCCTTCTCGACTGTGGCGGCCGTGTCGTGGATGTAGGCGATGTGGGCGGGGGAGTCCTCGGGGATGTGCCAGACGTGATCGAGGAGGGTGGAGTGCAGGACCGTCGCGTCCAGAGTGCGCCAGGCCGCCGGGCGGTCCGTGGGGATGGTGCGGGCGAGCAGGGCCGGGTCCGGGCGGTCGACGAGGTGGAAGGTGCCGTCGCCGGCCAGCAGGAAGGCGTTGCCCGCGCAGGCCGCGTCGGCCAGGGCGTCCAGGGCCTCGGTCAGCGGGACGTCCAGGTGGCGGACGCGGAAGAGTCCCTCCAGCGGCGCCACGGCCTCCGCGACCGGCAGGCCGTGCAGGAGGCGGTGGATGGCGCGGACGCGCAGGGGGTAGCGGGCCGTGTCGACGAGGAGGACCAGGCCGTAGTCCCAGGGGCTGGGGGAAGGGTGCTCCGCGCGTAGACGCCGGTAGGTGGCCCAGCGGTGGTGGCCGTCGGCGATCAGGGCCTGATGGTGGGCCAGGTCGGAGCGGATACGGGCCAGGTCGGCGGGGTCGGCGACCGACCACAGCCGGTGGCTGAAGCCGTCCTCCGTGGTGGTGGCGAGCAACGGGGGCTGTGCTGCGGTGCGCTCGATGACGTCGGCTGTGGCGGAGGCTGAACCATTTCCGCGGTACGTCAGGAGCAGGGGCTCCAGGTTCGCGGAAGTGGCACGCATCAGCCCGGCGCGGTCTGCGACCACGTGCGGCATGACGTCCTCGTGGGGCAGGACGACGCCCTCAGAGGGCTCCGACAGGCGCAGGGCGCCTATGATGCCGCGCTGGAGCAGGCCGTGGCCGTCGCGCTGCTCGTAGACGTACAGGCCCGGCTCGGCGTCGGCGGTCAGGACGCCCTCGGACAGCCAGCGGCGCAGGGTGTCCGCGGCCTGTTCATTGCGGACGCTGGGAGTGGCGGCCTGGGGCAGGATCAGCCTGACGATGTTGTACGGGTCGGCGGACTGGAGGTGGTGCAGGCCGTCGGGGCGGACCACGACGTCATACGGCGGGGAGGTCACGGCGGCCAGGCTGCCGACCCGGTCGGGGTCGTAGCGCAGGCCTCGGAACGGGGTGAGTTCCAGGCCTCGGCGCGCCGTTGCTTCCGAGTGACCCGCTGTGTTCATCCCGGCATCGTACGTGTGTCAGTGGTATGCGCGATGATCGGGGGAAAGCGAGCGAACGAGGAGCGATGCGGAATGAGCCAGGGCGTCAGGACGAAGCCCGAGGGCAGTGGGCAGGCCCTGAGCGAGGCGTACGACACGGCGCTGCTCGACCTGGACGGGGTGGTGTACGCGGGCGGGAACGCGATCGCGTATGCGGTGGAGTCGCTCGCCACCGCGCGCGCGGGCGGGATGCATCTCGCGTACGTCACCAACAACGCGCTGCGGACGCCTGATGCCGTGGCCGACCACCTCACCGAGTTGGGCATACCGACGGGGGCGTCGGACGTCATCACCTCCGCGCAGGCGGTCGCCCGGCTGATCGCCGAGCAGGTGCCGGCGGGTGCGCGCGTGCTGGTGATCGGCGGGGAAGGGCTGCGGGTGGCGCTGCGCGAGCGCGGGCTCGAGCCGGTGGAGTCGGCGGACGACGATCCGGTGGCGGTCGTACAGGGGTACGGCGGGCCCGAGTTGGCGTGGGGGCGTTTCGCGGAGGCGTGTTACGCCATCGCGCGCGGGGTGCCGTGGTTCGCGTCCAACACCGACCTGACGATTCCCAGTGCGCGCGGGATCGCTCCGGGCAACGGCGCGGCCGTGCAGGTCGTGCGGATCGCCACGGGTGCCGAGCCGCAGGTGGCGGGCAAGCCGTTGCCGCCCATGCACCGGGAGACGGTCCTGCGGACCGGTGCCGAGCGCCCGCTGGTGGTCGGGGACCGGCTGGACACGGACATCGAGGGCGCGTTCAACGGAGGCGTGGACTCGCTGCTCGTCCTGACCGGGGTGACGGACGGACCGCAGTTGCTCGCCGCGCCGCCGCAGCACCGGCCGACGTATGTCGACGCCGATCTGCGGGGGATGCTCACCGGGCAGCCGGAGGTCACCGGAGAGGGCGACGGTTTCGGGTGTGGTGGCTGGACGGCGCGGGCCGGTGCCGAGCGGCTGGAACTCGACGGTGGCGGCGAGGCCCTGGACGGGTTGCGCGCGCTGTGCGCGGCGGCCTGGACGGCGGCCGGAGAGGGTGTGTGCGAGCTGGACGGGGGGAAGGCGCTGGCACGACTGGGTTTGTGAACCGTCGGGCCGGCCACCCGGGGCGGGGCTCCGCTCAGGCGTGTACCCGTGAGCGCGGGAACGTTCGAGACACGGGATCGTGGCTGAATGCGAGGGTAGGCTAACCTAACTGCGTGTTGGTCGACAGTCCTCCCGAACAGCGCGCGGAGACCGCCCCCGCGCCCCCAACCCGCCGGGCGATACGAGCCATTGGGCTGCTCGGCTCCGTGGTGATCCTGGTGCTCGTCGCGCTGGCGAGCATCGCGATCGGAGCGAAGGCGTTGTCCATGGGGCAGGTCTGGCACGGCTTGTTCCAGGACACGGGCACGTACGGCGACGTCGTGGTCGCGGACCGGCTGTCGCGGACCGTGCTGGGGCTGCTCGCCGGCGCCGCGCTCGGCCTGTCCGGGGCCGTGCTCCAGGCGCTCACCCGCAATCCGCTGGCCGACCCCGGACTGCTCGGCATCAACGCGGGCGCGTCCGCCGCGGTCGTCACCGCCATCACGTTCTTCGGCGTCACCTCGCTGAGCGGGTATGTCTGGTTCGCGTTCGTCGGCGCGGCCGCGGTCGGGGCGCTGGTCTGGTTCCTCGGCGGCAGTCGCGGAGCGACTCCGGTGCGGCTGGCGCTCGCCGGCACCGCGATCAGTGCCGCGCTCTACGGCTACCTCCAAGCTGTGATGATCATGGACGATGCGGCGCTCGCCAGGATGCGTTTCTGGACCGTCGGTTCCCTGGCCTCGGCGAGCAACTCGGCCATCCTCCAGGTGCTGCCGTTCCTCGCGGTGGGCACCGTCCTCGCGCTCTCGCTGGCCCGGCCGCTGAACGCCATGGAGATGGGGGACGACACCGCCAAGGCCCTCGGCGCCAACCTGAACCTCACCCGGGCGCTGGCCATGCTCTCCGCGACCGTGCTGTGCGGGGCGGCGACCGCCGCGTGCGGGCCGATCATGTTCGTCGGGCTGATGGTTCCGCACGTCGTACGGTCCTTCACCGGGCCCGACCTGCGCTGGATCCTGCCGTACGCGACCGTCCTGTCGCCGGTGCTGCTGCTCGGTGCCGACGTCCTCGGCCGGGTCGTCGCCCGGCCCTCGGAGCTCCAGGTCGGCATCGTCACCGCGATCATCGGCGGCCCGGTCTTCATCTATCTCGTACGACGGCGGAGGACGGCGCAGCTGTGAGGACCAACCGTGCCATCAGGACGCCGGGCGGGCTCTCGCTCCGTCTGGACGTCCGTACCGTCACCGTCGTCGCCCTGCTGCTGCTCGCCGCGCTCGCCGCGAGCGTCGTGCTGATCGGCACCGGCGACTTCCCGATCCCGGCCGCCGACGTGCTCAAGACGCTCTTCGGCGACGGCAACGCGGGACAGGAGTTCATCGTCAACGAGCTGCGGCTGCCGCGGGTCCTCGTCGGGCTCCTGGTCGGCGCCTCGCTGGGGCTCGGAGGCGCGTTGTTCCAGGCCATCTCCCGCAATCCGCTGGGCAGTCCGGACGTGCTCGGGCTCGGGCAGGGAGCGACCGCCGGCGCGCTCGTGATGATCGTGCTGTTCTCCGGAAGCGCCGCCCAGGTCACTCTCGGCGCGCTCGTGGGTGGCCTGGTGACCGGAATGGCCATCTATCTGCTCGCCTGGAAGCGGGGTGTGCACGGGTACCGACTGGTCCTGGTCGGTATCGGTGTCTCCGCGATCGTCACCGCGATCAACGGCTATCTGCTCACCGTGTCCGACATCGTCGACGCCGCCCGCGCGGTCGTCTGGATGACCGGATCGCTCAACGGGCGTGACTGGGACCAGGTCTGGCCGCTGCTCGTGCTGTGCGCCCTGCTCGTGCCGCTCGTCCTCGCCAACGGGCGCGGGCTGCGGATGACGGAGATGGGCGACGACGTGTCGTACGCCCTCGGGGTGCGCGTCGAGCGCGTACGGCTGCTGCTGTTGGTGGCCGCCGTCCTGCTCACCGCGACCGCCACCGCGGCCGCCGGCCCCGTCAGCTTCGTGGCGCTCACCGCGCCGCAGCTGGCCCGCCGCCTGACCCGCTCGCCCGGCCCGAACCTGGTGCCGTCCCTGTGCATGGGCGCCGCCCTCCTGGTCATCGCCGACTGGATCTCGCAGCGCACGTTCGGCGCCGACCAGCTGCCCGTGGGCGTGGTCACCGGTGTCCTCGGCGGCGTCTATCTGCTGTGGCTGCTGGTCACCGAGCGCAAGGCGGGCCGGATATGAGCCCGCAGAAGGAACTCCGGCCCGAGACGCGCGGCACGGCGAACGAGAACACCCGAAGGAGCACTGTGAACCGCCTCTCCGCCGAGAACGTGACCCTCGCCTACGACCAGCGGGTCATCGCCGAGGAGCTGTCGGTCGAGATACCCGACAACTCCTTCACCGTGATCGTCGGCCCGAACGCGTGCGGCAAGTCCACGCTGCTGCGGGCGCTGTCGCGGATGCTCAAGCCGCACCAGGGCCGGGTGCTGCTCGACGGCAACGTCATCCAGTCGATGCCGGCGAAGAAGGTCGCGCGCACCCTCGGGCTGCTCCCGCAGTCGTCGATCGCGCCCGACGGCATCACCGTCGCCGACCTCGTCGGCCGCGGCCGCTACCCGCACCAGGGCATCCTCCGCCAGTGGTCCACCGAGGACGAGCGGGTCGTACAGGAGTCGATGACCCAGACCGGGGTCGCCGAGCTCGCCGACCGGTATGTCGACGAGCTGTCCGGCGGTCAGCGCCAGCGCGTGTGGATCGCGATGGCGCTCGCCCAGCAGACGCCCCTGCTGCTGCTCGACGAGCCGACGACCTACCTGGACATCCAGCACCAGATCGACGTCCTCGACCTGTGCGCCGAGCTGCACGAGGAGCAGGGCCGCACGCTGGTCGCCGTGCTGCACGACCTCAACCACGCCGCCCGGTACGCCACGCACCTGATCGCCCTGAAGGACGGCAGGATCATCGCCGAGGGTGCTCCGAACGACATCGTCACCGCGGACCTGGTCGAGGAGGTCTTCGGACTGCGCTGCCAGGTCATCGACGACCCGGAGACGGCGACGCCGCTGGTGGTGCCGGCGGCGAGGAAGGCGCGTACGGCGACGAAGCTCGTGGCACCGGAAGCGAAGGTCGCCGCTAAAGAAGCTTCCTGAGACGGAGCAGGTCGCGTAGACCCGCCTCCAGTTTCACCCGGCCCGAACCCCAGGCCTTGGCGAAGTTCAGTTCGCCGTTCACCAGGGCCACCAGGTCGTCACCGGCCAGGGTCAGTCTGATCTGGGCCTTCTCCGGCGGCGTGCCCTGCAGCGTGTCCTGCACCACGATCCGGCCGCCCGTCATGCGGCCGACGAACGTGATGTCCAGGTCGGTGATGCGGCAGCTGACCGAGCGGTCCAGGGCGGCGGCCGTCGCGACGTCGCCTTCGGCGGTCTGCATGTTGTCCGAGAGCTTCTCGAGTGCGGCGCGGCACTCCTCGATCGTGGCCATCGCGATCGACGGTACCGCAGCGGTTCGGGGTAGCGTCTGGGCATGAGCGACACAGTGCCGGAGAACGAGGCACCGCAGGACGCGGTGGTGGAGCCCGAGGACGACCCCGCCGCCCCCGCCCCGCTGAACGTGCCCCGCACGCCCACCGGCAACGCCGAGGTCGACGCCCAGCTGGAGCGGCTCGCCGATGCCGACCACCTCGCCGCCGACGGACACGTCGAGGTGTACGAGGATGTACACCGGGGGCTGCGCGACGCGCTCACCGCGCTCGACGCCCGCCCGGGACCTCCGGCGCCCCTCAACGAGGCCCTTCGGGCCACACCTTCCAGTCAGTACCAGAGCAGGAGCTGAACCGAACGTGGCAGGAGTCGCACGCCGCCGTCTCGATGCGGAGCTGGTCCGCCGGAAGCTGGCGCGCTCGCGCGAGCACGCGAGCCAGCTGATCGCCGCCGGGCGGGTCAGCGTCGGCAAGACCGTCGCGACCAAGCCCGCCACGCAGGTGGAGACCGCCGCGGCGATCGTGGTCTCGGCCGACGAGGGTGATCCCGACTACGTCTCGCGCGGCGGCCACAAGCTCGCCGGCGCGCTGAAGGCGTTCGTACCGGAGGGGCTGGTCGTCGAGGGGCGGCGGGCGCTGGACGCCGGCGCGTCCACCGGGGGTTTCACGGATGTGCTGCTGCGGGCCGGGGCCGCTCATGTCGTCGCCGTCGACGTCGGATACGGGCAACTCGCGTGGTCTCTGCAGAGCGATGAACGCGTCACCGTCAAGGACCGTACGAACGTACGCGAGTTGACGCTTGAAGCGATCGATGGGGAGCCTGTGGAGCTTGTCGTGGGGGATTTGTCCTTCATCCCGCTCGGCCTGGTACTGCCCGCCCTGGTGCGGTGCGTGAAGCCGGATGCCGATCTGGTGATGATGGTCAAGCCGCAGTTCGAGGTGGGGAAGGAACGGTTGGGCAGTGGGGGAGTCGTACGGAGTCCGCAGCTGCGCGCCGCGGCCGTGAGCGCGGTGGCCCGGCGGGCGTGGGAACTGGGGCTCGGCGTGAAGGGTGTCACCGCCAGCCCGTTGCCCGGACCGTCCGGGAATGTCGAGTATTTTCTGTGGCTGCGGTCGGGTGCACCCGAACTGGACCCGGCCGACGTTGACCGTGCAGTGGCGGAGGGGCCGCGTTGACACAGAACCGAGCTCGTACTGTTTTCCTGCTCGCCCACACCGGGCGGCCCGCGGCGATCCGCAGCGCCGAGCTGGTGGTGAAGGGGCTGCTGCGCGAGGGGATCGGCGTGCGCGTCCTGGAGGCGGAGGCACTGGATCTGCCGCTGCCGGACGAGGTGGAGCTGGTCAAGGAGGCGACTCCGCAGTGCCTCGACGGGTGCGAGTTGCTGATCGTGCTCGGGGGTGACGGGACGCTGCTGCGGGGCGCCGAGTTCGCGCGGGCGTCCGGGGTGCCGATGCTGGGCGTCAATCTGGGGCGGGTGGGCTTCCTCGCGGAGGCCGAGCGCGACGACCTCGACAAGGTTGTCGAACGGGTGGCGACGAAGGCGTACGAGGTCGAGGAGCGGATGACCGTCGACGTCGTCGTGCATCGCAACGGCGACATCGTGCACACCGACTGGGCCTTGAACGAGGCCGCCGTGCAGAAGGTCTCCGCCGAGAAGCTGCTCGAAGTCGTGCTGGAGATCGATGGGCGGCCGGTCACCGGGTTCGGGTGCGACGGGATTGTTCTGTCCACTCCGACCGGGTCCACGGCCTACGCGTTTTCGGCGGGCGGGCCTGTGGTGTGGCCCGAGGTCGAGGCGTTGTTGATGGTGCCGATCAGTGCGCATGCGTTGTTCGCGAAGCCGTTGGTGACGTCGCCGGACTCCGTGCTGGCGGTGGAGGTTCTGCCGCACATTCCGCCGGGGGTGTTGTGGTGTGACGGGCGGCGGACCGTGGAGTTGCCGCCGGGGGCTCGGGTCGAGGTGCGGCGGGGGGCTGTGCCAGTGCGGTTGGCTCGGCTGCATCACGCTTCGTTCACGGATCGGTTGGTCGCGAAGTTCGCGTTGCCGGTTTCTGGATGGCGAGGGGCGCCTCACTAGCCGTCTGTGGGGAGTGTCTGAGGAGCGTCGGGGGCTGCGGGTCCGTTGCGGCTTGTCGCGCAACACGCGGCGGAGCCGCAGATCGACACAGCCCCGCGCCCCCGAGGCAGGTCCACTCGCCAGGGTGACAAATGAGGCCTGTGCTCATTCGTTACCTGCACCTTCACACAACAGGGGCGGGGGCCGTCGCACTTCCCCTCCCCGACCTCGTAAGGTCGTGTCCGTGTTGGAGGAGATGCGGATACGGTCGCTCGGAGTCATCGACGACGCGGTCGTCGAGCTGTCACCCGGCTTCACCGCCGTCACGGGTGAGACGGGTGCGGGCAAGACCATGGTGGTCACCAGCCTGGGTCTGTTGCTCGGTGGGCGGGCCGACCCGGCGCTCGTGCGGATCGGGGCCAAGAACGCGGTCGTGGAGGGGCGGATCAGTGTGTCCGCGGGCGACTCTGCCGTCGTACGGGCCGAGGAGGCCGGAGCGGAGCTCGACGACGGTGCGCTGCTGATCAGCCGTACCGTTTCCGCCGAAGGGCGTTCCCGGGCGCACTTGGGTGGACGCAGTGTGCCCGTGGGGGTGCTGGCAGAGCTCGCCGACGATCTCGTGGCGGTGCACGGGCAGACCGACCAGCAGGGGCTGCTCAAGCTGTCCCGGCAGCGGCAGGCGCTCGACCGGTACGCGGGTGGTGCGGTGGCCGGGCCGCTGGCCAAGTACACCGAGGCGTATCGGCGGCTGCGGGCCGTCTCCGTCGAGCTCGACGAGATCACCACGCGCGCGCGTGAGCGGGCCCAGGAGGCCGACATGCTGCGCTACGGCCTCGACGAGATCGCCGGCGTCGAGCCGCGCGCCGGAGAGGACGTGGAGCTGGCGGAGGAGGCGGAGCGGCTCGGGCACGCGGAGGCCCTGTCGTCCGCCGCCACGGCCGCTCACGCCGCCGTCGCCGGTAATCCGGAGGACCCCGAGGGCATCGACGCCGCCACGCTCGTCGCGGGCGCGCAGCGGGCGCTGGACGCCGTGCGGTCGTACGACCCGGCGCTGGCCGGGCTCGCCGACCGGATCGGGGAGATCGGGATCCTGCTGGGCGATGTGGCGGGGGAGCTCGCCGGGTACGCCGACGACCTGGACGCCGATCCGCTGCGGCTCGCGGCCGTCGAGGAGCGCCGGGCCGCACTGACCGCGCTGACGCGGAAGTACGGCGAGAACGTCGCCTCGGTGCTGGACTGGGCCGAGCGCAGTGCCGCGCGGCTGACCGAGTTGGACGGCGACGACGAGCGGATAGGGGAGCTGACCGTCGAGCGGGACGCGCTGCGGGCCGAACTGGGCGGGCTGGCGCAGGCCCTGACGGACGCGCGGACGGAGGCTGCCGAGCGGTTCGCCGCCGCCGTGACCGCCGAGCTGGCCTCCCTGGCGATGCCGCACGCGCGCGTGTCCTTCGACATCCGGCAGACCGAGGACCCGGAGGGCGTCGAGGTGGGCGGGCGTACGGTCGCGTACGGGCCGGCCGGTGCCGACGAGGTCGAGCTGCTGCTGGCCCCGCATCCCGGTGCCCCGGCCCGGCCCATCGCCAAGGGCGCGTCCGGGGGTGAGCTGTCGCGCGTGATGCTGGCGGTGGAGGTCGTCTTCGCCGGGACCGACCCCGTGCCGACCTATCTCTTCGACGAGGTCGACGCCGGTGTCGGTGGCAAGGCCGCCGTGGAGATCGGGCGGCGGCTGGCCCGGCTCGCGAGGACCGCGCAGGTCGTGGTCGTGACGCATCTTCCTCAGGTGGCCGCCTTCGCGGACCGGCAGTTGCTCGTGGAGAAGACCAACGACGGGTCCGTGACCCGGTCCGGTGTGAAGGTGCTGGAGGGCGAGGAGCGGGTCCGGGAGCTGTCCCGGATGCTCGCCGGGCAGGAGGACTCCGAGACCGCCCGGGCGCATGCGGAGGAGTTGCTGGCGACGGCTCGTGCGGACCTCTAGGGCGACGGGCCCTCGGCCGGCTGTGCAGGATCCTCGTAGGGTGGGCGAATGATCAATCGCGCTCGCAGGGCCACCTCGTTCGCAATCGCCGCCGGCCTCACTCGGGCCGCTGCCGTCGCCCTTCGCGCGAAGAAGCCCGGCGGTCGTGAGCGTTGGGAGCGGAAGAACTACGCGGGGCGGACCGTCGAGTTGTACGCCGGACCCGCGTCCGCGCTGGCCGCGGCCGTAGGGGCCGGGCGGGTGCGTCCCGCCGCCGGGTTCGCCGTGCTGACCGCCGGGATGTGCGGGGCGTACGACGACGTTGCCGGGGCGGCTGACGCCCGGAGCGGGTTCCGTGCGCACCTGGCCGCTCTCGGGGACGGAGAGGTCACCAGCGGGGCCGTGAAGCTGTTCGGGATCTCCGCCGCGGGGCTCGTCGCGGGATGCCTGCTGAAGGAGCGGGCGGTCGACAAGGTGCTCGCGGGGGTCGTGATCGCCGGGGCCGCGCATTTCGTGAACCTCGTGGACGTACGTCCGGGGCGGGCCGCCGCGGCGGTCGTCGTGCTCGGCGCGCCCGGGTTGCTGAAGGAAGGGCCCGGGGCTGAGCTGGCGGCGGCCGCCATGGGGGCCGCGGCGGCCGTGCTGCCCGACGACCTCGGTGAGCGCGCGATGATCGGCGACACGGGCGCGCACGCGCTGGGTGCGGCCCTGGGCGCCGCCATGGTCGCGGGCAAGGGGCGGGCCGGGCTGCTCGCGCACGCTGCCGCGGTGGTCGGCGCGGCCGTGTACGGGGACAAGGTGAGCGAGATGGCGCGTTCGGCGGGCGGGTGGTGACGGGACGCGGAGGCGCGCGCTCCTGGGACCGACCTGTGCGGGCACATACGTGCGGAACCAGGCCCTCCCTCACTCGTGTGGGTGACCCTGCTCACCGTGCCGCCGGGCCGGCCGCCTCCCGGCGTTCCCGGAACACCCGTACGTGCTGGCATCCTTGGCGTAGAACGCAGTAACGCGTAGGAAGCGCGCGGTACACCCCTCCGCTCGACACCTTCTGTACGTTTCCTCGTGACCGCCCGACGCCGAACCAGGAGCCCCGGCCACGTGACCCCCGTGAGCAGCCACTCACCGCACGGCCAGTCGCCGCTGCGCACCGTACAGGTGCTGGGCGGAGGCAATGCCGGCAGTAGCGCGCACGTGCGCTCCCTGACCTCGGGGCTGGTCGCGCGGGGCGTGCGGGTCACGGTGTGCGCCCCTTTCGAGGCGGATCGCACCTACGACTTCACCGGGGCCGGCGCCGAACACGTGCACGTGCCGCGCAGCAGCGACCCGGGCTCCGTGGCCGCCCTGCGCCAGGCGTGCACCAACGCCGACCTGGTGCACGCGCACGGGCTGCACGCCTCCTTCCGCGCGGTGCTCGCGCTGAGCGGGCGGCGCACCCCGCTCATCGTCACCTGGCACGACCGGGCGTACGCCGAGGGTGCACGCGCCCATTTCCTGCGCTTGTTGGAGCGGCGGGTGGTGAAGGCCGCCGCCGTGGTGCTCGGCACCACCTCGGCCCTCGTCGACCGGGCGCGCCGGACGGGCGCGCGGGACGCCCGGCTCGCCGCCGTGGCGCTGCCCGGGCCCCGTAAAGCCGTCGAGCAGGAGGACCCGGACCGGCTGCACCCCAAGGTCCGGGCCGAACTCGGCGCCACCGGACGCCCGTTGCTGATGGCGGTCGGCTCCCTCGACCGGCACCGGGGCTACGACCTGCTGTTGGACGCCACGCGCGCGTGGCGCGGCCTCGACCCCGCACCACTGGTCGTGATCGCGGGGGAGGGGCCGCTGCGCGCGGAGTTGCAGCGGCGGATCGAGGACGAGGGACTGCCGGTCCGGCTCATCGGCCGGCGGGACGACGTGACCGAGCTGCTCGCCGCCGCCGACCTCGCGCTGCTGCCGAGCAGCGGGGAGTCACGGGACGTCCTTGCCCAGGAAGCCCTCCACGCGCGTGTGCCGCTCGTCGCCACCGACGCGGGCGGCATCCCCGAACTCGTCGGCGACGCGGCCGAACTCGTTCCGGACGGGGACGCGGAGGCCTTCTCCGGCGCCGTCCTGGGGCTGCTCGGTGATCCCGAGCGGCAGGAGCTGCTCAGGGAGAAGGGCCTGAGGCAGGCGGCCACTTGGCCCACCGAGGACGAGACGGTCGCCCAAGTGCTCAGCGTCTACGACGAGTTGACCCAGCCGCGGCCCCTGATCTAGGAAGCCGGGGCCTGTCGCGGCACTGGGGCCAGTCGCGGCACTAGGGCACCAGCCTCCGCGCCCGCAGCGCCAGGCTCAACGCCAGCACCGTCTGCGGGTCGTCGAGGTCGGTGCCCAGCAACTCGCCGATGCGGGCCAGGCGGTTGTACAGCGTCTGCCGGTTGAGGTGGAGTTCGCGGGCCGTCTCCGCCTTGCGGCCCGCGTGCGCCAGGTACGTCTGCAGGGTGGGCAGCAGCGGTGGCTTGGAGCGGTTGTCGTGGTCGCGGACGGGCCCGATCGCACGGTCCACGAAGGCCGCCAGGTCCGGATGGTCGCGCAGTCGCCACAGGAGCAGGTCGATGTCCAGGCGGCGGGCGTCGTACCAGGGCCGGTCCGACAGCCCCTGTGCCGCCGTCGCCGTCTCCGCCGCGTGCCTCAGACCCGCCGAGGCCGCAGCCCAGCCGCCCGCCACCCCGACGACCACCACCGGCGGCTGCGCCCCGGGCCGCTGCATCCCGGCCCGCTCCACGCCCGCCCTGAGCGCCGCCGCGACCCGGTCCGCGACCGCCGACCGCTCCGACTCCGAACGCAGGCCCAGCAGCAGGGGGACACGGCCTTCGACGGGTCGTACGCCCAGCAGGACCGGCACTCCCACGGACGCGAGCTCCTCCGCGACCGCACGCGCCAGGACCGCCCAGCCGCCGCCGGGGGAGAGCGCGTCGCCCAGCCGCATCACCACCGGCAGCAGCGGGCTGTCGCCCGGCTTGAAGCCCAGCACACGCGCCTGCGCGGGCGCGTCCTCCGCCGCGATGCGCCCCTCGGCGAGGTCGGTCAGGAAATCCCCCCGCCCCCGCGCCGCCAGTTCCTCCTCCTGCCGTGCCTGCATGAGGACCACGGCCAGGATGCCCGCGGCCCGCTCGGCGGCCATCCGGTGCACCGGCGCGAGCGGAGCCCGTACGGGCAGCAGGACGAGGCGGGCACGGACGGAGCCGGTCCCGGGCCCGCCGCCCGGCACGTCCACCAGGACCGAGCCCGTCGGCGGGGCCTCCTTGTGCTGGCCGCGCAGCCCCTCCCACACCTGGAGCGGGTCCGCGCCCTCGGGGCCGGCCCCGGCGGCGTAGAGGAGCAGGCCCTCCGTCGTCTCCAGGAAGACGGGGTTGGCGCTGAAGTCGGCCAGGATGCCGAGCACCTGGGGGATCCCGCCGCCGCCCAGCAGGGCCTCCGTGCATCGGCGGTGCACCTCCTCCGCGCGCTGGAGCAGGGCGTAGTGGCCGTTGACGATCTCGGTGTGGATCTCCTCGGTGACTGCCACGAAGGGCACCTCGCGGTGCAGTTGGACCAGCGGCAGACCGGCCGCGCGTGCCGTGTCGACGAGGGCGGCGGGCAGCCGGGTGAAGCGCGGGCCGAGCTCCACGACGAGGGCGGCGATGCCGCGCTCGGCGAGGGTGCGCACGAACGCGCGCTGTTCGGCCGGACGGGTGCCGAGGCCGTAGCCCGTGGTCAACAGCAGCTCGCCGCCCTTGAGTAGCGAGGCGATGTTGGGCACCTCGCCCGCGTGCACCCAGCGCACGGTACGCCCCAGCCGGTCCGCGCCCGCGAGGATCTCGGGCAGCCCGCTGCGCAGTCCGGGCAGCTCCAGAGCGCGCCGAACGGTGATCCCGGCGCCCTGGCTCTCGAATCGGTGGTCCGTGCGGCTGTCCATACAGCGGACGCTACCTGCGCACACGTTCCGGCAACATCCTCGAGCGGTCGCAGGGACGATCACCGGTGATCGACGCCCTTGATTGGGGCGGGCGCCGCCGGGTAGCGGCCGGGACATGGACATCAGCGTGGTCGCCGTGGGGCGGGAAGACGACAGTCCGGTCGACGAGCCGTTGCGGGTGGCGGTGCTCGCCGACCGGCTCGGATATCGCGAGGTGTGGGCGGGTGAGGGCCCGACCTGGGACTCCTTCGTCCTGGCCACGGCGATCGGGCGGGCCACCGAGCGGGTCGCGCTGACGGCCGGGCCGGTGCCGGTGTCCGTGCGCGACCCGTTCACGATCGCCCGGGGTACCGCGGGCGTCGCGGCCGTCACCGGCCGCCCGGCCGGGGTGGCGCTGGGCACGTCCAGCAAGCGCGTGGTGGAGGGTGTGCACGGGCGGCCCCGGATCCGGCCGGCGGCCGTGATGGAGGAGAGCGCGGCGGCCGTACGGCGCTTTCTGCACGGTGTGCCGGGGGAGCCGGTCGTGCCGGGCAGCTCCTTCCGGCGCCGGCTTGCGCCGCCCGGCGGGCAGCTCACGGTGGCGGCGTTCGGGGACCGTGCGATCGCGACGGCCGCCGCGCACGCCGACCGGATGCTGCTGGACATCGTCTCGCCGGAGCAGGTGAGCGCGCTGCGGGCCAAACTGCTCGCGGCGGCCGAGCGGGCGGGCCGTCCGGCCCCCACGTTGGCCGCCTGGCTGCCCGCCGCCGTCGATCCGGAGCCGGAGTCCCTCGCCCAGGTCCTGGGGAGCATCGCCGGGTATCTGACCGTGCCGGGATACAGCGACATGTTCACCGCGGCGGGTCTCGGCGAGGCGGTGGAGCTGGCCGCGGCCGGCGCCGACCGCGACACCCTGCTGCGCGCGCTCCCGCCCACGGCCGCGGGCGCGGTCGGTCTGGTCGGGGACCTCGACGCCGTACGGGCCCGGATCGACGCCTATGCCGAGGCCGGGCTCGACGAGATCGCGCTGGTCCCGGCCACGGCAGGCGATCCGGCGGGGGAGCGGACGCTGACGGCGCTCAGGGCATGTGTCACATCCCGCGCTGATCCGGCCGGGGATGGGACACAGGCCCTCAGGCCGGCCTGATGTTGTGGTTGAAGCGGAAGACGTTGTCCGGGTCGTACTCGCGCTTCACCGCCGCCATCCGACGGGCGTTCTCGGCACCCAGGCCGGCCACCACGCGCTCCGCGCCCTCGTCGCCGATGAAGTTGAGGTAGACCGCGCCGGTGCTCCACGGGAGGACGTCGGCGCGCACATCCCGGACCCACTGCGTGCACCGTTCGTCGTCGGCCGGGTCCTGCCAGGCCGCGAAGGGGTGCACGGCCCACGGCGCGTCCCGGTACGGCACGGGGTACTCGTGCGGCCCGTCGGCGATCGCGCCGCCCTGCGGGAACAGCACGTGCTGGGTGTTGGACGGTACGGGCATGGAGCGCGCGCGCTCGCAGAAGACGCCCACGAAGTCGTCGGGCGCGTCCGAGATGTACTCCGCCGACCAGTAGTTCCGCAGCCCGGGCGGATCGTCGATCATGCACTGGACGTCGGCGTACGGCATCGCCCCGACGATCTCCGCCTCGTGCGGCAGCGCGAGCAGCGGCTCGGCCAGCTTGCGCATGTCCTCCTCGCCGCCGGCGTACGTCAGCAGCACCCCGCACAGCAGCGTGCCGACCAGGTGCGGCGGTACGAACTCCTCGGGCGGGCCGGTGAGATAGATGACTCCGCCGGCCGCCTCGACCGGCGCGACCGAGATCAGGTCGCGGTAGGTGCGGACGGCCTCGGGACCGTGCTCCGGCAGGTACAGGACCAAGGCGATGGAGAACTCGGGCAGTTCGTACAGCTTCAGCGTGATCGCGGTGGCGATGCCGAAGTTGCCGCCGCCGCCGTGCAGGGCCCAGAACAGCTCGGGGTTCTCGTCGGCGCTCGCATGGATCCGGTCGGCGTCGGCGGTGACCAGCTCGACGCCGAGCAGATTGTCCACGGCGAGTCCGCAGCAGCGGTCCAGCCAGCCGGTGCCGCCGCCGAGGACGAAGCCGCCGACGCCGGTCGTGGAGGCCCGGCCGCCGGTGGTCGCGAGGCCGTACGGCTGGGTGGCGCGGTCGAGGTGGCTCATCGTGGCACCGCCCCCGACCCGTACCGCCTCGGCCGCCGGGTGGACGGTCACCTCGTGCATCCGCCGCAGGTCGACGACCAGCCCGCCGTCGTTCAGCGCCATGCCCGCCACGCTGTGCCCGCCACCGCGGACCGCGATCTTCAGGTCCAGGTCCCGCCCGAAGGACACGGCCCGTACGACGTCGTCCTCGTCCACGCACTGCGCGATCACCGCGGGCCGCCGGTCGATCATGCCGTTGTAGACGGCCCGGGCCTCGTCATAACCCGGATCCCCGGGCGCGAGCACTTCACCGGTCAGATCCTCGCGCAGCGCAGCAAGAGCCGCGCCCGCCTTCGAGAGGGAAGCCATGGCCGCCCCCTTCCGTGCGGGGGTTGGTGGCTTCCAGCCTAGGCGGGCGCGGTGGGCCGGTCCTGTTCAGCCGCCGTACGCCCCCGACGCCGTCAGACGCAGGGCCGTGTCGATGAGCGGGACGTGGCTGAAGGCCTGCGGGAAGTTGCCGACCTGGCGTTGCAGGCGCGGGTCCCACTCCTCGGCCAGGAGGCCGAGGTCGTTGCGCAGGGCCAGCAGCTTCTCGAAGAGTTTGCGGGCCTCGTCCACGCGGCCGATCATCGCGAGGTCGTCCGCCATCCAGAACGAGCACGCGAGGAAGGCGCCCTCGTCGCCGGGCAGGCCGTCGACACCCTCGGCCTCCCCGTCCGTCGGGTAGCGCAGGATGAAGCCGTCCGACGTGGACAGCTCGCGCTGGATCGCCTCGATCGTGCCGATCACGCGCTTGTCGTCGGGGGGCAGGAAGCCCATCTGGGGAATGAGGAGCAGAGAGGCGTCCAGCTCCTTCGAGCCGTACGACTGTGTGAAGGTGTTGCGCTCCTTGTCGTAGCCCCGCTCGCACACGTCACGGTGGATGTCGTCGCGCAGTTCGCGCCACTTCTCCAGCGGGCCGTCCGCGTCACCGGACTCGATCAGCTTGATGGTGCGGTCGACGGCGACCCAGGCCATCACCTTGGAGTGCACGAAGTGGCGGCGCGGGCCGCGCACCTCCCAGATGCCCTCGTCCGGCTCGTCCCAGTGGTCCTCCAGGTAGCGGATGAGCTTCAGCTGGAGCAGGGACGCGTAGTCGTTGCGGGCCAGGCCCGTCATGTGGGCCAGGTGCAGGGCCTCGGTGACCTCGCCGTACACGTCCAGCTGGAGCTGGTGTGCGGCGCCGTTGCCGACCCGGACCGGCCCGGAGTTCTCGTAGCCGGGCAGCCAGTCCAGCTCGGCCTCGCCCAGCTCGCGCTCGCCCGCGATGCCGTACATGATCTGCAGGTTCTCCGGGTCGCCGGCGACGGCCCGCAGCAGCCACTCGCGCCAGGCGCGGGCTTCCTCGCGGTAGCCGGTGCGCAGCAGCGAGGAGAGGGTGATCGCCGCGTCCCGCAGCCAGGTGTAGCGGTAGTCCCAGTTGCGGACGCCGCCGATCTCCTCCGGCAGGGAGGTGGTGGGGGCGGCGACGATGCCGCCCGTCGGGGCGTACGTCAGCGCCTTCAGCGTGATCAGCGAGCGGACCACCGCCTCGCGGTACGGGCCGTGGTACGTACAGTGCTCCACCCAGTCCCGCCAGAAGTCCTCCGTCGCCTCCAGCGACTGCTCGGGCTCCGGCAGCGGCGGCGGCTGCTTGTGCGAGGGCTCCCAGGAGATGGTGAAGGCGATCCGCTCACCCGGGGCGACCGTGAAGTCCGCGTACGTCGTCAGCGACTTGCCGTAGGTCTCGGCCTCTGTGTCGAACCACACGGAGTCCGGACCGGCGACGGCCACCGTACGGCCCTCGTGCTTGTGCACCCACGGGACGACCCGGCCGTAGGAGAAGCGCATCCGGAGCGCCGAGCGCATCGGGACGCGGCCCGAGACGCCCTCCACGATCCGGATCAGCTGCGGGGCGCCGTCACGCGGGGGCATGAAGTCCGTCACACGGACCGTGCCGCGCGGGGTGTCCCACTCGGATTCCAGGATCAGGGAGTCGCCGCGGTAGCTGCGCCGCGCAGCGGTGGGCGGTTCGGAGTCGGCCGCGTGCGCCGGTCCGAGCCGCCAGAAGCCGTGTTCCTCGGTGCCCAGCAGACCGGCGAAGATGGCATGCGAGTCGAAGCGGGGCAGGCACAGCCAGTCCACTGTGCCGTCCCGGCAGACCAGGGCAGCGGTCTGCATGTCTCCGATGAGTGCGTAGTCTTCGATGCGCCCGGCCACGTGCAACTCCAGTCGAACGGCCACGTCACCCCCAGGGAATAGGGGGCTGTCGCTAGTGCGGTCAAGGGGTCTTTGTCATGCGTCGTTGAGCGATGAAGCAAAACAGTCCGTGCTGCTGTGAGGCAAAACGACATCTGTTACTCAACGAACTGACGAGCTCTCGTTGTTCCGGAGCTTACGGGCGGGGGTGGTGCCGTGTTGCCGGCCTGGCTCGCCGTGTTGCCGGCCTGGCTCGGTCAGCGAGTGTCCGAGCAGGATACGACGCACGTAGATGATCTGCGTGCCGCTCCCGACAACGCGAGTGAGCCGAACGGGTGAGCAACGGGTGAGGAACACGTGAGCCTGTGCGGGTCCGTGTCGGCGTGTGTGCAGAGCGTGGCCGGAAGCCATCCCGTCCGGGCGCTGATACCCTGGTAGCCCGTGGACCGGTGGGCACGAAACCCCCGAACCGCAGCGACGGCACCTCCAGAAAAACCCGGGTTCTCCGGGCCGGACATGCCGCACCGCACCCACAGACCGCGACCACGGGAGCCCCCTCTTGGCCATGCCGCCCGCTGCTTTTCGAAACAGCACAGCCACGACGACCAAGCACATCTTCGT
Organism: Streptomyces sp. MMG1533; assembly: GCF_001279775.1. Lineage (GTDB taxonomy): Bacteria > Actinomycetota > Actinomycetes > Streptomycetales > Streptomycetaceae > Streptomyces. The sequence goes on along the minus strand of NZ_LGDG01000189.1, from coordinate 83,324 downwards.
CACCGGGGGTGTCGCCTCCTCGCTCGGCAAGGGCCTCACCGCCTCCAGCCTCGGCATGCTGCTCAAGGCCCGCGGCCTGCGGGTGGTCATGCAGAAGCTCGACCCTTACCTGAACGTCGACCCGGGCACGATGAACCCCTTCCAGCACGGTGAGGTGTTCGTCACGAACGACGGCGCCGAGACCGACCTGGACATCGGCCACTACGAGCGCTTCCTCGACCGCGACCTGGACGGCTCCGCCAACGTCACCACGGGTCAGATCTACTCGACGGTGATCGCCAAGGAGCGGCGCGGCGAGTACCTGGGCGACACCGTCCAGGTCATCCCGCACATCACCAACGAGATCAAGCACCGCATCCGCCGCATGGCGACGGACGAGGTCGACGTCGTGATCACCGAGGTCGGCGGCACCGTCGGCGACATCGAGTCGCTGCCGTTCCTGGAGACGGTCCGCCAGGTCCGTCACGAGGTCGGCCGTGACAACGTCTTCGTCGTCCACATCTCGCTCCTGCCGTACATCGGTCCCTCGGGTGAGCTGAAGACGAAGCCGACCCAGCACTCGGTTGCGGCCCTCAGGAACATCGGTATCCAGCCGGACGCGATCGTGCTGCGCTGCGACCGCGAGGTGCCGACCGCGATCAAGCGCAAGATCTCGCTGATGTGCGACGTCGACGAGGCCGCCGTGGTCGCCTGCCCCGACGCCCGCTCCATCTACGACATCCCGAAGACCGTGCACGGTGAGGGCCTGGACGCCTATGTCGTCCGCAAGCTGGACCTCGCGTTCCGCGATGTGGACTGGACGACCTGGGACGACCTGCTCGACCGCGTCCACAACCCCGACCACGAGGTCACCCTCGCCCTGGTGGGCAAGTACATCGACCTGCCCGACGCCTACCTCTCGGTCACCGAGGCGCTGCGCGCCGGCGGCTTCGCCAACAAGGCCCGCGTGAAGATCAAGTGGGTCACCTCGGACGACTGCAAGACCCAGGCCGGCGCCGCCCAGCAGCTCGGTGACGTCGACGGCATCTGCATCCCGGGCGGCTTCGGCGACCGCGGTGTGCTCGGCAAGGTCGGCGCCATCCGCTACGCCCGCGAGAACAGGATCCCGCTGCTCGGCCTGTGCCTGGGCCTGCAGTGCATCGTGATCGAGGCCGCGCGCAACCTGGCCGACATCCCCGACGCCAACTCCACCGAGTTCGACGCGGCCACCGGCCACCCGGTCATCTCCACCATGGCCGAGCAGCTCGACATCGTCGCCGGCGAGGGCGACATGGGCGGCACCATGCGCCTGGGCATGTACCCGGCCAAGCTGGCCGAGGGCTCGATCGTGCGTGAGGTGTACGACGGCAAGGAGTACGTCGAGGAGCGCCACCGGCACCGCTACGAGGTGAACAACGCCTACCGCGCGGAGCTCGAGAAGAAGGCGGGCATCGTGTTCTCCGGCACGTCGCCGGACGGCAAGCTCGTCGAGTACGTCGAGTACCCGCGCGATGTCCACCCGTACCTGGTCGCGACCCAGGCGCACCCGGAGCTGCGCTCGCGTCCGACGCGTCCGCACCCGCTGTTCGCCGGTCTCGTGAAGGCGGCGGTCCAGCGGACAGAGGCCGCGAGGAAGAATTCGAAGTAGCACAACAGTTGTACGTTGGCCGGGGCGTCCGCATTCAAAAGGTGGGCGTCCCGGCCTCTTCGCGCACGTGGAAGGACAGGGCATGACGATCAAGGACACTCCCGAGGCGTGGGAGATCCGGTCCACCGAGACCCCCTTCGTGGGCAACAAGACCTCCGTCCGCACGGACGAGGTGGTCATGCCCGACGGTTCGGTGGTCGGCCGTGACTACCAGGTCCACCCCGGCTCCGTGGCCGTTCTCGCCCTCGACGGCGAGGACCGTGTCCTGCTCATCAAGCAGTACCGGCACCCGGTGCGGCAGAAGCTGTGGGAGATCCCGGCCGGACTGCTCGACGTCCCCGGCGAGAACCCGCTGCACGCCGCCCAGCGCGAGCTGTACGAGGAGGCGCACGTCAAGGCCGAGGACTGGCGGGTGCTGACCGACGTCTACACCACGCCCGGCGGCTGCGACGAGGCCGTACGGATCTTCCTCGCCCGCGATCTGTCCGAGGCCGACGGGGAGCGCTTCGTGGTCGAGGACGAGGAGGCCGACATGGAGCACGCGCGCGTGCCGGTCGACGAGCTCGTCCGGAAGGTGCTCGCGGGGGAGCTGCACAACAACTGCCTCGTCGTGGGCGTGCTTTCGCTGGTCGCCGCGCGCGCCGGGGACGGGCTCGACGCCCTGCGCCCGGCGGAGGCACCCTGGCCCGCGCGACCGTTCGAGTCCTGAACCCACGCACCCCGCCACTGATGTGACCATCGGCTGATCCGATCGGGGGATGTGCCCGCCGTGGTCCACACGGAACGTAGCAGAGCGTGAACTAGGCTCTGGAAACGCCCGAACCGGAGTCCCGGCGGGCTTGCGCGTGCGGTGGGACGGGAGTGTGGCCCGTGACGGATCAGGCGGTGGACGCAGGCGGCGTGCAGCTGTCCTCAGACGCTGCTGCGGGGACTCGATTCCTGGGCCGTACAAGGGAGTTGAAAGAACTCCGCGCCGACATCGAGCGCGCCGGCCTGGACACCATCTCGGGCCGCAAGGCTCCCCGCGCGCGGGTGCTTCTCATCGCGGGCAAACCCGGCTCGGGCCGTACGGCGCTCGCCGAGGAACTCGTACGGCAGGTCGCCGACCGTTACCGGGACGGGGTGCTCCGGGCCCGGCTCAGCGAGCCCGACGGCACGCCCGTCCCGATCGAGCTCGCCGCCCGCGAACTGCTCGTCGCGCTGGAGCTGCCGACGCCCGCCGGAGCCGCCGAGGACGACCTGACCGCGGCGCTCCGCGAGGCCCTCGCCGACCGCCGGATGCTGCTCCTGCTCGACGACGCGGCCAGCGCCGAACAGGTCGACGCCCTGCTGCCGGACACCCCCCAGTGCCTGGTCGTGGCCGTCTCCGGGGGCCCGCTGACCGGGATCGCGGACGTCCGTCCGTGCACTCTGGGCGGCCTCGACACCAAGTCCGCCGTCGAACTGCTGTCCCGGCACGCCGGCTCGGTCCGCATCACCGTCGACCCCCGTGCCGCCGAGGGGCTGGTCGAGGAGTGCCAGGGCCAGCCCGCCGCGCTGACGCTGGCCGGGGGCTGGCTCGCCGCCCGTCCCAAGGCGGCCGTCGCCGACCTCGCCAAGCACCTGCACGCCGACGGTGACGAAGGGAAGACCCCGCTCAGCAGGGTCTTCCGGCTCGCCTACACGTCCCTGCCCGCCCCGGCCGCCCGGATACTGCGACTGCTCTCCCTCGCCCCGGCCGGCCTGGTCGACCCGCACACCGCCTCCGCACTCGCCGGCTGCTCGGTGGGCGGCGCCCACACGACCCTGGACGACTTCGTCGCCCTGGGTCTGCTGCACGCGGTGGAGTCGCCGCTGCCGCAGTACGAGGTTCCGGGCTGCCTCCAGCCCCTGCTGAAGGCCCTCGCCGAGTCCCAGGACCGCCCTGCCGAGCTCCAGCTGGCCCGCGCCCGGATGCTGGAGCGGACCGTACGGCTGCTGCAGTCCTGCCGGGCGATCACCGAGACCGACAGCACCGAGGCGCGCGAGAAGCTCCAGGGCATGCCACGCTCCCTGCGCTTCCCGAGCCCGCGGGCCGCCGCCGACTGGCTGAGCATCCGCAGGCCGGCCCTGCTCGCCGCGGCCCGCCTCGCGGTCGCCGACGGCGAGCTGGACACCCTCGCCCGGCGTCTGATGTCCCAGCTCGTGAGGGCGATGGTCGCCCACTTCGGCACCCAGGCGGCCGCGCCCGACCTGTACGGCATCCACCGCCTCGTCCTCGACGTGGCCGAGCGCCGCGCACTGCCCCGCGAGCGGGCCGCCGCCCTGCTGAACCTCGCCGACCTGGACGCCCGGACCGGCCGCACACAGGAGTCCCTGGCGCGCTACCGGGCGGCTCTGGACGCCGGACGGGAGGCGAACGACCCGTACGCGACCGGCCGCGCGATGGAATCCGTAGGCGGCGCCCACCTGGAACTCGGGGACTACGACCGGGCCGCCGACTGGTACGGCCGGGCCCTCGTCCAGCGGCTCGCGAGGGACGAGCGTGCGGACGCCGCGCGGCTGTACGGCCGTATCGCCGCGGCCCACACGTATGCGGGCCGCTACGGCGAGGCGCAGCGCGACTGGCGGGCCGCGGTCGCCGGGCACCGCAAGAACGGCGATGTGCCCGCCCTCGCACGGGCGTTGAGCGAACTCGCGCGCGTCCAGGAGTACGCCGGACGGCTCGAGGAGTCGCTGCGCACCTGCCAGGAGGCCGTGGAGTGGGCACGTCGCGCCGAAGACGTACGCCTGCAGGCCGCGGTGCAGTTGAGGATCGCCGGCACCCTGGAGCACCTCGGCGATCTCACGGCGGCGGCGTTGCACCGGAGCGCTGCCGAGGGGCTGCTGGGCGAGGAGCTCCAGGAGCCCGACCTGCGGGCCGATACGGAGCCCGAACCGGTGCCGGAACCCCTTGATCCACCGGAACACGACGCTAACGCCTGCGAAATCCGTAGTACATCTGCTGAAGATTGATGCAATGAAAGGCTAGACAGCGGGAACGCCTTCATTAGACTGGCTCTGCCGCACCTTCTCCTGCGGTGTCTCCCGGTGTGCCCCTGCATGCCTGGGTATGTCATGTAATGCCCCACACCCACTGAGCCAAGGACCGTGATCGACGTGAAGGTCGGCATCCCCCGCGAGGTCAAGAACAACGAGTTCCGGGTGGCCATCACCCCCGCCGGTGTGCACGAACTGGTGCGCCACGGCCACCAGGTCGTCGTCGAGCGCAGCGCCGGTGTCGGCTCCTCGATCACGGACGACGAGTACGTCGCCGCCGGCGCGCGGATCCTGGAGACCGCCGACGAGGTGTGGGCCACCGCCGACCTGCTGCTGAAGGTCAAGGAGCCCATCGCCGAGGAGTACCACCGCCTCCGCAAGGACCAGACGCTCTTCACCTACCTGCACCTGGCCGCCTCCAAGGCGTGCACGGACGCGCTCGTCGAGTCCGGCACCACCGCCATCGCATACGAGACGGTCGAGCTGCCCGGCCGCGCGCTCCCGCTGCTCGCCCCCATGTCGGAGGTCGCGGGCCGGCTGGCCCCGCAGGTCGGCGCCTACCACCTGATGCGCGCCAACGGCGGCCGCGGTGTGCTGCCCGGCGGTGTCCCGGGTGTGCTGGCCGCCAAGGCGGTCGTCATCGGCGGCGGCGTCTCTGGCTGGAACGCCGCGCAGATCGCCATCGGCATGGGCTTCCACGTGACCCTGCTCGACAAGGACATCAACAAGCTCAAGGAGGCCGACAAGGTCTTCGGTACGAAGATCCAGACCGTCGTCTCCAACGCCTTCGAGCTCGAGAAGGCCTGCCTCGAGGCCGACCTCGTCATCGGTGCCGTGCTCATCCCGGGCGCCAAGGCCCCGAAGCTGGTCACCAACGAGCTCGTGTCGCGCATGAAGCCGGGAAGTGTCCTTGTCGACATCGCGATCGACCAGGGCGGCTGCTTCGAGGACTCCCGCCCGACCACCCACGCCGAGCCGACCTTCCCGGTCCACAACTCGGTCTTCTACTGCGTCGCCAACATGCCCGGCGCGGTGCCGAACACCTCCACCTACGCGCTCACCAACGCGACGCTGCCGTACATCGTCGAACTCGCCGACCGCGGGTGGGTGGAGGCGCTGCGCCGCGATTCCGCGCTGGCGAAGGGTCTCAACACCCATGACGGCAAGGTCGTTTACCGCGAGGTCGCCGAGGCGCACGGCCTGGAGCACGTGGAGCTGGAGACGCTGCTCGGCTGACCGGCGACGTTAAGTCTCCTTTTGGTAAAGGTCGATACGTCAACAGAGGTCGTCAACACCGCGCACCCGGCCGGACCTTGCCCGACAAGGTCCGGCCGGGTGTGTGTATGGTCACTTTGCGCCTCTAGGTCAACTCGCCTCGAACGTAACCCTTGAACCGATTCGTACACCGGTGAAACCTGCCGTGCGACGGCCGTACGCCCTTGACAGAGGGATGTTTCATTGCCGACACATCCTGCCGGGTCCGGCGGATTGTGTTGCTGCGGACGCCCGACACGCCATAGAGTCGCCAACCGTCGGCATGGTGCCACGCTGACCTGTCTAGAAATTTCCTGGTCACCAAGGAGGTAAGACGACTTGTGAATGAGTCGACATTTTCTCCCGGGGGTGGTCAACCAGGAATGCCTGCACGGGCCGAGGGCCCCGCGGGGTTCGAGGCTGTCGGCTCCGTCGCGGTGCGCACCTTCGCAGCCCACCAGAGTCACCGGACCTCAGGGGTGACTCAGCCAGCACACCAGAGCATGGATGGCCATCACGTGAACGCCATGGCCGGCGACGGAAGTGGCGCGCCCCACAACCACTTCGCCGACTACGACGAACTGCCCGACGGGCACTTCTACGATCCCGACGCCGAGTACGAGCCCGACCCCGAGTACGCGGCCACGCTCGCGCCCGACGCTGCCCGTCAGCGCCGTGAGCGCGTCGGTCCGACCGGTCGTCCGCTGCCGTACTTCCCGATTCCGGGTCCGCTGACCGATCATGGACCCGCGAAGATCATCGCGATGTGCAACCAGAAGGGCGGCGTCGGCAAGACGACGTCGACCATCAACCTGGGTGCCGCTCTCGCGGAGTACGGCCGTCGTGTGCTGCTCGTGGACTTCGACCCGCAGGGCGCGCTGTCGGTGGGTCTCGGTGTCAACCCGATGGAGCTCGACCTCACGGTCTACAACCTGCTCATGGAGCGGGGCATGGCGGCCGACGAGGTACTCCTGAAGACAGCGGTCCCCAACATGGACCTGCTGCCCAGCAACATCGACCTGTCCGCCGCCGAGGTCCAGCTGGTCTCCGAGGTGGCGCGCGAGTCGACGCTGCAACGTGCCCTGAAGCCGCTCATGGCCGACTACGACTACATCGTGATCGACTGTCAGCCCTCGCTCGGCCTGCTCACGGTGAACGCCCTGACGGCCGCGCACAAGGTGATAGTGCCACTGGAGTGCGAGTTCTTCGCGCTTCGCGGTGTCGCACTGCTGACGGAGACCATCGAGAAGGTCCAGGAGCGGCTCAACCCGGAGCTGGAGCTCGACGGCATCCTCGCCACGATGTACGACTCGCGCACGGTGCACAGCCGTGAGGTGCTCGCGCGTGTCGTCGAGGCCTTCGACGACCACGTCTACCACACGGTCATCGGGCGCACGGTCCGCTTCCCGGAGACCACGGTCGCCGGCGAGCCGATCACGACGTACGCCTCCAACTCCGTCGGTGCCGCCGCCTATCGTCAGCTCGCCAGGGAGGTGCTCGCCCGGTGTCACGCCGAGTGAGTCTGCCGGGGGCCGACGAACTGTTCCGTACGACAGGGGGAATGGCGCTTCAGTCGTCCACTCCCCGGCGGGGGGTCAACGGCGAGGCTCGGGTGCCGGCTCCCGCGGGGGAGTCCGACGGGGCCGCGGCCGGGCCGTCCTCGGGTGAGGACGCACCGCAGTCGGTGCCGGCGCGGGGCGGTGACGGCGACGGCGCGGAGCATGTGGCGACCGACGCGGAGCCGACGGAGGCGGGCGAGTCCCGCAACCGGGGCGCGGACCGCTCGGGGCGTCGTCAGGATCCGCAGGAAGGTTCTGCCTCGGGTGCCGCGGCGGCCGCACCGCGCGGGAAGCGTGGACGGGCGGCCTCGCGGCGGCCCAGCGGGCGTGAGCGGCACGACGAGAAGATCACCGTGTACGTCTCCGCCGAGGAGCTCATGGACCTGGAGCATGCGCGTCTGGTGCTCCGGGGCGAACATGGGCTGGCGGTCGACCGCGGGCGGATCGTGCGGGAGGCCGTGGCCGTGGTGCTGGCCGATCTGGAGTCCCGTGGGGACGCGAGCATCCTCGTACGCCGGCTGCGCGGGCGGTAGCGGTAGCCTGCGGGGGCCATGACCTCGAACGACGTTCCCCCCGGCGCCGGCGCATCCGCCGGTGGTCGGCGTGCACTGGGGAGGGGGCCGGGGGCGGTTCCGTTGCCTGTGGAGGCCCCGGCTCCGGTGGAGGAACCTCCCGTTGCGGAGGTACCCGCTCCTCTTGTGGAGGCTCCTGCCCCCGTCGTGGAGGCTCCCGCTCCTGTCGTGGAGCCTCCTGCTCCTGTCGTGGAGCCTCCTGCTCCCGCAGAGCCTCCCGTCCCCGTGGAGGCCGAGGAACCCTCCGACGGTGTCTTCAAGGTCCGGCTCGCCAACTTCGAAGGTCCCTTCGACCTGCTCCTCCAGCTGATCTCCAAGCACAAGCTGGACGTCACCGAGGTCGCGCTGTCGAAGGTGACCGACGAGTTCATGGCGCACATCAGGGCGATGGGGCCGGACTGGGACCTGGACCAGACGACGGAGTTCCTGGTCGTGGCAGCCACCCTGCTGGACCTGAAGGCCGCCCGGCTGCTGCCCGCCGCGGAAGTCGAGGACGAGGCCGATCTCGCGCTCCTGGAAGCCCGGGATCTGCTCTTCGCGCGGCTTCTGCAGTACCGCGCGTACAAGCAGATCGCCGACATCTTCAGCGGACGGCTCGACGAGGAGGCACGCCGCTACCCCCGTACCGTCGGACTCGAACCGCACCACGCCGAGCTGCTGCCCGAGGTGGTCATCAGCATCGGCGCGGAGGGGTTCGCCAAGCTCGCCGTCAAGGCGATGCAGCCCAAGCCCAAGCCGCAGGTGTACGTCGACCACATCCACGCGCCGCTGGTGAGTGTCCAGGAGCAGGCCGGGATCGTCGTCGCACGCCTCAAGGAGCTGGGGGAGGCCAGCTTCCGGACGCTGGTCGAGGACACCGACGACACCCTGACCGTCGTGGCGCGCTTCCTGGCCCTGCTGGAGCTGTACCGGGAGAAGGCCGTCGCCCTCGACCAGGAGACGGCCCTCGGGGAGCTGCTCGTGCGCTGGACCGGCGGGGAGGGTGACGCCCAGCCCATGGTCACCGACGAGTTCGACCGGCCGCCCGAGGCGCCCAAGGAGGAGAAGAAGCCGTGAGCGAGGAGAGCACCGACGTTCCGGCCGGGCTGCGTACCGTCGCCGATCTCGACCTCAAGCCGGCCCTGGAGGCCGTCCTCATGGTCGTGGACGAGCCCGCGACCGAGGAGCACCTGGCGAAGATCCTCCAGCGGCCCAAGCGGCAGATCGGGGACGCGCTGCGGGAGCTGGCCGACGACTACACCGTGCAGGGGCGCGGGTTCGAGCTGCGGCTGATCGCCGGTGGCTGGCGTTTCTACAGCCGCCCCGAGTATGCGGCGGCCGTCGAGGGCTTCGTCCTGGACGGCCAGCAGGCCCGGCTCACCCAGGCCGCGCTGGAGACCCTGGCGGTGGTCGCCTACCGTCAGCCGGTCAGCCGCAGTCGGGTCTCGGCGGTCCGCGGAGTGAACTGTGACGGTGTGATGCGCACCCTCCTCCAGCGCGGTCTGGTCGAGGAGGCGGGCACGGAACCCGAAACAGGTGCGATCCTGTACACGACGACGAACTACTTCCTGGAGCGGATGGGCCTGCGTGGTCTGGACGAGCTCCCGGAGCTCGCGCCCTTCCTCCCGGAGGCGGAGGCGATCGAGGCCGAGACCCAGGAAGCCGTACCGTCGTTCGATCCGGATGCTCCGGACCTGGACGACGGGCCCACGACGAACATGCCTAATACAACGACGACGGACATTTGATGCGAAGCAGCGGTAGCGGCAAGAGCGGCGGGCGCGGTAACCACCGCGGGGCCGGCAACAACAGGGACCAGAAGCAGGGCCAGGGCAAGGGTCAGGGCAAGGGCCAGAGCCAGGGTCAGGGCCGTCCCAGCAAGCCCCGCCCCGAGGAGCGCCGCTACGACGTGGGCCCCGGCGCGTCTCATGAGGGCCCGAAGGCGGGGCGCGGCGGCGCGGCCCGCGGCGGTGCCAAGGGCGGCCCCAAGAAGCCCCAGCAGCGCGGGCGGACGGCTCCGGCGACCTCGCGCGAGTACGAGACGCGGGCCGAGGAGCGCAACCGGGAGCGGTACGCGGACAAGAAGGACGTCAAGCTGCCCAAGACCTTCCCCGGCGCCGAGCTCGAGGGCGAGCGGCTGCAGAAGGTCCTCGCGCGCGCGGGCTACGGCTCCCGGCGGGCCTGCGAGGAGCTCATCGAGCAGGCGCGCGTCGAGGTCAACGGCGAGATCGTCCTGGAGCAGGGCAAGCGGGTCGACCCGGAGAATGACGAGGTCAAGGTCGACGGCCTGACGGTCGCGACGCAGTCGTACCAGTTCTTCTCGCTGAACAAGCCCGCCGGTGTCGTCTCGACGATGGAGGACACCGAGGGCCGGCAGTGCCTCGGCGACTACGTCACCAACCGCGAGACGCGGCTCTTCCACGTCGGGCGGCTCGACACCGAGACCGAGGGTGTCATCCTGCTCACCAACCACGGCGAGCTGGCACACCGGCTGACCCACCCCAAGTACGGCGTGAAGAAGGTCTACCTCGCGCACATCGTGGGCCCGATCCCGCGCGACCTGGGCAAGCAGCTCAAGAACGGCATCCAGCTGGAGGACGGGTACGCGAAGGCGGACCACTTCCGGGTCGTCGAGCAGACCGGCAAGAACTACCTCGTCGAGGTCACCCTCCACGAGGGCCGCAAGCACATCGTCCGCCGCATGCTCGCCGAGGCGGGCTTCCCGGTCGACAAGCTGGTCCGCGTCGCCTTCGGTCCCATCACCCTGGGCGACCAGAAGTCGGGCTGGCTGCGGCGCCTGTCCAACACGGAGGTCGGCATGCTGATGAAGGAAGTCGATCTGTAGTCCCCACGTCCCACGTTCCACGTGCCCACGCGCGTGTGCGGCCGGTTCCGGATTTCCCCGGGGCCGGCCGATTCGTTTTCGCGTTCACGCCGGTCTGTATCCACGAGGAACGGGCTGACGGAAGTGGGGCGTGGGCATGGCTGCGACGACGACGGACCGCGACGAGTTCGTGCGGCTGACCGACCCGTACCGGCGGGAGCTGCTCGCGCACTGCTACCGGATGCTGGGCTCGGTGGACGAGGCCGAGGACCTGGTGCAGGAGACGTATCTGCGGGCGTGGCGGTCCTACGCCGGCTACGAGGGCCGGGCGTCCCTGCGGACCTGGCTCCACCGGATCGCCACCAACACGTGTCTGACGGCGTTGGAGAGCCGTACGCGGCGCCCGCTGCCCTCGGGGCTCGGGGGGCCTTCGGACGCGCCCGAGGAGCCGTTGAGCGCCCCGGCGACGGACGTTCCGTGGCTGCAGCCGCTGCCGGACTCCCTCGTCGACCCGGCGACCGTCGTGGCGGCACGCGGCAGTTTCCGGCTCGCGCTCGTCGCCGCGCTGCAGCACCTGCCCGCACGGCAGCGGGCCGTGCTCATCCTGCGGGACGTGCCGGCCTGGCGGGCGCCCGAGGTCGCCTCGCTCCTCGGCACCTCCACGGCGGCCGTCAAAAGCAGCCTCCAACGCGCGCGTGCCCGCCTCGACGAGGTCGCCCCCGATGAGGACCTCGTCGTCGAACCCGCGGGCGCGGCCGACCGCGAGGTGCTCGACCGGTACGTGTCCGCCTTCGAGAACGCGGACATGGAGGCGCTGCTCGGGCTCCTTCAGGACGGGGTCGAGCTGGAGATGCCGCCGCACCTGGAGTGGTTCGGCGGGAAGAAGGACGTGCTGCGGTTCCTGCGGGCCCGTGTGCAGGAGAAGGGCGGCGTCCGGATGCTGCCCGCGCGCGCGAACGGGCAGCCCGCCGTCGTCATGTACGAGCGCGGGGTGGACGGCGTCTTCACAGCGCACTCCGTGCAGGTGCTCACCGTCGAGGAGGGGGCCGTCGCCCGCATCACGGCCTTCTTGGACGTGGAGCTGGTCGGCCGCTTCGGGATGCCGAAGGCGCTGTCATGAACCCCGGTGAGCTGCTGGAGCGTTCGCTCGCCTACGCACTCGGCAGTGTGGCCGGGGTGGTGCCCCACGGCCTGGGGCGGCGGACGCCGTGCGCCCAGTGGGATCTGGGGGAGCTGCTCGTGCATCTGGACGACTCGCTGGACGCGCTCCACGAGGGACTGACGGGCGGGCGGATCGGGCTCATTCCCGGTGAACCGGGAGCGGATCCCGCGTGCGGCTTCCGCCGACGTGCGTGTGCGGTGCTCGGCGCCTGGGCGGCCGGACCGGCGCAGCGGGTCCTGGTCGGTCAACGGCCGCTGGAGGTACGGCTGATGGTCGCCGTGGGCGCCCTCGAGATCGCTGTGCACGGTTGGGACGTCGACCGGGCCTGCGGGCGGCGACGGCCCGTTCCGGACGCCCTCGCGACCGAATTGCTGCCCGTCGCGCGGTGCGTGGTCGAGGAGGCGGACCGGGGAGTGCGGTTCGCCGAGCCGGTCGCCGTGTCCTCGTCCGCCCGGCCCGGGACCCGGCTCCTGGGCTTCCTGGGGCGCCGCGATTCCTTTCCGGGGTGACGTGGGTCTGCCTTCCGTGAGTGACCTCAAGGACCTCACGGAAGGCATCCTCATGACCGACACCACCGACACCACCGACACCACCGACACCACCGTGCGTGTCTCCGTCCGCAAGCCGCCCGGCGAGCAGGCGCCCCCACGGCGGGTGTGGACCGTGGCGCTCGCCGGACTCGGGGCGCTGCTGTGCTCCCTCGACGTCGTGGTCGTCGCGACCGCGCTGCCCGCGCTGCGGGCCGACTTCGGGGCGAGCCTGTCCCAGCTGGAATGGACGATCAACGCCTACAACCTCGTCTTCGCCTGCCTGACCCTGACCGGGGCCGCGCTCGGCGACCGGTTCGGGCGGCGGCGCATGTACGTCGTCGGACTCGCCGTCTTCACCCTGGCCTCCGCCGCCGCGGCCCTCGCGGACGGCCCGGGCCTGCTCATCACCGCGCGGGTGGTGCAGGGCGCGGGGGCCGCCGTGCTCCTGCCGCTCACCCTGACCCTGATCAGCGAGGCGTTCCCGGCCGAGAAGCGGGGCATGGCCATCGGGGTGTGGGGCGGGGTGACCGGCCTCGGCGTGGCGGCCGGACCCGTGCTCGGCGGGGCGGTCACCGAGGGGCTGTCCTGGCAGTGGATCTTCTGGTTGAACGTGCCCATCGGGCTCGCGATGCTGCCCCTCGCCGCCGCGAAACTCCGCGAGAGCCACGGCACGAGTCCCCAACTCGACTTCGTGGGACTGGTGTTGGCGGCAGTCGGGCTGACGGGCCTGGCCTGGGCGCCGGTGCGGGCCCCCGAAGCGGGCTGGGGGAGCGCCGAGGTGCTGACCGCGCTGCTCGTCGGGGCCGTGTTCGTGGCGGGCTTCCTGGGCTGGGAGCGGAGGGGCGCCCGGTATCCGATGCTGCCGCTCGGATACTTCCGGCGGCGGGCCTTCTCCACCGCGAACGCCGCCGCCTTCCTTCTCTTCGGCTCGCTGCTCGGCGCGCTCTTCATGATCACGCAGCTCTTCCAGTTCGGGCTCGGCTACTCGCCGCTGGAGGCCGGCGTGCGCATCCTCGTGTGGAACGCCATGCCCCTGCTGGTCGCACCGGTCGCGGGCGCGCTCGCGGACCGGTTCGGCACCCGTCCCTTCATGCTGACCGGCCTCGCGTTGCAGGCGACGGGGCTCGGGCTGCTGGCCTGGCAGGTCGAACCCGGCGTCGGATACGGGCAGATGGTGGTCCCCCTGATCGTCGCGGGCATCGGCATCTCCATGGTGTTCCCGAGCGTTGCGAACGCCGTGACCTCGTCCGTGCCGCTGAGCGACGCGGGTGTCGCCGCCGGCGTCAACAACGCGCTGCGCGAGCTGGGCGGGGTCTTCGGGGTCGCCGTCGCCGCGGCCGTGTTCACGACGTACGGCGGCTACGGCTCACCGGCGGCCTTCCTGGACGGGTGCGCGCCCGCGCTCTGGGTCTCCGCGGGGGCCGCGGCGGCGGGGGCGGTGGTGGCGGCGTTCGCGCCGGGTCGCCGGTAGGGGGTTGTGGAGACACACCCACCCTCTTTATAGTCGTACTGACCATAAAGAGGGTGGATGCGGATGGGCAGCGACAACGAGGTCTACGACAAGTACGCCTACGAACCCTTCGCCGTCACCGTCGACCTCGCCGTCCTCACCCTTCGCGCGAGCGCGCTGCACGTGCTGCTCGTCGAGCGGGGGCAGGAGCCGTACGCCGGGCGCTGGGCCCTGCCCGGTGGCTTCGTGCAGCCGGACGAGTCGGCGGAGACGGCCGCTCGGCGGGAGCTGGCCGAGGAGACCGGGCTCGCGGATGTCTCCGGGCTGCATCTTGAGCAGTTGCGGACCTACAGCGAGCCCGACCGGGACCCCCGGATGCGGGTCGTGTCGGTCGCGTTCGCCGCCCTGCTCCCGGACCCGCCCGAGCCGCACGGCGGCAGCGACGCGGTGCAGGCGCGCTGGGTGCCGTACGACGCCGCCCGGCCGCTCGCCTTCGACCACGACCACATCCTGGCCGACGCCCACGAACGCGTCGGCGCCAAGCTCGAGAACACCTGCCTCGCCACCGCCTTCTGCCCGCCCGAGTTCACGCTCGGCGAGTTGCAGCAGGTCTACGAGACCGTGTGGGGCACCACGCTCGACCGGCCCAACTTCCGGCGCAAGGTCCTCGCCACACCCGGGTTCGTCGAAGCGGTGCCCGGTGCCGCCCGGCTGACCGGCGGTCGTGGCAAACCCGCCGCGCTGTACCGCGCGGGCCCCGCCACCGCTCTGCAGCCCCCTCTCCTCCGACCGTCCCGGGAAGGACGTCCCGCATGACCACGACCCTCACCAAGCGCGCCGCCACGGGCTCGCTCATCGGGCTCGCCCTCGGTGACGCGCTCGGATACCCGACCGAGTTCCACGGCGTGTCGACGATCATCGACAGGTTCGGGCCCTGGCGGGCCATGTCGCTGCCGACACCCGCTCTCGTCACCGACGACACGCAGATGACGCTGGCGCTGGGCAAGGGGCTGCGGACGGCCATGGACCGGGGAGTGCTCGGGCCCGACATGGCCGAGCCCGTACGGCAGGAGTTCATCGCCTGGAACCGCTCCCCGGAGAACAACCGGGCTCCGGGCAACACGTGCCTGCGGGCCTGCGCCCTCCTAGAGCGTCCGGACCTGCCCTGGCAGGACGCCAGCCAGATCGGCTCCAAGGGCTGCGGCGCCAACATGCGGGTCGCGCCCCTCGGGCTGGTCCCCGGCCTGAGCGACGAACAGCGCGCGGGCGCAGCCCAGTTGCAGTCCGCCCTCACGCACGGGCATCCGACGGCACTCGCCGCGTCCGACCTCACCGCGCACGCCGTACGGCTGCTCGCGCACGGCGCCGAGCCGGCCGAACTGGTCGGGCTGCTGCGGTCGTACGCCGAGGAGAACCGCAGCCGGTACCACGAGCGCTGGCTCGGCGACCTGTGGACGCGGAGCCAGGACCCCGGCCCCGAGCACTTCATCGCCCGGGGGTGGGACGAGTGCCTGGCGATCCTGGGGCGCCTCCAGGACGCCCTGCGCTCGCCCTCGCCCGAGACCGACCCGTGCCTGGCCACCGGGGAGGGATGGATCGCCGAAGAGGCCATGGCGACCGGGCTGTTGAGCTTCCTGCTCTTCGTCGACGAGCCGGTGACGGCCCTGCGCCGGGCCGCCTGCACGGCCGGCGACTCGGACTCGATCGCGTGCCTGGCGGGCGCCTTCGCGGGCGCGTATCTGGGTGCGGATGCCTGGCCGGCCGAGTGGGCGGACCGGATCGAGTACCAGGGGGAGCTGGTGACCCTCGGGGCGCTCTGGGACGCCTGACGCGTCAGGCCAGGGTGATCGAGTCGCCTTCCACCGCGATCTGCTTCGCGGGCAGCGGCTTCGTCGCGGGCGGGTTCTCCACCGAACCGTCGGTGATGCTGAACTTGCTGCCGTGGCAGGTGCAGTTGATGGTGCCGTCGGAGACGTTGGCCACCGGGCACTGCTGGTGGGTGCAGATGTTGGAGAAGGCCTTGAACTCGCCCTCCTTCGGCTGGGTGACGACGATCTTCTCGTCCGCGAAGATCTTGCCGCCGCCGACCGGGATGTCGCCCGTCTTCGCCAGCACCTGCCCGGCGGTGGCGTCCACCGAGGACGAACCCGAGTCGTTGTCGTCGCCGTACTCGCTGCATCCGACGGTCAGTGCCGCCGCACCCGTCGCGAGGAGAACCGTGCGCCGCGTCGGGCCTTGAGTCATGTCGTCACTCCGAAGGTGCGGAAGAACCAGAGGGCAGAGGTGAGCCAGATGATCGTGAGCGCGGTGAAGACCAGGCCGCCGACGATGGGCAGCAACCAGCCGGGGAGTCGCTCCGAGCGGAGCAGCAGCATCTTGGCACTGAAGGCACCGAAGAAGAAGCAACCCAGCAGAGAGTGCCACATAACGCGCGATTCATATGTCTGATAGCCGAAAGCGTACAGACAGTGCACCGCGACCGGTACCGACACCAGGAACGCCACCCGGCCCGACCAGCGGTGCAGGGTCGCGGACCAGCGCGGGCCCGGCAGCCTGCCGTACACCATCGCCGCCGAGACCACCTGGACGAGTGCGAAGAAGAACGCGACGGTGGCCAGCCACGACTTCACCGCCCCGGTGCTGTTGAAGCCGGCCAGGTTGAAGGCGGTCCCGGCCGGGTCGTGGACCTTCCCGTACACGCCCAGGCCCACCGCCACTGCGGCGGCGACCAGCGCCGGGACCAGATAGCGGGCCGGGTGCGGGCGGCCGTGGCCGGATTCCGGGGAGGGGAAGTTCTGGGTGGCGGCGTTCGGGTCGACGGTCATGAACGACTCCGGGAAGGGTCAAGGGGTGACGGGGCGTGCCGTGAGCTGCTGTCCGTCGACCGTCACCGCGCCGGTCTCCGGGTCGATCCGCGGTGCTTGTGAGGGTTCGCCGTCGCGGGTGAGGATGCCGACCTGCCGGCCGTCCGGCAGGACGATCCAGCCGCCGTCGACCTTCGCGCCGCGCACCGTCGCCGTCGCCCGGTACAGCCCGGACGGCTTCTTCGCCTTGTCGGCGGTGAAGGCGTACCGGCCGCCGTCGACGTCGACGGTGCCGCTGATCCGCTTGCCCTCCTTGAGGGTGCCGTTCAGCCGGGCGCCCTGCTTGCCGGTGAGCTTCATCGTGCCGTCGTCCTCGACGTCGCCCTTCAGCCAGGACTCCTTCGCGCGGCCGTCGCAGAAGTACGCGATCGCCTTGCCGTCGCGCAGTGTGACGGCGACTGAGGCGGAGTCGTCGGTGGTGCGGCCCGCGTAGTCGGCGTCGGGGATCGGGGTGCGGGACGGGGACGGGGACGGTGAGGGGGGCGCGGTGGTCCCGGTGGGCGCCGGGGAGGGCGTGGCCGCCTCCGGTGACTCCTCCGCGTACGAGGTGGAGGCGCTCTTCGTCCCCGTCGTCGCGTTGAGCGACAGCATGAACAGGCCCAGCAGCAGTCCTGCGAGCAGAGTGACAAGTGGTCCGGAACGCTTCATGAGAGGCCTCCCCCGAGGCGAGCTTCCTGCCATGAGAGCGGACCGGGGGGTCTGCCGTCCAGAGGCGCACGGGGGCTTTCTCACCCCAAGTAGCGGAATTGGGCGATACGGGTGACCTTGGCGGAGTTCGTCGCGGGACACGCGTGCCGTCTCAGCGGTCGGGCGCCGCGCACCGGCTCCAGGCGCGCTGACTAGGCTGGACGTACCAAGAGCCGACAGATACATCAGCAAGGAGCAGCATCGTGGCGGTACGAGCGGTGAGGGGAGCCGTCCAGCTCGAGCGGGACGAGGCCGGCCACATGGACGAGCAGGTCGGGGCCCTGCTCACCGCGGTCCTGGAGCGCAACGGCCTCACCCCGGACGACCTGATCAGCATCTGGTTCACGGCCACGCCCGACCTGCACAGCGACTTCCCGGCCGCCGCGGCCCGCAAGCTCGGCATCGTGGACGTCCCGCTGATCTGCGCCCAGGAACTGGACATCGAGGGCGCCATGCCCCGCGTCGTCCGCGTCCTCGCGCACATCGAGTCCGACCGGTCCCGCGCCGACATCGCGCACGTCTACCTCGGTGCCGCGGCCGCCCTGCGCAAGGACATCGCCCAGTGAGAACCGCCCTCGTCATCGGCACCGGACTCATCGGTACGTCCGCGGCCCTCGCCCTGTCCCAGCGGGGCGTCGTCGTCCACCTCGCCGACCACGACCCGGAGCAGGCCCGTACGGCGGCCGCGCTCGGCGCCGGCACCGACGAGGCGCCCGGGCAGCCCGTCGACCTCGCGATCGTCGCCGCGCCGCCCGCCCACGTGGCCGGGGTCCTCGCCGACGCGATGCGCCGGGGCGTCGCCCGCGGCTACCTCGACGTGGCCAGCGTCAAGGGCGGCCCGCGCCGTGAGCTGGAGGCGCTCGGCCTCGACCTGTCGGCGTACATCGGCAGCCACCCCATGTCGGGCCGCGAGAAGTCCGGCCCGCTGGCCGCCACCGGCGACCTCTTCGAGGGCCGCCCCTGGGTGCTGACGCCGACCCGGGACACCGACACCGAGGTGCTGAACCTCGCCCTGGAGCTGGTCTCGCACTGCCGTGCCGTGCCGGTGGTGATGGACTCCGACGCCCACGACCGTGCCGTGGCCCTCGTCTCCCACATGCCCCACCTGGTCTCCAGCATGGTCGCCGCGCGCCTCGAGCACGCCGAGGAGGCCGCCGTACGGCTGTGCGGGCAGGGCATCCGGGACGTGACCCGGATCGCCGCGTCCGACCCCGGGATGTGGATCGACATCCTGTCCGCGAACCCCGGGCCGGTCGCCGACCTCCTCGCGGACGTCTCCGCCGACCTCGACGAGACGGTCCGGGCGCTGCGGGCCCTGCAGTCCTCCGACGAGGACAAGCGGCGCGAGGGCACCGCCGGTGTCGAGGGCGTCCTGCGACGCGGCAACGCGGGACAGGTCCGGGTCCCCGGCAAGCACGGGTCCGCGCCGCGGGCGTACGAGGTCGTGGCCGTCCTCATCGACGACCAGCCGGGCCAGCTGGCCCGCATCTTCGCGGACGCGGGGATGGCCGGGGTCAACATCGAGGACGTACGCATCGAGCACGCGACCGGGCAGCAGGCCGGTCTGGTGCAGCTGATGGTGGAGCCGAAGGCGGCGCCGGTCCTGACGGCGGCGCTGCGGGAGCGGGGCTGGGCCATCCGCCAGTAGGAAGGCCTGCGGCATCCGCCAGTAAGGAGGCCTCCGGCGAGCCAGTAACCTTGTGCGGGGCGCTTTAGCGTCCCCGCACACTCCCACCACGCACCAGGAAGGTGTCCCCCCGTGGAAAACGGCGCCGCCCAGCCCGTGATTGTCGCCATAGACGGCCCCTCCGGCACGGGCAAGTCGAGCACGTCGAAGGCCGTCGCCGCCCAGCTCGGCCTGAGCTACCTCGACACCGGCGCCCAGTACCGGGCGATCACCTGGTGGATGGTGAGCAACGGGATCGACACCGACGACCCGTCGGAGATCGCGGCGGCGGCCGGCAAGCCCGACATCGTCTCCGGCACCGATCCGTCGAACCCCACGATCACGGTCGACGGCACGGATGTGGCCGCCCCGATCCGCACCCAGGAGGTCACCTCCCAGGTCAGCGCGGTCAGCGCGGTGGCCGAGGTGCGCGCCCGGATCACCGAGCTGCAGCGCTCCATCGCGGCCACCGCCGAGCAGGGCATCGTCGTCGAGGGCCGTGACATCGGTACGACCGTGCTGCCCGACGCCGACCTGAAGATCTTCCTCACCGCATCGCCGGAGGCACGCGCCGCCCGTCGCAGCGGTGAGCTGAAGGGGGCCGATGTCAACGCCACCCGTGAGGCCCTGATCAAGCGGGACGCGGCCGACTCCAGCCGTAAGACCTCGCCGTTGGCCAAGGCCGACGACGCGGTCGAGGTGGACACCACCGAGCTCACGCTGGCGCAGGTCATCGAGTGCGTCGTCACGCTCGTCGAGGAGAAGCGGGCCGGGAAGTGAGCGCCTCGTCCGTGCCCTCGGAGAAGGGTGCCGAGGTCGGGCGGCGCATCGGCGTCGGCCTGATGTACGGCCTGTGGAAGCCGCGTGTGCTCGGCGCCTGGCGGGTCCCGGCGACCGGCCCGGTGATCTTCGCCGTCAATCACTCCCACGTCATCGACGGCCCGATGGTCATGGGTGTGGCGCCCCGGCCCGCGCACTTCCTGATCAAGAAGGAAGCGTTCATCGGGCCGCTCGACCCCTTCCTGCTCGGCATCGGGCAGGTCAAGGTGGACCGCGACACCACCGACCGCACGGCGATCACCCAGGCGCTGGGCGTGCTGGCGGGCGGCGGCGTCCTCGGGATCTTCCCGGAGGGCACTCGCGGCGAGGGCGACTTCGCCGCACTGCGCGCCGGGCTCGCGTACTTCGCCGTACGCGGCGGTGCCCCGATCGTTCCGGTCGCCGTACTGGGAAGTTCCGACCGGCCCGGACGGTTGGTAAAGGGGCTGCCCCCGCTGCGCAGCCGAGTCGACGTCGTCTTCGGCGACCCGTTCGAGGCGGGCGACGGCAGCGGACGACGTACGCGCAAGGCGCTCGACGAGGCGACCGAACGCATCCAGAAGCAGCTCACCGCACACCTGGAAAACGCCAGGCGGCTGACCGGCCGTTAGGCGACACTGAGTAGTGGATCAACTCGGACAAACGGACCGGGTGTTCCACCGATCACCACGATGAACGAGGTACGGACTTCATGAACGACCACATCCACTCCGACGGCTCGGGCGAGGAGCACGACCACGGGGCGCTCGGCGACGTCGAGTACGCGGAGTTCATGGAGCTCGCCGCGGAAGAGGGCTTCGACGTCGAGGACGTCGAGGGGGCGATCGAGGCGGCCGGTCACGGGCCGCTGCCCGTTCTCGCCGTCGTCGGCCGGCCGAACGTCGGCAAGTCGACTCTGGTGAACCGCATCATCGGCCGCCGCGAGGCCGTCGTCGAGGACAAGCCCGGTGTCACCCGCGACCGCGTCACCTACGAGGCGGAGTGGGCGGGCCGCCGCTTCAAGCTCGTCGACACCGGCGGCTGGGAGCAGGACGTCCTCGGCATCGACGCCTCGGTGGCCGCACAGGCCGAATACGCGATCGAGGCGGCCGACGCGGTCGTGTTCGTCGTGGACGCCAAGGTCGGCGCGACCGACACCGACGAGGCGGTCGTACGCCTGCTGCGCAAGGCCGGCAAGCCCGTCGTGCTGGCCGCCAACAAGGTCGACGGCCAGAGCGGCGAGGCCGACGCGGCCTACCTGTGGTCCCTGGGCCTCGGCGAGCCGCACCCCATCTCCGCGCTGCACGGCCGCGGCACCGGCGACATGCTGGACGCCGTCCTGGAGGCCCTGCCGGAGGCGCCCGAGCAGACCTTCGGCACCGCTGTCGGCGGCCCGCGCCGCATCGCGCTCATCGGCCGCCCGAACGTCGGCAAGTCCTCGCTGCTGAACAAGGTGGCGAACGAGGAGCGCGTCGTCGTCAACGAAGTCGCGGGCACCACCCGCGACCCGGTCGACGAGTTGATCGAACTCGGCGGCGTCACCTGGAAGTTCGTCGACACGGCGGGCATCCGCAAGCGCGTCCACCTCCAGCAGGGCGCCGACTACTACGCCTCGCTGCGCACCGCGGCCGCCGTCGAGAAGGCCGAGGTGGCGGTCATCCTGATCGACGCCTCCGAGTCCATCTCGGTCCAGGACCAGCGCATCGTCACCATGGCCGTGGACGCGGGCCGCGCGCTCGTCATCGCCTACAACAAGTGGGACACCCTCGACGAGGAGCGCCGCTACTACCTGGAGCGTGAGATCGAGACCGAGTTCGCGCAGGTCGCCTGGGCGCCCCGGGTGAACGTCTCGGCGCGCACCGGACGCCACATGGAGAAGCTGGTCCCGGCGATCGAGACGGCACTGGCCGGCTGGGAGACCCGCGTCCCCACGGGCCGCCTGAACGCCTTCCTCGGCGAACTGGTCGCCGCCCACCCGCACCCCGTCCGGGGCGGCAAGCAGCCGCGCATCCTGTTCGGCACCCAGGCCGGCACCAAGCCCCCGCGTTTCGTGCTCTTCGCCTCCGGCTTCATCGAGGCGGGCTACCGGCGCTTCATCGAGCGCCGTCTGCGCGAGGAGTTCGGTTTCGAGGGGACGCCGATCCACATCTCGGTGCGGGTGCGCGAGAAGCGCGGCAAGAAGAAGTGACGCACGCATGAAGGAAGGGCGGCCCCGTCGGGGCCGCCCTTCCTTCATGGCTCAGATGCCTCTGCGGGGCCCGGGCGGCAGCGCCGCCGGAACGTGGTGCATCCCGGTGCTGTGCTGCTGCCCGATCTGCCCCACGCGCTGCCACTGCGACTGCTGGCGGGCGCTGTAGGCCCCCGCGCTGTAGGCGCTGTACGAGTTGCTGAACGAGCCCGTGGCGTGCGGGATGTTCCCGAAGGCGGTGAAGCCCAGCTCGTCCTCGCCGCTGCGGTCACCCGGCAGCGAACGGAACGACTTGACGTACTCGGCGTAGAGCGCGTCGTAGATCGGCGTGGCCGAGTGGCCGCCCGGAGGATCCTGAGCCACTCGCGCAGACGGGAGCGACGGGAACTGGCGGCGGGGAACATCGTAGTTGTGCACGTATGTCCAAACGACCCCGCACTTGAAGAGATGCGGTTGTGTTGCCGGCCTTCAGGGGCGCGGGGCTGCATCGATGTCCGGCGCCGCCTGTGGGCGCGACAAGCCACGGATCACCCGCAGCGCCGATGAATGCGCAGCCCCCTCCCGCTGGGCGCGATCACGTCCCCGCAAGCGGCATCGCGGCCGCAACCAACTTCCCGTTCGCCGCAGCCTTGTCCAGCGCGTCCCGCAGCAGATCCTCCCGAGGCTGCCGCCCGATGGACCCCACCGGCGCCGCGAACATCAGCACCTGCTGGTGCTTGTTCGCCGCGGCCCGCCAGCTCTCGGTCACCTGCAACGGCTGATGCGCCTGCCACCACGCCACCGGCTGCCCGCCGTTCACCGAAGGCTGAAGCACCGCGTGCAGCTGCCCCACGGCCAACAGCACCGACCACCCGTGCAGCACGGGCGGCGCGGACTCGATCGCCGTCAGCGGCATGAATCCCTGCTCGATGAGCAGCGGCAGGAAGTCGTCGCCGGCCCCCGTCGCACCGGGCCGCACGATCGGCGCGGTCGGCTCGACCACCAGCGCCGGGTGCAACTCCCCGGCGATCAGAACGAGTCCGCTCGTCACGCCGAGCACGGCCTGCTCGGGTGCGATCTTGTCCGGCTCCAGTTCGGGGGTGCCGCCGGTGATGGACTTCACCGCTCCCTGGAGCTGCTCCTCGGTGACCTGGACGACCTGGGAGGGCAGGCAGCCGGCGTGGGCGAAGGCGAGGACGGCGGTCTCGTCGCCGATGAACAGGACGGTGCTGGTGCGCTCCTGTCGGGAGTCGCCCTGGGTGCGACAGGACGTGCAGTCGTAACTGCCGGGCGCGTTCTCTCCGGCGAGCAGCCGGTCGGCTTCTTCGTCGCCGATCTCGGCGCGTACCTCGTCGCTGACGTCGAGCATGCGCGGCACGGGTGGCTCCCTCGGGATGTGGTGCATGGCGGGTCCGGGTGGCTCCCGGCCCGTGAACCGGGCGGGTCCCGGGCTCATGAAGAAGACAACGGGCGATCTGTGGCGGGAGTCACGCTCCACGGCGAACGGAATCGAACCATCCACCGCGCAGGGTCACCTGTGGTACGGAATCCGGCACTCACCGTCAATTCCTTGGAAAGCCAAGGAAGTTGGATCGGTGAAGTGGGTCACAGACCGCCGAGGTGGCTGGTCGACAAATCAGGAAATCAGGTAATGAAGTGGGTGGCCGAAAGTCGCCGATACCTGGGGTAACGGCGAACTGGCCTGGAATGACGAGGAGTTGGTTGATGCCGGCCGGTCACCCTCTCTACATTCCTCCGCCGTGTGCATCGAGCACCGCTCGGGTTCGTCCGCCGGCCGTACCAAGCCAGGTCACAGCACAGCCTCCGGCGGACGGGGCGGAGCACGACGACGGCGTACGACACGCCGGCGTCGCGCCCCGCCTTGGGGGACCCCGGGTCCGTCGAGAGGGACCTACATGTCCGAATGTGCCGATACCACTCGCGGCAACGTTCGCAAGACCCGTACGAAGGCGGTTCTCGCCGGGGCGGCACTGCTCGCCCCGCTCGGGCTGCTGGCCGCGACCGGCAACGCCGCGGCGGCCGACGGCGGGGTGTGGGACCGCATCGCCCAGTGCGAGAGCGGCGGCAACTGGCACATCAACACCGGAAACGGCTACTACGGAGGACTCCAGTTCTCCGCCTCCACCTGGCGCGCGTACGGCGGCACGGCCTACGCCCCGACCGCCGACCAGGCCACCAGGTCCCAGCAGATCGCCGTCGCCACCAAGGTCCAGCGGGCCCAGGGGTGGGGCGCGTGGCCGACCTGTTCGACGCGGGCCGGAGCATCCGGGAGCGCACCCGCGGCCGCGGCCGGATCCACCTCGGGATCGACATCGGGATCCACCTCGGGGTCGACATCGGGGTCGACATCGGGGTCGGCCACCACCAAGTCGGCTCCGTCGAAGGCGCCGGAGCGCTCGACGCAGAACACGTCCCGCGGCTCGTCCCGCGGTGACTACACCGTCCGCGCGGGCGACACGCTGAGCGCCGTCGCGGCCCGGCACGGAACCACCTGGCAGCGGCTCTACGCCGCCAACAAGGCCGTCGTCGGCGAGGATCCCGACGTGATCGTGCCCGGGCAGCGCCTCGATCTCTGAGCCGCTCCCCCTCCCCGGGTACGGGGTCCCGCCCGGTCCGCCGACCGGGTGGGGCCCCTGCGCGCATCGGACGCGCCGCAACGGGCGTACGGCACGTGCTGCCTAGCGTGGGCCGATGCACCCGAAGCCGATCAGGCCGGCCCTGGCCACGGTCCTGTTCTCCGTCCTTGCCGCCGCCCTTGCTTCCGCCCTTGCTTCCGGCGCCGCGCACGCGGCACCGCCGCCACCGGCTCCCGGACCGTCCTCGAAGCACGTGCTCTACGACTGCGCCGAGGACCAGTGGCCCTGGGGCTGCATTGCCGAGTGCGAGAGCAGCGGGCGCTGGAACGTCAACACCGGGAACGGCTTCTACGGGGGACTGCAGTTCTGGCAGCCCACCTGGGAGGAGTTCGGCGGGCTGAAGTACGCCCCGCGCGCGGATCTCGCCACTCGGCAGGAGCAGATCGCCGTCGCCCAGGAGGTGGTGGCCGCGCAGGGCTGGGAGGCCTGGCCGGTCTGCTCCAAGAGGTACGGGCTCAAGGGCCGTATGCACACCGTGAAACCCGGCGACACGCTCTCGGCGCTCGCCCGCAAGTACGGTGTCAAGGGCGGCTGGCAGGCGCTGTACGAGGCCAACAAGGACATGATCGGCCAGGATCCGGCCCGGCTGAGCGTGGGCACGCTGCTGGTCATCCCGAAGGGCTCGGCCCGCTCCTCGGCCGTGTTCGGGCCGCCGCTTCCCCCCTCCGGAGCTCGCCCGCCTCTCCGCTGAACAGCACCGCCCCGCGGCGCAGTTCGTAGACCACCGCCGCCCGGCCGTGCAGTACGGGCGGCAGCCGCTGCTCGGCGACGACCACGCACGCGTCGAGCGAGGCCAGCAAGGTGTACGTGCGGGCCGCGACCGTGGGTGACATGCCCTGCGAGGGTTCGTCGACGAGCACCACGCGCGCGCGTGCCAGCAGGGCACGGGAGAGGGCGAGCATGCGCTGCTCGCCGCCGGAGAGGGTGCCGGCGCGGCGCGCGAGCAGGGGCGCGAGCTGCGGATAGGCGTCCAGGGCGACGTCGTACGCCGTCGCGGCGAGTTCGAGGTTCTCGCGCACGGTGAGGGAGCCGAACACCGCCTGCCGCTCGGGGACCAGGCAGAGGCCGCGGCGGGCCCGCTCGAACGCCGGTACGCGGGTCACGTCGGTGCCCTCCCAGAGCACCGCCCCTCCGGACAGCGGCACGGTTCCGGCCAAGGCGCGCAGGACGGTCGTCCGGCCGGAGCCGTTGCGGCCCAGCAGGACGGTGAGGCCGGGGCCCGGGGCGGCGAGGGTGACGCCGTGCAGGGCTTCCAGGGGGCCGTAACGCACGCGCGCGTGGCGCAGCTCCAGGGCCACGGTCATGCGGGGGCCTCCTGGGCGCCGAGGGCGTCGAGGACGCGGGTGGGCGGACCCGAGGCGACGATGCGGCCCGCCGTCATCACGTGCACGACGTCGGCGAGGTCGGCGACCAGATCCAGGTCGTGCTCGACGACGAGCAGGGCGGTGCCGTCGGCGGCGAGAGCCTTCAGGACCTTGGTGAGCGCGGCGACTTCGGAGGTGTCCAGGCCGGCGGCGGGCTCGTCGAGCAGCAGCACGCGCGGGCTGCCCGCCAGGGCCCTGGCCAGTTCGACGCGGCGCAGGGTGCCGGTCGGCAGGCCGGCGGCGGGCAGCGCGCGGACCGGCCCGTCGAGCCCGAGCAGCCTGAGCGCCCGCTCCACGGCGCCGGGATCGGTGACGCGTCCCTGTTCCGCGCCCACCCGAACGTTCGCGGCCACGGTCAGCGACGGGAAAACCGCCAGTTGCTGGAAGGTGCGGGCGATGCCGAGCCGTGTGCGCGCGTGAGCGGCCAGCCGTGTGACGTCCCGCCCGCCGAGCAGTACCTGCCCGTGGGAGGGGCGGTGTGTCCCGGCGAGGCAGTGGAAGAGCGTGCTCTTCCCGGCGCCGTTGGGTCCCACGACGGCGGTGATCCGCCCGTGGGGGACGTCGAGGTCGACGCCGTCGAGGGCGGTGAAGCCGTCGTAGCGGGCGTGGAGGTGGTGGGCGCTGAGGAGGGGAGAGGGCGGGGGAGCGGTGCGGGTGAGCGAGCGAGTCGACGGGGCCACGGGTCGGGGTCGGGTCGCGGTCGAACCCGACGTGATCCTGGGCCGATCCCCGCGGACCTGCGTCGGCCGCAGCCGCTCGCGCATCCGCGCCCCCAACGGCGTCAACACCGCCCCCCGCCGCAACCGCAGCCGTCCCGCCGCCGTCCGCAGCGCCTCGTACGGCCCGCCGGGGAAGCGCCCGACCAGCACCGCCAGCACCCCGATCAGCGCCGCCGCCACCCCGCCCCGGGCGCCCGCGTCCAGGCCCACCAGCAACGCCGCCGCGGCCAGGGCGCCCAGAGTGCTGTCGGCGCCCAGCACGACGACCGCGGCGAACCAGAGCAGGCCGCGGACGGGGTCGTAGGCGCCGGGGTCGAAGGCGCGCAGGCCCATGCCGAGCAGGCCGCCGCCCAGGGCCGCCAGAGCGGCGCCCGCGACGAAGGCGAGGAGCTTCAGGGACGGAACCCGGACGCCCGCCGCCGAGGCGCCCGCCTCGTGGTCACGCATGGCCGCGAGGGCACGGCCCGTCCGGCCCCTGCGCAGGGCGTGCGTCGCCAGCAGTGCGGCCGCCAGCAGGAACAGTTCCAGGACGTAGTACGCGCGGTCGCCGTCGAAACCGGCCGGGCGGCCCAGCGACAGCCCGGAGACGGCGTACGGCTGGGCGAAGACGAAGCGGCTCACCCCGACGCCCACCGCGAAGGTCGCGAGCGCGAGGGCCAGGCCTCGGCGACTGATCGCCGGCCAGCCCGTCAACAGGCCCAAGGGAGCCACCAGAACGACCGCCACGGCCAGCGCGGCCAGTTCGGGGAGTCGGGGCAGCCCCGGGAAGCGTCCGGCCGCCAGCAGGGCCGTGAAGAGCGCACCCAGGCCCGCGTACGCCGCCTGCCCCAGGGAGATCTGGCCGCCGCGGCCCGTCACCACCACCAGGGACAGCAGCACGACGCCCAGCGCCGGCACCTGGACCGCCGTATGCAGGTCCGAGCCCGCGAAGCCGAGGGGCAGCAGGAACAGCACGGCGGCCACGATCCAGGCGCCCGGCGGCGTCGGCACGCGCGCGGTGGCCGTGCGCGGCAACGCGTCGCGCGTGCCGATGCGGGGGAGCGCCAGCGCCGCGACCAGCAGGGCCACGACGAAGAGGTTGGCGCCGACCGCCTGGAGCAGCGGCTCGGCCCAGCCCGACGGGTGCAGTCTCGTCAGCTGGCTCTGCGCCACCCCGATGCCCAGCGCCACCACCACGGCCACCGGCAGACTGCGCATCCGCGCGGCCACCGCGACCGCCACCACCTCCATGACCAGCAGCGGCAGACCGTAAGGGTCCAGGCGCACGTACGGCGCCAGCAGCACCCCCGTCAGACCCGCCGTGAACGAGCCGAACGCCCAGCCCGCCGCGGCCACCCGGTCGGCGTCGATCCCGCCGAGCACGGCGAGCTGCCGGTCGTCCACCACGGCCCGCAGCTCCCGCCCGAAGCGCGTCCAGCGGATCACCGTACCGACCCCCACGGCCAGTACGAGAACCACCGCCAGCTGCCCCCACGGGTCCGCCGACACCAGCTCCGGAGCGTCGTCCCGAGCGCCCTGTCCCCACACCAGGGCGGCCCCGCCCACCAGCAGTACGAACACGCCGATGGACGCGACCAGGGTCTGTGCCGGGTCACTCCCCAGCACCGACAACGGCCGGAAGACGAAACGTTCCAACACCATGCCCAGGCCGGGCGCCAGTACCAGCAGCGTGACCGCCGCCCCCGCCCACAGGGGCCAGCCCCACTCGACCACGCACTGCCGCAGCACATACGCGCACACCATCGCGATCGCGCCGTGCGCGAAGTTGAGCACGCCGGTCGCGCGGTACGTGACGATCAGGCCGATCCCGGTGAGGGCGGCGGCCCCGCCGACCGACAGACCGGCGAGCGTGAGGTCGTACGTCAGGGAGGACATCAGTCGGTTTCTTCGGCGGGCTCGCAGATGGGGCAGGGGCCCAGTTCGCCGCTCGCCACCAGCTTGGAGTCCACCGGCACGGCCTCCACCTTCCCCGAGACCAGCGGGCAGTCCGCGCGGTGCCACAGCGTGCCGCCGGGCACCATCAGGAGGTCCCCGCTGACCGCCAGGGGCGCGGACGCGGACTGCCCGGGTGCCGCCCCTGCGTCGGCGGGCTCGGCGGCCACCAGGAGGCCGTACAGCTCCTCCACGCGGGCGGCGGCCAGTGCGTTGCGGCCGTGGGTGAGGAGGACCGCCCCCGCGATGATCAGCGAGGCTCCGGGGGCCGTGCAGGAGGCGAGGTAGGGCAGCTGGCGTTCGGCGAAACGCTCGCCCGAGACGCCGTACCAGCCGATGACACACAGCACCGCGCCCGCGGCGAGCGCGGCCCAGCCGGCCCACAGGACGGGGTGCACGGTCCGCAGTCGGGCTGTCCGCATCTCTGGCTCCCACACGTCATGTGTCCGGCTGCCTGTTCAAGTCCGCCGATGGCTTGCACTATGCCTCCTGCAAGCTGACCCTGAAAGCACCGGGCGCCCATGGCCCGGACCGACACCCGGTGGTGAGCCAGATGGTTCTCGGGAGCGACCTCAGGCGGGGGAACGGACGGCGGACACGCGGCTCCAGGGGTACGGCGCTGGCGGCCACCCTGGTCCTTCTCCTCGCCCCGGCCCTCGCAGCCTGCAGTGACGACAGCGGCGGCGGGAGTGACAGCACTCCCCCCACCCCCTCGGTCGAGCAGACGGAGCAGACGACGAGCGCACCGGCGGCGACCGCGCCCGCCGACCCCGTCGCGGCGGAGAAGGAGATCAAGGAGAACTGGCAGAAGTTCTTCGACCCGAAGACCGCCCTCAAGGACAAGCAGGCCGTCCTGGAGAACGGCGACAAGATGTCCGCGGTTCTCGCGGGCTTCAGCGGCGACGCGCGCGGGGGGCAGGTGGAGGCCGAGGTCACCAAGGTCGCGTTCACCTCGCCGACCGCGGCGGACGTGACGTACACGCTGACCCTGAAGGGTGCCACGGCGCTGCCGGACGCCTCCGGGACCGCGGTCGAGGAGGACGGCACCTGGAAGGTGTCGGTCAACACCCTGTGCGCGCTGGTCCAGCTGAGCGGCAATGCTTCGCAGTCGCCGGCCGCGGGCTGCTGAGGCCGTCGCGGCCGTGCTGCTGCTCGCGCTGGGCACGGCCTGCGGCAGCCGCCTCCCGGAGAGCGACTTCGAGCACGGCGACCGGACGTCGGCGCCCGCGCAGAGGGACGGCGCCCCTCTCCGCGTCGGCATCATCACCAGCGCCACCAGCCCGGTCGGCGGCAACGCCTTCACCGGCCCCCGCGACGGCGCCAAGGCGTACTTCGACCGCCTCAACGCGCGCGGGGGCATCGACGGCCGCCCGGTCGAGGTGCGGCTGTGCGACGACGGCGGCAGCGGCGTCGGCAACAACACCTGTGTGCACAAGCTGATCGACGAGGACGAGGTCGTCGCCCTGGTCGCCACCACCGCCCTCGACTACGCGGGCGCCTCCCGCGTCGCACACGCGCGCGTGCCCGACATCGGGGGCCAGCCCATCGGCGCCGCCTACGACACCTGGCCGCACCTGTACGGCATCTACGGCAGCCTCGCGCCCCGCAACGGCTCGACCGGCTGGGACGGCAAGCAGTACGGCGGCACGGAGGTCTACCGCTACTTCAAGCGCGAGCACGGCGCCCGTACGGCCGCCGTCGTCTCCTACAACCAGGCCGCGTCCGCCGCCTACGCCTCGCTGGTCGAGCGAGGGCTGAAGGCCGAGGGCTACAAGGTGGTCACCGAGCAGGTCGACTTCGCGCTGCCCAACTTCCGTGCCGTGGCGGCCGACTTGAAGGAGCAGGGTGCCGACCTCGTGTTCGACGCCATCGACAGTCACGGCAACGCCCGGCTGTGCGAGGCGATGGACGAGGCAGGCGTCGAGGTCACCGCAAAGGTCACGAACGTGCAGAACTGGACGTCCACCGTCCCCGACGACTACAAGGACGCTCCGCGCTGCCGCAACGCCCTGTGGGCGACCGCGTCCAGCCGCAACCACGAGGACACCGGCCATGAGGCGGTGCGGGAGTTCCGGGACGCCACCAAGGGGTTGAAGACGCACTCCCAGTGGCAGTTGGAGGGCTGGGCGGCCGCGATGTGGTTCACGGACGCGGCACGGTCCTGCCCGGAAACCGGCGTCACGCGCGCGTGCGTGGACGCCTTCATGAACCGCAGCGAGGCGTACACCGCGGACGGGTTGCTCGTCCCGGTCGTGTTCGCGCGGCACGCCGAACCGCCGAAGACCCGCAGGACCTGTCTGTCGGTGGCCCGCTGGGAGGACGGCCGGGGATGGGTCTCCCAAGGGGACATGAACAGCACCTGCTTCGACGTACCACAGCTGTCGTATCGGCCCTGACGGCAAGGGCACACGGTCGTTCAGGCAACCAGACGGCGCTGTCGGCGGTCTAACCGGGCAGCACAGATCCAAGGGAGGATCCCCGTCGCATGACGATGCCCGCTCCGCGGGTCGCACCGCTGCGCGCCGACTGCGTCGCCGACTCCGCGGGCGGACTGACGTTCGACGTCGCCGCGAGCGGGGCGACCGACGTGGCGCACCTGGTGCTGCGCCGGCGCGACGGGGACGAGGAGGTCGGTCTCCCGCTCAGCCCGGCCGCGGACGGCCGGCTGCGGGCCGCCCTGCCCAGCACCGTCGCCCTCCCCGAGGGCCGCTGGGACGCCTACGCCTGCGTGTCCGGGCGGGAGCCGCAGCGCCTCGCCCCCGGCGCAACCGACCTGCGCTCGCTCGCCGCCCGCACCCCCAGCGGCTCCCGCGGCCACGTCGCCGTCCGTATCCCCTACGCCACCCGGCAGGGCAACCTCACGGTCCGCAGCTGGCTGCGCGCCCCGCACGCCGAGGCGGGCGAACTGCGCCTCGGCGGCGCCGGGTTGACCGTGCGGGGGCGGGTGTACGGCACGGGCTTCGCCCCGGACGCGTACGCCGAACTGCGCGGCCGGCACGGCCCGGACCCCGCCCGGCGCACCGAAGTGGCCGTCGACCGGACGGAGTTCGGTTTCTCCGTGGCGTACGCGCTTCTGGAGCCCGGCATCTGGGACCTGTGGCTCAGGCCCGGCGGGGAGGCCGGGCCGCGGGTACGGATCGCCCGGCTGCTCGACGACGTAGCCGACAAGAAGCCCGTGTTCACCTATCCACGCGCGCGCGTGCAGACACCGGACGGGCCGGTGGAGGCGGGACCGTACTACACACGGGACAACGACCTGTCGGTGTCCGTGACCCGAACCAGCGCCTGAAGCCCATTGCGGACAGTGGCTGTCCGCGATCGCTGGCAGACTCGGCCCCATGTTGGAGACCTCGGCACGTCTGCTGCGCCTGCTCTCGCTCCTGCAGGCCCACCGCGAATGGTCCGGCGCCGACCTGGCCGACCGTCTCGGCGTCACCCCGCGCACGGTCCGCCGGGACGTGGACCGGCTGCGCGAGCTGGGCTACCCCGTCAACGCCAGCCCCGGCACCGGCGGCGGCTACCAGCTGGGCGCGGGCGCCGAGCTGCCGCCGTTGCTCCTGGACGACGACGAGGCCGTGGCGGTGGCCGTGGGGCTGCGCACGGCCGCCGGACAGGGCATCGACGGCATCGGCGAGACCTCGGTGCGGGCCCTCGCCAAGCTGGAGCAGGTCCTGCCGGGCCCGCTGCGCCGCCGGGTGAGCGCCCTGAACGCCTTCACCGTGCCGATGCTGCGCGGCCCGCTGCCCTCGTCCGTCGACCCCGGGGTCCTCACCGAGCTCGCCAACCTCTGCCGGGACACCGAGCGGCTGCGCTTCGAGTACCGCGACCGCCCCCACTCTCGAACAACCTCGAGCGGGGGGACCCCCATCGGCGCCCCCACCCGCCGCAGCGTCGAACCGCACCGCCTGGTGTGCAGCGAGCGCCGCTGGTACCTGGTCGCCTGGGACCTCGACCGCGACGACTGGCGTACGTTCCGCGTCGACCGCATCACGCCCAAGCCGCCGCACGGCCCGCGCTTCGAGCCGCGCAGGCCGCCTGCCGACGACCTCGCCGCGTACGTCTCCAAGGGCGTCTCCACGCGCGCGTACGCCTCACACGCGGTCATCCGGCTGCTCGTGCCCCTGGAGGAGGCCGCGGAGCGCATCTCACCCTCCGCCGGCACTCTGGAAGCCTCCGGCAAGGACAGCTGCATCCTGCGCACCGGAGCCGCGAGCCTCGACGTGATGGTGATCCACGTGATGATGCTGGGCTTCGAGTTCGAGGTACTGGAACCGGCCGAGCTGACCGAGGCGATCAGGACGGCTCGCGACCGGCTTGCTCGCTCTTTGGCTCGGGCTGGGGAATCTGGGCCGCGTACTCGGGATGGTGCAGATCGAACGCCGGGGACTCGGAGCGGACCCGGGGCAGCGTGTTGAAGTTGTGCCGGGGCGGCGGGCAGGAGGTCGCCCACTCCAGGGAGCGGCCGAAGCCCCAGGGATCGTCGACGTCGACCTTCTTGCCGTACTTGGCGGTCTTCCAGACGTTGTAGAGGAACGGCAGCGTGGAGATGCCGAGCAGGAACGCGCCGATCGTCGAGAGGGTGTTGAGCGCGGTGAATCCGTCGGCGGCGAGATAGTCGGCATACCGGCGGGGCATGCCCTCCGCGCCCAGCCAGTGCTGCACCAGGAACGTGGTGTGGAAGCCCACGAACAGCGTCCAGAACTGGATCTTGCCGAGCCTCTCGTCGAGCATCTTGCCGGTGAACTTCGGCCACCAGAAGTAGAAGCCGGCGAAGGTCGCGAAGACGACCGTGCCGAAGACGACGTAGTGGAAGTGCGCGACCACGAAGTACGAGTCCGTGACGTGGAAGTCCATAGGCGGCGACGCCAGGATCACCCCGGTCAGGCCGCCGAACAGGAACGACACCAGGAAGCCGGTCGCCCACAGCATCGGCGTCTCGAAGGACAGCGAGCCCTTGAGCATGGTGCCGGTCCAGTTGAAGAACTTCACGCCGGTCGGCACCGCGATCAGGAAGCTCATGAGCGAGAAGTACGGCAGCAACACCGCGCCAGTGGCGAACATGTGGTGCGCCCACACCACCATCGACAGACCGGTGATCGACATCGTGGCCGCGACCAGCGTCAGATAGCCGAACATCGGTTTGCGGCTGAAGACCGGGATGATCTCCGTGATGATGCCGAAGAACGGCAGCGCGATGATGTACACCTCGGGATGCCCGAAGAACCAGAACAGGTGCTGCCACAGGAGCGCACCGCCGTTGGCCGCGTCGAAGACCTGCGAGCCGAAACGCCGGTCCGCCTCCAGGACCAGCAGGGCCGCCGCGAGCACCGGGAACGCCATCAGGATCAGGATCGACGTGAAGAGCGTGTTCCAGACGAAGATCGGCATCCGGAACATCGTCATGCCCGGGGCGCGCATCCCGATGATCGTGGTGACGAAGTTGACCGCGCCGAGGATCGTGCCGAAACCGGCCAGGGCAAGGCCCATGATCCACAGGTCGGCGCCGATGCCGGGGGAGCGCACGGAGCCGTTGAGCGGCGCGTAGGCGAACCAGCCGAACGCGGGCGGACCGGACGGCACGAGCAGCGAGCCGAGCACGATCAGGCCGCCGAAGAGGAACAGCCAGTACGACAGCATGTTCAGCCGCGGAAACGCGACGTCGGGCGCGCCGATCTGCAACGGCATCAGCTCGTTGGCGAAGCCCGCGAAGCTCGGGGTCGCGAACAGCAGCAGCATGATCGTGCCGTGCATCGTGAAGAGCTGGTTGAACTGCTGGTTGTCCACGATCTGCAGACCGGGCCGGGCGAGTTCGGCGCGCATCAGCAGCGCCATCACACCGGCGATCAGAAAGAACGCGAACGACGTGATCAGGTAGAGATGGCCGATCTTCTTGTGGTCGGTGGTGGTCAGCCAGTCGACGACCAGCCGGCCGTGCGGCTCGGTCCGCACGGGTCGTGGCGTCGCCTGCACGGTCTGCGTCCCCATCGCTCGCTCGCCCCTTCGCTCGCCCTGCCCCGGGCCCGCTGAAGCCCGCGCCACGCGGACCCGCGAGCTCACGCCATGATGCTCGCGCCGTCACGTGCTCCGACAGGGGGCATGCGGGGGTTATGTGCCGGAACCGTGTATTTCCTATGTGGTGTCGGCACTCGCGGGCCCCCGCGGAATCGGGGCGGGGAAAGGGGTCGGGAACGGTACTCCCGGAACTTTCCGCCGGTCTTTTCTTGCAGCCCTTGCGACACGCGGGAATTGCGTTCGATTACCTGCGGAAGGGCTAGAAAACCGCTCGTACGTGTGACGGCCCGGTGCGGCAGCGGCTATGTCGCGACGGGCGATACGGGTGTCGTGATTCTGTGACAGAAGCGTGACAGGAGAGGGACGTGTGACGCTGGGTGCGGGTCCCGGACTTCCCCGGCCGTCGGACAGGGCCTAGCGTGGCCGTATGGCACCCATTCCGACTCCTCCCGCTGAACCCCAGGACAGCCCGGACGCCTATGTCGGCCTGGACGCCGACGGGGCCGAACGGCTCGCGCGTGAGCGGGGGTGGTCGACGGTGCGCTCGCTGCCGCCGGGGGCGATCATCACCATGGAGTACCGCGTGGGTCGGCTCAACTTCGAGGTGAAGGACGGGCGGGTGGCCCGGGCCTGGAAGGGCTGAACGGGCTGGAAGGGCTGAATCAACGACGACGGCGACGGCCCCGGCTCCTCGGAAGGAGCCGGGGCCGTCGCCGTGCGGGCTGGGATGGTCCGTGCGGGGTGGGACGGTGCGTACCGGCCCCGCACCGCGTCGGGTCAGCCGCCTGTCAGGGGACGGGCCGTCGAGGTCGTACCACGCACGATGCGGTCCGTCTGGGGCGGCCGGCGGCTGCCGACCGGGGTGACCGGTGTGCGTTCCGAGCGGGCCGTGTGCGGGCCCGGTGCCAGGTAGACGGGCGCGCGGGGCGCCGCGGCGCGGGCCGCGGTCTCGTTCTGGGAGGCCGGGCGAGGCTTGAGCCGCACGGGGGTCTCGACGGGCGACAGGGGCGCCGGTGCCGTCATGCCGTCGCGGGCGCGCCAGCGGTCGCGCAGGTCGAAGATCCCGACCTCGGCACGGGCGATCAGCGGCTCGAACCACGGCAGCGCCAGCAGGACCAGCAGGCCTGCGACCCAGCCGAGGAGCACGTCGCTCAGCCAGTGCGTACCGAGGTAGACCGTGGCCATGCCGACGCCGAGCGAGGTCACCGCGGACACGGCGGACAGCCAGCGGCGGGCCCTCGGGGTGGAGGCCAGATAAGCCAGGATTCCCCAGGTCACCACGGCATTGGCGGTGTGGCCGCTGGGAAATATATCGCCGCCCAGGCCCATCTCGTTCGAGCCGATCGCGGTCGCGTAGTGCGGCCCGAGTCTGCCCATGCCGATCTTGGCGGCGCCGACCGTGATGTTCAGCAGCAGCAGCGAGGCGCCCAGGGTCAGCAGCGGGCGCAGCGTGTGCTGCCGCCAGGAACGCCAGCCCAGCCAGGCCGCGACCATCACCGCGGTCGGGCCGCGCTGGCCGAGCACCACGTAGTAGTCGACGAACCAGTGGATCCCGGCCCACTGCTGGTAGGGGCGGAAGAACATGACCTGCCAGTCGAGACGGACCAGCCAGGAGGTGATCACGACGAGCCACACGATCGCCAGGTAGAAGGCCAGGGTTCCGGCGAGCAGCGCGACCCGGTGACGGCTCATCTTCGGCACGTCGATGTGGGCCGGCCGCTCCGGCTCCCGGTCCAGCCTCGCGAACACCCGGTCCAGACGGGTGAGGTTTAGTTCGGTACGCACTCAATCGACGTTACAGCGAGTGAGCTCTGTTCCCGGGCGATTCCACGGCTTTGTGATGACGATGTGATGTGGGATTCCTCTCAGAGGGAGGTTTATTTCCAACGATTCCGTAATGTCGGCAGCCGGTGTCCTTCAATTCCTTTGATCGTTCTGGGGTTGCGGTTTTATCCCGCTTATGAATTCGTTCACCGAATCATGGGGTGGAATTATCCGGGCGCTCATCACGGCCCGGAGCCGATCACGGCGGACCGGAGCCGTTCAGCCAGAACGCCCCGTACAGGGCCGACACCACGGCGACCGTGCCGAGCACCAGGGCTGACCTGGGCGCACGCAGCCGGGCCGACGCCAGGGCGAGCGGCAGCAGCAGGGGGAAGGCCGGCATCAGCAGGCGGGGTTTCGAGCCGAAGTAGCTCGACGCGCACAGGGCGAGGGCGGTGACGACACCCGCGTACACCAGGAGCGGGAGCGGTTGGCGCTGCCGCACACAGACGACGTACAGCCAGACGACCAGTCCGACCCCGACGATCAGTCCCACGCCCGCCAGGGCCGACGGAAACGACGTGAACTTGTCGGCGACGAAGCGGGCGAAGGCCTGGCCGCCGTCGAAGCCGTTGCGCCAGCCGGCCTGGACGTCGAGGTAGCCGAGCGGGCCCTTGCCGGTGTGATGGCCGACCCACAGGACGTAGCCGGCGGCGCCGAGGGGGGCGAGGAGCATGCCGAGGGCGCGGCGGGCGCCGGGAGCGCGTTCTTCGGCGGGTGCGCCGTCCGGTCGCGCCGGGCTTCGGTCCCGCACGAACGAGGCAATGGCCGCCGCCCACACCGCCGCGACGACGGCGAGGCCCACCGGGCGGGTCAGGCCCGCCAGCAGGGCCAGGGTGCCGGCCGTCACCCAGCGGCCGGTCACGACCGCGTACAGCGACCAGGCGGCCAGGGCCGTGAACAGTGACTCGCTGTACGCCATCGACTGCACGACCCCGACGGGGAGGACGGCCCACAGCAGCACCGCGCAGACGCCCGCCCGGCGGCCGTGGACGTGATC
The DNA here is from genome assembly GCF_001279775.1 of Streptomyces sp. MMG1533. Classification (GTDB taxonomy): domain Bacteria; phylum Actinomycetota; class Actinomycetes; order Streptomycetales; family Streptomycetaceae; genus Streptomyces. The sequence continues at coordinate 45,680 of NZ_LGDG01000189.1, read as the reverse complement.
GGTCACCGCGAAGATCCCCCAGGCCGCCGCAACCGAGGCGAGCAGGGCGACGACGAAGCCCGCGTCGGCGTACGACAGCGGGGTCGCCGCGGCGAGCAGCCGTTCCAGCCACGGCAGCAGCGGGAAGAACGCGAGGTTCGAGTGCACGTCGCCGTTCGGCAGGCGCACCTCGTAGCCGTACCCCAGCTCGGCGACCCTCGTGTACCAGAGGGCGTCCCAGCGGGCCGTCAGCAGCGTGTACGCGCTCTTGTCGCGCGCCGCGCTCCACAGGGCCAGCGCGAGCAGCCCCAGGCCGCGTACGGCCGCGTACCCGAGGAGGGCCGGGGCCGCCCGGCGCAGGCTCGGGGTGCCGGGCGGAGCCGCGCGCGTTCCAAGATCGGTCACGGGCTCGATTATCGACGGCGCACGGAACCGGGCGGCCGGCCGGGGCGTGGTCGCAGGCAGGGAAAGTGGTGTACGCCACACGCTTTCCGTGCAACCTCTGAGAGGTCCGCCACTTGGTACCGGCGCGGACTCGCGTACGCTGACGTGTCACTCGCCATCGTTGCGCGGGCCGGAGACCACCGCTCCTCTCCGGCCGAGTCACGGGGAGCCCCCACCCCGTGAGCCCGCCGAATGCGAGGGAACATCTGGGAGGTACGTACATGTCCGGGACGACCACGGCCGCCGCTGTGCTGCGCCGTCGGGCGGCCGGGGCCGGTGCCAACCGCTGGGTCGTCCTCGTCGTCCTCTGTGCCAGCCTGCTCCTGGTCGCCCTCGACGCGACCGTGCTGCACGTGGCGGTCCCCGCCGTCACCGAGGACCTCAAGCCCGGCGCGATAGAGCTGCTCTGGATCGTCGACGTCTACCCGCTCGTCTGCGCCTCGCTGCTGATCCTCTTCGGCACGCTCGGCGACCGTGTCGGCCGCAGGCGGGTTCTGTTGCTGGGATACGGACTTTTCGGCGTCGCCTCGGCCATGGCCGCCCTCGCCGACACCGCGCAGGTGCTGATCGTGGCGCGGGCGCTGCTCGGCGTCGGCGGCGCGATGATCATGCCCGCGACGCTGTCGATCCTCCGCCAGGTCTTCCCGGACCGGCAGGAGCGGGCGCTCGCCATCGGCATCTGGAGTGCGGTGGCGGCGGTCGGCGCGGCGGTCGGTCCGCTGCTCGGCGGCTTCCTCCTGGAGCACTTCTGGTGGGGCTCCGTGTTCCTCGTCAACATCCCGTTGATGCTGGTCAGTCTGCCGATCGGGCGGTTGCTGCTGCCCGAGTCGAAGGGCGACGGGCGCGGGCCCTGGGACGTGGTCGGCGCGCTGACGGCCGCGGCCGGACTGTTCTGCCTGGTGCTGGGTGTGAAGCGGCTCGGGGGCGGGGAGCTGGGCCCGTTCACGGTGGTGCCGCTGGTGGTGGGAGCCGGACTGATCGTTCTTTTCGTACGGCGTCAGCGGCGCCGGGCGCATCCGCTGGTGGACCTGCGGATGTTCGCGCGGCCCGCGTTCAGCACGTCGGTGGGCTGCATCGTGCTGGCGATGCTCGCGCTGGTCGGCCTCGAGCTGATCGCGGCGCAGTATCTGCAGCTGGTGCTGGGGCTGTCCCCGCTGGAGACGGGTCTACGGCTGCTGCCGCTGACCATCGCCGCCATGGCGGCGGGGCTGGCGGGTGCCCGGATGCTACGGCGGTTCGGGCCGCGGCGGATGGTGAGCTGCGGTTTCTGTCTGACGGCGGTGGCTGTTGTGCTGCTGACGGCGATGGGCGGCGAGGACAACACGGGCCTGATGCTGTTCGGGTTCGTGCTGCTGGGCTTCGGCCTGGAGACGACGCTGTTCGGGGCGTACGAGTCGATGCTGAGCGAGGCTCCGCCGGAGCAGGCGGGTGGGGCGGCGGCGATCGGGGAGACCTCGTACCAGCTGGGTGCCGGCATAGGTATCGCGCTGCTCGGCAGTGTGATGAACGCGGCGTACGCGCCCGGGGTGTCGTCCGTGCCGGGTGTTCCGGCGTCGGCTTCGGCGTCGGCGGGGCATTCGCTGGGCGAGGCGTACGAGGTGGCCGGGCGGCTCGGGGGGTCGGCCGGGGTGGCCCTGCGTCGGACGGCTCGCGACTGTTTCGTGCACGGGCTGCATGTGACGTTGCTGGTGAGTGCGGGGTTGTTGCTGCTGGGGGCGGTGATGGCATTGAGGTTGCCGCGGGTGATGCAGTGCGGGGAGGTCGAGGCCGGGGCTGTGGAGGTACCTGCGCCTCGGGAGGTCGCGGAGTCCCGCGTCTCCGCCTGACGCAGGACGTCTCCCACCCACGCACCGCCCGTGACTGCCGGTCGAGAGGTGAGCTCTCCGGTGGGGGTGGACCGCCGTCGGCGGCTGTGGGTCTCCGGTCGGTACGGCGGGCCGGCGCCGTCGTCGCGGGCGGTGTGTGGGTGGGAGAGCGCCTGGACGTGCGGGACAGTGCGTCGTAACGTCAGCCTCGGAATCGTAACTAGCGGTGCTAGTTTTGAGAGGACGTGCTCATGGCTTCGTTCGACCCCGCCGACCCCCTCGGTATCGACGACCTGCTGGAGCCGGAGGACCTCGCCGTCAGGGAAACCGTGCGGGCGTGGGCCGGTGACCGGGTGTTGCCGTATGTCGCCGAGTGGTACGAGAGCGGGGAGTTGCCCGGGATCCGGGAGCTCGCCCGGGAACTCGGCGGAATCGGGGCGCTCGGAATGTCGCTCGAGGGGTACGGGTGTGCCGGTGCGAGCGCCGTGCAGTACGGGCTGGCCTGTCTGGAGCTGGAGGCCGCCGATTCCGGGATCCGGTCGCTGGTGTCGGTGCAGGGGTCCCTTGCCATGTATGCCATTCATCGGTTCGGGAGCGAAGAGCAGAAGCAGAGCTGGCTCCCGCGCATGGCCGCCGGTGACGTCATCGGGTGCTTCGGGCTGACCGAGCCGGACCACGGGTCCGACCCCGCCTCCATGCGGACGTACGCCAAGCGCGACGGTGGCGACTGGGTGCTCAACGGCCGGAAGATGTGGATCACCAACGGGTCCGTCGCCGGGGTGGCCGTGGTGTGGGCGCAGACCGAGGACGGAATCCGGGGGTTCGTCGTCCCGACCGGCAGTCCCGGGTTCTCCGCCCCGGAGATCAAGCACAAGTGGTCGCTGCGCGCCTCCGTCACCAGCGAGCTCGTGCTCGACGACGTACGGCTGCCCGCCGATGCCGTGCTGCCGGAGGTGGCAGGGCTCAAGGGTCCGCTCAGCTGTCTGTCCCACGCCCGTTACGGCATCGTCTGGGGGGCCATGGGCGCGGCCCGCACCTGCTTCGAGGCCGCGGTCGACTACGCGAAGACGCGGGAGCAGTTCGGGCGGCCGATCGGCGGGTTCCAGCTGACCCAGGCCAAGCTCGCCGACATGGCGGTCGAGCTGCACAAGGGGATTCTGCTCGCCCATCACCTCGGGCGGCGCATGGACGCCGGCCGCCTGCGTCCCGAGCAGGTCAGCTTCGGCAAGCTCAACAACGTCCGCGAGGCCATCGACATCTGCCGTACGGCCCGGACCATCCTCGGTGCCAACGGGATCTCGCTCGAATACCCCGTGATGCGGCACGCGACGAACCTCGAGTCGGTGCTCACCTACGAGGGCACCGTCGAGATGCACCAGCTCGTGCTGGGCAAGGCGCTCACCGGGCTCGACGCCTTCCGCTGATTCCCCCGAGCAGCGGCAGGGCCGGTGAGCGGCCCTGCCTCAGCTCTGGTTGAAGAAGCCGTCCGTGCGGTGCGCGGCCGGGTCGCCGTTCACGATCTCCGTGTTGGAGGGGGTCAGCAGGAACACCCGGGTGGACACGCGCTCGATCGAACCGCGCAGGCCGAAGATCAGCCCGGCCGCGAAGTCGACGACGCGCTTGGCGTCGGCGGCCTCCATGGCCGTGAGGTTCATGATGACCGGGACGCCTTCGCGGAACAGTTCGCCGATGGCACGGGCGTCCCGGAAGCTGTCCGGGGTGACCGTGCCGATCCGGCGGCCCTTCTCCTCGGCGACGTCGGACGCCACCTTTACTCGCGGGTCCGTGACCCAGGCATCCCCGGGCTGCTCGGTCCCTTCGGAGTAGTCGTCGTCGTAGTAACGCTCGTCATCGTTGTCGTCGACGAGGCCAAGCCAGGCACTTGCCTTGCGTACCGATCCCATGGACGCCTCCTCTCACAGCGGTCTTTCTTGCTTTCCGCATCCCTATGGTCATCCATGATGCGGACGTCGCGCCAAGTGGATAGACGCCGCGCGGGGGGTTTGTGACGGTACTGGTGCACAGCGAATCCGTCGAGAGTCCAAGTGTCCCAAGGGTCGTTTCGCAAACGGCTGCTGACTGTGAGTGAAATATGATTCTTCACGGCGTATGGGTGATGGGGGGTGCGTACGGGTGAACGCGGCGGTCGGTACGATGCCGCAGCTCACCGCAGTTCAACGCCACACGCACCACGGGGGATCATCGTGTTCGGAATCGTCAGGCCCTGCCGTCACCGGCTCGGAGAGAGTCTCAAAACCCAGTGGATGGCGCATTTGTGCGGGCTGTGCCTCGCGCTGCGCAAGGACCACGGGCAGTTCGCCAGGGTCGTGACGAACTACGACGGCTTGCTGATATCGGTTCTGACGGAGGCTCAGGCCGAGAAGGGCGATGGCGGGCGGCGTACGGCGGGACCCTGTCCGCTGCGCGGGATGCGTAGCGCTTCCGTCGCGCACGGTGAGGGGGCACGGCTCGCGGCCGCCGTCTCCCTGGTGCTCGCCTCGGCCAAGGTGCGCGACCATGTCGCCGACGGGGACGGGCTGCTGGCCCGCAAGCCGGTGGCGCTCGCGGCGCGCCGGGTTGCCGCGAGTTGGGGCCGGGCCGGGGAGCAGACCGGCTCGGACGTCGGGTTCGACACCGCCCTGCTCGTGGACGCCGTGGACCGGCAGGTCGGCATCGAGGCGCTCGCCGGGCCGGGAACGCCCCTTCTCACGGTCACCGAACCGACCGAGACCGCCACCGCCGCCGCCTTCGCCCACACCGCGGTCCTGGCCGGACGGCCGGGCAACGCCGAACCGCTCGCCGAGGCCGGGCGCCTCTTCGGGCGGCTCGCACATCTCCTGGACGCCGTGGAGGACAGGGAAGCTGACGCCGCGTCGGGTGCCTGGAACCCGCTCACCGCGACCGGGACACCCCTCACGGAGGCCCGGCGGCTCGCCGACGACGCCGTGCACGGGATACGGCTCGCGCTGCGGGAGGCCGACCTCACCGACCCGAAGCTGGCACACCGGCTGCTCGTGCACGAGCTTCGCACCTCCGTTGACCGGGCCTTCGGCACCGCCTCCTGCGCGCACGGGCCCGCGCCGTCGGGAGCGATGCCGTCCGGACCGTACGCCCCGCCCGGCGGTCCGGGAGCCCCGCTGCCCCCGGAGCCGCCCCACCGCGACCGGCGCGGGCTGCTCGCCGGGTGCGCGGTGTGGATGGGGCTCGCCTGCACCTGCCAGATGTGCTGCGGGGAGTTCGACGACCCGTGGAGCCGGCAGCGCCGGGAAGGGCTGTGCGCCAACGCCGACTGCAGCGGATGCGGTGACTGTTGCAACTGCTGCGACTGCTGCGGGAACTGCTGCGGGAACTGCTGCGGCGACGGCTGCGACTGCGATGGCTGCGACGGGTGCGACTGCGGCTGCAGTTGCTGAGCCGCTCGGTCAGTCCTTGAGCTCAGGCGGTGAGATCTCCGACTTGGTGATCGCCGAGCCCGTCGTGCCCCACTTCTTGAGGATCTTTTCGTACGTCCCGTCCGCGATGAGCCTGTTCACCGCGGCCTGGAAGGCGGGGGCGAGCTTCGTGCCCTTCTTGAAGGCGAAGCCGACGTCCAGGCGGTGGAACTCGTTGAGGAACTTCACCCCCTCCTGGTGGGCGACCGCGTAGCGCAGGCCGTTGATCGTGGACATCACGATGTCGCTGCGGCCCTGCTGTAGCGAGGACCAGATCGCGCCCTGCTCGTTGTAGGTCTGCACCTTGTACGCCTTCTTGCCGCCGTCGGTGCACAGGTGCTTGTTGTCCTCCAGCGAGGCCTCGAAAGTGGTGCCCGCGCCGGTCGCGATGTTCAGACCGCACAGCTGTTTCAGGTCGGTGACCTTGGACAGCTTGCTGTCCTTGCGGGTGGCGAAGCCCTGGCCGTCGTTGATGTAGGTGACGAAGTCGATGGTCTTGCGGCGCTCGTCGGTCACGCCGAAGTTGCCGACGCCGAGGTCGTACTTGCCGCTGTCGAGGGCCGGCAGGATCGCCTCGAAGCCCGCCTGCTCGGTCCTGAGTCTGATGCCGAGGACCTTGGCGACGGCGTTCGCGAAGTCGACGTCCTGGCCGGCCGGCGTTTTCCCGTCGTCCAGGATCGACGTGCCGGGCGGCTGGCCGGAGACGCTGACGGCGATCGTGAGGCTCCGGGCACCTGAGGGCAGCAGCTCGGCGGCCGCCTCGTCCTTCTTGACGGCGGAGACGACGTCCGTGGTCGGGATCTTGTCGGACTGGGCTGAGGTGCTGACGGTGTCGTCCGCGCCCGAGCCGCACGCGGTGAGGAGCAGGGTCGCTGCGGTGATCAGGATGAAGGGGGTGAATAGGTTGTTTCGGGCACGCGTGGGCGTACGCATGGTGTGGCGGTCTCCTGGGAGCGGGAAGCGCAGGGGGAGGGGAAGGCGCGCGTGTGAAGGCGAAAGGGGGAGAACGCGAAAGCGCCCCGCTGGATCAACAGCTCAGGGCGCGCAGTGGGTCAGCTCAACAGGAAGAGGACCACACTCGACCGAAGTCGATGTGGGAGCGCTTGACCAGCCACTGCTGTGGATGCATGGGCCAAGTGGAACAGGCATCCGGTTGGGCGTCAACCGACTTGAGACGTACGGCTCACTGTCCGGACAGCCTTGACAGTGAGGGGAAACGCACCCGTAGTCTCGAAGGGCGGCCCTGCTGAGGGGCTCGGCCGCAAGCGTGTGAAGGCACCCGCCCGAGTTCTGCCGACTCGATGCCACGGAGCCTTCGCATGTCCTCCGACACCCTCGCCAAAGCCCCCGCCGCACCGGACGTCCCGGAGCACGCGGACTCCCTGCGGATCGTCCCGCAGCGCCGGTTCGGCCAGTGGACGGCCGCCGTCGCCGTACTGGTGCTGCTGGCGCTCGCCGTCAACTCCGTTCTGCGCAACAAGGCGTTCCAGTGGGACGTCGTCGCCGACCACTTCACCTCGGACGCGGTGCTGCGCGGCCTGTGGCTCACCCTGTGGCTGACCGTGGTCGTGATGGTGCTCGGCTTCGCGCTGGGCACGCTGCTCGCCGCGTTCCGGCTGTCGGCCAACCCCGTTCTCAGAAGCATCAGTTGGGGATACGTCTGGCTGTTCCGGTCGATCCCGATCCTGGTTCAGCTGCTGCTGTGGTTCAACATCGGGGCGCTGTACCCGCAGATCCTCGGTGTGAAGACGGTCGACCTGCTGGGCCCGGTCACCGTCGCGATCATCGGCCTCACCCTGCACGAGGCCGCGTACGCCGCCGAGGTCGTCCGCGGCGGCATCCTCTCCGTGGACCGCGGGCAGATCGAGGCCGCACAGGCGCTCGGTCTGAGCCGGTGGCGCCGCCGGCGGCGGATCGTGCTCCCGCAGGCGATGCGCTCCATCGTGCCGCCCGCCGGGAACATGCTGATCGGCACCCTCAAGGGCACCTCCATCGTCAGCGTCATCGCCGTGCAGGACCTGCTCTACTCGGTGCAGCTCGTCTACCACCGCACCTACCAGGTCATCCCGCTGCTGATGGTGGCCACGGTCTGGTACACCGTCGTCACCTCGGTGCTCAGCGTCGGCCAGTACTACGTGGAGAGGCACTACGAGCGGGGTTCGGGCTCGGGGAGCACCCGATGAGGCCCTCGCTCGTGATCGTCGGCGCCGGGCCGCGGGGGACCGGTCTGATCGAGCGGATCGCCGCCAACGCGCCCGAGCTGTACGCCGGTCCGGGGCTCGACATCCACCTGGTCGACCCGCATCCGCCGGGCGCCGGACGCATCTGGCGCCCGGCCCAGTCGCCGCTGCTGTGGATGAACTCGCACGCCGAGGACGTCACCATGTTCACCGACGGGACGGTCGACATGGCCGGGCCGGTGCGGCCCGGGCCCACGCTGCACGAGTGGGCCGGCATCGACGGCCGCACCTTCGCGGACCGGCGGCTGCAGGGCGCGTATCTGAGCTGGGTGCACGAGCGGGCGGTGGCCGCGCTGCCGCCGGGCGTCGTCGTCCACCACCATCCACGCCGTGCCCTGCGGGTCGGCGGGCCGTCCGAGGGGCGCCAGCAGGTGTGGCTGGAGGGCCGGGCCCGGCCGCTCCTCGCCGACCTCGTCGTGCTCGCACTCGGTCACCTCGACGCCGAACCGGACGACGAGCAAGGCGAGTTGACGGCGTACGCCCGCGAGCACGGCCTCGTCCACCTCCCGCCGGACTTCACCGCCGACAGCGACCTGTCCCCGCTCGCGCCCGGCGAACCCGTCCTCGTCCGCGGCTTCGGGCTCGCCTTCGTCGACCTGATGGTGCTGCTCACCGAGGGCCGGGGCGGGCGGTACGTCGGGGACACGTACGTGCCCTCGGGCAAGGAGCCGGTGCTGTACGTCGGTTCGCGGCGCGGAGTGCCGTACCACTCGAAGATCGGTTACGCCTGGACCGGCGAACGGCCGCCGCTGCCCAGGTTCTTCGGGCCCGCCGAAGTGGACGGGCTGCTCGCCCGGCCGGGGGGCTTCGACTTCCGGCGGGACGTGTGGCCGTTGGTGGAGAAGGAGCTGGGCTTCGCGCACTACCACCGGCTGTTCACGGTCCACCCCGAGCGGACCGCCGTGGGCTGGAGCGTCTTCGAGGAGAAGTACGCGGCCGTCGACGACCCGGCCGGACGGGCGGCTCTCGTAGCCGCCGCCGTGCCCGATCCCGCCGACCGGCTCGACCTCGCCGCGCTCGACCGCCCGCTGGAGGGGGTGCGGTACGGGTCGTACGAAGAGCTCCAGAAGGGGGTGCGCAGTTATGTCGAGGCTGACCTGAGCCGCCGTCATGATCCTTCGCACAGCCACGACTTGGCGGTTTTCCTCGGACTGCTGTCGGTCTACGGCCAGTTGATCCGGCTCGGGGGCATCGGGCCCTGGTGGCACGGGTTCTTCAGCTATCTGGCCTCCGGGCCGCCCGGACCCCGGCTGCGGCAGCTGCTCGCCCTGTCCCGCGCTGGTGTGGTGCGGTTCCTCGGCGCCGGCATGACTGTCACCGCCGAGGGCGGGGTGTTCCGGGCGTCGAGCGCCACCGTGCCGGACTCCGTCGTCGAGGCCCGGGCGCTGGTCGAGGCGCGGCTGCCCGAGCCGACCCTCGCGCGGGCCCGCGACCCGCTGCTGCGTCAGCTGCACGCCGACGGGGTGGCCGAGACGCCGGACGGGCTGCTCCGGGTGGACCCGGCCGACGGGCGGATCCTCGACCGGACCGGCCGCCCGCATCCCCGGCGCTTCGCCCTCGGTCCGCACACCGACGGCCGTACCCCCGGCGCGTTCACCCGGCCGCGTACCGGCGGGCCCGCGTTCCGGCAGAACGACGCGACGGCCCGGGCCGCGCTGGCGTTCCTGACCGCGCTCTGGGGACGTGCGGCCGCATGAGACACCCACGCCTACCCGAAGGATCCCCGCGATGACCGTCATGGTCGACATCAGGTCCGTCCACAAGAGCTTCGGCTCCCAGGAAGTACTCAAGGGCATCGACCTCGCCGTGCGCGCGGGCGAGGTCACCGTGATCCTCGGCCCGTCCGGCTCCGGCAAGTCGACGCTGCTGCGCACCATCAACCACCTGGAGAAGGTGGACCGGGGCGCGATCAGCGTGGACGGGGCGCTGGTCGGCTACCGGCGCTCCGGCAACAGGCTGTACGAGCTGCGCGAGCGCGAAGTGCTGAGGCAGCGCACGCGGATCGGCTTCGTCTTCCAGAACTTCAACCTCTTCCCGCACCTCACCGTGCTGGACAACATCGTCGAAGCGCCGGTGTCCGCGCTGAAGCGGCCCCGCAAGGACGCCGTCGAGGCCGCGCGCCGACTGCTCGACCGGGTGGGGCTCGCCGAGAAGGCCGACGCCTACCCCCGGCATCTCTCCGGCGGACAGCAGCAGCGAGTGGCCATCGCCCGGGCGCTCGCGCTGGAGCCCAGGCTCCTCCTCTTCGACGAACCGACCTCCGCGCTCGACCCCGAGCTGGTCGGTGAAGTCCTCGACGTCATCAAGGACCTGGCCCACCAGGGCACCACGATGATCGTCGTCACGCACGAGATCGGGTTCGCCCGCGAGGTCGCCGACACGGTGGTGTTCATGGACGACGGGCGGATCGTCGAGCAGGGCGCGCCCGGTGACGTCCTGGACCGACCACGGCACGACCGCACGCGCGCCTTTCTCTCCAAGGTGCTCTGAGCCCACCGGTTCCGAGCAGAAAGGGTTCCCCCACCATGACCTCATCGCACGGCCGGCGCCTGTTGCACCTGGCCGCCGCCGTCGACCAGCAGACGGTGTACGACGCCGACTCCTACGTCGCACCGGCGCGGCTCGCCGAACGCGGCGGCCTCGACTTCGTGACCCTGGACGACACCTTCGCCCGCCCGGGCCCCGACGCGCTCTCCGTCCTGTCCCGGGTGGCGCCCGCCACCAGCAGGGTCGGCCTGGTGCCCACCGTCACGACCACGCACACCGAGCCCTTCCACGTCCAGGCGGCCGTCGCGACCCTCGACTGGGTCAGCCGCGGCCGGGCCGGCTGGCGGCTCGACGTGTCGACCACCGAGGGCGAGGCCCGCCTCTTCGGCCGGCGGAACGCGGCCCCGGCCGACGCGCTGTGGCAGGAGGCCGGCGAAGTCGCCGACGTGGCCGCCAAGTTGTGGGACAGCTGGGAGGACGACGCCGAGATACGGGACGTGGCGACCGGCCGTTTCATCGACCGGGACAAACTGCACCACGTCGACTTCACCGGCTCCGCCTTCTCGGTCAAGGGCCCCTCGATCGTGCCGAGACCCCCGCAGGGCCACCCCGTGCGCGTGGTCGACGCCACCGAGGGGCATACCCGGCGGACCGCCGCCCGGTACGCCGACGTGGCGCTCGTACGGGCAGTGGGCCCCGCGCAGCTCGCTGCCGTACGGGACCAACTGCGGGCATCCGCCTCGGCGTTCGGCCGGGACCCCGACGACCTGCGGGTCCTCGCGAGTCTCGTCGTCGACCTCGGTGGCGGCGAGTACGCGGCCGAGCCGGGCCACGGCGGGGGCGGCCCTCGGCAGAGCCCCCGGGGCCCGCTCTACCGGGGCGGCCCCGTCGACCTCGCCGAGCTGATCACCGCCTGGTACACGGACGGCGTCGCCGACGGCTTCCACCTCACGCCCGCCGAACCCCGCCGTGACCTGGAGCGGCTCGTCAACGGCACGGTGGCGTTGCTGCAACACCGGGGACTGTTCCGCACGTTCTACCCGGGCAGCACGCTCAGGGAGCACCTCGGGCTCGCCCGGCCCGCCAACCAGTACGCGGTGGCAGGGGGAGCGTCATGACCGGACGAAGTTCTTCGAGGAAGCGGATCCATCTGGCCGCGCACTTTCCCGGCGTCAACAACACCACCGTCTGGGCCGATCCCCGCTCCCGGTCCCAGATCGAGTTCTCCTCCTTCGAGCACCTCGCGCGCACCGCGGAACGCGGCCTGTTCGACTTCTTCTTTCTCGCCGAAGGGCTGCGGCTGCGTGAACACAAGGGCCGTATACACGACTTGGATGTCGTCGGGCGTCCCGAGTCGCTCACCGTGCTCAACGCCCTCGCCGGCGTGACCGACCGGCTCGGACTCGCCGCCACGGTCAACGCCACCTTCAACGAACCGTGCGAACTCGCCCGCAGGCTGGCCACGTTGGACCACCTCAGCGGCGGGCGGGCCGCCTGGAACGTGGTGACCTCCTCCGACGCCTTCACCGGCGAGAACTTCCGGCGCGGGGGCTACCTCGACCGGGCCGACCGCTATACCCGGGCTGCCGAGTTCGTCGCCACCGCATGGGAGTTGTGGGACTCCTGGACCCCGGACGGAGTCTCCCGGCCCTTCGCGCACCGGGGCCGGCACTTCGACATCGCGGGCGAGTTCGGCGTCCCGCGCTCGCCGCAGGGGCACCCGGTCGTCATCCAGGCGGGGGACTCGGAAGAGGGGCGGGAGTTCGCCGCTGCCACGGCCGACGTGATCTTCACGCGGCACGGGACCCTGGAGGCCGGACGTGCCTTCTACGCCGACGTCAAGAAGCGCCTGGAGAAGTACGGCCGTACGCCCGACGACCTGAAGATCATGCCCGGCGTCACCGTCGTCCTCGGCGACACCGCGGCCGAGGCGCAGGAGCGGGCGGCCGGAATCCGGCGGCAGCAGGTGTCCCCGCAGAACGCCCTTCTCACGCTGGAGCAGATCTGGGGCGTGGACCTGTCGTCGTACGACCCGGACGGGCCGCTGCCCGAGATCGACCCGGTTCCGGAGTCGGCCATCACCCAGGGTCGGACCCGGCGCGGGGACACGGTGGCGATCGCCGAGAAATGGCGGGCACTGTCGAAGGAGAAGGGACTGTCCATCCGGCAGACCGTGATCGAGGCCGGCGGCCGGCAGTCGTTCATCGGCACTCCGGAGGCGGTCGCGGCCGAACTCGAGACGTTCGTGCGGCGGGACGCCGCCGACGGCTTCATTCTCGTCCCGCACCTCACTCCGGGCGGACTCGACGAGTTCGTGGACCGGGTGGTGCCGCTGCTCCAGGAGCGCGGCGCGTTCCGTACGGCATACGAGGGCGCCACCCTGCGCTCACACCTCGGGCTGTCCGAGCAGGTGTGGAAGGGCTGATCACCCGACGACGGCCGCATCCGGCGCGTGGAAGCGGTGCCACGAACACCGCGTCGAGAGGGCGCCAGGTCCTACGACCCTCCGGACGGGCGACATCCGGACATCGCCGGGTCAGGGGCCGCCGAGGGGGACGCGGCCGTCCTCACGGCCGTCGGCGGGCGCGGTCTCACCCACGATCGCGTTGGCCGGTGCCGGGACGCCGCACGCGGTTCACGACGGTCGGCCTCAACCTGCTCTGAGAAGCGGTCATCTCGCGTAGACCATAAAGATCGTTTAAAGCTTGACGGCCGAAAGGCGCCCTTGCGCCTACCGTCCGTTCGGCCGAATACTCCCCCACAGCGCTTGTCAGGGGCACGGCGTGTTCGGAATCCGGGCACCCGGCACCTCTGGCTGCGCCTCACGGGCCCGACCCCACGAGGGCCCCCGACTTCCCATGTGGAGGAACGAAAAGTGAGGATCAAGCGCACCACCCCCCGCAGCGGCATTACGAGACGGACCCGGCTGATCGCCGTAACCGCCGGCCTCGCCGCTGCCGCCGCGATCGCGGTCCCCAGCGCGAACGCGTCCGACGCCCCCACCACTTTCAGCGCCACCGCCCTCAAGAGCGCCAGCAGTTCGGTGCTCAAGGCCGACGTCCCGGGCACCGCCTGGGCCGTCGACAGCAAGACCAACCGTGTCGTCGTCACCGTCGACAGCACGGTCTCCCAGGCCGAGATCGCGGAGATCAAGGAGCAGGCCGGCAGCAACGCCGACGCGCTCACGATCAAGCGCACGGCGGGCAAGTTCCAGAAGTACATCGCAGGCGGCGACGCCATCTATGCGAGTAGCTGGCGCTGTTCCCTCGGCTTCAACGTCCGTGACAGCTCGGGCAACTACTACTTCCTGACCGCCGGTCACTGCACCGACGGCGCGGGCACCTGGTGGTCCAACTCGGGCCACACCACGACGCTCGGCACCACCTCGGGCTCCAGCTTCCCGACGAACGACTACGGCATCGTCCGGTACACCAACACGTCGGTCACCAAGTCGGGCACCGCAGGCAACACGGACATCACGAGTGCGGCCACCCCGAGTGTCGGCACCACGGTCACCCGTGACGGCTCGACCACCGGCATCCACAGCGGCCGGGTCACCGCCCTCAACGCGACCGTCAACTACGGCGGCGGCGACATCGTCTACGGCATGATCCAGACCACGGTCTGCGCCGAGCCCGGCGACTCCGGCGGTTCGCTGTACGGCACCAACGGCGTCGCCTACGGTCTCACCTCCGGCGGCAGCGGCAACTGCACCTCCGGCGGTACGACGTTCTTCCAGCCGGTCGTGGAGGCCCTGAACGCCTATGGCGTGAGCGTCTTCTAGTACCTGGACCGTCCGGCCCCAGGAACACCGGCAACATCTGCAGCCAGCAGCAGGCGAGCCCCCGCACGCAACTGTCGTGCGGGGGCTCGCCCTTGTTCGCGTACCGGGGTTACCGTCAACACACAGGCGGTCACGTCGGACCCTGGGGGCCGTGATGGTCGAGGAGCTGGTGGCGGCGGGAGTGACGCTCGCGTCCGCCGGAGCGGTGTACGTGATGGCGGCGGCACGGGTCGTCAAACAGTACGAACGGGGTGTGGTCTTCCGGCTCGGCAAGCTCCGGCCGGAGGTGCGCGAACCGGGCTTCACCATGATCCTTCCGGGCATCGACAAGCTCCGGAAGGTCAACATGCAGATCGTGACGATGCCGGTGCCCGGGCAGGAGGGCATCACCCGGGACAACGTCACGGTGCGGGTCGACGCCGTCGTCTACTTCAAGGTGACCGCGCCGGCCGAGGCGGTCGTCCGGGTGGAGGACTACCGGTTCGCGGTCGCCCAGATGGCGCAGACCTCGCTGAGGTCCATCATCGGCAAGAGCGAGCTGGACGACCTGCTCTCCAACCGCGAAAAGCTCAACGAGGGGCTGGAGTTGATGATCGACAGCCCTGCCGTGGAGTGGGGCGTCACCATCGACCGGGTCGAGATCAAGGACGTTTCGCTGCCGGAGACCATGAAGCGGTCCATGGCCCGCCAGGCGGAGGCCGACCGTGAGCGGCGGGCCCGGGTCATCAACGCCGACGCGGAACTGCAGGCGTCGAAGAAGCTCGCCGAGGCCGCCAAGGAGATGTCCGAGCAGCCCGCAGCGCTGCAACTGCGGCTGCTGCAGACGGTGGTGGCGGTCGCCGCCGAGAAGAACTCGACGCTGGTGCTGCCGTTCCCGGTGGAGCTGCTGCGGTTCCTGGAGAGGGCGCAGCAAGGGCCTCCCGTGGCGCAGCAACCCGTGCAACCCGTGGCGCAGCAACCGGAACCGGTGCAACCCGTGGTGCAGCAACCGGTGCAACCCGTGGTGCAGCAACCGGTGCAGGAGCAACTCTCGTCCGTCGAGCCCCGGCCGAACTCCGATGCGCAAGGGTCGATTTCAAGACAGGACTAGACCTCACGGGCTGATGAAGGTTACTCGCACGTAGTGTTTGCAGCGTGAAGGGCCTGGGGTGACCGTGGACAGTCAAAACCGAAAGGGGCGTGCAATCGCGTTCTACGCGCGTCCGGAAGTCGACCTTGTGCGCCCCCTGTGGGGTTCGGAAGAGTGGGCGCTCGTCAACCAGCCTTCCGGTCCGCGAGATCCCCACAACCTCCGGGCCGACCCCCCACAGGAGGACGCGAGTTGAAGCACCGACGCATACCCAGGCGGCGGGCCGCCGTGACAGGTGCGGGCATCGCCGCACTGGTCGCCGCGGGAGTCACCTTCCAGACTGCGAACGCCAGCGAGCCTGCGAACACCCCTGAGCCCCAGGTCCTTTCGGTCCTGGCGGCCGGAAAGCTCGCCTCGACGCTCGGTCAGGACCTCGGCACCGACGCCGCAGGCACGTTCTACGACGCGAAGACCAAGAGCCTCGTGGTCAACGTGCTCGACGAGGCCGCGGCCAAGACCGTCGAACAGGCCGGCGCCCAGGCCAGAATCGTCGAGAACTCCCTCGCCGAGCTGAAGAGCGCCCGCAGCACCCTCACTCAGGACGCCACCATCCCCGGCACCTCCTGGGCGACCGACCCGACGACCAACAAGGTCGTGGTCACCGCCGACCGCACGGTCTCCGAGGCCGAGCTGGCCAAGCTGACCAAGGTCGTCAAGGGACTCGGCACCACGGCCGAACTCCAGCGCACGAAGGGTGAGTTCAAGCCCTTCATCGCGGGCGGCGACGCCATCACCGGAGGCGGCGGGCGCTGCTCGCTCGGCTTCAACGTGGTCAAGGGTGGCGAGCCGTTCTTCCTCACCGCCGGGCACTGCACCGAGTCCATCTCCACCTGGTCGGACTCCAGCGGCACCGAGATCGGCACCAACGAGGACTCCAGCTTCCCGGACAACGACTACGGCCTGGTCAAGTACACCGCCGACGTGGACCACCCGAGCGAGGTGGACCTGTACGACGGCTCCGCCCAGCAGATCACCGGCGCGGCCGAGGCCACCGTGGGCATGAAGGTCACCCGCAGCGGCTCGACCACCCAGGTGCACGACGGCACCGTCACGGGTCTGGACGCCACGGTGAACTACGGCAACGGCGACATCGTCAACGGCCTGATCCAGACCGACGTCTGCGCCGAACCCGGCGACAGCGGCGGCTCGCTCTTCTCGGGCAGCAGCGCGATCGGTCTCACCTCCGGCGGCAGCGGCGACTGCACCTCGGGCGGCGAGACCTTCTTCCAGCCGGTGACGGAGGCGCTGTCCGCGACCGGCACCGAGATCGGCTGACCTGCCGGCACACGTCCGCGAAGTCCCGCCCCGCGCGCGAGGGGCGGGACTTCCGCGTCGTACGAGTCGGCCTACGCGGCCTGCGCGGCCTACGCCGGCTGCCTCTTCCGTCGCAGCCGCCGGCAGCGTGATCACGATCCCCGCGAGCGTCCACGCCGACAGGGCCAGCAATGAGACGGTCGTGTCGTTGCCCTCGAAGCAGGCGATCGAGCGTGCCCTCCAGGTGCCGGCGCCCGGCGGCAGCGCCGGGCCGACGGCGTTCCAGAACGGCGGCAGCATCGGCAGCGGGAAGGCGCCGCCCGCGCTCGGGTTGCCCGCGATCACCGCGAGCAGGATCGCGAGGCCGATACCGACGATCCCGAAGACGCCCTGGAGGGCGAGCGTCGCGGCGCCGACCGCGAAGGTGACCAGGGCGCCGAGTCCCCACAGGGCCACCACGCTGCCGGGCAGGGCGCCCAGGACCGGACCGGCGATGACCGCGCCGCCGAGGCCGCCGACGACCGACGCCGGCGCCATCGCGGCCGGCCGGATCACCGCGCGGCGCGGGTTGGCGGCCATCTGTGCGCGTCGATCCTGGCGATCAGCACCGGCGCCCGGCCCGTTGGAAGGGCGCGTCATCCGCCTGCGGCGTCCTCGGCCTCCCAGCGCAGCAGGTCGCCCGGCTGGCACTTGAGAACCTCGCAGAGGGCGGCGAGCGTCGCGAAGCGCACCGCCTTGGCGCGGCCGTTCTTGAGTACCGCCAGGTTGGCGGGCGTGATCCCTACGCGGTCCGCGAGCTCGCCCACGGACATCTTCCGCCTGGCCAGCATCACGTCGATGTCGACGGCGATCGGCATCAGATCACCTCGTCCAACTCGGCCTGCATCTGCGTCGCTTCGACATCGCGCGCGACGGCCTGGGCGAGCAGCATCCGCAGCACGAGCACGATGAGCGCGACCCCCAGGATGGCCACGCCGACCCCGCCCATGATGACGGTGACGCCCGGGTCGTCCCGCTGGCCCGGCGCATTGATGGCCGTGACCGTGAACCACACGAGGGCAGCCGCCACGATCGCGCCGATCACGCCGTCCACGTACCGGAAGGCGGCGTGGGAGAACACGGTTCCGCGTCGCACCATCGTCACCAGCCGCCATACGCAGACCAGGGCGACCTGGACCGACACCATGCCCAGGATCGTGATCACGCGCAGCGGGGTCAGCGGGAGCGACCCGTCCTCCGGGTCGCTCCCGCTGACCAACACCCACACCATCAATGCCTGTACGAACACGGTGCCGGCAAGTACCACCGCGAGCACGGCGCGCAGTGCACGCACTGTCAGCTTTCCCACGGCTCATCCTTCCATCGAGTTGCGATGGGAATCTATCGAAATTCGATAGGTGAAACAAGGGCCGGGACGGAGGGCGGCGGCACGTTCGCGCGGTGGCGGGACGCCGCCGTCTCTCATGGCGCGGCTGTCGCGCGAACCGTCTTGATCTTGTCGAAGTCGACTCGGGGTCTTCGCCGACGAGCGTGAGCATCCGCCACCTGTCGCGAACGGTCACATGTGGGGTGTTTGTGCAGGTGGGACGGGCTCGAACGGATGTCGCACACGCATTCGAAAATTGGTCTATGGTGGGGGTGAGGTAGCTGGGAACAGATGTTCGAGAGCCGGTTCGGGCTCACGAGTGCGGGAGGTGCGTGTGCCGGGTTTCACGCATCTGCACACCGTCTCTGGGTTCTCCCTGCGGTACGGAGCCTCACACCCGGAGCGCCTGGCCGAGCGCGCCTCCGGGCGGGACATGGACGCCCTCGCCCTCACCGACCGCGACACCGTCGCCGGCACGGTCCGCTTCGCCAAGGCCTGCGCGAAGGAAGGGGTCCGCCCGCTGTTCGGCGTGGACCTCGCGGTGGAGGTGCCTGGGGGTGCAGGGCGGGAGCGCCGCCGCACCCCCGTACGCGGAGGTGCCTTCATCGACGAGTCGACACCCCGCGTCACCTTCCTCGCCCGGGACGGCGCCCGCGGCTGGGCCGACCTGTGCCGGCTCGTCACGGCGTCGCATGTGGGGGAGGGCACGCCCCTGCTGCCCTGGGCCGACAACAAGGCGGACGGCCTGACCGTCCTGCTCGGCCCCGCCTCCGACGTCGGCCGCGCCCTCGCCGCGGGTCGCCCCGACCGCGCCGCCAAGCTGCTCGCCCCCTGGCGGGAGATCTACGGCGACGCCCTGCGTCTCGAAGCCGTCTGGCACGGCCGCAAGGGCACAGGGCCCGGCTCCCTGCGGCTTGCCGCCCGTACCGTCGGCTTCGCCGCCGAGCAGCGGATCCGGCCCGTGCTCAGCAACGCCGTCCGGTACGCCGACCCCGGCCTCGGCCCGGTCGCCGACGTCCTGGACGCCGCCCGCCGCCTGGTCCCCGTGGACGTGACGAAGGAACTGGACTCCGGCGAGGCCTGGCTCAAGGACGCGCCCGCCATGCTCGGGGTGGCGGAACGGGTCGTCGAGGCCGCCGGCTACCGTCGCGACACCGCCCACCGCCTGCTGGAACAGACCCGGGTGACGGCCGCCGAGTGCCTGGTCGACCCCGAGGACGACCTCGGCATCGGCACCGTCCACTTCCCCGAGCCGCACCTGGTCGGCGCGGGCCGCCGCACCGCGCAGCGGGCACTGGCCTCGCGGGCGGCGGCGGGGATGATGCTGAAGGGCTACTCCGGGAAGCGCGCGTACTGGGAGCGGATGCACCGGGAACTGGACATCATCGCCCACCACGGCTTCGCCTCCTACTTCCTGACGGTCGCTCAAGTGGTGGACGACGTACGGGAGATGGGCATCCGGGTCGCCGCCCGCGGCTCCGGCGCGGGTTCCCTCGTCAACCACCTCCTCGGCATCGCGCACGCCGACCCGGTCGCGCACGGGCTGCTGATGGAGAGGTTCCTGTCCAAGGAACGGATCGTCCTGCCGGACATCGACATCGACGTGGAGTCCGCGCGCCGCCTGGAGGTCTACCGCGCGATCATCGGCCGGTTCGGTGCCGAGCGGGTCGCGGCGGTCGCGATGCCGGAGACCTACCGGGTGCGGCATGCGATCCGGGACGTCGGCGCGGCCCTGTCCATGGACCCGGCCGACATCGACCGCATCGCCAAGTCCTTTCCGCACATCCGCGCCCGCGACGCCCGCGCGGCACTGGAGGAACTGCCCGAGCTCAGACAACTGGCGGGGGAGCTTCAGCGGGAAGGGGAGCGGTACGGGAAGCTCTGGGAACTGGTCGAGTCCCTCGACGCCCTCCCGCGCGGAGTCGCCATGCACCCCTGCGGAGTGCTCCTCTCCGACGCCTCCCTGCTCTCCCGTACGCCGGTGATGCCGACCAGCGGCGAGGGGTTCCCCATGTCCCAGTTCGACAAGGACGACGTCGAGGACCTCGGGCTGCTCAAGCTGGACGTGCTCGGGGTGCGGATGCAGTCGGCGATGGCGCACGCGGTCGCGGAGGTGGAGCGGGCGACGGGGGACCGGATCGACCTGGACGCCGTGCGGGGCGGCGACCCGGCGACGTACCGACTCATCCGTTCCGCCGAGACGTTGGGCTGCTTCCAGATCGAGTCGCCGGGGCAGCGGGACCTGGTGGGGCGGCTGCAGCCGGCCACCTTCCACGACCTCGTCGTCGACATCTCGCTCTTCCGGCCCGGTCCGGTCGCCGCCGACATGGTGCGGCCGTTCATCGAGGCGCGGCACGGGCGGGCGCCGGTCCGTTACCCGCACCGGGATCTGGAAGGGCCGTTGAAGGAGACGTACGGAGTCGTCGTCTTCCACGAGCAGATCATCGACATCGTCGCCATCATGACCGGGTGCGGGCGCGGCGAGGCGGACCGGGTGCGGCGCGGGCTGTCCGACCCGGAGTCGCAGGGGCGGATCAGGATCTGGTTCGCGCAGCACGCGGCGGCCAAGGGCTACGACGCAGAAACGATTCAGCGTACCTGGGAGATCGTCGAGGCCTTCGGGTCGTACGGCTTCTGCAAGGCGCACGCGGTCGCCTTCGCCGTGCCGACGTACCAGTCGGCGTGGCTGAAGGCGCACCACCCGGCCGCCTTCTATGCCGGGTTGCTCACGCACGACCCCGGGATGTACCCCAAGCGGCTGCTGCTGGCGGACGCGCGGCGGCGCGGGGTGCCGATCCTGCCGTTGGACGTGAACAAGTCGGCGGTCGCCCACTGTATCGAACTGGTGTCTGAATCCAAGGTGTGGGGGCTGCGGTTGGCCCTCTCCGACGTGCACGGCATCAGCGAGGCCGAGGCGGCGCGGGTGGCGGACGGGCAGCCGTACGCCTCGCTGCTCGACTTCTGGGACCGGGCCCGTCCGAGTCGACCGCTCGCCGGGCGGCTCGCGCAGGTCGGCGCGTTGGATGCCTTCGGCGCCAACCGCCGTGATCTGCAACTGCACTTGACCGAGCTGCACCGAGGTGCGCGCGGCGGTCGTGGGGACCAACTCCCGCTGTCCGGAGGGCGGAAGACCGCACCGGCCGGGCTGCCCGATCTCTCCTCGGCGGAGAAGCTGAGTGCCGAGCTGGGTGTGCTGTCCATGGACGCCTCGCGCAATCTGATGGACGACCACCGGGCGTTCCTCGACGAGCTGGGCGTGGTGTCGGCGCGGCGGCTGCGGGAGGCGCGGCACGGGGAGACGGTGCTGGTCGCGGGCGCCAAGGCGGCCACCCAGACGCCGCCGATCCGGTCCGGCAAGCGGGTCATCTTCTCCACCCTGGACGACGGCACCGGCCTGGTCGACCTCGCCTTCTTCGACGACTCCCACGACGCCTGCGCCCACACCGTCTTCCACTCCTGGCTGCTGCTGGTGCGTGGGGTGGTGCAGCGGCGCGGTCCGCGCAGCCTCAGCGTGGTGGGCGCCGCCGCCTGGAACCTCGCCGAACTGGTCGAACTGCGCGCCGAGGGCGGGCTCGACGTGGTGGCGGCACGGCTGGCGGAGCCCATGCCGGAAGGGGGCGGGGATTCGACGGAGGGCAGGCGAATCCAGATGCCCACCGGATACGAACTGCATCCGTGGGCCGATCTGCGCCCGGCGGGCGAAGAGCCCGCGAAGGTACGGAAGTTGTGGCATCAGAGTCCGGGGAGTGCGGGATGACCATCCTCTGCGTACGTTTCCAGCTGCCGCCGATGTGTGAGGCGGCTCTGCCGGGGCTGCTCGGGTTGCTCGAGGAGTTCACGCCCGTCGTCGAGGCGCTGCCGCCGGACGGGGCGCTGGCCGATCTGCGGGGCGCCGAACGGTACTTCGGGCGCAGTGCGGTGGAGCTGGCGTCGGTGATCCGGGTCCGGGCGCTCGCCCTGTACGGCGTCGACTGCGTGATCGGCGCCGGGCCGGGCCCGATGCTGGCCCGCATCGCACTGCGCGACGCCGGGCCGGGGGTGACCTGCGCGGTGTCCGAGGACGCCGCCATGGAGTTCCTCGCCGGCAAGCCCGTCGCCGCGCTCCCCGGCGTCGGCGCCGCGACCGCCCGCACCCTGGGCGAGTACGGCCTCGACACCCTCGGCCTGGTCGCCGCCGCGCCCCTGTCCACGCTCCAGCGCCTGGTCGGTGCGAAGGCCGGCCGCGAACTGCGCGAGAAGGCGAACGGCATCGACCGCGGCCGGGTCGTACCGAACGCCGTCTCCCGTTCGCTGGCCGCCGAACGCCCCTTCGACCGCGACGAGTTGGACGCCGACCGGCATCGCCGCGCACTGCTCTCGGCCGCCGAGGAACTGGGCGCCCGACTGCGCGCCCTCGACAAGGTCTGCGGCACCCTGACCCTCGTCGTACGCTACGCCGACCGCTCCTCGACGACCCGCACCCGCACCCTCAAGGAACCGACCGCGCACTCCGCCGCGCTGACGAAGGCGGCCTACGGCATGTACGAGGCCCTCGGTCTCCAGCGCGCCCGGGTCCGCTCGGTCACCCTGCGCGCCGAGGCCCTCGGCCCCGCCGAACAGGCCTCCTACCAGCTTGCCTTCGACCCCGTGGACGAGAAGCTCCGCCGGATCGAGGAGGTCGCGGACCGCGTGCGAGCGAAGTTCGGGCCGCGGGCGGTGATGCCGGGGTCGCTGGCGGCATAAGGGTCAGTTGGCCCACGGGGGTGTGATCCGGGTGCCGTCGGCCAGCTCCGCCTCCAGGCCGATGGAGGTGGTGACCCAGGAGGTGGCGACCTCGGTCGTCGGGTTCTCGACGGCGAGCGTCGACCCGGGGTTGATGATCACCGTGTCGCCCGCGGTGACGTGGTGGGTGTGGCCGTCGAGGGTCATCAGCAGTTCGCCGCCGAGTACATGGAAGATCTCCTCCCGGTTGACGGTGTGTGCGGGCGCCTTGGTCCCCGCCGGGATCTCGCCCCGCCAGGCGCACAGCTCCTTGCTGCCGGTGAGGGGCGTGGCGTGCGAGACGAAACGGGCGCCGTGGATCTCGTGGGTGACGGCATCGGACGGACGGATGACGGGCAATGGACTCTCCAATTCCGGATGGTCAAGCGACTTGACTACCTTCCTCATGGTCAAGCAGCTTGACCAATTCGTCAAGGGTGTTTCAATGCCTCCGTGGAGAACTCCGAAGCCATGGCCCTGTCCGCCGCGCTGCTCGCCGTCGCCGGTGAACTCACTCAGCGCATCAATGAGGGCGTCCTCGCCCGCGGCTTCGAGGGGATCAGGCCCGCGCACGGTTTCGCGTTCGCCCGGCTCGCCCCGGGCGGGGCGACGGTCACCGATCTCGCGGCCCACCTCGGGGTGACCAAGCAGGCCGCGAGCCAGCTGGTCGACGAGATCGTGCGCAAGGGCTACGCCGAGCGTCGGCCGCATCCCGGCGACGCCAGGGCCCGGCTGATCGTGCTGACCGGGCGGGGGTGGGCCTGCACCCGTGCGGCGGAGGAGGCGGCCGCGGAGGCCGTGGGGGCGTGGGTGGCGCTGCTCGGTGAGAGGGAAGTGCGCGCGCTGGGCGGCCAATTGGGGCGCATTGCACCCTATGGTCCCATCAAGCCAGTGTGGTGATGGTTCGTCCGTGCATTATCAGCGACTGCAGTGGTCGATGGTTACCACTGGAAGTTTTTACTGACGCGTAACTTCACAAGTGCACTACTCGTCCGTAACTTGACGAGTGAACAGCATCCTCGTGATCCGGATCACAGGGCGTAGAGCCGTCGCAACTCCCTTGAGCCGCAAGGAGATCACACGATGCTGCCCTGGAATCGAGTGCTCAGACCCCTGGCCGCGCTGCTGCTGGCCGCCGCGGTCGCCGTCGTCCCCGCCACCACCGCGCAGGCGGCCGATGCCTCCGGCAGCGGTTGGAACGACTACTCCTGCAAGCCGTCCGCCGCCCATCCCCGCCCCGTCGTCCTCGTACACGGAACCTTCGCCAACTCCGTCGACAACTGGCTTGGCCTCGCGCCGTATCTGAAGGACCGCGGTTACTGCGTCTTCTCGCTCGACTACGGCCAGCTGCCGGGCCTCCCGCTCATCCACGCCCTCGGCCCGGTCGACAAGTCGGCGGAGCAGCTGAAGGCCTACGTCGACAAGGTGCTCGCCGCGACCGGCGCCGCCGAGACCGACCTCGTCGGCCACTCGCAGGGCGGCATGATGCCCCGCTACTACCTGAAGTTCCTCGGCGGAGCCGCCAAGGTGAACGCCCTCGTCGGCATCGCGCCCAGCAACCACGGCACCACGCTCTCCGGCTTCACCAACCTCCTGCCGTACTTCCCCGGCATCGGGGACCTGCTCACCGCCAACACCCCCGCCCTCGCCGACCAGGCCGCCGGCTCCGCCTTCCTCACCAAGCTCAACGAGGGGGGCGACACCGTGCCCGGCGTCCGGTACACGGTCCTCGCCACCAAATACGACGAGGTGGTCACGCCGTACCAGAGCCAGTTCCTCAGCGGGCCGGGCGTGCGCAACGTCCTGCTCCAGGACCTGTGCCCGGTCGACCTGTCCGAGCACGCGCTGATCGGTCTGGTCGACCGGATCGCCTTCCACGAGGTGGCCAACGCCCTTGACCCGGCGCACGCCACCCCGACCACCTGCGCGTCGGCGGTCGGCTGAGTGCTGCCGGGGCCTGTCCGGCCTGAGCCGCCGGTCAGGCCCCGGAACCCTTGGATCAGCGACCGGTCCGGCCACCGCTCGCCGCACGCCGGCGGACCGCGGCGAACAGGACCGCAGAGCCGAGCGCCAGCGTCGCCGCGCCGCCCACGGCGACGTACGGGGTGCTGCTGTCGCCGCCGGTCTCGGCGAGGTTCTCGGTGGTGCCGGCCGCCTTCGCCTCGTCGGGCACGGAGCTCTCGGTCTGCGTGACCGGCTGCGCTTCCGGCGCCGCCGACGTGCCGGCGTCCTGGTCACCGTGGCCGTGGTGTTCGACCGTCGACTGGTCGCCGCCGTCCTCGATCTGCTCCTCGGAGGGGGCGGAGGCGGTCGGGACGGGCGACGCGCTGCTCGTCGTACCGCTGTCGCTGCCACCGCTGTCGCTGTTGCCGCTCCCGCCGCCGAATGCCACGTCCGAGCAGGAGTAGAACGCCTCCGGGCTGTCCGAGCGCTGCCAGATCGCGTACAGCAGCTGCTTGCCGGAGCGCTCGGGGAGGGTGCCGGAGAAGGTGTAGAAGCTGCCGGACGCGGCCGGGTCGGTGACCGTCGCCACCGGGTCGGCCAGGTCCAGGTCGTCCCAGGCGAGCGGCTGCGTCGGGTCGTAACCGGCCTTGGTGATGTACACCTTGAAGGTCCCCTTGTGCGGGGCGGTCACGCGGTACTTGAAGGTGTACGACCCACTGCTCACGCTCGTCGCCGGCCAGTCGGCGCGGGCCAGGTCGAGCCCCTTGAACTCGTCGTTGTTCGCGCTGCACAGCTTGCCGTCCGGGATCAGCGTCCGGTGCTGTCCGTCCGCGTTGCCGATGCGGATGCCGTTCCAGTCGTACAGCGCCTGCGTGCCCCCGGCCGCGACCGCCGCCCTGCACGCGTCCGACGCCGGGCTCTCGGGGCCCTCCGCGTAACACTGCGAGATCCTGCTGACCGGGTCGCCCATGGATCCGTGCGCGGACGCGGGGGCGGCGGACAGCACGGTCAGGGCCAGCGGAGACAGACCGAGGGCGGCGACGGTGGCGGCCTTGCGGCGTGCGGGCATGGGGGATCTCCTCGGAACCGGAACTGATGCGTGCCGGATCAAAGAAACCGTGAGAACGCCTGCTGGAGGCGGCTGGTGGCGATCTTTATGGCCGCCTTAAGGGAGTGCTGAGACTGAGATCAGGTAGATAGCGTGCGCGTCATGACGAACGAGGAGATCCGGCCCGCGACGACAGCCGACGTACCCGCCGTGAAAGCCGTCACCGACGCCGCGTACCACCACTACATCGAGCGCATCGGGGTGGTGCCGCAGCCCATGGAGGCGGACCACGCGGCGAACGTGGCCGAGGGGAAGGTGTTCGTGGCGGGGGAGCCCGTGCTCGGTCTGGTGGTGGTCGAGGAATGCGAGGACCACCTGTACCTCGACAACATCGCCGTCCACCCCGACGCGCACGGCAGGGGCGTGGGGGGACGGCTGCTGCGTTTCGTGGAGGCACACGCGCGTGCGCTGCGTCTCCCCGAGGTCAGGCTCTACACGAACGCCATGATGTGGGAGAACCAGGAGATCTACCCGAAGTACGGGTACGAGGTCGTGGAGCGGCGCGTCGACGGGCCGTACGACCGCATTCACTACCGCAAGCGGCTGGACTGAGGGAGCTTGGGCTCCTCACCCGTCCGGCCACCAGGTGCGTGCGATGTCCTTTCGGACCTCCGGGCGTCCCGCGGGGCGCTCGTCGGCCTCCTCGCGGACCTGGCGGGAGTCCGTCTTCCTCAGGGGCTTCTGCACGGTCACACGGCGCATGGCTGCCTCCTCCAAGGTCTACCGGGTTCCGCGTTCTCACGGAGGTAGACCCGTTCAGGGAGAGTTCCTCATCGGTTGCCGTTCTGTCAGTGGCCGTTGTCACGATTCGACTGTCAGTGGCGGGTGTCACTCTTGGGCGCATGACGAACGAGAGTGACGGCACGACTTCGGCGGGTGTCGACTGGGACGCGCAGGCCGCCGCCTTCGACGACGAGCCCGACCACGGCCTGCGCGACCCGAAGGTGCGCCACGCCTGGGCCGGACGGCTGCGCGACTGGCTGCCTGGGCGCGCCTGTGACGTCCTCGACCTCGGCTGCGGCACCGGCAGCCTGTCGCTCCTCGCGGCCGAGCAGGGACACCGTGTCACCGGCGTGGACAGCTCCCCGGCCATGGTCGACCTCGCGCGCGCCAAGCTGGCCGGCCGTGACGCCGTGTTCCTCGTCGGTGACGCGACGGAACCGCCCGTGGGGGAGGAGCGCTTCGACGCCGTGCTCGTACGGCACGTGCTGTGGGCGCTGCCCGACCCCGGCCGCGCCCTGCGGCACTGGCGGGAGCTGCTGCGTCCCGGCGGCCGGCTGGTGCTGGTCGAGGGCGTGTGGGGGACGGTCAGCCCGGTGGGCATACCCGCCGACCGGCTCACCGCCCTCCTCGCCCCGCTCGCCGGGCAGGTGCGCGTGGACCGGCTGTCGGGCGACGCGCTGCTGTGGGGGAAGGAGGTGGAGGACGAGCGGTACGCGGTGGTGGCGGTGGTCGGCTGAGGGCGGGTCACGCGAGGAGCGCGTCGAAACCGCCCGCGCGCGCCAGCGCCTCCAGCTCGTCGAGGGCGGCCACCGCGGCGGCCGCCGCCCCCGGATCCCGCTCCGCGAGACCGCTCTCGGCGAACTCGTCCTCGTCCAGGCGCAGGACGTCCGTGCCGTCGGCCGACAGCCACAGGTCCAGGTCGAGATCTTCCACGACGAGTTCGGCGCCGGACCGCGTGGCCGGTCGGGTGACGTCGCAGTACCAGCCCTTCAGCGCGCCCGTGGAGTCGCGGACCTCCTTCACCGCGTACCAGCGGTCCCGCCAGTAGTACTCGGTGAAGACGTCGCCGGGCTCGAAGCGGACGAAGCCGAAGTCGCGGACGCCCTCGCCGGCCCAGGGGGCGCGGACGGCGAGCCGCGTGCCGTCGTCGCCGAGGAGTTCGGCCTCGTAACGGATCTTCGTACGGCCCGCCTTGACCAGGACGACCTCCAGGAGGACCGAGGACTCAGCTGAATTCGCGGACATACCGCACCTCCGTCGCGCAGATCTCGTACCCGAACCACTTGTTGATCGCGATCATCGGGCCGTTGCCGGTGTCGTTGCCGGTGAACGCCTCCGTGAGCCCGGCGGCGCGGGCGCGGTGCAGGGAGTCGTTCTTGGCGAGTTTGGCCAGGCCCCGGCCGCGGAAGGCGCGGGCGGTGCCGGTCATGACGGTGCCGTAGCGGGTGCCGCCGTCCGTGCGGGCCATG
Source organism: Streptomyces sp. MMG1533 (assembly GCF_001279775.1). Classification (GTDB taxonomy): domain Bacteria; phylum Actinomycetota; class Actinomycetes; order Streptomycetales; family Streptomycetaceae; genus Streptomyces. Next base: position 17,777 of record NZ_LGDG01000189.1, on the reverse strand, counting down.
CTGAAGGCGGCGGGACGGCCGTCGGCCACGGCGACCGAGGTCAGCTCGGGGCTGAAGAGAGGGTGCTGCCAGGTCTCCGTCAGCCAGGCCCCGTAGTCGGTGAACTCGTAGGCGATGTCGCTCGGTTCGTCCGACATCGTCTCCGAGTCCAGCTCGAACAGCGGGCGCGGGTCGGCCGCGAAGTCGGCTCCGGTGCGCAGCTCGACGCCCGGCGGAAGCGGCCGGAGCGGCGGCAGGCCGCCGCCCGCCAGGTCCAGGCGGAGGAAGTGCGCGGAGCGGCTTTCGCGGTAGCCGTGCCGCTCGGCGAAGGCGCGGTTGCCCGGCTCGTCCAGGACCCAGGCGAAGAGCTTGGTCGCACCCCGGTCGGCCAGGTGCTGCTCGGCGGCGCGGACCAGCAGCGAGCCGGCACCGCGGCGCGTCCGCCCGGGGTGCACGTACACGTTGACGTAGCCCAGGCCGGGCTCCGGGCTGTCGTGGACGAGCCCGACCTGGGCCGTGCCGATCACCTCGCCGTCCATCTCCGCGACCAGGGGCCGGTAGTGGGCCTCGGGGCGGGTGTGCGCGAGGTCGTGGGCGAGGGAGTCCGGGGTGACGAGGAAGAAGGGAAGCGCGAGGTGGCGGACGCGGGCGAAGCCCTCGAAGTCTGCCCGGACCTCGGGGGCGAGGTCGCGCACGATCACAGTCATGTAGGCGCACGCTACGGGGGAGATGCACCGCGGTGCCTCTCATTTTCGGGCGGGTGCGGGACAATCACCCCGTGACCTTGAAGATCCACATCGATGAGAGCGCCCCTCCGTACGAGCAGGTGCGGGCGCAGATCTCCGAGCAGGCGCGGTCGGGAGTGCTGCCGGTCGGGTACCGGCTGCCCACCGTGCGCGGGCTGGCCGAGTCGCTCGGGCTCGCCGCGAACACGGTCGCCAAGGCGTACCGGGCGCTGGAGGCGGACGGGGTGATCGAGACGCGGGGGCGCAACGGAACGTACGTCGCTGCCGCGGGCTCGGCGGCGGAGCGGGAAGCCGCGCTGGCTGCACAGGCGTACGTCGAGCGGGTCCGGCGGCTCGGGTTGGACGAGAATGCGGCGCTTGTCGCGGTGCGGGATGCCCTGCGCGCGGCTTACGGGGAGGGCTGAGCAGGGTCCGGTACTGCCGGAGTACGCCGTCGCGGCTGAGCGCCGCTCGGCGCAGGCGGATCGGGAACGTCAGGCCCGCTCCAGGTGCTCCGGCACCCGGGTGGCGTCCAAGCCCTCCGACCGCGCCGCCCGTGCGAAGGTCATCGCGTCCTCCACCGCCGCCCCCGTCGGGTCGTTGTTGAAGTACGCGTACACGTCCTGGCCGTCGGACCACGACCGCGCGATCCGCTCGGCCCAGGTCTTCAGGGACTGCCGGCCGTAGTGCGGCCAGGCGCGGGCGCGGCCGACATGGAAGCGGACGTAGCCCCAGTCGGTGGTGCGCCACAGCGGCGTCGCCGGACGGGACTGCACGTCGGCCCAGCACAGGGCGGCCCCCCGGGCCTCCAGCACCTCGCGCACCTCGCGCGTCCACCACGAGTCGTGGCGCGGTTCGACCGCGATCCGCGTGCCGGCCGGGAAGCAGGCCAGGCAGGCGTCCAGCAGCCCCGCATCGGCGCGCAGGGTCGGTGGCAGCTGGAGCAGGACCGGGCCCAGGCGGTCACCGAGGCCCGCCGCGTGGCTCATCAGCCGGTGCACCGGCTCCTCGGGGTCCCGCAGCCGCTTGATGTGGGTCAGGTAGCGGCTGGCCTTGACCGCGACGACGAAGTCCGGCGGGGTGCGCTCCCGCCAGGCCTCGAAGGTCTCCCGGGACGGCAACCGGTAGAAGGCGTTGTTGATCTCGACCGTCGCGAAGCGCGTCGCGTACTCCTCCAGCCACAGCCGGGTGGGACACCCGGCGGGGTAGAGGACGCCCCGCCAGTCCTTGTACTGCCACCCCGACGTGCCGACGAACAGGGTCATACCTTCATCAAAGCACTACAGGTACAGCCCCGCGTCCGCGTCCGTCCGCGGCTCCGGCAGTGACGTCGGCGAGGTGCCCCGGCGCAGCGCGTACAGCTCCGCCAGCGTCGCGCCCTCGCGGCCCACGCCCTCCTCGGTGCCGAGCCAGCCCACCGCCTCCCGGCGGGTCAGCGGACCCACCTCGATGCGGGCGAGACAGCGGCCGGGACGGACCACGGCCGGGTGGAGGCGCTCCAGGTCCTCGTTGGTGGTGACGCCGACCAGGACGTTGCGGCCCTGGCCGAGCAGGCCGTCGGTCAGGTTCAGCAGCCGCGACAGTGCCTGGCCCGCCGTGTGCTTCGCCTCCCCGCGGATCAGCTCGTCGCAGTCCTCGAGGAGGAGCAGCCGCCACCGCCCCTTCCCCGTGGCGTCCTCCTCGCCGATCGCGATGTCCATCAGATAGCCGACGTCGGAGAACAGCCGCTCCGGGTCCAGGACGCAGTCCACCTGGCACCAGTCCCGCCAGGAACGCGCCAGCGTCCGCAGCGCCGACGTCTTGCCGGTGCCCGGCGGGCCGTGCAGGAGGAGCAGACGGCCCGCGATGTCCTCCGGGGTCGTCTTCATCAGGCGGTCCATCGCGTCCGCCACCGGGCCGGTGTAGTTGTCCCGCACCTCGTCCCACGTGCCCGCGGAGATCTGCCGGGTGGTGCGGTGCGGGCCGCGCCTCGGGGAGACGTACCAGAAGCCCATGGTCACGTTCTCCGGCTGCGGTTCGGGCTCGTCCGCCGCGCCGTCGGTGGCCTGGCCGAGGACCTTCTCGGCCAGTTCGGGGCTGGTCGCCGTGACCGTGACGTCGGCGCCGCGGTTCCAGCGGGAGATCAGCAGCGTCCAGCCGTCGCCCTCGGCGAGGGTCGCGCTGCGGTCGTCGTCGCGGGCGACACGGAGCACGCGGGCGCCCGCCGGCAGGAGCGTCGCCCCGGACCGCACGCGGTCGATGTTGGCCGCGTGCGAGTACGGCTGCTCGCCCGTCGCGAAGCGGCCGAGGAACAGCGCGTCGACGACGTCGGACGGCGAGTCGCTGTCGTCGACGTTGAGCCGGATCGGCAGAGCGTCGTGTGGGTTTGCAGACATGCGGCCATGATCCGGCACCAAGGCGTCCGATGCACCGGATTTCCGCAGCCTGTCCCGGGTACTCCCACACCCGTGCGCACGCTCCGGTGTCCGTCGGCCGGCGTCCCGGGGTTGTCACACGGAAGGCGCAGCACAGCTGTGCGCCCGAGAGATCTGCCCCACGGGCAGCCATCCCGGCTACCGTTGCCCTCGATGGGACGTCATGGGTGGAATTCGGGGGTGGGGCGGTGGCGGCTCACCGCGCTGCTCGGCATCGGCGTGGCCGCCCTGGCCCTGGTGGTGACCCTCCTCAACACGCTTCCCGGCGGCTCGGGCGCCGAGGGCACCTCGCCCGACGGCGACAAGGTGCACGGCACGCCCACCGCCACGCCGGACGCGACACAGCCGGACGTGGGCTGGGGCTTCACCCACACCCAGTTCAGCGCCGACGAGGGCAGTGCCGCCGCCGTCGAGCGCGTCGAGGGGCGGCTGTCCGAGGACGGGGGCCTGCCGCAGATCCAGCACCTCATGGGGTGGGGCGCCGACAACCCCGAGCCGGTGAAGGGGCGTTACGACTTCGAGGCGATGGACCTCCGGGTCGACTTCATGCGCGCGTCCGGCGCCACGCCCGTGGTCACCCTGTGCTGCGCCCCCGACTGGATGAAGGGCGGCAAGGCAGGCGTCGACAACACCGACTGGAGCCAGGGCGCCCTGGAGACCGCCCCGGACCGCGAGCACTACCAGGACTTCGCGAACCTGGCCGCGACCGTCGCCAAGCGCTACCCGGACGTACGCCACTTCATCGTCTGGAACGAGTTCAAGGGCTTCTGGAACGACTCCGAGGCCCGCTGGGACTACGAGGGATACACCGAGTTCTACAACCTCGTCCACAACGCCCTGAAGAAGGTGAACAAGGACATCATGGTCGGCGGGCCGTACCTGGTCATGGACAGCCTCGACCCGAGGTCGGAAGACGCGTCCACGACCTTCAAGGGCCCCTGGGGCGCCATGGACCAGCGGGTCCTCGACGCCTTCGAGTACTGGAACAGGCACAAAGCGGGCGCCGAGTTCGTGGTCGTGGACGGGTCCAGTTACACCCAGGACGACGAGCTGCTGCCCGACGAGTTCGCGGCCACCGACAAGTTCACCGCGGTGGGCGACTGGGTGCGCGCGCGGACCGGCGATCTGCCGCTGTGGTGGGCCGAGTACTACGTCGAGCCGGCCGACGGCAACGACGAGCGCGAGGGCTGGTCCGAGACCCGTCGCGTCGCCGTCCAGGCCGCCGGGATGATCGCCATGGTCAAGGGCGGCGCCTCCTCCGGCTTCTACTGGAACCCGGAGAAGGAGAAGGGCACCGACTGCCCCGGCTGTCTGTGGACCCCGACCCACACCCGAAGCGGCGGCGAGAAGCTGCCCATGTACGACCTGGTGTCGCGCTTCAGCAGGGAGTTCCCGCCGGACACCGCCGCCAGGACGGTGTCGGTGGACTCGCCCGAGGTCCGGGCCCTGGCGACCGACAAGGTGGTCCTCGTCGTCAACACCCTCGACCGGTCGATCAGCACGAAGATCGACGGCAAGAAGGTCGAGATGCAGGCGTACGAGGTCAAGTGGCTCACCCGCTGAGCCACTTGACCGCCGCTTCCGTCACTTCATCTTGACCGCCGCTTCCGCCGCTTCCGTCACTTCATCGTCAGGAACCGCTGCACCAACGAGGCCAGCAGCACCGCCAGCAGCGGCAGTGAGAACCAGAAGCTGCTCTGCAGCCACCGCAGTTGCCGCACGCTCGGCCGCACCGCGACCCGTACGACCTCCCGGGCCGACAGCAGCACGATCAGCGCCAGCGCCGCCAGGGCCCCGACGACCGACCACGGTGTCCACGTCACCTGCGGTCCGATCGGACCGGGGTCCGCGGCCGGAACCTTGCCCTCGGGCTGCTTGGCCAGCGCGTACATCGTCACGTCCTCGTTGACGAAGACCTTCTTCAGTTCCTTCCGGGCGTCCAGGTTCTTGATCAGCCGCGGCTCCCAGCTGGCCGAATAGCCCACGTCCAGCTGGAGATAGACGACCTGACTGCGGTTGATCATCAGATACGAGTTCGGGCCCGCGTCCTTGAGCGCCTTCACCAGGCCGGACACCAGCACCGGGTCGGTCGGCGCCAGCGTGGGCACGTACTCGACCTTCTCCATGTCCTTCGAGCCCCACGGCAGCGACGGCGTCACCACGTTCACCGTGTCGTTGCTCAGCCACAGCAGACGTGCCGTCGGATCGTCGTGCGCGTACACGTAGTCCATGGCGGCGATCTCGCCGGTCAGGGTCCGCTCGAAGGGCTCGTTGCCCCAACGGGCCACCAGGAAGCCGCCGATGAGCATCAGGCCCGCCATCAACGCGGCCACCGGGGCGAGGCTCACCCGGTCCTTGTCGCGCTCCTTGGCCGTGACACCGGTGCGCGGGAACAGGGCGAGTCCGGCGAGCAGGGCGGCGCCCGGCAGGGCGAACATGAAGACGCGCAGGGCCATTTCGCCGCCGTACGACTGCATGCCGAAGCCCAGGAACGGCACGAAGGTGAGGACCAGCAGCGACCGCTCGCGGTACTTGTGCTCGCGCCGCCGGTACCAGCCGTAACAGGCGAAGGCCATCACACCGCCGGCAAGGAGCACACGCGCATAGAGGACGAGCTTGTGGGCCGAACTGCCGCCCTCGATACGGCCGGACACCGACGACGACACATTGCCGCCGACGCCGCCGACCCCGCCGAACAGGTCGTTGAAGTGCCCCGACCAGTACGGCTCGGCCATGAAGCCCACCCAGACGGCCACAAGGACGCCGAACAGTACGGGTAGCCCGCGCAGTTCGCTGCGGCCGACCAGGACGAGCACCGCCAGCACGCCCAGCATCACGAACGGGGTGAGCTGGTGGGCCGGGACGCTCGCCGCGAACAGGCCGATCACCACCAGCAGCAGCACGGCCCGCTGCCGCCGGTTCGTCGGCTCGACCTCGATCTCGCCGGGGCGCCGCCTGGTCCAGATCACGCCCGGTGCCCGGAACCAGACGAGCAGGATCGCCACGAAGACCAGGTAGAGGAGATAGGTGAAGCCCTGCGGGGAGAAGTAGTCCTGGCCGACCCACCCGCTGAGCACGAAGATCCAGATGCCCGTCCACTTGGCCCGCCAGCTCGCCCGCATCGAGCGCACGAGCAGGAACATCGGCGCCAGATAGAGCAGTTGGATGGTCAGTGGCCACCAGCGGATGATCTCCGTGAAGTCGTTGACCCCGCAGGCCTTCAACACGAACGCGGCGGCCGCGAAGAAGCCGGGCCAGCTCCAGCGCGCGTCCAGGTCGGGCACCGCGGACCCGGTCCGGTCGATGTAGTCGAGGAAGCCGAGGTGCTGCCAGGCCGTCGCGAACCTGGGCTCGGTCTCGATCACCGCGGGCAGCGCATGCAGCGAGATCACCGTCGCGAGCAGCGTGACGAGCAGCAGCCCCCGGTGCTCGCGGCCCAGCCACAGCAGCGAGGCGAAGACCACCACCAGCAGCGCGGCGCCCACCAGCGTGGCGGTCGGCAGCACGGAGATCAGCCCGAGCCCGCCCATCCGGTCCAGGTCGGCCTCGCCGAGCCGCAGCGCGGGCACCCAGTACAGCAGGAGCGCGGCGCTCAGCAGACAGCCGAGGACCACACCGACACGGGTGGGCAGCAGGCGCCCATGCCACGACAGCGGCTGCACGTCGGGCTCCGGTACCTCTTCGCGTACGGCGGTTTCCTCTCGTACGGACTCTTGTCCGGACTCTTGTACGACCTCTGGTACGCCCTCCTCCCGCTCCTCGAACGGCGCGTCCACCTCCGCCGCGGCGGGCCCCAACGACGCCTCGGAACCCGGTTCCCGCGCCTCGACCGGCAGCCCCAGCTCCCGCTTGAACGCCCAGGTCGGCCGATGGTCCTCGGGTACCGCGGGCGTGCCCGTGGGCGGGGTGCCGGGGCCCGGGCGTACGTCGGGCCGGCGTTCCAGGTGGTCGAAGTCGACGTGGACGCCGAGGGCGAGGGTGTCCTGGTCGAGCGCCCAGGCGGGCCCGCGCCTGTGCGGTGCCGGGGCGGGGACCTCGCGCGCCCCCAGGTCGGCGAGGTCCCCGTCGGGTGCGGCACTCTCGGGGACGTCACCCGACGCGCCCCGGACGATCTTGTACAGCTTGGGCGCGGCGAGCGCGACGATCACCGCGAGGGCCGAGATCTCCGCGACGCCCGCGCCGGTCAGGCCCATGCGGGGAAGCAACAGCAGCGTCAGACCGAGCACCAGGAGGCACAGCAGGCCCTGCAGCCAGGCGAGTCCGGCGGTGCGGCTCTGCGCGCGCAGTACCGCGAAGTACGTCTCCATGACGACCCGCAGGAGCCCGCCGACCGCGAACCAGCGCAACAGCGGCGTGGCCGCGTCCGCGTAACCCGCTCCGAAGACGCCGAGGATCCACGGCGCCCCGAAGAACAGCATCCCGGCCACCGGCAGCATGATCCGCGCCATCCGCTTCAGCGCGGCCCGGGTGTTGGAGGCCAGCCGACGCGGCTCGTGCGAGCCCTCGACGGTCAGCGAGGCGCCCATGTTGATGGCGAGCAGGTTGACCGTGCCGCCGATGGTGGCGGTGATGTAGAAGTACGCGTTGTCCTCGGAGCTGACCTGCGAGGCGATGATCACCGGGATCAGGTAGACCACGGCGAGCGAGAACAGCGAGCCGGTGTAGTCGCCGGCCAGGAACCGCCCGATCTCCTTCCACGTGGGCGGGTGCGCGTGCTCAGCGGTCGCCTTCACCTGCCGGGGCACCAGCCGCCGGAACACCAGCCAGCCCAGCGGCAGCACGGAGAACGCGATCGCCGCGACCCACGACACGAACACACCGCTCGTGGGGATGGCCACCGCGAACGCGACCAGCAGTCCCAGCTTCACCGCCGAGAACACGGTGTTGCCGACCGGCACCCACAGCGCGCTGCGCAGTCCGGTCAGTACCCCGTCCTGGAGCGTGAGCACGTTCCACGCGACGATGGCCACCACGAAGCCGAGCCCGTTGACCGGCCCGTTCAGGAAGCGGTACGACGGCCCCCACATGTCCAGGGTCAGCAGGAAGACGCCCGCGGCCAGCGCCACGACCACCGAACTGCCCGCGTACGTACGGAAGATCAGCCGCCCGGTGGCCCGGCCCGCGACCGGTATGAAGCGGGCCAGCGCCCCGGTCAGGGTGACCGCGGTCAGACCCGCGAGGAGTTTCATCGCGGCGATCGCGGCGGAGCCCTGGCCGACGGCCGCCTCCGAGTAGTAGCGCGCCGCGGCCAGCCAGAACCCGAGGCCGAGCACCGCGGAGATGCCGGTGTTGAGCATCAGGGCGTAGGCGTTGCGGAACAGCTGACTGCCCCCCGGCGACCGGCCCAGGCCGGGCAGACGGAGCCGGCGCCCCGACTGCTCGGGCGCCCCGGTCGCGGGCGAGGTGTCCTCGGTCGTGGTCGTGGTCGTGTCAGACACGGGAACGGATGGCCTTCCGGCGGACCTGACGTGCTCTGCGGACCAGGGCGTACCCCTTGGTGAGGGCACGGTCCCCTGCGAAGTTCCGGGCGATCGCACGGCCCTCGACGAGCCGCTCGAACTCCTCGATGCCCGTGCTGCGGCGCACGGTGACGCGTTGCAGGGCGTACGGCCCCTGGCGGCGGCGCGCGAGGCTGTTGCCGACGGCGAGCGCCTGGCCGTACCCCGTCTCGCGCACCGCCTGACGGACCCGGCGGCTGGAGTAGCCGTACGGGTAGGCGAAGGAGGCCGGGACGGTGCCGAGTTCGTCGGTGACGATCTCCTTGCAGTGGATCAGCTCGTGGCGCAGCGTGGCGTCGTCGAGCTGGTCCAGCTGCGGGTGGGTGTGGCTGTGCCCGCCGATCTCGACGTCCGCCGCGGCGAGTTCGCGGACCTGGTCCCAGTCGAGCATGGTGTCGAGGCTGCGGCCGGTGTCGTGCGGGCCGCGGATCCAGCCGGTGGAGACGAAGAGCGTGGCCGCGAAGCCGTGCTTGGCGAGGACGGGCAGGGCATGCCGGTGCACGCCCTCGTAGCCGTCGTCGAAGGTGATCAGGACGGGCCGTGCGGGCAGCGGGCGGCCGGCGCGCCAACGGGCGGCGAGATCGGCGGTGGTGACCGGGGCCAGGCCCAGGTCACCGATCAGGGCCATCTGGGCAGCGAAGTCGTCGGGCGTGACCGACAGTTCGCGGGTGGCCTCGTTCGGGTCGGTGGCGATCGCGTGGTACATGAGGATCGGCACGGGTGCCTCAGTCATGTCTTCCCCCCTCGCTGTCCGACAGCGGAGCCACCGAGAAGGTTGCCCCGCCCCGGCGTGCCCGGACACTTCCCACCACGTACCCGCCCGCCGCCGTGAGCACCCCGGCCACGATCGCGCCCGCCCGGCCCGCGCCCCCCGGCCGGGCCAGCAGGGCGTCCCGCAGCCCGCGCGCCACCCCGGCCGGCAGCACCCGGGTGGTGTACCGGCGCTCCGACTCCAGCCCCTTGTCGGCGCCCACGCTCCGCGCCACCAGGGCCTTCGACAGGCCCTCGGCGTACGCGCGCGTGCGGAAGTACCCGAAGTGCTCGCGCGCCTCGGGCACCCGGTGGTGGATCACCGCCCGGTCGTCGATCAGCAGAACCGCGTCGGGCCGGGCCCGGGTGAGGCGGATGCACAGCTCCGTTTCCTCGCAGCCCAGCGGCCGTTTGTCGCCGTCGCGTCCGATGCCGGTGGCGAAGCCGCCCGCCGCGTCGAAGGCGCTGCGCCGGAAGGACGCGTTGCCGCCGAGCACGTTGCGCACCTTCACCAGGCCGGGCGGCAGCCCCCGGTACGTGCAGCCCACCACCCAGTCGAACTCCTCGGGAAACCAGGCAGGCCGGCGCCCCGACGCCCAGATGGGCACCGTACGGCCGCCGACGGCCATCACCCGCGGATCGGCGTACGCCTCGGCGAAGTGCCGCAGCCAGTCCCGCTCGGCGACGGCGTCGTCGTCCAGGAAGGCGACGACCTCGCCGCGTGAGGCGGCGATGCCGGTGTTGCGGCCGGCGGACAGGCCGCGGGGGCCCGCGTTGGCGAGCACCCGCACGACCGTGCCTTCTCCGGACTCCTCGTACTCCTTGTACTCCTTCGTGAGCCGGTCCAGGAGCGCCGCGTTGTGGTCGACGACCAGCAGCGTCTCCAGGGCCGGCCGGGACTGCGTCCGCACCGAGGAGACCGCCGCGAGGATGTCCTCCCAGCGGTCCTCGGTGTAGACGCAGATCACGACGGAGATGTCGGGACCGCTCAAGACACCTCTCCCCGGACCGAGTCGAGCATCGGGGAGTCGTGCCTACGGCTGCGCAGCGCACGCCGGTTGGAGCGCTCCCGCAGGATCACCTTGAGCACCCTGATCCCGTCCCGCACGGCCCGCAGGTTGCTGGTGCCGTGGATGCGGAGGTACTCGTGGCTCGGTATCTCCTGCACCTTGAGCCCCGCCTTGACCACCCGGATGTTCATCAGGGTCTCGACCTCGAAACCGGTGCAGTCGAGGTCGATCTTGTCGAGGCAGTGCCGCCAGAACGCGTTGTAGCCGTAGCAGAGATCCGTGTAGCGGGCGCCGAACTTGCGGTTCACGGTGGTGCACAGCGCCCAGTTGCCGAGCTTGCGGATGAAGGTCATGTCATCGGTGCCGCCGCCGTTGGCGAAGCGGGACCCCTTGGCGAAGTCCGCGCCCGAGACGAGGGCGGAGACGTACGACACGATCTCGTTGCCGTCGGCCGAGCCGTCCGCGTCGACCATCACGATGATGTCGCCGGTGCAGGCGTTGAACCCGGTGATCAGGGCGTCGCCCTTGCCCTTGCCGCGCTGTTCGACGACCTTGACGTCCGGCCACAGCTCCCGGGCGACTTCGACGGTGTTGTCGGTGGAGTTGCCGTCCACCAGGACCACTTCATGGATCCAGTCCGGAAGGGTCTTGAAGACGTAGGGGAGATTCTCCGCCTCATTCATGGCGGGAATCACCACGCTCACCGGCGGCGCTATGGCCAGGTGAGAGGAGATCGGTCGGTAATGGCTGGCTACCAAGGCATCCTGGCCTGTTGTGGCCGGGCGCAGATCGAAGCTCATGAGTCTGGTCCCTCTCGTCCGGTGGACCGCCCGCCCCTGGGCGGCCCGGCTCTGTGTCCGGTTCGAAAGGGGGGTTTCTCACGCACGGCATCACGGAATCGATCTCCGCACCTGCCGGGTGAGCTGGCAAAACTGGACGGCCCCCGAAAACGGCTGCCGACCGCGCGGCACGACTCGGTCACAAGTGCGGTCACCGAGCACGGCACCCCCCTACCGCGCCCCGCGCCGGGCCATCGCGGTCCTTGAGCCCTCCCCTAGAGCCGCGTGGTGATGGACCGATGCGGGTGAGATGTACGACGGTATTGACGATTGAACCCCTATGGCAAGACCTGGAACGAGGCCTCACGTTTTTGTTGGTTTGACCGTTACGAACGGGACGAACGGATCTTTCCCGCCCGCTTGAGCAGTTTGTCGGCCGGTTCGAACAACTCCGGCCGGGAAACCACCACATTGCGCAGTGCCCGCACCGGGGCGCGGCGGACGCGATGTCCGACCGCGACCGGGTGACGCCGGGTCACCCATCCCTCGGACACCCGCAGCTCACGGGTCTTGAGGGAGTCCTTGTATTCCTTCTGGCCCCGGCCCAGGTCGAGATAGGCGATGCCGTCGGCGGCGGCCGCCTCGGCCATCCGCAGATGCAGCACCAGGCCGGGGGAGTACTTCGAGAACGCCGGGTCGTACGCCGGGAACCAGCACGCGAGCACCCGCTCGGTGCGCAGCCCGAAGTGCGCGGCGATCGGCTTGCCGCCCGCGTACAGCACGGACAGGATCCCCGCGAACGACTCGGAGCGCGTGTGGAACAGATGCTGTACGAGCCGGGTGATCCAGTCGTGTGCGAAGCGGTCGCTGCGCCCGGTCCTGCGGTACTGCGCGGACTTCCAGTTCATCAGGGTGCGCAGGGCGGCCGGGTCGCGTTCGTCGTGCACGTACGTCACCTCGCCCGCGTCCCGGCCGAGCTTGCGCTCCTTGGCCAGTGTGGTGCGGGTGAACTTCGGCGACTGTGCGCGCAGTTGGGTCAGATAGGCCTCGTAGCCCTGGTCCACGTCCACGACCGGGGACGGGAAGGAGCCACAGGCCCCGGCCTCGAATGCCCGCTGGCCCTCCACCAGGTGGTCGAACTCCCACAGGGCGAGCCCGCATGCCCGCAACAGCTCCCGGGCGTCCCAGGCGAACCCGGGCCGGTGCACCACGCCCTGCGCGTCGGAGATGCCGAGCCCGATCGCCCGGCCGACGCCGGTGGCGGTCCGCTGGTACGGGAAGTACGCGGCGGGCTCGCCGGCCTCCCGTGCCACCGCGATCCGTACCCCGCGTCGATACCGCCCCACCGCGAGCGCGAACTCGGGGGACAGGAAAGGGTTCGCCAGTTCCGGCGAACCGAGCAGATGGGCCTTGGACTGCATCGCCGTCCAGGCCGTCCGGTCGGCCGCACTCAGCTCGCCGGGACGGTACACGCTGATGTCCACGTCAGATGCCCTGCCTTGTCGTCGTACGGCCACGCAGCCGTCGTAGCAGAACCAGCAGGAGAAGAACGCAGCTGATCGCGGTCACGGCCACGATCCCGCCGCGCACCGACCAGCTGTGCAGGGCCAGCATGCCCTGGGCCACCAGCATGTTGACCACGACCGAGCCCGCGAGCGCGGCGATGGTCCGGCCGAACGGGTCGAGGCCGCGCAGCGCGGCGGCGACAGCCGCGGCGGGTGCCGCGAGCAGGAAGAACAGCGTGAGCGGGCCGCGCAGGGGTGAGTCCGAGCCGGCGAGTGCGAGGACCGCGCCGAATCCCCCGACGGCCGTCGCGGCGCCCGCGAGCAGCGGCGCCAGGTCCCTCCCCGGCCCTGGTCGCGCCCCCTCGGCGCCGTCCGCCGACGCTGTTGAAGATGTCTTGCCGCGTATGGTCTGCATTGGCGACTTTGCCCCCTGAAGCGCCGGATGCCGGGCTTCAATGTCGCTCAGTCGCGCGGGGGCCGTCAAGATGCGGAAGTCGGCCGCGGCGGTGGTTTGCCGACTTGGTACATACGTTCCCCGGAGGCGGCCGGCGCCTCCGGGGAACGGCCTTTCAGGTCAGGCGAGTTGCTGTCGCGGTGCTCACGGCACGATCTTCAGCAGACGGTTCGGGGAACCGGTGCCCGCGCTGGTGACCTTGCCGGTGGTCGAGCCGTTGACGAGGGCCGTGGCGACCTGGGCCGGGGTGGACGAGGTGTGGCCCGCCAGGTAGACCGCGGCCGCGCCCGCGACGTGCGGTGTCGCCATCGACGTACCGGAGATGGTGTTCGTCGCCGTGTCGCTGGTGTACCAGCCCGCCGTGATGGAGGAACCGGGGGCGAAGATGTCCAGGACCGAGCCGTAGTTCGAGTAGCTGGCCTTGGCGTCGGTGCTGGTGGTGGCGCCGACCGTGATCGCCGAGGCGACGCGGGCCGGGGAGTACGAGGAGGCGTTGGCGCTGCTGTTGCCGGCCGCGACGGCGTAGGTCACACCGCTCGCGATGGAGTTGGCGACCGCGGTGTCCAGCGTGGTGGAGGCGCCGCCGCCGAGCGACATGTTGGCGACCGAGGGACCGGAGTGGTTGTCGGTCACCCAGTTGATGCCGGCGATCACGCCCGCGGTGGTGCCGGAGCCGGCGTTGTCGAGCACACGGACCGCCACGATCTTCGCCTTCTTGGCGACGCCGTAGGTCGAGCCCGCGATGGTGGTGGCCACATGGGTGCCGTGGCCGTTGCCGTCGGAGGCGGTGGTGTCGCCGTCGACCGCGTCGTAGCCGTACGAGGCACGGCCGCTGATCTGGGAGTGGGTGATCCGCACGCCGGTGTCGATGACGTACGCCGTCACACCGCTGCCGCCGGTGTCCGGGTAGGTGTAGGTGCCGGAGAGCGGGAGCGAGGTCTGGTCGATGCGGTCCAGGCCCCAGGGCGCGCTGGACTGCGTGGTGTCGGTGAGCCGGACGCGCTGGTTCTGCTCGACGACGGCCACCGAGGGGTCGGCCGCGAGTCTCTTGGCCTCGGCGGTGGAGAGGGTGGCGGTGTAGCCGTTCAGTGCGGCGCCGAACGTCTTCTTGACCGAGCCGCCGTACTCCTTGATCAGGCTCTTGCCTTCGCTCGAGGACGCCTTGAAGCCGGCGTCCTTCTTGAGCGTGACGATGTAGCTGTCCTTGATCGCCGTGGGGGAGCCGGCGGCCAGGACCTTGCCCTCGGCCGGGGCGGCCTGGGCGGGGAGGGCGGTGAGTCCGCCCACGAGGGCGGCGGTCGCCAGGCTGGTCGCCGCGGCGAGCCGGAGCTTCTTGCTACGCAGTTGTGCCATTACGAGGGAGTCCTCCTCATAGGCGACGCGTGCCTGGGTGGGGCGCGCGTCTGTGGGGGGTGCGCGTGTCGTCGCGCGCACGGCCGTGGAGCGTCGCGTTCCGTCCCATGGCTGAGTAAAGAATCAGTGGTCTACGGGTGTAGATCAAGGGACTTGAGGCTCTGTCACATGCTTGTCATGCACGCGCAATCGAATGTGTCATGAGCGCGCCCGGAAAGTCTTGGCATGGACACTTCCCGTCAATGCGCGTAGTTGGTACGACGGTTGTGGCAGAGATCCTGCTAAGGGAGGTTCCATGAGACGTTCCCGATTTGCCGCATACGTCGGCTCGCTCCTCCTCGCCGTCGGCACCGCCCTCACCGGGGCCACGACCGCGCAGGCATCCCAACTCGCCGCCCCCGGCGGCTATGTGGCCCTCGGCGACTCCTACTCCTCCGGGGTCGGCGCGGGCAGCTACATCTCCGCGAGCGGCGACTGCAAGCGCAGCACGAAGGCCTATCCGTACCTCTGGGCCGCCGCCCATTCACCCTCGTCGTTCGACTTCACCGCTTGCTCGGGCGCCCGAACGGGTGATGTTCTGGCGAGTCAGCTCACCCCGCTCAGCGCCACCACCGCCCTGGTCTCGATCAGCGTCGGCGGCAACGACGCCGGTTTCGCCGACGTCATGACGACCTGTGTGCTCCAGTCCGACAGTTCCTGCCTGTCCCGGATCAACACCGCGAAGGCGTACGTCGACTCGACGCTGCCCGGCAAACTCGACGGCGTCTACTCGGCGATCCGGTCCAAGGCACCCAACGCCCGTGTGGTCGTGCTCGGTTACCCCCGTTTCTACAAGCTCGGCACCACCTGCGTCGGCCTCTCCGAGACCAAGCGGAAGGCGATCAACGACGCGGCCGACTACCTCGACACCGCCATCGCCAAGCGGGCCGCGAACCACCGCTACGTCTTCGGCGACGTCCGCACCACCTTCACCGGCCACGAGCTCTGCTCCGGCAGTTCCTGGCTGCACAGCCTCAACTGGCTGAACGTCGGCGAGTCGTACCACCCGACGGCGGCCGGCCAGTCCGGCGGCTATCTGCCGGTGTTCAACGGCCTGGCCTGACCGTCACGAGGAAGGCGAAGCGGAGGCCCCGCCCGACGGGGTCTCCGTCACGCAGGTCACCGAGAACGGCACCGAGTTGGACGTCGTCTCGACCGGGGAGCGGACCTCGACACTGATCTCGTTCTCCAGGCTGCCGTTCTCGTCGTTCGTCGTCACGAACGCCGTGTCCTGCCGCGTCCGGCCGCCGCCCTCCGGGAACGAGAGGGTCTTCCACCCCTGATCCATGATCTGGCCGTCCTTGGACACCCAGCGGTAGGTGACCTCCGACGGCAGGGTGCCCACCGTGAGCGTCGCCGTGAAGGCGGGCGCTTGGCCCTGCGGGGGCGGGCAGGTGCCGGTGTACTGCGTGTGCGCGCCGGTCAGCGTGACCTTCACCGACGGAGACGGGGCCGCGGTCGTGGGGCTGCTGCTGGGGCTCGCGCTCGGGCTCGGGGAGCGGCTCGGCTCTTCCGTGTCACTCGGGTCGGGGTCGCTCACCGACGGCGAACTCACGCCGGGCGTCTCGCTCTTGGGGCCTCCGGCCTCTTTGTCGTCGTCACGGTTCAGCAGTGCGTACGTCAGTCCGGCGATCGCCAGCGCCAGGGCGGCGAGGCCGGCGATCAGGACGACGGCGGCGCGGCGGTTGCGGTGGGGCTGTGCGGCCGCGGTGGTCGTGCCGGGTTGTGTCCAAGGGGGCGGGGCCGGTGCCGTCGGCGGTGGCTGGTCGCGCGTCGACGGGTGGGGCGGCTGCTGGTGTGCGGCGATCGTCGGTGCGTAGGGGGCGGTCTGTGCGGCGTCCGCGCCGAGTGTGCCTCCCCCGGAGGGGGTACCCCCGGCGCCGATCACCCGCAGGTCCTGCTCCGCCCGGTCGGCGGACAGCCGCTCCGCCGGGTCCTTGCGCAGCAGCCCCTCGATCACGGGGGCGAGCGGACCGGCCCGGTGCGGTGGCGGCAGCTCCTCGTCGACGATCGCGCGCAGGGTGCTGAGCGGAGTGGTCTGCCGGAAGGGGGAGGTGCCCTCGACCGCCGCGTACAGCAGCACGCCGAGCGACCACAGGTCCGACTCCGGGCCGGGCGTGCGGCCCAGCGCCCGCTCCGGCGCCAGGAACTCGGGCGAGCCGATGACCTCGCCGGTCATCGTCAGCGCGGAACTGCCCTCGACCATGGCGATGCCGAAGTCGGTGAGCACCACACGTCCGTCGTTCGACAGCAGGACGTTGGCCGGCTTCACGTCCCGGTGCAGCACCCCGGCCTCGTGCGCGGCCCGCAGCGCGGACAGCACCTCCGCGCCGACGTGCGCGGCACGCTGCGGGGAGAGCGGGCCCTCGGCCTCCAGGAGCTCGGCCAGCGAGATGCCGCGGACCAGCTCCATGACGATCCAGGGACGGTGGTCCTGGGTGGCCACGTCGTACACCGTCACCACGTTGTGGCTGGAGATCCGGGCCGCCGCCCACGCCTCCCGCTCCAGCCGTGCGTACATCCGCTCGATGTCCGCGCCGGGCAGACCGGAGGGTGCGCGCACCTCCTTGACGGCGACCTCGCGGTTGAGCAACTCGTCGCGGGCGCGCCACACCGTTCCCATGCCGCCCTCGCCGAGCGGCGACAGGAGACGGTAGCGGCCCGCGATCAGACGTTCACTGCCCGGTTCTTCGGACACGTGCGCCCCCTCTTCGCATCCGCGAGATTTCTCCACAAAAGTAGCTCAGCCGAGTGCGGATGCCGCCCCCTTGAGCACCAGTCCGGCCCCAAGAGCCACGACGACGAGCGCGGACCCCAAGGGTGCGGTCCGGCGTACCAGGGCCGTCAGCGGGCCGCTCGCCCAGCGCGGGCGTTTGTCCAGCACCCGGGTCACTCCAGTACCCAGTTTGACGACGGCGAAGCCGGCCGCGGTGAGGGTGAGGGCGAGCCCGACACCGTACGCGACGACGAGCAGCAGCCCGAACCAGGCCTGACCGAGCGCCGCCGCGCCGACGAGTACGACGACGGCGGACGGACTGGGCACGAGGCCGCCGGCGAAGCCGAGGAGGATCGTGCCGCGGAGGGTGGGGGCGGTGGCGTGGGTGTGGGTGAAGCCGCCGTGGGTGTGTTCGACGGTGTGGGGGCGGGCGTGGGGGTGTCCGCCGTCGTGGTCCTGGCTGCCTTCGTGGTCGTGGTCGTGGTCGTGGTCGTGGTCATGGTCGTGGTCGTGGTGGGGATGGGGGTGGGGGTGCGGGTGTTCGTGAGTGCGGCC
>NZ_LGDG01000188.1 GCF_001279775.1 Streptomyces sp. MMG1533 | reverse complement strand
GACCAGCGCCTCGTCCGTGATCGAGACACGGTGGTGGGCCTCGTACCGGTCACGCAGACCCTTGAGGATCTCGATCGTGTGCGGCAGCGACGGCTCCGCCACCTGGATCGGCTGGAAACGGCGCTCCAGCGCCGCGTCCTTCTCCAGGTACTTCCTGTATTCCTCAAGTGTGGTGGCGCCGATGGTCTGGAGCTCACCGCGGGCCAGCATCGGCTTCAGGATCGAGGCCGCGTCGATGGCGCCCTCGGCGGCACCCGCACCG
>NZ_LGDG01000187.1 GCF_001279775.1 Streptomyces sp. MMG1533 | reverse complement strand
GACCAGCGCCTCGTCCGTGATCGAGACACGGTGGTGGGCCTCGTACCGGTCACGCAGACCCTTGAGGATCTCGATCGTGTGCGGCAGCGACGGCTCCGCGACCTGGATCGGCTGGAAACGGCGCTCCAGCGCCGCGTCCTTCTCCAGGTGCTTGCGGTACTCGTCAAGTGTGGTGGCGCCGATGGTCTGGAGCTCACCGCGGGCCAGCATCGGCTTCAGGATCGAGGCCGCGTCGATGGCGCCCTCGGCGGCACCCGCACCG
>NZ_LGDG01000186.1 GCF_001279775.1 Streptomyces sp. MMG1533 | reverse complement strand
GGTGGGGAAGCGGGAGAGCAGGCGGCGGAAGCGTTTGTTGCGGCCGTGCTTCTCGCGGCCCTTCTGCGCCGCGAAGTCGAGGTCTTCGATGGCGATCGCAGTGGCCCCGCAGCGGCGGGTGTGGTGCAGCAGCCGGGTCAGGGCGTGCCGGATCTGTGCATCGCGGTGCGCTGTGGTGCCGGTGAGGTCGTAGAAGTAGCGCTGCGGCTCGCCGACCGGGTTGCCGTGCACATCCAACTGCCAGGCGGCGAGGTGGTCGTCGTTCATGTCC
>NZ_LGDG01000185.1 GCF_001279775.1 Streptomyces sp. MMG1533 | reverse complement strand
GGGTGGTCAGTCGGGGATGGACTCGGCGTTCAGTTCGGGTGACCAGGAGCAGGGTGACAACGCGAAGCAGCAGATGGGTGCGGCGAATTTCGACGCGGCTCGTTTTCGCTGAGTAGCGCTCACCGGGGCGTCGCTGCCCCGGTTTCGTCGGTTTGTTGACTGTCTGTTTGGTTTCTCGGGGAGTGGTGTGTGATGGCGGGTTCTGGTGCGGATCGTCGGTCGTACGACACGGGTGCGTCGGCGGATGCTCAGTCGAACATCCAGGTGGTCAT
>NZ_LGDG01000184.1 GCF_001279775.1 Streptomyces sp. MMG1533 | reverse complement strand
GTCGGGTCCGTGATCGCGACGGGGCGGCCGAAGGTGTCACGTTCGTAGCGCGTGACCGCGCCCAGTGGGTCCGTGATCTGGAGGGGGAGGCCTGCGCGGTCGCATACGACGGTTGTCGTGTGGCCGAGTGGGTCGGTCACTGAGGTGAGGTGGCCCGCCTCGTTGTGAGCGAAGCGGGTGGTCTGGCCGGACGAGGTGGTCATCGACGTGCGGTTGCCGCGTTCGTCGTACGTCTGGCGGACGACCGTGCCGTCCGTCCTCACCACCTTCACCGG
>NZ_LGDG01000183.1 GCF_001279775.1 Streptomyces sp. MMG1533 | reverse complement strand
AAGACCTCGACTTCGCGGCGCAGAAGGGCCGCGAGAAGCACGGCCGCAACAAACGCTTCCGCCGCCTGCTCTCCCGCTTCCCCACCGCGAAACTCAAGGCCCGGCTGGTGTCGATGGCCGCCGAGCAGAACGTGGCCGTCGTCGCGGTCGATCCCGCCTACACCTCTCGCTGGGGTGCCCAGCACTGGCAGAAGCCCCTGACCACCCCACGACGCAGGATGTCCCGGCACGATGCGGCGAGCATCGCGGTCGGGCGACGCGCCCTCGGACACCCG
>NZ_LGDG01000182.1 GCF_001279775.1 Streptomyces sp. MMG1533 | reverse complement strand
GATCTGCCCAGGGTAAGTCGGGACCTAAGGCGAGGCCGACAGGCGTAGTCGATGGATAACCGGTTGATATTCCGGTACCCGCTGTGAAGCGTCAAACATCGAGCATCGTGATGCTAAGGCCGTGAAGCCGTTCCGGACCCTTCGGGGAAAGGAAAGTGGTGGAGCCGCCGAACCAAGCGGTTAGTAGGTGAGTGATGGGGTGACGCAGGAAGGTAGTCCATCCCGGGCGGTGGTTGTCCCGGGGTAAGGGTGTAGCCCGTGTGATAGGTAAATCCGTCGC
>NZ_LGDG01000181.1 GCF_001279775.1 Streptomyces sp. MMG1533 | reverse complement strand
GATCTGCCCAGGGTAAGTCGGGACCTAAGGCGAGGCCGACAGGCGTAGTCGATGGATAACCGGTTGATATTCCGGTACCCGCTGTGAAGCGTCAAACATTGAATCAGGCGATGCTAAGTCCGTGAAGCCGCCCTGGAGCCTTCGGGTAAAGGGGAGTGGTGGAGCCGACGGACCAGACTTGTAGTAGGTGAGTGATGGGGTGACGCAGGAAGGTAGTCCATCCCGGGCGGTGGTTGTCCCGGGGTAAGGGTGTAGCCCGTGTGATAGGTAAATCCGTCGC
>NZ_LGDG01000180.1 GCF_001279775.1 Streptomyces sp. MMG1533 | reverse complement strand
CTGGGTTGATAGGCCGGATCTGGAAGCACGGTAACGTGTGGAGGTGACCGGTACTAATAGGCCGAGGGCTTGTCCTCAGTTGCTCGCGTCCACTGTGTTGGTTCTGAAACCACGAACGGCCCCATGCCCATGGTCACGGGTGTGGTGCGGCTGAACAGTTTCATAGTGTTTCGGTGGTTATAGCGTGAGGGAAACGCCCGGTTACATTCCGAACCCGGAAGCTAAGCCTTACAGCGCCGATGGTACTGCAGGGGGGACCCTGTGGGAGAGTAGGACGCCGCCGAAC
>NZ_LGDG01000179.1 GCF_001279775.1 Streptomyces sp. MMG1533 | reverse complement strand
GGGCTGTTCGAGGTCGTCGAGGATGATGCCCATGTTGCGCAGTTCCTCGTCCGCGGTCTTCTTCATCGTCTCGATGTCGAGGCGGCGGACGGGCCAGGGACCCTTGGTCATCTCGGAGCCGAGGAAGAAGTTGCGCCACACCGGCATCAGCGGGACGGTGGCGAGGTCCTGGTAGACGGTGGCGATGCCCTTGTCGAGGGCTTCGCGCGGGGTGGAGAAGCGCACCGGGGTGCCGTCGACGAGGAAGTCGCCCTCGGTGTGCTGGTGCAGCCCGGAGACGATCTTG
>NZ_LGDG01000178.1 GCF_001279775.1 Streptomyces sp. MMG1533 | reverse complement strand
CAGCTGCCAGACGAAGCCGATGACCGCCAGCGACATCACGACCGGCAGGAAGAACGCGGTCTGGTAGACCCGGCTGAAGCGGATCTTCTTGTCCAGCTGTACGGCCAGGAACAGGCCGAGCGGGGTCGGGATCAGGATGAGCACGACGAACCAGATGACGTTGTGCTGGAGGGCAGGCCAGAACTGCGGGTTGTCGGTGAACAACTGCTTGAAGTTGTCCAGCCCGACCCACTTGATGGAATCGAAGCCGATGCCGTCCCAGGTGGTGAAGGCGAGCGCGATCGAGGCGAGCGCGGTCACCCACACCAGGGCGACGTGCAGGATCGTCGGCACGCCCGCCATCAGGCCGAGCGTGATGCGGTCGCGGCGGGTGAGCAGGCGGTTGTGCCCCGCGGGTGCCCTCTTGGGGCTCTTGACGGAGGCGGGGCCAGGAGGCGGCGCGGCCGCCTCCTGGTCCTTGGTGGGCGTCGT
Organism: Streptomyces sp. MMG1533; assembly: GCF_001279775.1. Taxonomy (GTDB): domain Bacteria; phylum Actinomycetota; class Actinomycetes; order Streptomycetales; family Streptomycetaceae; genus Streptomyces. Next base: position 104,137 of record NZ_LGDG01000178.1, on the reverse strand, counting down.
CGTCATGTCGCTCTCACTCGCCCCGCTCACGCGGACGCGAAGATCGTCTTCTTCTGGCGTTCGATGGACGACAAGATGCTGTCGACGTTCTTGGGGTTGCGGACGAAGTTCTGCAGCGCGGGCTGCATCACCGTGGAGGTGAAGTCCGGGCGGCTGTCGCGGTCCATGAACTGCGTCAGGCTCTTCGCGCCGGAGATCATCTCGTACGCCTTCTTCTGCAGCGCGGTGTACGAGGAGGTGTCGGCCTTGGACGAGGCGGCCACCACGCTGGAGTCGGCCTTGAGGTAGATCTGCTCGGCCTCCGGCGTGCCCAGGTACTCCAGCAGCTTGGCCGCGCCCGAGTCGTTCTTGGGGGCCTTGGAGAGCATGAAGCCGTCGGTCGGCGCCTCCACGGTGTCCTGACCGTAGGCCGGGTCGATCTCCGGGAAGGCGAAGAAGTCGAGGTCGTCGAGGTCGGCCTTGTTGGTGAACTGCTGGCCCACGAAGGTGCCCAGCAGATACATGCCGGCCTTCTTCGACACCAGGGTCTGCGCGGCGTCCTGCCAGGTGCGGCCGACGGCGCCGTCCTGGTGGTAGGGCAGGATCTCGGACCAGTGGTCGAAGACGGCCTTCACCTTGGCGTCGGTCCAGGAGGCCTTGCCCGCCATCAGGTCGACGTGGAAGTCGTAGCCGTTGGTGCGGAAGTTGATCTGGTCGAAGGTGCCCATCGCGGGCCACGCGTCCTTGTCGCCGAAGGCGATCGGGACCAGGCCGTCCTTCTTCATCTGCTTGCACAGGGCGACCAGCTGGTCCCAGGTGGTCGGAACCTCGTAGCCGTGCTGCTGGAAGACACTCTTCCGGTAGAAGAGGGCCCAGGGGTACGTGTACAGCGGCACGAAGTAGTACTTGCCGTCCTCGCCCTTGCTGAGCTTCTGCATCGCCTCGGGGAAGTTGGCGCCGATCTTCGCCCACACGTCGTCGATCGGGGTGGCCAGCTTCTTCGCCGCGAAGAACTGCATCCGGTAGCCGGCGAACCAGGTGAACACGTCGTCCGGCGTGCCCTGCAGATACGAGTTGATCTGCTCCTGGAACGTGTTGTGGTCCTTGGTGTTGACGTCGACCTTGATCCCGGACTGCTTGGTGAAGGCCGTGTAGATCTCCGCGAACGCCTTCTTCGGCACCGCGTCCGACGAGTTGGAGCCGAGTGTGACCGTCTTCGGGTCGGCGGACGTGCCGCTGCCGCCGCAGGCGCTCAGCAGGGGTATTCCGGCGCCGAGCAGGGCCGCGCCGCCCATACCGCGCAGCAGGGTGCGGCGGCTGGGAGAGGGAAGGGAGAGACCGGAGGGGGAGAGGTCACGCATGTACGGCTCCTGACGGGAGGGTTCGGTCTCGGAGGGCATGAGATCCAGCCGAAACCGACCAGAAATCAACTTGACCGAACACGATGGCGCAATGACAGCCCCATGTCAGGTCATACGTCAATAGCTGTCGGCTCGATTTGTCGAAACGTAATCGACACGAACTCTCCCGCCCCGGAGTGGATCACTCGTAGACGGCGAACGCCTTCGAGAACGCGAACTCGTCCTGGATGATCGAGCTGCACGTGGCGTCCGCGTAGCCCTTGGCCCCGCCTGCGCACTGCTTGTCGCGGGTCCCCGACCACATCGACAGCCCGCCGAGTCCCTTGGCCTTCGCGAAGGCCACCAGCTGGGTCGCGTCGTCGACCTTGAAGATCTCCGAAGTCACGTCGTTCACGCCGATCATCGGGGTGACGGCCACGGCCTTCCAGGCAGCGCCTTCGCTCAGTCCGAGCACGCCCTTGATCTGTGCCTGCGTGGCGGTCGCGGCCTGCTCGGCGTAGGTGCCCATGTCGCCGCTGTACGCCGGTCCGTAGTCCATCGCCATGATGTTGACGGTGGTGACCGCGACGCCGTTCTCCTTCGCGTCGGCGAGCAGGTTCACGCCGTCCTGGGTCAGGCCCTCGGGCATGACCGGGAGGGTGAAGGAGACGTCCAGGCCGGGGTGCTGCTCCTGGAGCTTCGCGACGGCCTGCGCCCGACGCGTGTTCGCGGCCGTGTTCGGCAGCGCGCCGCCCTCGACGTCGAAGTCGACCTTGGTGAGGCCGTACGCGTCCACGACCTTCCCGTACGCCGTCGCCAGGGCGTCCGCCGAGGAGCACGCCGTGGCCAGCTCGGACCCGGCGGCACCGCCGAAGGAGACCCGCACGTCACCGCCCTCGGCCCGCAGTGCGCCGATCTGGGCCGCCACGGCGTCACTCGCCAGGTCCGTCACCCCGCCCCACTTCGGCGTGCAGCCGCCGCCGTCGGTGACGAAGGCGAGGTTGTAGTGCTTCACGCCGGTCGCCCCGGCGCTCGCGACCAGGTCGAAGGCGGGGTAGAGGGAGGTGTCGACGTAGGGGGCGAAGCCGGCGTCGGTGCCGGTGCCGGTGCCGGAGCTCTGGGAGGGGGTGGCGGTGGTGGTGGCGCTCTGCGTGGGAGTCGCCGTCGGCGTCGCGGTTTGAGTCGGGCGGCCGCTGGGCTCGGGGGTCGCGCCGTCGTCCGCGGAGCACTTGGCATCGTCTATGAGGCAGCCGGTCGGGGCCCCGGTGCCGGTCACGACGAAGCCGACTGTCACCGCCTCGCCGGCGGCCAGCCCGTCCGTGTCCCACTTCGGCGGCGTCACGGTGACGTGCTGCCCGGTCACACGGGACTCGCCGTTCCAGAGGGAGCCGAGCGTGGACCCCGACGGCAGGTCGAACTCCAGCGTCCAGTCCTTCTCCGCCGCGCCGCTGTTGTTCGTGACGACGTACTGCGCGGTGTAACCCGTCGACCAGTCACTGGTCTTCGTGTACGCGGCACCGATTCCGGCCGCCTGGGCGGTTCCGCTGAACAGGATGGCGCCGCCGCCGACCGCCGCAGCGGCGACAGCCCCGCCGATCGTCTTGCTTCTCCCGCTCACCTTGCGCCGATGCGTGCTCATCACGTGTCTGCCTTCGCTCTTCGAGGGTGGGGTGCGGCAGCACGCTAGCGATCCGGAATCGGACAAACGGCCTGATCAGGACGGAGGTTGGCGGTCTTAGGGCGCGCTTAAGGAAGGGATCGGGACCGGTTAAAGGTAGAGACCAGTCGGCCTCTGCGACGGCGTCGTACGGAGCCTCGGTGCCCCCGTCGGAGAGGCGCACGCTCACGCCCGTCCAGCTGGATCCAGATCCGCACCTCGGTCCCGCCGAGCACCGACGACCCGATCCGCACGTCCCCGCCCGTCTCCTCCGCGAGCCGCCGCACGATGTCGAGGCCGAGCCCGGTCGACCCGGCGCTCCCCGAACCCCGGCCGCGCGCCATCGCCGCCTCGGGGTCGGGTATGCCCGGCCCCGCGTCGGACACCAGCACGATCACCGCGTCCTCGCCGTTGTGCAGGTCGACCGCGAAGGCGGTGCCCTCCGGGGTGTGCCGGAAGACGTTGCCGAGCAGGGCGTCCAGGGCGGCGGCCAGGTCCGGGCGGCCCACGGGTATCCGCACCGGCCGGTCGGCCCCGGCCACCCGCCACTTGCGGCCCTCGTCCTCCGCGAGCGCCGACCAGAACGCCATGCGCTCCCGCACGACCTCGGCCGCGTCGCACCCGGCGCCGGGTCCGGCCGCCGCGGTCTGCGGCTTGGCGTCCCGGGCGGTCCGGATGATCGTGTCGACCTCGCGCTCCAGTTGGGCCACCGCGTGCCGCGTCTGCTCGGCGGCCGGCCCGTCCCCCAGCGAGGCCGCGTTCAGCCGCAGCACGGTCAGCGGTGTCCGCAGCCGGTGAGAGAGGTCGGCAGCCAACTCCCGCTCATTGGCGAGCAGTTGTACGACCTGGTCGGCCATGGAGTTGAACGCGACCGCCGCCAGCCGCAGTTCGGTCGGCCCCTCCTCCGGCACCCTCGCGCCCAGCTTCCCCTCCCCCAGTTCGTGCGCGCCCTCGACCAGGCGCCGGGCGGGCCGCACCATCCGCACGCCCAGCCGGTCGGCGACCGCGACCGAGCCGACGACGAGCGCGACACCGACCCCGGCGAGGACCGCCCAGGCGGTGGCGACGCCGTTGCTGACCTCGGACTCCGGGACGTACACCTCGACGACCGCGATCTTGCCGGAGCTCAGCGCGACCGGCTGGAGCAGCGTGGAGCCGCCGCGCACCTCGCTGGTGGAGGCCCGGCCCAGCTTCCGCACGGTCGCGATGTCCCCGTCGGCGGCGCGCCGGCGCCCGAGGTCGACGGCCGAGGCGCCTTCGGACGCCGGTATGTGCACGGCCAGGCCCGCGTCCGACCCGGCCGAGGCGACGACCCGTTCCAACTGGTCGCGGTCGGTGGTGATGGACAGGGCGGGGGCGACGGCCGCGGCCTGTCGTTCGGCGTTGGAGAAGGCCCGGTCGCGGGCCATCTCCTTGATGACCAGTCCGAGCGGGATCGCGAAGGCGACCACGACCATGGTGGTGACCGCCAGCGAGACCTTGACCAGTGCCCATCTCATCGCGCCGGCTCCGATCCCGGTGGCTCCAGCTTCACGCCGACGCCCCGAAGCGTGTGCAGATAGCGCGGACTCGCCGCCGTCTCGCCGAGCTTGCGACGCAGCCATGACAGATGGACGTCGATGGTCTGGTCGTCGCCGTACGACTGCTGCCACACCTCGGCCAGCAGCTCCTTGCGGGGTACGACGACACCTGGCCGGCCGGCCAGGAAGGCGAGCAGGTCGAACTCGCGTCGGGTGAGGTCCAGTCGTACGCCGTCCAACTCGGCCTGGCGGCGCAGCGGGTCGACGGTCAGGCCTCCGACGCGCAGCACGCTCTCCGGCTGGGCGTCCCCGACGGCGGTGCGGGACCGTCGCAGGACGGCGGCCATCCGTGCCGACAGGTGGTCGACCGAGAACGGCTTGGTCAGGTAGTCGTCCGCCCCCGCGTTCAGCAGCCGGACGATCTCCGTCTCGTCGTCCCGGGCGGTGGCGATGATCACAGGGACGTCGGTGATGCCGCGCAGCATCTTCAGGGCCTCGGAGCCGTCGAGATCGGGCAGACCGAGGTCCAGGATCACCACGTCGAAACGGAAATGGGCGACCTCGCGCAGCGCCTCCAGCGCAGTGCCGACGCTGCGCACCGTGTGGGCGGCGTCGGTCAGATGCCGGATGAGCGCCGAGCGTACGAACTGGTCGTCCTCGACCACGAGCACACTTGCCATGCGCCGCACCGTACGCCATGCGGCGGAGCCTCATCCGGCGCCTGTGGACAACTTCCCGCCTGTGGGAAACGGGGCCGGGACCGGGCGACATCCGTGGGACGCGTGAGGCAGTATGGCCCGCGATGCGCAGAGGACTCATGCACGTTCTGGCTTGGACGCTCGCCACGGGCGCGGCGGTCACGCTGTCGTGGTGGGGCGTCCACACGGTGATGGCGGGCACGGCGTACGACCCGCCGCGCGCCCTGCCCATCACGGCGGCCGACGCGACCACGCAGGAGTCGAAGCCGCTGGCGTCGTCGACGAACCGGCCGACGCCGTCCCGGTCGAAGAGCCCGTCGCGGGGGCCGTCCCCGACTCCCACGCGGCCCCCGTCGAAGGCACCGACGACGAATCCCAGCCCGTCCCCCACCGAGTCCGGACAGGTCAAGAGCTACGACACCGACGGCGGCCGCGCGGTGTTCGACCTCGGCGAGACGTCCGCGACGCTGGTGTCGGCGACGCCCGGCACCGGCTGGTCGATGCAGGTGTGGAAGACGGAGTCGTGGATCCGGGTGGAGTTCTCCTCGGGCGCGGACCGGGTGTCGGTGTTCTGCACCTGGCACGACGGGCCGCCGCGGGTGGAGATCGGGAACTACTGAGTCACGTCACCGGAACACGGATGCAGGCGGCGCCGGGGAGGCCACCGCGGCCGCGTCGCTCACCGGTACGGCCCCGCCCGCGAAGTCGGTGAGCGGCCTGCCGTGTTCGACGCGGCCCGGGTGCGGGTCGGAGGCCGCGCGGCGGGTGAGTTCGGCGATCGGGATCGGGTGGTCGCAGGCGACGAGGACCGCGTTGCCGAAGCGCTTGCCGCGCAGGACGGTCGGGTCGGCGACCAGTGCGAGTTCCGGGAAGCGGGCGGCCGCGGTGGCGATCTGGCCGCGCAGGTGGGCGAGCGGCGGTCCGTCGGCGAGGTTGGCGGCGTAGAGACCGCCCGGCTTCAGGGCCCGGCGGACCTCGTCGAGGAACTCGGTGGAGGTGAGGTGGGCCGGGGTGCGGGCCCCGCTGAACACGTCGGCGATGACGAGGTCGGCCCAGCCGTCGGGCACCTTGGCGAGACCTTCGCGGGCGTCGACGGAACGCACCCGGATCCGGGCCCCCGTGTCCAACGGCAGCTCCCGGCGTACCAGTTGGACGAGGGCCGCGTCGCGCTCGACGACCTGCTGGGTGGAGCGGGGGCGGGTGGCGGCGACGTAACGGGCGAGGGTGAACGCGCCGCCGCCGAGGTGCACGGCGTGCACGGGCTTGCCGGGCGGCGCGGCCAGGTCGATGACGTGCCCGAGCCTCCGCTGGTACTCGAAGGACAGGTACGCCGGGTCGTCGAGATCGACGTGCGACTGCGGCGCCCCGTCGACGAACAGCGTCCAGGCCCGCGCCCGGTCCCGATCGGGTATGAGCTCGGCAAGCCCGCCGTCCACGGGTTCGACGACGGCTGCGGCCCCGCTTCCGCGCCGGGGGTTCCTGGACTTTCCCATTGCGCCATTGTCGCAATCCGCGGGCAGTCGTGCCGCTGGGGCGATGGGGGTCCCCCGCCCGAGCGAAGCCGAGAGCGGGGGGAGGGTGGGCGCGGGCGGCATATCGTGGCGCCGGGCCGCGCACCCCACCCCCGCCCAGCCGCGGTGCCGCTCACCGCCGAAGACACCTCACCGGCAGTTGTCCGCCGCCTCGATCAGCCGCGCCGCCTCCCCCAGCGCCGCCCGCAGCACCGTCGGATCCGTCGCGAGGTCCGCGTCGCCCGGCGGCAGCAGCCAGTCCGAGCCCTGCACCGGTGGCTCGGGGCTCAGCCGCAGCCCCCGCCCGTCCGTCTCCATACACGTACTGCCCGGTACGTCCCACCCGGCCGCGGTCCCCCGCGGCACCACGAAACCCAGCGTGTCGCAGTCGTCGTCGTGCAGCACCGGCCCCATCGCGTCGTCGCCCGCCCCGCGCCGCAGGATGTCGACCGCCTCGAGCCCGTGCCGGGTCGGCACCGTGACGACATCGCACGCGGCGTCCGGACGCGCGGCCGGGGCACTGGACGTGTACGGCGTACCAAGATCGGCGCTGCGTCTGGTCTCCATGCCGGCCTCCACCACGGAACCCCTCTTCCAACGAACGGTCGGAAGTCGGGCGGCTCCCGGTCCGCAGGGTTCAACGCGCCCGTGTGTCAACGGCTACGGAGGAAGTCCGCCGCAAAGGATGGCAGTTCATGGCAGATCTCGGATGAGATATCCGGTTTGTAGCCAAACACCGCATGGCGGGTCCGACACAGCAGGTACGTTCTTGCCCGCCGGAAACGGGGAGCCACACGGACAACTCACCGTGAATCCACCTTGGTTCCGGCATGGTTCGACGGTTCGCACGAGAGGACCCGAACATGGCGTCGTCAATGGTGACCTCGTCCCAGTCCCCCCTACCACCGCGGCCGAACGTCGCGTTCCGGCAGCTGCGCGGACAGCGCTCACCGGCCGAGTTCGCCGCGGCGGTACGGCGGGCCGCCCGCGAGATCGGCGAGCGGGTCAGCTGCGACGCACGCTATGTCGGCCGGGTCGAGGCGGGTGAGATCCGCTGTCCCAACTATGCGTACGAACGGGTGTTCCTGCACATGTTCCCCGGCCGCACGCTCACCGACCTCGGGTTCGCGCCCCGCTCGTCCGTACGCGGACGCGGGGCACGCGCACCCGAGGACTCGACCCCCTCAGGCGCCGCGATCCGGGCGTACACCGCCGGTGAGACGCCGGGGGCGGACGAGCCGTATGACACGCAGGACCCGTACGAGACGCACGACAACGACGAGGAGAGCGACGTGCTGCGTCGCGCATTCATGACCAGCGGGGGCGCCACGATGGCCGCCGCCTCGCTGGGCCCCTTGACACTCGCCTTCGACGCCTCGGCCGCGGAACGCCCCGTCCGACGCGTCGGGACGAGCGAGGCGGGCGCCCTCGAAGAGGCCGTCCGCAGGATCCGGCTGCTCGACGACCGGCACGGCGCGGACGGCCTCTACCGGCGTGCGGCCGCCCCGCTGCGCGCCGCCTATGCCCTGCTCGACGCCAACACGACCCGGCAGACGACCGCCGAACGGCTCCATTCGGGCGCCGGTGAACTGGCCATCTCGGTGGGCTGGCTGGCCCACGACTCGGGCCGCTTCGACGACGCCCGCTCGCACTACGCGGAGGCGCTCGCGACCGCCCGGATGACCGGTGACCCTGGCCTCGAGGCGCACGCCTTCTGCAACACGGCGTTCCTCGCGCGGGACGCGGGCCGGCCACGCGAGGCGGTGCGCGCCGCGCAGGCCGCGCAACGCGTCGGGCGTCCGCTGGGTTCCGCCCGACTGATGTCGCTGCTCGCGCTGCGCGAGGCGGGCGGCTGGGCCGGGCTCGCCGACCGCACCGGTTGCGAACAGGCGCTCGCCCGCGCACAGGCTCTCTTCGAGCGAGGCCACTCGGACGCCGACCCCGAGTGGATGAGCTTCTACGGAGAGGCCGAGCTGGAGGGGCTGGAGGCGCAGTGCTGGTCGACGCTCGGGGACTGGCGGCGCGCGGCCCGGCACGCGGCCCGTGCGGCTCAGCTCCAGGACCCGCACTTCACCCGGAACATCGCCCTCTATACGGCGGAGCTGGCGGACGACCTCGCGCGCGGGGGACGTCCCGACGAGGCCGCGGCGGCCGGGATGCGAGTGCTGGACCTGCTGGGCCAGGTCCAGTCGTCCAGGATCCAGACGATGCTCGCGGGCACGGCGAGAGTGCTGCTGCCGCACCGGCGGGCGTCGGGGGTGTCGACATTCCTGGAACGGCACGCGAGCCTGCCGCGCATCGCATGAGCGGAGTGCCTAGGAGAGGTGTCCCAGGTCGTTCCAGCTCTCGATCGCAGGCTCCCCGTAAGCCCACCCGAGCACCGACAAGGACGTCGGGTTGAGCCTGATCCGCGCCGCGAAATCGATCGGCAGCCCCAGCCACCTCGCACCGATGGACCGGAGTATGTGCCCGTGCGCGAACACCAGGACGTCCCGGTCCTCCGCGCGGGCCCAGGCCACCACCTCGTCCGCGCGGGCGGTCACCTCGGCGAGCGACTCGCCCTTGGGCACGCCGTCGCGCCAGATGAGCCAGCCGGGCCGGATGTCCTGGATCTCCTGCGGGGTCATCCCCTCGTAGGAGCCGTAGTCCCACTCCATGAGCGTGTCCCAGGTGCTCGCGCGCTCCCCGAATCCGGCCAGTCCGCACGTCTCACGCGCGCGGGCCAGCGGGCTGGTGCGCACCTCGACCCCGGCGAGACCGTCGAACGGCGCCCGGTGCAGACGCTCGCCGAGCAGTTTGGCGCCGCGCCGGCCCTCTTCGAGGAGCGGTACGTCGGTCCTGCCGGTGTGCTTGCCGGACAGCGACCACTCCGTCTGTCCGTGCCGGGCCAGCAGGATGCGCGGTGCCATGAAGAGACCCTTCCGGGAGAAATGAGAGGCGGGGTCCTCCATCATCGCGCACGCTGGGACGGGGCGGACCTCAGGGCAACCCGGCGGGCGATCTCTGCGTCTTTGAGGGCCGGGGGCGTGCCACGGCGGCGCGCGCATACGCCGTAAAGTGGCACGACCGGGCAGAGACACCGGACGCCGCGAGACGAAGGGGGAGGGCGATCGGATGCCGCAGACCGAGACACCGGGCATCGAGGTGGCCCCACGACCCCGGCTGCGCTGGTGGACCGAGCTGCCGCTGATCGTGCTGGTGTACGCCTGCTACTCCGCCGGCCGGCTCCTCGTCCGGGGTGACGTCACGAGTGCCGTCGACCACGGTCTGGCGATCCTGCGCGTCGAGAAGTTCCTGCACATCAACGCCGAGCACCCGCTCAACCGGCTCTTCACGACCGAGGCGTGGATAGGCGTCCCGGCCGACTTCTGGTACGCGTCGCTGCACTATCTGGTCACGCCCGCGATCCTGGTCTGGCTGTTCAGGTCCCGCGCCCTGCACTACCGCATGGCCCGCACCTGGCTGATGACGTCCACCTTCATCGGTCTGATCGGCTTCACCCTGCTCCCGACCTGCCCGCCCCGGCTGCTCTCCTCGGGCCACGGCTTCGTCGACACGATGGCCCAGTACAGCTCGTACGGCTGGTGGGGCGGCGAGGCGAGCGCCCCGCGGGGCATGGGCGGAATGACCAACCAGTACGCCGCCATGCCGAGCCTGCACGTGGGCTGGGCGCTGTGGTGCGGCGTGATGCTGTGGATGTACGGCAGGACGCGTACCGCGAAGGTCGCCGGTGTCGGCTATCCGCTGGTGACCACGATCGTCGTGATGGGTACCGCCAACCACTACTTCCTCGACGCGGTCGCGGGGGCTGCGGTGATGGGGGTCGGGCTGCTCCTCGCGCCGGTCGTCATGCGCTACTCGCAGCGGGTCATGGCGCCGATGCGGGTCCGGTTCGCGGCTGTCGCGTCGGGCTCTGGGGGCGCACCCGCCTCAATTGTCAGTGACGGATGCCAGACTTCCGCGGGTGAGCACATTCCACGGCAGCGCGAGTCCCAGTTCGCAGGCGGAGCCGAGCCGAGTGCCTCTCCCACGGACGCGGGAGACGGGGCTGCGGCAGCGGCTCGCTGAGCTGCGCGGCCCCGAGGTACCGGCCAAGGCGCTGGACGCGCGCGCTCTTGCGGCACTCGCCGCCAACCCCGGCTGCAGGCGGCGGGCGATCCTGGACGGCGCCGGGGTGAACAAGGCGGCGCTGGCGGACGCGCTGGGCTCGCCGTCCGCCTTCGGCCAGTCGCAGTTCGCCCTGACCCGGGGCAACGCGTTCGAAGCGCGGGTCAAGGCGGACGGCGGCGCGGAACTGCTGCGGCTGGTGCACGAGAAGCTGGACCGCAGGGCCGAGCCGCCGTCGGACGCCGAGGTGCCCGAGCTGACCGCGATCGGCCCCGAGGGCCGCACCGCCCGTACGGTCCTCGCCCTGCGCGACGCCACCGCGACCGGCGGCTGGACGCTCCTCGACCACCCGATGCTGGCGCTCGACGTCGCCGGTTCGCCCGCCTTCCTGGAGCCGGACGCGGTGGTCGTGCACCCGGACGGCAGCTGGACGGTCGTGGAGATCAAGTCCTTCCCCATGCTGGACGGTTCGGCCGACCCGGCGAAGGTGGGCGCCGCCGCCCGGCAGGCCGCGGTGTACGTGCTGGCGCTGGAGGAGGTCGCCGCCCGTCTCGGCGCGGAGCCGAAGGAGCGCGCCCAGGACAGCGCCCCGCCCCCGCGCGTGCGTCACCACGTCCTCCTGGTCTGCCCGAAGGACTTCTCCAACCTCGCCACCGCGTCCGCCGTCGACGTCCGCAAGCAGCGCGCGGTGACCGCCCGTCAGCTGGCCCGCCTCACCCGCGTCCAGGACATCGCAGACGCCCTCCCCGAGGGCGTCTGCTTCTCCCCCGACCTGCCCGCGGGCGAGCTGACGGCGGCCGTCGAGGCGGTCCCGGCGACGTACGCGCCCGAGTGCCTGTCCGCGTGCGAGCTGGCCTTCCACTGCCGGGACCGCTCCCGCACGGACGGGGCGGTGACCTCCCTCGGCCGCTCGGTGCGCGCCGAACTCGGCGGTCTGACGACGGTCGAGGACGTGCTGGCGGCGGCCCGCGGGGAGACCGGGGATCCGGACGATCCGGCGGTGGCGGCGCTCAGAAGGGCGGCCGAGCTGAGGGCAGAGGCCCTCGGTCGGGGAGTGGCCGCATGTCGCTGATCTCCACCCTGGCCCGCCTCGAGGCCGTCAGCACCGGCCGCGCCCAGCCCGCCGCCACCGTCCGGCACCGGCGGCTGTCCGGGCACCCCCTCGTCCTCGTGCCGCTCACCACCGCGGGTGAGGCCGGTGCCCCGCTCGGCGCGCTGGTGGGGACCGACCGGGACGCCCCGCAGCTGCTGGTCGTACCGCAGCCGCGCGACCGTGACCTCAGGTTCGCGTTCCTGGCGGAGCTGGCCGACGTCGTCCTGCCGTACGTCGACGCGTACGCCGAGTCCGTCGAGGCCGCCGAGCGCACCGAGACCGACCCGGAGACCGGCAAGCGGGTCAAGGTCGAGGTCGAGCTGTGCACGGACGCCCCACAGCTGATCGTGCCGAGCCGCGCGGGCGTGGAGTTGGTACGGCTCCTCGGGCGTTCCATGCGCTTCAGGCGTACGGCGGAACAGGATCCGGAGACCCCGTACCCCGCGCCGCCCCGGCTGCCGTTGCTCGGCCGCTGGCTGACCCACTTCGGGGAGCGCGCCCGCGTGCCCGGCTCCTCGCTGCTGCTGGCCATGACCGACGTGCTGGCCCGGCACTGGGCCACCGGCCAGTCCACCCTGGAGGACCAGCACCTGGGCGCGCTGCTCGCCTGGATCGACCCGCCGGAGGGGATGTCCGGCGCCGATGCGGCCCTTCGGGCCGAGCTGGTGCGGGACACCCAGGGCCAGCTGCTGTGCCCGCCCGCCGGGCCGGCCACGGACCCGGCGTTCGACAACAAACTGCTCGCCCCCGCCTTCGAGCGCTACGACCGCGCCCGCATCGCCCTCTCCGCCGCCGAGGACGGACTCGAAGCCGACGACCGGCTCGGCGTGCTCACCGCCGCCGAGCGGGAGATCCGCGCCCTGGTCGAGAGCCGGACCCGCCCCACCTGGGACGCGGTGTGGCGCGGCCTGGAGCTGCTGCGGGAGCTGCCCGAGGGGGCGCACGTCGAGGAGCGGTGGACGCGCGATCGCTGGTCGTTCACCGGCCACCGCGACCGTGTGCTGGCCGGCGAGCCCCCGCAGCCGCGCCGCGACGACGCGGTCACCGCCGCGAACAAGCTCGCCGCGCGCGAGCGCGAACAGGCCCGCCTGGAGGCGCAGGAAGCCCTCGACGACCCGCTGGTGATGGCGGGCCGACGACTGGCCGGGGAGGCGTTCGCGGGCGAGGTCACGGACGTCGTCATGGCGTACAGCGAGGGCAAGCGGCCGAGCCCGCGCCCGTTGGTGACCGTCCGGACGGACGACCGGCCGCATCTCGGGGAGCGAGTGAAGGTGTACCGCGCGCTGGGCGGGAAACCGCAGGCCGCCGAGTTCGTGGGCCAGGAGGCGGAGGATCTGCTCGTCCTGCGGATCGTCGACAAGATGGGCCGCGGCAAGGAGCCCGAGGCCGGTTCCGTGCCCGAGAAGGGCGACCAGGTCTGCTTCACGCTCTTCGAGCACGAGCAGCGGGGCGGGGCGAAGCTGCCCGACCCGGAAGACACCCCGTGGACGCACGGCGGGCCGCCCGGCGAGCCGACGACACCGGCTCCCGACCCGGTGACCGAGGAGGACGTCCTGTGACCGCCTTCGATCCCGGCGCCGAGGCATCCCGCGCCACCGAGGCGATCCTCCACGACACCCTGCACGGCTCGGCGCGCGGTGTCGTCGTCGACTCCCCGCCGGGCGCCGGCAAGTCCACGCTCGTCGTACGCGCGGCGCTGGAACTGGCCGACGCGGGGCGCCCGTTGATGGTGGTCGCGCAGACCAACGCCCAGGTCGACGACCTGGTGCTCAGACTCGCCGAGAAGAACCCCGACCTGCCGGTCGGCCGCCTGCACAGCAGTGACGCCGACCCGTACGACAAGGCGCTCGACGACCTTGTGAACGTACGGAAGTCGGCGAAGGCGGGTGACCTCACCGGGCTCGCGGTCGTGATCTCCACGGCCGCCAAGTGGGGGCACGTCAAGGTCGACGTGCCGTGGCGACACGCCATCGTCGACGAGGCCTACCAGATGCGTTCGGACGCACTGCTCGCCGTGGCCGGGCTCTTCGAGCGGGCCCTGTTCGTGGGCGACCCGGGCCAGCTGGACCCGTTCGCGATCGTGGGCAGCGAACAGTGGGCGGGCCTGTCGTACGACCCCTCGGCCTCCGCCGTGACCACCCTGCTCGCCCACAACCCCGAGCTGCCGCAGCACCGCCTGCCGGTGTCCTGGCGGCTCCCGGCGTCGGCCGCACCCCTCGTCTCCGACGCCTTCTACCCGTACACGCCCTTCCGCAGCGGCACGGACCACGGCGACCGGCGGCTCGCCTTCGCCGTCCCGGCGGACGGTTCCGGCCCCGACCGGGTGATCGACGAGGCGGCCGAGTCCGGCTGGGGCCTGCTGGAGCTGCCCGCGCGGCACACCCCACGGACGGATCCCGAGGCGGTACGGGCCGTGGCGACGGTCGTACGACGTCTGCTCGACCGGGGTGGCGCGGCCACGTCGGAGCGCTCCCCCGACCCCACGCCCCTGACCGCCGACCGGATCGCCGTCGGCACGGCGCACCGGGACCAGGCGGCGGCGGTCCGCGCGGCCCTGGCCGAGCTGGGCGTCACGGACGTCACCGTCGACACCGCGAACCGCCTCCAGGGCCGCGAGTACGACGTCACGGTCGTCCTGCACCCGCTCTCCGGCCGCCCCGACGCCACCGCGTTCCACCTGGAGACGGGCCGCCTGTGCGTCCTGGCCTCCCGGCACCGGCACGCCTGCATCGTGGTGTGCCGCGAGGGGGTGACCGACCTGCTGGACGACTACCCGTCGACGGAACCGGTCCAGCTGGGAACGCTCGTGAAGTTCCCCGACGGCTGGGAGGCGAACCATGCGGTGCTGGCGCATCTGGCGGAGCACAGGGTGGCCTGGCGACCGTGACCGGCACAATCGACACCGACGACTGCCACGCCACCGATCGCCGGACGAAGTCCGACACGCCGCCGGAAGCGCCGATGAACACGGCCCGGACGGCCGGGAGGCGAACCACGCGGTGCCTGCGCAGCTCGGGGAACATCGCCTGGCCTGGAGACCTTGAGACTCCTGGCGGGTCCCGGCCCTCTTGCGCGGGCGCGGGACAATGGACGGTGGCCCACCCACCGACGGGTCAACCGTGACTACGAGGAGGAGAAGACATGGCGGAGCCCACGCCGCGTCGGAACGAACCGCGGCTACGCCCCGCGCCCCTGCTCTTCGAGCCCGCGCAGGTCGCCGACGACCCGGAGCACTTCTTCGATCTGGAGTCGATCGACGACCCCCGCGCCCTGCTGGTCCGCGCGACGGAGCTGACGCTCGCGTTCCGCGCGGCGACCGACCGTGCCGTGGAGTTCCAGGCGATGGCGGCGGCCCAGCTGGCCGACCCGCGCCGCTTCGACCGGCTGACGCCGGCGGACATCGCCGCGCGGGCCGAGTGGACCGAGGACTACGCGAAGAAGATGGTCGAGTTCGGCCGGGATCTGCTGCGGGGCGCCGAGGGACCGGGACACGCCGACCCGGTGTGAGCCGCGGAGCCACCGAGCCGCACCCGGGATGCGGCAGCGGGATGCGGCACGCGGGGCATGCACCGCATGGCATATGCCGGGCGGGCAAGATACCCCTTCGCACCCCAGCCCGTCCCGATTTCCGGCAACCCTGGGAGACGGAATGCTCACGCCGAGTAGATGTTGTCGGCATGAGCAGCACACGCCAAGAGACCGTCTCCGACCGCTTCGACGTCTCGGGGGTCACCCCGGACGGAGCCGCCTGGCTCGCCTCGGCGGGAACGTATCCGCGCAGCACCCTCGCGCTCTGGGACGAGCGGCCCGACGCCCCGGTCGTCCTGCCCTGCGGCACCGCCTTCGACGTCGTCGGCGCGCCCGCGATCTTCGGGCGCCGGATGCTCGACCGGCTGTGGGACGAGGGCCCCGGGTCGGGGCCGGTCGCGGCGTTCCGGGGCCGAATGCTGCTGTTCGCCGCGCCCGGCACGGCACAGCGGCTGCCCTCGCTCCTGCACTGGGAGGAGTTCGGGCGTACGGGAGCCATCCCGCCGCTGCTGTGCCACGGCACCGGCGACGCGGTGACCGTCCCCGCACCGATGGCCGCCGTCGGCTCCGCCACCCCGTCCGGCTGCCGCTGGCTGGTCGCCCCGGACACCCGTCGCCCCTGGCTGCCGGGCCCCGAGATCCTGCTCTGGGCGGCCGTACGAGCGGCCCGCGCGGCCGTGCGGATATCGATTTTTCCCCCGGCCGATCAGGATGCTAAGGTCTACGACGTCAGCAGGCGCCGCTAGCTCAGTTGGTTAGAGCAGCTGACTCTTAATCAGCGGGTCCGGGGTTCGAGTCCCTGGCGGCGCACAGACACGAAAAGGCCTCTCGCGAAAGCGAGGGGCCTTTCTCGTATCGCCGAAAAGGGAACCGGACGAGCGCTTATCCGTTCGTGATCTTCACCGTCCACGCCCCCGAGACCGTCCGCCCCTCCACCTCGACCCTGACGTCCTCGCCCGGCACCGTGAAGCTCTCACCGAGACCGATCGGGGCGTCCGCGAGGGGCGGGTAGACCGAGGTCTCCCAGCAGGCCTCGCTGCGGGGGTGGGCGTCGATCACCTCGACCGGTCCGCCGCCGGACGCGGCGCCGCTGCGCACCCGGTAGACGAGGATGCCCGGCCGGCAGACCTCCGCGTCGTTGCCGACGGGCCCGCGCGCCTCGAAGGCAAGAGCGCTGTCGGCCCCGGTGCGCACGACCGCCAGCTTGGTCCCGCTGCCCAGCCCGAAGGCCGGTGCCCCGGCGGCACCCACGGCCGGGACGCCGGGGCCCGCGCCGAGCGGCTCCAGCGTCAGCCGGGTCGGCCCGGCTCCCCGTACGCACGCCACCTGTCGGGGCTTCAGCCACCCGAGCTTCCACTTGTGCCAGCCGAACAGGTCCGGCGCCAGCGCGAACTGGCTGCCCATCAGGTCCCAGTCGCCGACAAAGGTGTCCCAGTCGCCCTTGCCGTCCACCGGGCGGTGGTAGAGGTCGGGCAGGTCGAAGACGTGCCCGGTCTCGTGGGCCAGCACCAGCCGGTCCGGCGGATGCTGCTCGAACACCGTGACGACCCGACGGATGTCGGTGCCGTCGGCCCGCAGCGGGGAGTCGAGGTTGACGACCTTCGTCGCGTCGGAGTCCACGCCGGGCGCGTCCGGATCGGCGACGAGGTACACGACGTCGTGGCGCGAGAAGTCGACCTGCCCGTCGGCCGCGGCGAGCGCGTCGCGCAGATAGGCGGCGCGGTGGGCGGCGTTCCAGTCGCGCTTTATGGCGTACGACGTCGAGGGGCGGGGCATCCGGATCCAGTGGCGGAGCGGGTGCGCGCGCAGGGTGAACCTGCCGTAGGAGGCGCGCTCGAAGAAGCGGCTGGTGGCCGGGAAGTGGTCGGCGGTCAGCTCGGCCGGGGTGGTCAGCGGGACGGAGTCCGGGAAGGACAGGAAGACCATCACCGCGTCCAGCGAGCGGGCCGGGCGCGGATAGGCGGCGTTCCAGGTGTCCACGCCCTCCGAGTGGTGGGCCTCCGTGCGCTGGAGGGCGCACGGCGTGCCCGCGAACGGTTCGGCGACCGAGGGCCCGGTCACGAGGGAGGTCGCGGCGAGCGCCGACAACGTCGTGAACACGGCCGCGGTACTGCGCAGTCGGGGACGCGGGAACGGACGCGGCACAGGGACCTCCGGGTACGGTTCACGGGACACCGCACCCAGATTGCTGGTTATTGTCGTACTACGCCCTGTTTGTCTGCACCAGACGAGTGAGAAGGCCGAAGAACCCTCAGGACCGACACCCCCGAATCGCTCACGGAACGTCACAACTGGTCAGGCGCCTAAAGGACCCGTCCAGACGCATGCAGAAACGATCTGGCAGAAGGGCCTGTTGGTCCGGGACACTGGTCTGTGGCTGGAAGGGCCTGGGGCCAGCCTCTATGATCGGCACACTTTCCTGGCGGACAGCGATCGAGTGC
Organism: Streptomyces sp. MMG1533; assembly: GCF_001279775.1. Lineage (GTDB taxonomy): Bacteria > Actinomycetota > Actinomycetes > Streptomycetales > Streptomycetaceae > Streptomyces. The sequence continues at coordinate 86,263 of NZ_LGDG01000178.1, read as the reverse complement.
ACTGCGGGAGCAAGCGGTGAGCGGAACGTCCGAAGGGCCGACGGCCGCGGCAGACCTCGACGGGTCAGTCGTAACAGAGAGTGATGTCCGCACGTCTCCCGGTATCGAGACCGCGTCGTACGACGCGGTGTCCTACCGCTCGGCGTTCGGCGCCGCGCCACTCGCGATGGCGGTCGTCGATCGCGAGGGCCTGGTGGTCGACGCCAACGACATGTTCGACACCCTGCTCGGCGCCTCCGAGTCGCTGACCGGCCGGCTCGCCGCCGATCTGGTGGACCTCGCCTCGGACGCCCGTACCTGGCACGCCTACCGCGAGGTGCTGCGCGGCCGCCAGGCGAAACTGCGCTGCACGCGCCGCCTCAAACACCCCGACGGGCACTCCCTGTGGGTGCAGGTCACCGTCGTTCCCCTGGCGGAGAACGAACCGGGGGTCCTGCTGTCGGTCGCCGACATCAGCGCCCGCCGTGAACTCCAGGCGCGGCTGCGGCACTTGCAGATGCACGACCCGGTGACCCGGCTGCCCAACCGCACCCTGTTCTTCGAACGCCTTTCGGCCGCGCTGGAGGCGGAGTCGTACGAGCGGAGCGGCACCGGCCGGATCGGGCTGTGCTACCTGGACCTGGACGGCTTCAAGGCCGTCAACGACACCCTCGGCCACCGGGTCGGCGACCGGCTGCTGGCCGCCGTCGCCGAACGCCTCACGCGCTGCGCGGACGAGGCGGGCCACGGCCGGGCCACCGCCCCGCTGGTCGCCCGGCTCGGCGGGGACGAGTTCGCCCTGCTCGTCGAGGACTCCACCGGCACCGAGCAGCTCGCCGATCTCGCCGAGGCCGTACTGGAGGCGGTGCAGGCCCCCTTCGACCTCTCCGGTCGGCGGATGTCGGTGTCGGCCTCGATCGGCGTGGTGGAACGCCAGGCGGCCGGGACTTCGGCCACCGGTCTGATGCAGGCCGCCGACACCACGCTGTACTGGGCGAAGGCCGACGGCAAGGCCCGCTGGACCCTCTTCGACCCGGAGCGCAACGCCCACCGCATGACCCGCCAGGCTCTCGCCTCCACGCTCCGCCCGGCCGTCGACCGCGACGAGTTCGTCCTGGAGTACCAGCCGCTGGTGTGCATGGAGGACGGCCGGCTGCGGGGCGTCGAGGCCCTGGTGCGCTGGAATCACCCGCAGTTCGGAATGCTGACGCCGAATCGGTTCATCGGACTGGCCGAGGAGGACGGCTCGATCGTGCAGCTCGGCCGCTGGGTCCTCGCCACGGCCTGCCGCCAGGCGCGGCAGTGGCAGCTGGACCATCCCGACGAGCCGCCGATCTTCGTGAGCGTGAACGTGGCGGTGCGTCAGGTCTGGGACTCGGATCTGGTCGCGGATGTCGCGGAGATCCTGGCGGAGACGGGGCTGGAGCCGCATCTGTTGCAGCTGGAGCTGACGGAGTCGGCGGTGATGGGCTCGGCAGGGCGCCCGTTGCAAGCCCTCCAGGCGCTCAGCGACATGGGCGTGGGCATCGCGATCGACGACTTCGGCACCGGCTACTCGAACCTGGCCTATCTGAGCCGGCTCCCGGTGTCGGTGCTGAAGCTGGACGGGTCCTTCGTACGCGGCTTCCAGTACGAGGGCGAGGGCGTCCCCCCGAACCCGGCCGACGAGGTCGTCGTCGAGGCGATGATCCAGCTCGCCCACCGGCTCGGCCTGACCGTCACCGCGGAGTGCGTGGAGACGTCCGCGCAGGCGTCCCGGCTGCGGCGGATCGGGTGCGACACCGGCCAGGGGTGGCTGTACTCGCGGCCGGTGCCGCCGGATCGTATCTCCGGATTGTTGGACGTACGGGTGTGACGGGCGCCGCGGGGCTCAGGTGGTGGGCAGCCCGTAGGCGTCGGCGATGAGTTCGTACGAGCGCAGGCGTACGTCCCCGCTGTGGGCGTTGCCCGTGATCATCAGCTCGTCGGCGCCCGTGCGCTTGTGGAGGTCGTCGAGGCCGGAGCGGACCTCGTCGGCGGTGCCGTGGATGACGTTGGCGTTCCAGGAGTCGGCGAAGTCGCGCTCCATCGGGCTGAACTCGTAGGCCTCGGCCTCCTCCGGGGTGGGGACGAGGCCAGGGCGGCCGGTGCGCAGCCGGATCATGTTGAGCACGGCGGCCTTCACCTGACGGCGGGCCTCCTTCTCGTCGTCGGTGGCGAGGGCGGAGACGCCGATGAGGGCGTAGGGCTCGTCGAGGGCGGCGGAGGGCCGGAACGACTCCCGGTACAGGTCCAGGGCCGGGATGGTGTTCTGCGCCGAGAAGTGGTGCGCGAAGGCGAAGGGCAGGCCCAGGGAGCCGGCCAGGCGGGCGCTGAAGCCGGAGGAGCCGAGCAGCCAGACGGGCGGGCGGTGCGGGTCCTGGACGCCACCGGGGGAGGTCGCCTGGATCGGGCCGGGTACGGCGTGGATACGGCGGTAGGGGTGGCCGTCCGGGAAGTCGTCGTCCAGGAAGCGGATCAGCTCGGCGAGCTGCTGGGGGAAGTCGTCGGCGCCTTCGTCGAGGCGGTCGGCGCGGCGGAGGGCGGCGGCCGTGGCGCCGTCCGTGCCGGGGGCGCGGCCGAGGCCGAGGTCCACGCGGCCGGGGGCCATGGCTTCCAGCGTGCCGAACTGTTCCGCTATGACGAGCGGGGCGTGGTTGGGAAGCATCACGCCTCCCGAGCCGAGGCGGATGCGGGTGGTGTGGGCGGCGAGGTGGGCGAGGATCACGGCCGGGGAGGAGGAGGCGATGCCGGGCATGGAGTGGTGCTCGGCGACCCAGTAGCGGTGGTAGCCGCGGGACTCCGCGAGGCGGGCGATGGCGACGCTGGTGCGGAGGGCGTCGGTGGCGGTGCGTCCGGCACCGACGGTGACCAGGTCCAGTACGGAGAGGGGGGTGGGGGCGGTGCCGTGCGTTGTTCCCCGGGTCTCGTCTGCCGTTGCGGTCACGGTGGGTGCCTCCTGTGGTGGGCCGTGCGCTGTCCTCCGGGGGTTAACAGGAGGCAGTCCCCGCTTATTCCCTGTTGCCCGGCTCCGGTGCGGGCGCGCGCCGGGGCTCCGCCCCCAGACCGCAGGGCCTGTGCCCACCCACCGAGTCGGGTGGCGGGTGGGCACAGGTCGGGTCTGGGGGCGGAGCCCCGGGACGGTGCGTTCTCGGCCGACCGAGTCGGGTGGCGGGTGGCGGGTGGGCACAGGTCGAGGGGCCAGGGGGCGGAGCTCCCTGGTACCTCGCGGGGAGGGTCAGGCCTGCACGATGGGTTCCCTCGTGAACAGGGCGCCCAGCGAGGGTGCGTTCACACGCCGGTCCGCCAGCCGCAGCGCCTCCCACACCGTGACCTGGTTCGCCGTCAGCACCGGCTTGCCGAGTTCCTTCTCCAGGGCCGGGATGTGGGCCGCGGTGTGCAGCGCCGTGTCGGGGAGCAGTACCGCCTCCGCCGACTCGTCGTCCGCCTCGCGGGCGAGCGCGAACACCTCCGCCTCACCCCACGTCCCGACCTCCGCCGCCGTGATGATCCCGGACCCGCGGACCCCGGTCACCTCGATGCCCGCCGCCCGCAGGAACTCCGCGAACAGCCCGGCCACGTCGTCCGGGTAGGTCGCGCCCACCGCGACCCGCCCCACCCCGAGCTCCTGTACCGCGTGCACGAAGGCGAAGGACGTGGAGGAGGCCGGCATGCCCGCCGTACGGGCAAGGGCGCGCACCTGGTCGTGGGCGCCCTCCCAGCCGTACACGAAGCTGCCGCTGGTGCACGCCCAGACCACCGACTCGGCGCCGGCCATGCGCAGCTCCCCGACGCCGGCGGCGAGCCGCCCCGCCGAGCCCATCTCCAGCAGGGCGTCGACCCGGTGGGCGTCCTCGCCGATGTCGGTGTGGACCAGATCCAGCCGGATGTCGCTGCCCAGCAGTTGCTCGATGCGCGGGTAGTCGTCCTCGGCGGAGTGGCCCGGGTAGAGGAATCCCAGTGCGGTCATGTCCAGCCTTCCTGCTGCTGTTCTTCGTCCGGCAGTCCCGGCACGTCCGACAGGCCCTGCGCGTCCGGCAGTGCCGGCACGTCGGGCAGTACGGGACCGGTCCGCCGCGCCTCCGGATCGATCAGCGCCTGGTACGGTCCCACGGCTCGGGTACCCAATCGGCGCAACGCCGCCCACATCGTCACCTGGTTGGCCGAGATCACCGGGATGCGCAGTTCCGCCTCCAGTTGGGGGATCACGTCGTACGTCGGCAGGTTGGTGCAGCTGATGAAGAGCGCCTCGGCGCCGCCGTCCACCGCCCGGCGCGCCATGTCGGCCACGTCCCGGTACGGCACTTTCCAGATGTGCCTGGTCAGTCCCATGTACGCGCAACCGGTGACGGCGACACCCGCCTCCGCCACGTACTCCTCCAGGGCCCGGGTGACGGACACCGTGTAGGGCGTCACCAGCGCCACCCGCCGTACGTCCAGCTCGGCCAGCGCCTCCAGCAGCGCGCCGGACGTCGTCACCGAGGGCAGCGCGCCCGCGTGGGTCATCGCGCCGCACATCGCGCGTTCCCCGGCGATCCCGCCGACGAAGCTGCCGGAGGTGCAGGCGTAGGCGACGACCTCGGGGGCGATCGCCGTGAGGGTGCGTACCGCGTCGTGCAGGGTCTCGTGCTCGCTGACCAGCCGGGCCAGGTCGAGGCTGACCTCGACGGGGACGTACGGCGTGCGGGTCAGATGGAGGGACACCTCGTCGGGCACCCAGCGCCACAGTTCGCGGTCGAGGGCGAAGTCGAAGGGGGCGACGACACCGACGCCGCGCTGGGGGCGGGGACCACCTAGAAAGGTAACGTCCATGGCAGACACCGGCCTCACTGTGGGAAGCGGGATGGGAACGGACCGTGCACGTGCCCGTGTTGACGAAGGTAGGTTCGGGTGCGAGCGTGGTCAATCCGTCCTCGTGACGCCCAGGTCACGCCATGGTCACCTGCTCATGTCCGCCCATGTCGGACGGCCGTCACCATCCGGGAAAACGGCTCCAGAAACCAGGTCAGGAAACCGGGTCAAGAAACCGGCAAAAGCATCGGCTCCAGAAACGGCTCCAGAATGACCGCCTCCCCGTCCGGTCCCCCTCCCACCCTCCTCGTCCTCGACGCCGACCCGCTCCCCCGTCTCGGCCGCCTCACCGGCCGGGCCCGGATCGAGCACGCGGACGCGTCGACGCTGGCCGAGCGGCTGCCGTCCGCCGATGTGCTGCTGGTCTGGGACTTCGCCTCGCACGCGGTGCGCTCGGCCTGGCCGGGCGAGGGGCCTCGGCCACGCTGGGTGCACACGGCGAGTGCGGGCGTGGACCACCTGATGTGTCCCGAACTCGCCGAATCCGACACGGTGGTGACGAACGCCCGGGGCGTCTTCGACCAGCCGATCGCCGAGTACGTCGCCGCGCTGGTCCTGGCGATGGCCAAGGATCTGCCCCTGACGTGGGATCTCCAGCGCGAGCGGACCTGGCGGCACCGCGAGTCGCAGCGGGTCGCCGGCACGCGCGCGTGCGTCGTCGGGTCCGGGCCCATCGGGCGGGCGATCGTCGCCACGCTCAAGGCGCTCGGCATCACCGCCGCACTCGTCGGGCGCACCCCGCGTACCGGTATCCACGGCCCGGAGGAACTGGACCGGCTGATGGCCCGCGCCGACTGGGTGATCGCGGCGGCGCCGCTGACGGAGCAGACGCACGGCATGTTCGACGCCCGCCGGTTCGGCGTGATGCAGCCCTCCGCGCGGTTCGTCAACGTCGGCCGGGGGCAGCTGGTCGTCGAGGACGCGCTCGCCGAGGCGCTGGCCAAGCGGTGGATCGCGGGCGCGGCCCTGGACGTCTTCGAGCACGAACCCCTCGCCCCCGACAGCCCGTTGTGGCAGGTCCCGAACCTGATCGTGTCCCCGCACATGAGCGGCGACACGGTCGGCTGGCGGGACGAACTCGGCGCCCAGTTCGTGGAGTTGTACGAGCGCTGGGAGGCGGGCAGAGCACTGACGAACGTGGTCGACAAGAAGCGGGGCTACGTCCCCGGTCGCTGAACTCCCCACGGCTGGAGAGCGCATGACGGAGCAGGACCTCGAACTCACCGGCCTGAGTGCCGTACAACTCCTCGACGGTTACCGCAAGGGCGAGTTCAGCCCCGTCGACGCGACCCGCGCGGCACTGGAACGGGCCGAGCGGATCCAGCCGGTGGTGAACGCGTTCGTACGGCTCACCGCCGACGAGGCACTCGCACAGGCGGCGGCGTCGGCCGACCGGTGGCGGCGCGGCGAGCCTGCCGGTCTGCTGGACGGCGTGCCGGTCACGGTGAAGGACATCCTGCTGCTGCGCGGGGCGCCGACCCTCAAGGGCTCCAAGACGATTTCCGAGCAGGGCCGTTGGGACGAGGACGCACCCTCCGTCGCCCGGCTGCGCGAGCACGGCGCGGTCTTCCTCGGCAAGACCACGACCCCCGAGTTCGGCTGGAAGGGCGTCACGGACTCGCCACTCAACGGCGTGACCCGCAACCCCCACGACCCGACCCGCACCGCGGGCGGCTCCAGCGGCGGCGCGGCGGCGGCCGTGGCGCTGGGCGCGGGACCCCTGGCCCTCGGCACCGACGGCGGCGGCAGCGTCCGTATCCCGGCGGCCTTCTGCGGGATCTTCGCCCTGAAGCCGACCTACGGCCGCGTCCCTCTCTACCCCGCGAGCGCCTTCGGCACCCTCGCCCACGTGGGCCCGATGACCCGGGACGCGGCCGACGCCGCCCTGCTCCTCGACGTCATCGGCACCCCGGACTCCCGCGACTGGTCGGCCCTCGCCCCGCCGCCCGGCTCCTTCGCGGCGGGCCTGTCGGGCGGAGTGCGGGGCCTGCGCATCGCCTACTCCCCCTCCCTCGGCGGCCAGGTCGCCGTCCAGCCGGCGGTCGCGGCGGCGGTCCGGCGGGCGGTGGAGCGCCTCGCGGAACTCGGTGCGTACGTCACGGAGGCCGACCCCGACTTCACCGAACCGGTGGAGGCCTTCCACACCCTGTGGTTCAGCGGCGCGGCCCGCGTGACCCAGCATCTCGGCCCCCACCAGCGGGAGTTGCTCGACCCCGGCCTACAGGAGATCTGCGCCCAGGGCGCCGCCCTCACCGCCCTCGACTACCTGGCCGCGGTCGATGTCCGCATGGAACTCGGCCGCCGCATGGGCCACTTCCACGACTCCTACGACCTGCTGGTCACCCCGACGCTCCCGATCACCGCGTTCGAGGCGGGCGCCGAGGTCCCGAAGGGCTCGGGCCATCGCCGCTGGACGGGCTGGACGCCCTTCACCTACCCCTTCAACATGACCCAGCAGCCGGCGGCGTCCGTACCGGTGGGCGCGGACGCCGACGGCCTCCCGGTAGGGCTTCAGCTGGTGGCGGCCCGGCACCGCGACGACCTGGTGCTGCGGGCCGCGCATGCGCTCTACGAGGCAGGCGTCACGCCCTCCGGAAGCTGAGCGTCTCCCCCGCCGCCCCCGTCCGCCACAGGTCGTTGCAGGCGTCCGCCAGTTCCGGCAGGCCCTCGACGATCTGGCCCCAGACGATCCCCGGCACCCAGCCCACGTCCGCGTTGAGCAGCAGGTTGTTGCGTTCGTAGAAGAGGGCCAGGTCGACGACCGTGGTGCCGGGGCGCACCTCGCGGTCGTAGCCGTAGGCCTGCGTGCCCAACTCCGCTCCGGCGAAGGAGAAATAGCAGAGATCGCCGGGGATGGGGGTGACTGTCGGGTTTTCCAGGGGTGGCTCGGATTGGGCGAAAGGAGGGAAAAGGGCGTAGATCTCATTGCGTGCGTATTTCGCGTGGTAGACGTCACCGGCCAGCGGCAGGGCGTCCCAGACGGCCGCGCAGGTGATCGGCGCGCGGTCGTCGAGGAGTTTGGCCGTGCAGGTGATACCGCGCTTGACCAGGGAGACTTCGATGTAGCGATCAACCATGCGTTCCATGGTCTCTCGCCGGTCAAGAGGGCCTCGTCGGAGATCGGGGCTGAAATCGATCTGCATAACTCGCATGCTCTCGGGTAGCTGCGCCGCCATGGCTCCACCAATGGAACATGGCACACACACGTCCGGGACCACACGCCGGTCGCTGCTCGCGGGGGTAGCGGCGCTCGGCGCGCTGGGGACCGCCGGGTGCTCGCGCGTGGCCACCGCGTCGAGCATCAAGGGCGGTGAACTCCTCGACCGGCTGAAGGCGCAGGGCGTCGTTCGGCTGGGAATCGCGGGGGAGATTCCCTTCGGGTACATCGACAAGAACGGCGAGCTGACGGGCGAGGCGCCCGAGCTCGCACGGGTGATCTTCAAGCGGCTCGGGGTCGACAAGGTGCAGCCCGTGCCGACCGAGTTCGGGTCGCTCATTCCGGGGCTGAACTCGCAGCAGTTCGATGTCGTCGCCGCCGGGATGTACGTCAATCCCGAGCGCTGCGAGCAGGTCATCTTCTCCGACCCCGACTACCAGATGCTCGATTCGTTCATCGTGCGCAAGGGCAACCCGAAGGGGCTGCACGACTACAAGGACATCGTCGAGAAGAAGGCCAAGTTCGCCACCGGGACCGGGTACGCCGAGATCCAGTACGCCGTCGAGGCGGGGTACAAGGAGAGCGACATTCTGATCGTGCCGGATCAGGTCGCCGGGCTGAACGCCGTGGAGGCGGGGCGCGTCGACGTCTTCGCCGGGACCGCGCTCACCACCCGGGAGGTGGTGAAGAAGTCGGGCAAGGCCGAGGCCACCAAGGCCTTCGCGCCGCTCGTCGACGGCAAACCGCATGTGGACGGGGGCGCGTTCGCCTTCCGGCCCACCGAGACCAATCTGCGGGACGCCTTCAACGTCGAGTTGCGGAAGCTGAAGAAGAGTCGGGAGTTGTTCCGGATCCTCAAGCCCTTCGGGTTCACCGAGGCCGAGATGACCGACCTCACCGCGAAGGAGTTGTGCGGCGGATGACCTCGGGACTCTGGGAACTCGTACTCAAGGGGATATGGACCACCGTCCAGCTCCTCGTCTTCAGCGCGCTGCTCGGGGCGGCCGTGGCCTTCGTGGCCGGCGTCGCCCGCACCCACCGGCTGTGGATCGTCCGCTTCCTCGCGGGCCTCTACACCGAGGTGTTCCGCGGGACCTCCGCGCTGGTCATGATCTTCTGGGTGTTCTTCGTGCTGCCGATCGCCTTCGGCTGGCAGCTGGTACCGATGTGGGCGGGCACGCTCGCGCTGGGGCTGACCTACGGGGCGTACGGCTCGGAGATCGTGCGCGGCGCCCTGAAGGCCGTCGACCCGGCGCAGCAGGAGGGCGGGATCGCGCTGAGCTTCACGCCCTGGCAGCGGATGCGGCTGATCCTGTTGCCGCAGGCGGTGCCGGAGATGATCCCGCCGTTCTCCAACCTGCTGATCGAGCTGCTCAAGGGCACCGCGCTGGTGTCGGTGATGGGCATGGGCGACCTGGCGTTCAGCGGCAATCTGGTGCGGCTGGCGCTGCAGGAGAGCGCGGAGATCTACTCGTATCTGCTGGTGATCTATTTCGTGATCGCCTTCCTGCTCACCCGCGTGATGCGGGGGCTGGAGAAGAAGCTGAAGGCGGGGGTCGGCAAGGAGCCGCAGCGCGGGGTGTCCGTCAAGGACGAGCTCACGCGCCCCCAGACGACCGGGGTCGGCGGCAGCATCGGAGGTGCCTCGTGAAGTGGGACTGGGATGCCGTGAGCGGCTTCATGCCGCAGTTCTGGGACGGTCTGCTGGTCACCCTGCAGGCGCTGGTCCTGGGCTCGTTGATCTCGTTCGCCCTCGGCCTGGTGTGGGCGCTGCTGATGCGCACGCCGTCGCGCTGGGTGCGCTGGCCGGTCGGCGTGGTCACGGAGTTCGTGCGCAACACCCCGCTGCTGGTGCAGCTGTTCTTCCTCTTCTACGTGCTGCCCGAGTGGGGTGTGACCCTGTCGGCCCTGACCACCGGTGTGATCGGGATCGGGCTGCACTACTCGACGTACACGATGCAGGTCTACCGCGCCGGCATCGAGGCCGTGCCGCCCGGCCAGTGGGAGGCCGCCACGGCCCTCAACCTGCCGATGGCCCGGACCTGGCGGGTGGTGATCCTGCCGCAGGCGATCCGCCGCGTGGTGCCGGCGCTCGGCAACTACGTCATCGCGATGCTCAAGGACACGCCGATGCTGATGGTGATCACCGTGCTGGAGATGCTCGGCCAGGCGCGGCTCTACTCCCAGCAGCACTTCCAGTTCACCGAGCCGCTGACCGTGATCGGCGTGGCCTTCATCCTCATTTCCTATCTGGCCTCCCTTCTCCTGCGAGCACTGGAGCGACGTCTTGTCCACTGACGCCCCCCTGATGAAAGAGCCCGACGCCAACGCCAACCCGCCGGTGGACGGGAGCGAGCTGATCCGCCTGGAGCAGGTCACCAAGCGGTTCGGGGACAACACCGTCCTCGATCACCTCGACTTCTCCGTCAACGCGGGCAAGCACGTCACCCTGATCGGCCCGTCCGGCTCCGGCAAGACCACGATCCTGCGGCTGCTGATGACGCTGACCAAGCCCGACGAGGGCACGATCACCGTCGACGGCCAGCAGCTCTTCCCGGCGCCCGAGAAGCAGGTCCGCGAGGTCCGCAAGAAGATCGGGATGGTGTTCCAGCAGTTCAACCTGTTCCCGAACATGACGGCCCTCAGGAACATCACCGAGGCTCCCGTCACCGTCCTGGGCATGTCCAAGGACGAGGCGGAGGAGCGCGCCCGCGAGCTGCTCGACCTGGTGGGCCTCGCCGACAAGTGCGACGCCCGCCCGAGCCAGCTGTCCGGCGGCCAGCAACAGCGGGTGGCGATCGCCCGGGCGCTCGCGATGCGGCCGCAGGTGCTGCTCCTCGACGAGGTGACCTCGGCGCTGGACCCGGAGCTGGTCGCGGGCGTCCTGGACGTGCTGCGGGACATCGCCCGCACCACCGACATCACGATGCTCTGTGTGACCCACGAGATGAACTTCGCCCGGGACATATCCGACCAGGTCCTGATGTTCGACTCCGGCCGGGTCATCGAGTCGGGAGCGCCGGAGAAGATCTTCAGCGAGCCGGAGCACGACCGGACGCGAGAATTTCTCAGCGCCGTCCTGTGACTACAAGAAGTGAACGTGGCTCAACACCCGAGGTCCAACGACCGGAGCTTGACTTTGGCATATGCCAGAGTGCCAGTGTCCCTGCTGAGGGGGTTGCGGCACCGACGTAATCTCGTCAACAGCCGCTCACTGCAAGGCTCTTGCCCGTTATCGTGGAGGGATTCGCTGTCCGGATTACGGCCCAGTTGTAAGAGCGACCGAGCGAGCGCAGGGGGAACACCGTGGCGCTGATGCACGAGCCGACCGCGCCGTACCACTCGGCCCAGGACGCCTTGCGCGTCCTGGAGACCGTGGCGCGACACACCACCGGAGTCACCGACACCCGTCTCGCCCGCCTGACCGGCCTGAGCTCGGAGCGACTGACCACGCTCCTGAGGATGCTGCGCCGCGAGGGATACGTGGAGCAGGGCGCCGACGGGGCGTACGTCACCGGGGCGGCCCTCAGCCGCCTCGGCTCCGCGCAGGGCCGTGAGGGGGCCCTGCGCGAGAAGCTCCAGCGCACCCTCGACCGACTGCGCGACTCGATCGGCGCCGCCGTCTACATCAGCCGGTACGTGGACGGCGAGGTGACCATCGCCCAGTACGCCGACGGCCCCGCGACCCCCTCGGTCAACGAGTGGGTCGACTTCCGCTACTCCGCCCACGCCACCGCGCTCGGCAAGAGCCTCCTCGGCCAGCTCGACCACAACGGCCGCCGGGACCACCTCTCCCGCCACAAGATGGCCCGCCTCACCTCGCGCACCATCACCAGCGACAAGCTGCTGCTCTCCCGCCTGGAGACCCAGCCGCCCACGGTGCCCCACCTCGACCTCCAGGAGTACGCCGTCGGCACGGTCTGCGCGGCCGTCCCGATCACGGCCGGCTCCTCGGTCGGCTGCCTCGCCCTGTCCCTGCCGGTCGAACACGCCCACCGGCTCCGCCAGGCCGCGGACAAGCTGAACCGGGGGGCGGCTCCGGTGCTGCTGTCCCTGGCGATCTAGGGTCTGCCCGGCGGGTCGGCACGGTCAGAAGCACTGCTCCGGACCGGGTAGTATTTTCTCTGTCGTCGGCCGCGAAGAGCGGTCGGCGGGAGTCATGCGCCGCTAGCTCAGTTGGTTAGAGCAGCTGACTCTTAATCAGCGGGTCCGGGGTTCGAGTCCCTGGCGGCGCACAGATGAAGGGCCTCTCGTGGACACGAGGGGCCCTTCGGCGTCTGCCGAGGTCAGCCGCCGGTACGTCTGCTCGCCGGGAGGCCGCCACCACACCGGATCGGCACACCTGACCCCCTCCTTCCTGAGCCGCGCCCGGTGGATCTTGTTCGTGGCCGTGACCGGCATCCGCTCCACCACCCGCACGAACCGGGGCGCCATCTTCGTCCCGAGGTCGGGCTGGGCCAGCAGGAACTCGGCGAAGGCCTGCGGTTCGAAGTCCCCCGCGACCGCTGCCATCACCTGATCCCCGGTCACCGGGTCCGGCACCGCGTACACGGCGACGGCCACCGCCCCCTCGTACCGGGCGAGGATGTTCTCGATCATCGCGGCGGCCAGGTTCTCGCTGTCGACGCGCAGCCGGTCGTCGGTGCGGCCGGCGAAATAGAGGTAGCCGTCGGTGTCGCGGTAGAAGAGGTCACCGGTCCAGTACCAGCCGTCGTCCCGCAGCCGTGCCGCGTCCGCTTCCGGGTTGCGCCAGTAGCCCTCGAAGGGGCTCGGGCCGCGGTTCACCAGCTCCCCGATGGCCTCGTCGCCGTTCAGCAGCCGCCCGGCCTCGTCGAAGACGGCCGGTGGGCACTCCTCGCGGGTGGCCGGATCGAGCACCGCGAGTCCGGGGGCCGACGGGCCGACCGCGCCGGGCGGGGTGCCGGGCCGCCACTGGATCGCCGCGCCGCCCTCGGACGACCCGTACCCCTCCACCAGCCGCACCCCGAACCGCCGCTCGAAGGCCGCCGCGTCCACCGCCCCCGCCTCCGTGCCGAAGCCCAGCCGCAGCGGATTGTCCCGGTCGTCGGGGCGCGGCTCGGTCGCGAGGAGGTACTGGATCGCCCGGCCCACGTAGGTGAAGTACGTCGCCCGGTACGCCCGTACGTCCGCCAGGAACCGTGACGCCGAGAACCGCCGGCGCAGCGCCACGCCCGCCCCGGCCGCGAGGGCGGGGGCCCAGTCGGCGATCACCGCGTTGCCGTGGAACATCGGCATGCAGACGTAGTGCACATCGTCGGGGCGGACGGCGAACTGGTCGGCCAGGGAGCGTCCGGCGGCGGCCAGGCGGCCCTGCGAGCACAGCGCCGCCTTCGGGGCGCCGGTCGAGCCGGAGGTGAAGTAGAGGAGGAGGTGGTCGGCCGGGGTGGCCCGGGAGGCGTCCGGCCGCGCGTCCGCGTAAGGGGCGAGGAGGTCGTCGTACTCCTGCGCATCGGTCACCAGGAGGCGCACGCCGGGAAGGTCCAGGCCGGTGAGGAGTGGCAGGTGGGTGCGCTCGGTGACCAGGATCCGGCACTCGGTGTGCAGGATGTCGCGGGCGAGTTCTGGGCCGCGACGGGTGGGGTTGACGCCGGCGACGGCGCATCGGGCGAGGGCGGCGGCGCTCAGCCACAGCGGGTACTCGGGGGTGTTGTCGAGCAGGAGCCCGACATGCGCACGGGGCGGCAGGAGGTCGGCCAGCAGGGCCGCCCGGGCCGCGGCACCGGCCGCCACCTCGTGGTGGGTGAGCACCCTCCCCCACTCTCGGCTTCGCTCGAGCGGGGGGACCCCCATCTCGCACCACAGTCCCGGCCGGTGGTCACCCCACCGGTCGGCGACGAGTTCGGCCACCGTGCGCGCCTTGGACTCCATGGCCGCGCACGTTAGTTGACGTGCCGTCAGATGTGGAGGCCCAGGTCGTGAAGTCGTCCGTCAGACGAACACCGCCAGCGCCACGGCCATGAAGCCGAGGCAGAACAGGGCGATCACTCCGAGGAGCGCCAGCAGGCAGCCGGTGCTGGCCGCCAGCTTCCCGTGGGCCGGCGGCTTGGCCGTGGCCCGCTCCGGGCGGCTTGCCGCGTAGTGCACGATGACGATGTCGCCCTCGACGGTCGTTCTCGGGCCGCCCGGCTCGTCGAACCGGACGGCGCGGCCCTCCCACGTGACGAACTCGTAGACGTGGTGCAGGGTCGTGTGCACGGACGCGTTGCCGCCACCGCTGGTCGTCGTGTACGCCCGCAGACAGCGCGCCTGGGCCGTCAGGCCGCTGTTCCAGGCGCTGCTGACCTCCTGGGCGCGACGGATCACCGCGAACGCGGCGAAGCCCACGATCCCGAGCATGAGCAACGGCACGACGAAGAAGAACGCTTCCATGGTGTCCCCCGATGTTTCCACGCCGTGCTGTTCGGCGGCGTGTGGGGAACGTACCCACGGGGGGTGCCCGACTGTCTCAAGTAAGGCTCAGAGTTCCGGCACCCCCCGACGGGCGGCGGTCAGAACGTGACGTCCGAGCAGGCGTAGAAGGCGTTGGTGGTGTCCGCGACCGTCCACACCGCGACGACGACGTGACGGCCGCTCAGGCCGGACGGCAGGGTGCCGCTGTGGGAGAGCGTGGACGGGGGTCGCTGGCCGCCGTAGGGGACGGTCAGGAACGGGGTGAGGTTGAGGTCGGAGCGGGCCAGGTTGTGGTTCTGGTTCCAGCCCGCCTTGGTGACGTAGTACTTGAAGTCGCTCGTGGCGTGCATGGCCGTGAACTGCCAGCGGAACGTGTAGCTCTGGCCGCCCGTCACCTTGGTGGCGGGCCAGGCGCCGCCCGACGGGGTCTTCGGGCTGTCGAGCTGGGCGAAGCGCGTGTTCCCGCCGGAACATATCCGGCCGTCGGCCGGACCGGACCCGGGGAAGCCCTTCGGGCCCTCGACGCTCTGCGGCTCCCACTGGATGTCGCCGCAGCTGGTCACGGAGCCGTTCTGGCAGAGCTTCTGACGGCTGATGGGGAGATCGGTGTAGCCGTGGCCGCTCGCGCCTCCGGACGAGAGCACGAGGGCTCCGGTCGTCGTGAGGCCGAGCGCGGCGGCGTACCACTTGGTCTTTTTGCGCATGCTGCCGCTCCTGGAGAACGTGGGGGAGGTTCAGTGAGCTGTGCAGGTAGGTCTAGACCAAGTCCCAGATTATTGCCGCGCCTTGAACATGTCCATACCAATCGCAGGGGTCAATTCACGGCCCCCGCCTCTCCCCGCCCGGCACAGAACGCCACCGTCAAGTCCTTCACCAACGCCTTGCGTTCGTAGTCGTCCAGCTCCACCAGCCCCCGCATGGTCAGCCTCGTCACCGTGTCCTCCACCGAGTCCACGACCGACGTGAGCACGCTCGCCCGGTGCTGGGCGTCCAGCGCCGCGATCCGGCGGCGGTGCATCGCGGACGCGACCTCGGGCGCGTACTCCACCCGTACCGGCTGCACCGAGAAGACCTCGATCCCGACCGGCGCCGCGTCCGCGGCGACCAGCCGGGTCAGCTCGTCCCCGGCGGTGTCGGCGGACCCCCGGCCGGATCCCGGCATCTCCACCGGCAACCGGGCGAGCCCCGCCTCCACGCACTCGCGCAGATACGTCTCGTGGTCCTCGACGCCCAGCGTGGCCCGTGCGGTGTCCCGCACCCGCCACACCACCAGGACCACCGTTCTGAGGGCGACCCCGCTCGCGTCGGCCGCGGGCATCGGCTCGCTGCGCCAGTGCCGCAGCCGTACGTCCACCCGGCGGCGCAGCAGCAGCGGGTTGACCCACATCAGGCCGGTGCGCCGGACCGTGCCCCGGTAGCGGCCGAACAGGCCGAGCACCCAGGCCCGCCCGGTCCGGCCCCGGGCCAGCCCACCGAAGCCGAACAGCCCGAGGGCGCCCGCTCCCGCGTACGCCGCCCACTGCGCGGGACCGAGGCCGGCCCCGGCGTACGACGGCAGCCCGAGCGCCTGAACCGCGAGCGGCGGCAGCGCACCCGACCACCACGACGTGGCCAGACAGCCGGCCGCCCCGCAGGCACCGGCGAACACGCCCGCCGCGCCCGGCAGCACCCGCGCGGGCCGTTCGGTCAGTGCGGGATCGACCTCCGGCGCTGGCCGGGGCTTCAGGGGCACCTGCCGCCGGAAGCGGGGCTGTTCCCCCGTCCCCTGCCGCCGCCCCACGATCGCCGGCTTCAGCGACACCGACACCGGGTCGGGCTCGTCGCGGAAGAGCAGGTGGACGGGGATCTCGGTGGTCGCCTCGTTCTGGATGAGCCGGGCGGGCCTCGACGGGCCCTCGGACTCGGGGGTGTGGGAAGTGGTCGTACTCATGCGTGCCTCCAGCCTCCGCGCCAGATACGCCATGACAGTGCGTGGGTTTTTGCCCGCGACAGCGTGGGTTTTTTTCCCCGTGGCAGCGTGGGTCTTTTCCCGCGGCAGTGCGCGGGTCTACGAGAACAGCCGCCGCCAGGTCTCCGGACCCGGGTAGCCGTCCGCCGCGCCGCCCCGCCAGCCCTGGGCGCGCTGGAAGGCCTCGACGCCTCGCCGGTCCGCCTCGCCCCAGCGCGGTCCCGGCCCGGTCGTGTAGTACTTGCCGAACCCCTTCTTCACCAGCCGCTTCCCGAGCTGCGTGACGTACTGGTTGTTCGCCCCGGGCCGGAACACGGCCCGCCCCGGATAGCCGGGCACCCCTGGGGAAGAGGGCGCGGGAGACCCGGCCGCCCCGGCCGCGGCGTCCCTGCCCTGCCCCGTCACCAGCAGCGCCCAGGTCTGCGGACCCGGCAGCCCGTCCGCGTGCCGGCCCAGCCAGCCCTGGGCCTGCTGGAAGGCCTGGGTCGCCCTGCGGTCCGCGTCCGACCAGCGCGGGCCGGGGCCGGAGGTGTAGAAGTGGCCGGCGCCGCGCCCGACGAGCATGCGGCCGAGCTGGGTGACGTACTTGTTGTTCGCGCCGGGCCCGAAGTACGCCGCTCCCGGGAACGGCGTATCCACCGGGGCGGCCGGTTTCGCGGTGTCCGGCTCCGCGCCCGCCGTACTGCCCGCGACCCCCTTGTAGCGGTAGGCGACGTACTGCCCGGAGTGGCTCCAGTAGGCGTACGGGGTGGACTGCCGGCGGGCGTGCGGGCGGGTCTCCTCGTAGGCGATGTAGTAGGTGTGCGTGTAGTCCGTCCAGCCGCCGAAGATCACGACGTGCGAGCCGTCCTCGGGGTCCGCCGGATTGTGGAAGAGCAGGATGTCGCCGGGCTGCAGATCGTCCTTGGCGATCCGCACCCCGTACTGGTCGAGGCTGCCCGTCCACTCGTTTCCGGGCAGGTTCCAGGCCATTGACACAAAGCCCGAGCAGTCCTGCCGGTACCCGTCGGACCAGTACCCGGTCATGCTGTACGGGACCTTCGCGGCGACCCACTCCTTGGCCCGTTTGACGATGTCCGCGCGGGTGGTCGTGGGCGCCTTCGCCGGAGCCGGACGCCCGCCCGGGCCGTGCAGCGGGGCCTTGTCGCCCTGCGGGGTATCAGGCTCGTCACCTGCGGGAACGCCCGGGCGGGCGGGCACGTGGGGGGCGGCGAGGGCCGGTGCCGAATGGCCGGAAACGATCGCTGTGGAGGCCGCCGCGGCGAGGATCACCGCCCGGGGGGCGGCGGGGTGACGGCCGGCCGGGGACGTCGGGGCATACGGCAGGATCAGCCGCCGGTGAACGCATCCGGGGCAGTCGCAGTCGCTCGCGGGATCGAATTCCTCGAAGACCGGAGTCGTCATGCGATTCCCCTCACGCTCCAAATGGAAATGTCCGCACCTGTGCACGTTCGCCAGTTTCTCAACTGTCTTCCCGACGCGCATGCTGACGGTCCGAATGATGTACGGCGGACCCCCTCCGGGCCGGAGTCCGCGCCGCGCCGGTGGTCCGTGACACCCTCCGCCATCCGGTAGAGTTGTGCAGGTCAGCGGGCGCCGCTAGCTCAGTTGGTTAGAGCAGCTGACTCTTAATCAGCGGGTCCGGGGTTCGAGTCCCTGGCGGCGCACAGACATGACAGGCCCCCTGCCCAGGCGGGGGGCCTGTTGCGTGTTCGGCCGGGGCCGTCGACCACCCCGCCGTCCACAATGACTCCACAAGGCCCCCACAGGCGCCACAATGAACGCGTATGACCGGTAAACACCGCGTTTCGCATCTTGCGATCATGATGAACACCGTAGAACCCTGGTTTTCAAGATGCTGCGGATACGCGGCAGTTGGGGGGCAAGGAGCCGGTTGCCCGGTTGGTCGGGGAGAGGGGCCCCGTTCATGACCGGATGCCGAGGGGGGCATCATGCAACCGGAAGGTCGTGGTTCCGTGTCTTGTAAGTGTGGAGCATGTGGTGACTGCGACCCACCGCTGATACGGCTGTGAAGGTCGAGGGGGACCTGAGCAGACGTAAGGAAACGACGAAACACGCGGCGTTCCCGCGTGTGGGGGGAATGACTCATGACGTCGACGCCGACGGGCGCCCGGCAGGACTTCGACCCGTCCCAGACCACCCAGCTCAGGGTGCCTTCGCATCGGACCGGTGCGTTCCGCCGGATCAAGAAAACACTGCCCAAGTACGACTACGAGCACTACAGCAGACTGGCCGGCCCCCTCACGCAGCCCGATCCGGGCAAGCCGTACAGGGTGCAGTACCGCTCGTTGATCTCGCAGGAGCCGCACCGCATCAGGGTCGCGCTGATGCTCGCCGCCGCGCCGCTGCTCTCGCTGGTCCTGCTGGCCTGGCTGCTCCAGCCCGAGCACTGGACCGAGCGCGACTACCCGGCCTTCTCCTGGCTGCCCGCGCTCGACATCGTGATGCTCGTCTCGATCGGCCTGATCGAGTTCTTCCGGTGCATGAACGTGCTGTCGAACGCCCACGCCACCCTGGTCGCCCGCGACCCGATCCCGGTGGTGCCCGAGACCGGCACCAGAGTGGCCTTCCTCACCTCCTTCGTGCCCGGCAAGGAACCGCTGGAGATGGTGACGAAGACCCTGGAAGCCGCGGTGCGGATCCGCCACCGCGGCCTCATGCACGTCTGGCTGCTC
Organism: Streptomyces sp. MMG1533; assembly: GCF_001279775.1. GTDB lineage: Bacteria > Actinomycetota > Actinomycetes > Streptomycetales > Streptomycetaceae > Streptomyces. The sequence continues at coordinate 67,203 of NZ_LGDG01000178.1, read as the reverse complement.
GACGAGGGCGACGACCCGGCGGTCAAGGAGGTCTGCGAGCGCCTCGGCGTGCACCACTTCTCCCGCAAGGGCGTCGCGAAGTGGAACCAGGCCAAGGGCCCGCACCGCGCCAAGACCAAGCACGGCAACTACAACGCCTGGCTGGACGCGCACGGTGACAACTACGACTTCTTCGCCTCCGTCGACACCGACCACGTGCCGCTGCCGAACTACCTGGAGCGGATGCTCGGCTTCTTCCGCGACCCGAACATCGGCTTCGTCATCGGCCCGCAGGTCTACGGCAACTACGACAACTTCGTCACCAAGGCCGCCGAGTCGCAGCAGTTCCTCTTCCACGCGCTGATCCAGCGCGCCGGCAACCGCTACGGCTCGCCGATGTTCGTGGGTACGTCGAACGCCGTGCGCATCAAGGCGCTCAAGCAGGTCGGCGGCCTGTACGACTCGATCACCGAGGACATGGCCACGGGCTTCGAGATCCACCGCCACAAGAACCCGGCGACGGGCAAGAAGTGGCGCTCGGTCTACACCCCGGACGTGCTCGCGGTCGGTGAGGGCCCCAGCGCCTGGACGGACTTCTTCACCCAGCAGATGCGCTGGTCGCGGGGGACGTACGAGACGATCCTCAAGCAGTACTGGAAGGGCTGGTACTCGCTGCCGCCGAGCAAGCTCTTCAACTACACGATGATGATCATCTTCTACCCGATGTCCGCCCTCAACTGGATCCTCGCGGCACTGAGTTGCGCGCTGTTCCTGGGCCTGGGCGCCTCGGGTGTGAACATCGACCCGACCGTGTGGCTGATGCTCTACGGCAACGCCTCGGCGCTGCAGATCGGCCTGTACATCTGGAACCGCCGGCACAACGTCTCGCCGCACGAGCCGGAGGGCTCCGGCGGTGTGGCCGGCATGGTGATGTCCGCACTCTCCGCGCCGCTCTACGCGAAGGCGCTGATCGACTCCGTCCTGCGCCGCAAGAGCAAGTTCGTGGTCACGCCCAAGGGCGATTCGGCGAGCCCGGACCGGTGGTTCGGCACCTTCCGGTACCACTGGTACTTCATCGTGCTCTTCGGCGCCTCGATCGCCGCCGGATTCGTCTTCGGGCACTCGCACCCCGCGATGATCATCTGGGCGACGTTCGCCACGCTGATCACCGCGACGCCGATCTTCGCCTGGCGCCACATGCTGCGTCAGGAGAAGAAGAAGCCGGCCGTGCCCGAGCAGGAGCCGCAGGACGCGGCTCCGGTCGCCCACCAGCCCGCAGACCCCGCGGGGCCCGGGGGGCCCTACGAGCCGCAGCCGCTGCCCACGCAGCGCACGCCGGCCCAGCACGCCCCGCAGCCCAAGCCGAGCTGGGCCGCTTCGAACGGGACGGGCGACCAGACCATGCAGATCGCCCTTGGTGGACTTGGGGGACGTAAGGAATGAACGACCGTGCAGGCCGCCGCCGCGCCCGTCGACTCGCGATCGGCACGGCGGTGGTGCTCGCGCTGGCCGGGATGAACGGGCCGTGGCTCTACCGCTTCGGGACCGAGAAATACCACCAGTACCAAATCAACAAACCGGAGTACAAAGCCGAGAACGGCAAGTGGGACGTCATCGAGTTCCCGGAGGAGTACCGGCAGAACACCATCCACGCGGCGCTGCTGCGCACCGGCAAGGTGCTGCTCGTCGCGGGGTCGGGCAACAACCAGGACAACTTCGACGACAAGAAGTTCGACACCCGGATCTGGGACCCGATCAAGGGCACCATCAAGAAGGTCCCGACGCCCAAGGACCTGTTCTGCACCGGCCACACTCAGCTCGCCAACGGCAACCTGCTGATCGCCGGCGGCACCAAGCGGTACGAGAAGCTGAAGGGTGATGTCACCAAGGCCGGCGGCCTGATGATCGTCCACAACGAGAACCCGGACAAGCCGATCACCCTGCCCGCGGGTACCAAGTTCGTGGGCAAGGAGAACGGCAAGACCTTCGTGTCGAAGGACCCCGTCGTCGTCGAGCGGGCGACGAAGAAGTTCGACAAGGCGACCGGCAAGTTCCTCGGCAACACCCCGGGTCTGGGCCGTATCTACGTCGAGGCCCAGAAGAGCGGCGCCAAGTACGAGACCGGCACGCAGGACAACTACACCATCCAGGGTCTGTCCGGCGCCGAGGCCAAGAACACGTACGGCATCGCGCAGAAGCTCGCCCTCGACAAGAAGGACTTCCAGGGCATCCGGGACGCCTTCGAGTTCGACCCGATCGCCGAGAAGTACATCAAGGTCGACCCGATGAAGGAGGCCCGCTGGTACCCGACGCTCACCACCCTGAGCGACGGGAAGATCCTCAGCGTCTCCGGCCTCGACGACATCGGGCAGCTGGTCCCGGGCAAGAACGAGGTCTTCGACCCGGAGACCAAGAAGTGGACCTACCTGCCGAAGACCAGGCAGTTCCCGACGTACCCGGCGCTGTTCCTGATGCAGAACGGCAAGGTCTTCTACTCGGGTTCGAACGCGGGCTACGGGCCGGACGACGTGGGCCGCGAGCCGGGTGTCTGGGACGTGGACAGCAACAAGTTCACCAAGATTCCCGGGCTGAGCGACCCGAACCTGCTGGAGACGTCCGGGACCGTGCTGCTGCCGCCGGCGCAGGACGAGAAGTACATGGTGATCGGCGGTGGCGGGGTCGGCGAGTCCAAGCAGTCCAGCAACAAGACGCGGATCGTCGACCTGAAGGCGGACAGCCCGAAGTTCGTGGACGGGCCGACGCTGGAGAAGGGCACGCGGTACGCGCAGGCCTCGGTGCTGCCGGACGACACCGTGCTGGTGTCGGGCGGTTCGGAGGACTACCGCGGGCGCGGTGACTCCAACATCCTGCAGGCGCGGCTCTACCACCCGGACACCAACACGTTCGAGGAGGTCGCCGATCCGCTGGTGGGCCGGAACTACCACTCCGGGTCGCTGCTGCTGCCGGACGGTCGGGTGATGTTCTTCGGGTCGGACTCGTTGTACGCGGACAAGGCGAACACGAAGCCGGGGACGTTCGAGCAGCGGATCGAGATCTACACGCCGCCGTATCTGTACCAGGGTTCGCGACCGTCGCTCTCCGGGGGGCCGCAGACCATCGAGCGCGGTGAGTCGGGGACGTTCACCTCGCAGCACGCGTCGTCGATCAAGTCGGTGCGGTTGATCCGGCCGAGTGCGTCGACACATGTGACCGACGTGGATCAGCGGTCCATCGCGCTGGACTACAAGGTGTCCGGGAACAAGATCACGGTGACCGTGCCGAAGAGCAGGAACCTTGTTCAGTCGGGGTGGTACATGGTGTTCGTGAACGACGACCAGGGGACGCCGAGCAAGGCGCAGTGGGTGAAGGTGCCCTAGCAGGTGGCCCAGCGGCACAACGCACTTGGGGGCGCCCTCCGTCACGGAGGGCGCCCCCAGTCACGTAGCGGGGACTATCCGGAAGCCTTGGCCAGCTTCAGTGCGTAGTCCGCCCACCACTCGCCCGCCTTCGGGCCGCCCTTGCACTCGCCGTCCGACTCTCCCGGGCGCTTGACCCAGACGTACGCGTCCACCAAGGGGTCCGCCGTCTTGGTCGTCGGGGTCTCCCCCAGTGCCCGGCCCGGCGGGTTGCACCAGCGTTCGTCGGGGTTGCCGCCCGTGTAGGGGCCGTTGCCGTTGCGGCTGGTGTCGATGACGAAGGGCTTGTCGCCCACCTTCGAGGAGAGGTCCTTGCCGTAGGCGATGGAGTCCTTGGTGGAGTAGAAGTTGGAGACGTTGACGGAGAAGCCGTCGGCCTGGTCGATGCCCGCGCGCTGGAGGGGCTCGAAGATCTGGTCGGGGTGGCCCCAGCCGGCGTTGCCCGCGTCGAGGTAGACCTTGGTGTTCTTCAGGGCCTGGAGCTTGCCCACGGCCTCGGTGAGCAGGGCGTAGCGCTCCTCGTGGAACTCCTCGCCCGTGCAGCCGTCGACCAGGTGCAGCAGGGCGTCCGGCTCCAGGATCACCGTCGTCGAGCGGTCGCCGATGCCCTTGGCCACGCCGTCGATCCAGGTCCGGTAGGCGTCGCCGTCGGCGGCGCCTCCCTGCGAGTACTGGCCGCAGTCGCGGTGCGGGATGTTGTAGAGGACCAACAGGGCCGTGCGGTCGGCCTTCTCCGCGGCCTCGGTGAAGCCGCGTGCCTCCTGCTCCGGGTTCTCCACGCCGATCCACTCACCGGTCGGCTGCTCGGCGATCTTGCGGATCTGCTCGGCGTCCGACTTCTTGTCGGCCTTCTCGTAGGCGGCCACCTGCTCCGCCGCGTTGCCGTCCGGGTTGACCCAGAACGGGTCGGTCGCCTTGGGCTGTTGGGTGATCCCGGCGCCGGCGCCGTCGTTCTCCTTGTCCTCCCCGTCTCCCGATGAGGAACACCCCGCGATCAGCAGTGCCGCCCCCAGCACCACCGCCGCGGAAGCTCGTGTTCCAGCCCCCCTGCTGACGTACATCCAACTCCCCCTTGGGTGCACCGTTCCAAGTCTCAATCCTGACACACCCGTCGCGTCGACCACGAGGTCGTCCGAGCCTTGTCCGAGAGCTGTTACAGCACCGGTCGTCGAGGTACGCGCGCGGTCAACGAGCGGCTCGCGGACGACACCGAAGTGCGCCGGGAGTTGGAGAGGCCCTTCGACGAACCGTCGTAGTAACCGCTCACCACCCTGCCGGACTTCGCATCACCAGCGCGGATGACGGAGAGCCACCGTGCCGGGACTTGGCGTCAGACGACCCCTGGGCCCCAGCGCTCATCCGTTCTAGAGTCTCCTCATACGGCCCAAGCCCCCGGCCACTCAAGCCTCCCGCGCCGGCGCCGGGCTACTCCCGCAGCCCGTGCGCGCGCGGTTGAGGACCAGCCCGGTCGGCGGCTTCAGGGGGAGCGGGTCGCCGACCGGGCAGGTGCCGCCCGGAAGACGTCACTGTTCACCTCCAGGTCCGCGCCGACGGTGACTTCCTCCGCGGTGCGGGGACGTCGGGACCAGGCCGCGGGTACTCCTAGAGGCCCGTGCCCGTGAGGTACGCCGAGACGATCACGTTGGCCGTGTAGCTGCGGCTCGCCCGGTCGAAGCTGCCGCCGCAGGTGATCAGCCGCAGTTCGGCGCGTCCGGACTCGCGGGGACCGTACGCCTGCTGTGCGTCGAAGTCGTCGCGGGTGACGACCTGGACGTCGTCCACGGTGAACTCGGCGAGCTTGCCGTCGTCGCGGAGCACCCGGACCGTCTCGCCGGGCTTGAGGGAGCTGAGCTTGTAGAAGACGGCGGGCCGGGTCTCGGTGTCGACGTGCCCCACCATCAGCGCGGTCCCGGCCGCCCCCGGCTTGACGCCGCCCGCGTACCACCCCACGACCTCGGACCGGTCGAACGGCGGCGGCTCGATCGCCCCCGCCCCGTCGAGCCCCCGCGCCACCACCGGCGCCTGCACCCCGAGGAAGGGGATGTCGACGCGCTGCGGCACGGCCGCGCCGAGCGGCCGGTGTGCGGGCGGCAGCTCCACCTCGGGCGGCCGCCCGACCGCCGCCATGTCACCCGTGGTCGGCGCGGATATCCCTTGCCGTACGTCGGTCACCTCGCGCCCCCACAGCCACAGCCCGAGCAGCAGCACCGCCCAGGCCACGCCGGTCAGCAGACGGCCGGAGCCGGAGGAACGTTCGTGGTCGGACATGGCGGGTCAGCCCGTCCCGCGGCTCCGGCGGGTACTCCGGAGCACGACGGCCACCGCGGCGGCCGCGGCGAGGATCAGCCCGATCACGGCGTGCCCGGTACCGGGGCCGGCGGGCCTGGTCTCCTCGGCGGTGTTCACGGCGGCGAGGTGCGCGGTGCCGCCGCCACCCGCGTGCACGGGGGCGACCGGGGAGGCCGGGGCGGTGGGCTCAGGCGTCGGCCGGCCGGACTGCGAGGACTTCTCCACGACGGTCAGGGCGGCCGTGCGGTCGGTGCCGCCGCAGGTGACCTTCACGTCGTACGAGCCCGCCCTGAGCGAGGTGCGGATGCGGGTCTCGCCGATGAGCGTGCCGTCGGCGCCGGTGAGCCGGGCCTCCGCGACGAAGGCGGCGGAGACGGCCGTGGCGGTCGCGGCCGTGCAGCCGGAGACCCGCAGCGCGATGTCGGTACCGGGGGCGGGGGACGAGGGGGTCACCGCGATGCCCCCTCCGTCCGCCGCGTACGCCGCGGGGGTGAGGGCGGTGCCGAGCATCAGGCCGGTACAGAGAGTGAGACGTATGGAACGCATCGTGAACCTCCAGATACCTGGAGCCTCCCCCTCGGGCCGCGGCCCCGCATCCTCAGCGGGGCCGCACTGCTCCGAACGGGTCATGTTCCCGGCCGGTGGGGTTTCAGACCCGGTCGACGAGATCCGCGATCGAGTCCACGACCTTCGACGGCCGGTACGGGAAGTTCTCGACCTGCTCGGGCCGGGTCAGGCCGGTGAGCACCAGGAACGTCTGCATTCCGGCCTCCATGCCGGCCAGCACGTCGGTGTCCATCCGGTCGCCGATCATGGCGCTGGTCTCGGAGTGGGCGCCGATCGCGTTGAGGCCGGTCCGCATCATCAGAGGGTTCGGCTTGCCCGCGAAGTACGGCTGCCTGCCGGTCGCCTTGGTGATCAGCGCGGCGACGGCACCGGTCGCGGGGAGGGGGCCCTCGGTGGAGGGGCCGGTCTCGTCGGGGTTGGTGGCGATGAAGCGGGCGCCGGCCTCGATGAGCCGTACGGCCTTGGTCATGGCCTCGAAGGAGTACGTGCGGGTCTCGCCGAGGACGACGTAGTCGGGTTCGTGGTCGGTGAGGATGTACCCGATGTCGTGCAGCGCGGTGGTCAGGCCCGCCTCGCCGATGACGTACGCCGATCCGCCCGGCCGCTGGTCGTCCAGGAACTGGGCGGTGGCCAGGGCCGAGGTCCAGATGGATTCGACCGGCACGTCCAGACCCATGCGCCGCAGCCGGGCGTGCAGGTCGCGCGGGGTGTAGATCGAGTTGTTGGTGAGGACCAGGAAGGGCTTCCCGGACTCGCGCAGCCTCTTGAGGAAGGCGTCGGCGCCGGGGATCGGTACGCCCTCGTGGATGAGCACACCGTCCATGTCGGTGAGCCACGACTCGATGGGCCTGCGGTCTGCCATGTGCGGGATCTCCTGCCGTACGCATGCCGCATGTACGCGGTGCTGGGTGCGCCCCAGCCTAAACAGTGGCCGGATCTTGGGGAATGGCCAGTTTCTGCTGGGAAGGCGGAAGACCGGTTCAGCGGCGTCTGCGGGCCAGCACCAGGGCGCCGCCGGTGAGGAGCAGCAGGGCCGTGGCCACGAGGGCGGCGACCACGGGGAAGCCGGGGCGGCCGGTGCGGGCGAGTTCCTCGGCTTCGTCGGCGAAGGGGAAGCGGTCGGGGGTGGGTGCGGTGGGTGCCGTGGATTCGGAGGCCGGGCTGCGCTCCGGGGCCGGTCCGGTGTCGATGCCGAAGCGGTAGTCGTTGGACTGGCCGATCCAGTCGCCGTCGTCGTCGTGGCGTTGCACGACGGCCGCGTTGGCGGTGACCTCGTTCGGTACCGCGTCCGAGGTGACCGCGAGCCGGACCTTCACGGTGAGGGTCTTTCCGGGGCCGACGGTGAAGCCGGGGAAGCCGGCCTGCTCGTCGGCGAAGACGCCCACGAGTTCGTCGGCGTCGGTGCGCTCTAGGCGGACGGGGCGGGGGCGGGTGCCGCCCTGCGCTGTGCCGTCGTAGAACTCCAGGCGGGGCTGGGAGGGCTCGAGGGACCGCTCGTCGTCGGCGAGGACGACCACAGGGTGGATGTTCGTGCAGGTCCGGGTGGTGGTGTTGGTGAGGTCCAGGTACCAGGTGCCGTAACCGCCCCCGGCCTCGTAGGAGTCGGGGCCGCCGTGGATCCGGGTGGTCACCGGGAAGGCCCGGTCACCGGGGGTGGCGCAGGAGGAGTCGGCGTGCGCCGGTGTGGTCACGAGGGAGGCGGCGGCTGCGAGGCAGAGGGATGCGGATGCGGGCACGGGCATGAGCATGGGCAGTCGCATGAACACATGACCATGCCGGGTGGGGGTGGGGCGGCGACGGTGCCATGCCGGACGGGGCACCGATGGCGGCGGGATTCCGCCCGATTGGCGGGGGTGCGTGCGACGGGCGAGCAGGGCAGGCAGCCTGCGGGCAGCCAAGCCGCACAGACCGCGGAAAGTCGCCTGCCGTCCAGCCGCGGGCAGTCGCGCCACGCGGGCTGCGGCTGCGGCTGCGGCTGCGGGCTGCGGCTGCGGGCTGCCGTACCCATCAAGCTGCGCCCGCCCTCGCCCAACCGCGGGCGGTCAACCCGCCATCAGTCGCGCCACGCAGTCCGCGTGCAGTCGTGCAGTCGTGCCGTTGGGGCGGCTCCCGACCCGAAGAGGTGCCGCACCTCGTCAGCGCCCGGCTGCGCGACCCGCCCCGCTCGGTCACACCCGACCCGCGCGCACAAACGGGCCTGCGTCACCCGTCGCCCCGCCCGAACAGCGGCGCCAGCAGCAGCTGGGCCGCGCCTTCCGCGACCCCGCCGGGGGCGATCCGCACCGGCACCGGCATCACACCCCGGGCGCGGGCGTCGAGAACGATCGCGACCCCTCGTACGAAGGCATCCGGGGTCGCGGTGACCGTACGGCCGCCGAGCAGGACGAGGTCGATGTCCAGCAGTGCGACGAGGTTCGCGGCGCCCTCGCCCAGTACCCGCGCCGCCTCCGCGATCTCGCCGCGTGCCACCGCGCCCAGGCACAGGGTCTCGATGCAGCCCCGGTTCCCGCACTCGCAGCGCGGCCCGTCCAGTTGGAGAACCTGGTGGCCGAACTCCCCCGCGCCGGTCCGCGCCCCCCGGTGGACGGCCCCGCCGATCACGAGTCCGGCGCCGAGCCCCGTACTGAGGTGGAGATAGGCGAAGGACCCACCCCCGCCGCCGTGTCCCGCCACGGCCAGCCCGAGCGCCGCCGCGTTGGTGTCCTTGTCGACGACGACGGGCACCCCGAGCCGCTGTACCAGCGCGGACCTCAGCGGAAACCCGTCCCACTCGGGAAACCCGGTGACCCGGTGCAGCACGCCTCGGGCGTGGTCGAGAGGGCCGGGGAGGGCGACGCCGAGGCCGAGGAGGGAGGTGGCGTGGGCGAGCGGTGTGCCAGAGGCTTCGAGTCTCTCCGCCACCAAGCACTCGGCCTCTCGCGCCACCGCCCCCACCACGACCTCCGCACGCGCGCCCAGGTCCAGCGTGGCCCGGCGTTCGCCGACCACGGTCCCGATCAGGTCGACAAGGACCGCACGCAGTTCGTCGCGGTCCAGATGGACTCCGATCGCGTGTCCGGCCCCCGGCACCAGCCGCAGCACCGTGCGCGGCTTGCCGCCCGTCGACGCGCGCTGCCCGGCCTCCGCCGCCAGCCCCTCCTCCCGGAGCCGGGCGGTGATCTTGCTGACGGCCTGGGGGGTCAGGCCGGTCCGCTCGGCGAGTTCGAGGCGGCTGATGCCGTCCGAGCCCGCAGTGCGCAGCAGGTCGAGCACCAGCGCGGCGTTGTGGCTGCGCAGCGCGAGCAGATTGGCACCGCCGGACCCACTGGCTGACCCACTGCCGTACGTCCTGCCGTTCGTCCTGCCGTTCGTCCTGTTCACACCCCCATTGTCCCCCACGCTTGCACTTTGGCAACAGCGTTGCGAAAGTGGAGGACATGACTGGACGCAAGACTGCTGGTACCCCTCTCCGCGTGGGCCTCGTCGGCTACGGCCTCGCCGGCTCCGTCTTCCACGCCCCGCTGATCGCCGCCACCGAGGGCCTCGCCCTGGACACGGTGGTCACCTCGAACCCCGAGCGGCGGGAGCAGGCCCGCGCCGGGTTCCCGGACGTGCGCCTGGCCGCCGCGCCGGAGGAACTGTTCGACCGGGCCGACGAGCTGGACCTGGTCGTCGTCGCGTCCCCGAACAAGACGCACGTCCCGCTCGCCACCGCCGCCCTGAAGGCCGGCCTGCCCGTGGTCGTGGACAAGCCCGTCGCCGGTACGGCCGCCGAGGCGCGTGAGCTGGCGGCCCTCGCCGAGGAGCGCGGCCTGTTCCTGTCCGTCTTCCAGAACCGCCGCTGGGACAACGACTTCCTGACCCTGCGCAAGCTGCTCGCCGAGGGCGAGCTGGGCGACGTGTACCGCTTCGAGTCCCGCTTCGAGCGCTGGCGGCCGCAACTGAAGGGCGGCTGGCGGGAGTCCGGCGACCCGGCAGAGATCGGAGGTCTGCTCTACGACCTCGGCAGCCATGTCGTCGACCAGGCGCTGGTCCTCTTCGGCCCCGCCGCCTCCGTGTACGCCGAGTCGGACGTCCGCCGCCCTGGTGCGGAGACGGACGACGACACGTTCATCGCCATCACCCACACGAACGGCGTGCGGTCGCATCTGTACGCCTCCGCGACGACCGCCCAACTCGGCCCGCGCTTCCGGGTGCTGGGCTCGAAGGCGGGTTACGTGAAGTACGGCCTCGACCCGCAGGAGGCGGCCCTGCGAGAAGGCCGGCGCCCCGGGGCCGACTGGGGCCTGGAGCCCGAGGACCTGTGGGGCCGGGTCGGCGCTGGGGGTCCCCCCTCTGGGGGAGAGTCCCCGCAGACCGGCGGCGGCCGCCCCGAACCGACCCTTCCCGGCGACTACCCGGCTTACTATGCGGCCGTGGCCAGGGCCCTCGCCGACGGCGGTCCCAATCCGGTGACCGCGCTGGAGGCGGCCGCCGCCCTCGACGTACTGGAGGCGGCGCGCCGTTCGGCCCACGACGGAGTGGCGGTGTCGCTGTGACGAACAACAAGTCGCACAACCAGTCGCACAACCAGGAGATCACCCCGAAGTTCCAGCCGGAGCTCACCCCGCCCCTGGAGGAGCTGGAGGCACAGGAACGCCGTCTGGTCTTCCGCCGGTTCACCTACGACGACGCGTGGGCGCTGGGCTCCCTCATCGTCGACCTGGCCCGCGAGCGGCAGGCCCCCGTCGCCATCGACATCCACCGCGCGGGCCAGCAGCTCTTCCACGCGGCGCTGCCCGGTTCCGCCCCCGACAACGACGCCTGGATCGCCCGCAAGCGCCGGGTCGTGGAGCGCTACGGCTCCGCGTCCTACCTGGTCGGTGCACGCTTCCGCGCCAAGGGCACGACGTTCGAGGAGTCCTCCCGCCTGGATCCGGACGTGTACGCGGCCCACGGCGGCTCCTTCCCGATCAATGTGGAGGGCGCGGGCGTGATCGGCGCGGTGACGGTGTCGGGGCTGCCGCAGCTGCAGGACCACCGGTTCGTCGTAGAGGCGTTGGAGCAGTTCCTGGGGCAGTGACCGGGCCACTTGTCCGGTCACTGAGGGGAAGATCTCGGGGAACCCTCCGGTTGGCACCGCTGTACAGCACACCGACCGACCGGAGGGAACGCCCCATGAGTGACGCCTTGAAGGAATCCGTCGGGCGGTACGGCATCTGGAGCGTAGGCCTGCGCTCGGAGGATCCGTCCCGGAGCGGCGAAGTCGCCGAGACCGCAGCCGAGTTGGAGGAACTGGGCTACGGCGCGGTCTGGCTGGGCGGCAACAGCGCCGCCGCCAACGCCGTACCGCTGATCGAGGCGACCTCGACGCTCACCGTCGGCACCAGCATCCAGAGCATCTGGCAGCACGAGGCCGCCGACAGCGCGGCGAGCTTCGCCGAACTGGAGGCGGCCCGTCCCGGCCGCTTCCTGCTCGGCCTCGGGGTCAGCCACGCCAAGCTCGCGGACCAGTACCGCCGCCCGTACTCGGCCCTGGTCGCCTACCTGGACGCCCTGGACGCGGCGCACGCACCCGCGGACCGTCGCCTCCTGGCCGCACTGGGCCCGAAGACACTGGAGCTGGCGCGCGACCGGGCGGCGGGCTCGATCCCGTACCTGGTCACCCCCGAACACACCGCCCACGCCCGCGAGATCCTCGGCGAAGCCCCGCTCCTGGCACCCGAGTTGGCGGTGGTCCTGGAGTCGGACCCGACCCGCGCCCGCACGCTGGCCCGCGAGTTCCTCGCCCTGTACCTCGCCCTCCCGAACTACACGAACAACTTCCTGCGCCACGGCTTCACCGAGGACGACCTCACGAACGGCGGCAGCGACCGCCTGGTCGACGCGCTGTTCGCCTGGGGCGACGAGACGACGATCCGCGCCCGCGTCGACACGTTCTTCGAGGCGGGCGCGGACCATGTGGCGTTGCAGGTGGTGGACGGCGAGTCGCGGGACGCGCTGCCGAGGCAGGCATGGCGAACGCTGGCTTCTCTACTGGCGTGAGCCGACCGACTTCAGGGGCGCGGGGAACTGCGCGACCAGCCACGGACGGCCCGCAGCCGTCGAACAACCGCAGTCCCCGGCCCTCCCGGCGGAGCGTTCACGCGTCCTTGAACTCCTGCCGTTGCCGACCGAGCCCCTCGATCTCCAGCTCCACCACATCCCCGGCCCGAAGGAACGGCTTCGGCTCGGGCTCCCCCAGCGCGACACCCGCAGGCGTACCCGTGTTGATGACGTCACCGGGATACAAGGTCATGAACTGGCTGACGTACCGCACGACTTCACCCACGGGGAAGATCTGCTCAGCGGTCGTCCCGTCCTGCTTCAACTCCCCGTTGACCCACAGCTTCAGCGACAGATCCTGCGGATCGGGCACCTCGTCCGCCGTCACCAGCCAGGGCCCCAGCGGGTTGAACGTCTCGCAGTTCTTCCCCTTGTCCCAGGTCCCGCCCCGCTCGATCTGGAACTCCCGCTCGGACACGTCGTGTGCCACGGCATATCCGGCGACGCATCCGAGCGCCTCCTCCACGGACTCCGCATACCGAGCCGTACGTCCGATGACGACCGCCAGCTCGACCTCCCAGTCGGTCTTCACGGAGCCGCGAGGGACCAGCACCGTGTCGTAAGGCCCCACCACCGTGTCCGCGGCCTTGAAGAAGATCACCGGCTCGGAGGGCGGCTCGGCCCCCGTCTCCCGTGCGTGGTCGTGATAGTTCAGCCCGATGCACACGATCTTGCCGATCCGTGCGAGGGGCGGCCCGACACGCAGCCCGGCGGCATCCAGCGCGGGCAGCGAACCCGCGTCGACGGCGGCGCGGATCCGGCCGAGCGCCGCGTCGTCGGCGAGCAGCGGTCCGTCGATGTCCGGCACGACGCCGGACAGGTCCCGCAGGGTCCCCTCGGCGTCGAGCAGCGCGGGCCGCTCCGATCCCGCCGTACCGACTCGCAGCAGCTTCATGATCACAGTCTCCCTCGATCGCGGTCGCCGCCCGACGGGTGCAGCCATCGGATGACTGGCCGATCCTCCAAGCTCGGCGTCCGGTCCGCAATACCCGGTTCACGGACTGGACCTGGAGCCGACCGGGAACCGGTCGGTGCCCGGCCGGGAACCGACCGGGAGCCCCCGGGACTCAGCGGTAGAGCACCGCCCGCTCCACCGCGCTCCACGTCGTGCTGGTCACCACGTACAGGGCGGCGGCCAGCGGCACCACCGCCACGGTGAAGAGCGTGAAGAAGGACATGAACGGCATGACCTTGGTCATCGCGCCCGCCCCGGGCACCGGCCCCCCGTCCCCGACCGGCATCGCCGGATTCGCGGCCATCATGCGCTTCGTACGGCGGAAGTTGAAGGCGGCCACCACGGCGACGAACACGAACAGCGTGACGTACACGAGGCCGGCGGCCCCGAACAGCCCGCCGTCGCCGAGCGCGTCCGCCCAGCGGTCGCCGAGGGGTGCGGCGAACAGCTGGTGGGAAAGGAGTTCGTTCGCCTTTCCGCCGATCTCCGTGTTCGAGAACAGGTGGTAGAGGAGGAAGAACGCGGGCAGCTGGAACAGGCTCGGCATACAGCCCGACAGCGGCGACACCTTCTCCTCGGCGTGCAGCTCCATCACGGCCTTCTGGAGCTTCTCGGGGTTCTTCGCGTGCTTCTTCCTGAGCTCCGCGACCTTCGGCTGGAGCGCGACCCGGGCCTTCTGTCCGCGCGCGGCGGCCCTGGACAGGGGATGCACGAGGAGTCGTACGAACGCGGTGAACAGGACGATCGCGGCGGCGGCCGCGGTGGCTCCGAACAGCGGCTGGAGCAGGTCGGCCAGGTGCCGGACCAGATCGGCGAAAACGGACATGGGTGAGCCCTCCGTGGGTCTCGTCGTGCCGGGGTGATGAGGACGGCATGACGACCCGCGCGGGGTCGGACTCGTGAAGGAGGGTGCCCTACGCGGCGGTCGTCGGGAGGGCGTGACCCGGCGCTCGGGGCCGTGTGCGCCCCTTCGCGTCGGGGTCGCGTTGGGGCAGGAACGCCGTACGGCGGTCGCGGTCGCGGATGGCCGTACGCACCCGGGTGGGCGGCACGGCGAGCGCGGAGCGCGAGGCGACGAGCGAGCAGGCGGCGAAAGCGGAGCCGGCCGCGGCGGTCGCGGCGAGCGCGACGGTGGCGGAGAGGCTGCCGGCGTCGAGCAGCACGACGTCGAGGAAGAGGATCAGCAGGAGGACGGCGGGGCGTAGTTTCGCCAGACTACGGATCATGCTCGGCCCCTCCTCTCGATTCCACTTGATCGTCCGGGACGCCGCGAACGTCTCGCGCATCTCGTACGGCTGCTTGTCCTGCCCTCGGTTATACCTGATCGGTCTCGATCGGCCGTACCTGATCGGTCTCGGTCAGCCGTCCCTGATCGGTCTCGATCGGCTGCAACAGCCGCTTCGGCTTGAGCAGCACCCGTGGGGGTAGCTCGCGAGCGGGCGTGAGTCTTTGCCACGAGGGCTTTGCCCCTGCGCCTAGCGGGGCCTCATCGAGATGAGCCGGCCCCAGACCACCAGCCGGTACTTGGAGGTGTACTCCGGAGTGCAGGTGGTGAGGGTGAGGTAGTACCCGGGGTCGGTGTAGCCGTGGGCGGGGTGGACGGTGGAACGCGGGACGGGCCGGATCACGCCGCCGTCACCGGCCGAGGTCTGCGGAAGGGTGGCGTCGACGGCGTACGTGTAGACCGCGCTCCTGGTCTCCACCTGGACGGTGTCCTTCGGCCGCAGCCGGTTGATGTACCGGAAAGGCTCGCCGTGGGTGTTGCGGTGCCCGGCGAGCGCGAAGTTCCCGGCCCGGCCGGGCTGCCCGGTGCCGGGGTAGTGGCCGACGTATCCCTTGTTGAGGACCCTGCCCTTGCTGATGCCTTCGGCGACGGGGACGCGGAGGTGGAGGCGGGGGATGGTGAGGATGGCGTAGGCGCGGGACCAGTCGGGGCGCGGGGAGCCGGAAGACCTCTCCGGCGAGGCGGACGGGACGGTCGTACCGGACTCGGCGGACGTACCGCGATCGACGGCCGTCGGTGAATCGGCGGCTCCTGTACCGCCCCCACCTCCACCCACACCGCCACCGCCACCGCTCCCGTCCCACTCCCGCTCCAGGGCCCGTACCTCCCGCTCGGCCCCCTCCCTGGCCTCCCGGTTGGTCCACCACAGCTGATGGACGACGAGGAGCAGGAGTACGACGCCGACGCTGACGAGGGTCTCCCCGCCGGTCCACAGCAGGCGCCGCCGGAGGGCACGGCGCCGCAGGGAGCTGTGCCGTACGACGGGAACGCGCATCCGCACACCGCCTCCTCCCGGGCCGCCCGCACGATAAAGGGCGGTGCTTCAAGTCACCAGACCCTTCGCCCGTCCGCGCGTCCACCCTTCGCCCCGTCCGCGCGTCCACCCGTCTCCACGTCCGCGCGCCCACCCGTCCACCCGTCTCCGCGTCCCGTCTTCATGCCGCTTGGTCAACGGCTTGTTCGGCCCCTCGCACACCTTCCTCCATCGGTTTGGAAAAGGGCTGTCGCAACCCTCGACAACCCCACACGCCACACCCGATGCTTCCTCGTGGCATAAACGGGACTGGCCACGACACCGGTTCAGGGACCGGCCGTCGATTGAATCGGAGAAGCCATGATCCGACGTAGAACACTGCTCACAGCCGCGGGCGGGACGCTCCTCGGCAGCGCCCTGGCGACGGGCACCGCACGCGCGGACGCCACGATCGCC
Organism: Streptomyces sp. MMG1533; assembly: GCF_001279775.1. Classification (GTDB taxonomy): domain Bacteria; phylum Actinomycetota; class Actinomycetes; order Streptomycetales; family Streptomycetaceae; genus Streptomyces. Next base: position 51,220 of record NZ_LGDG01000178.1, on the reverse strand, counting down.
GTTAACCCCGGCACCTCGTACGGCACTTGGGAGGGCTGGGGCACCTCCCTGGCCTGGTGGGCCAACGTGTTCGGCGCGCGGGACGACTTCGCCGACGCCTTCTTCACCACCAAGTCGGTGTCGTACAACGGGACGACACTCCCCGGCCTCGGCCTGAACATCGCCCGCTACAACCTGGGCGCGTGCAGCTGGAACAGCGTGGGCGGCACGACGATGGTCGAGTCCCCGAACATCCCGGCCTTCAAGCAGATCGAGGGCTTCTGGCAGGATTGGAACAACGAGGACCCGACCTCCTCGGCGTGGGACTGGACGGCGGACGCCAACCAGCGGGCGATGCTGGTGAAGGCGACACAGCGGGGCGCGGTCAGCGAGCTCTTCGCCAACTCCCCGATGTGGTGGATGTGCCTGAACCACAACCCCTCGGGCGCCTCCGGCGGCGGCAACAACCTCCAGTCCTGGAACTACCGCCAGCACGCCTCCCACCTGGCCGCGACCGCCCTCTACGCCAAGAACAACTGGGGCGTGAACTTCTCGACCGTCGACCCCTTCAACGAGCCGGCCTCGTCCTGGTGGACCTCCACCGGAACGCAAGAGGGCTGCCACATGGACCCCGCGGTCCAGGCGGCCGTACTCCCCTACATGCGCAGTGAGTTGGACAAGCGCGGCCTCACCGGCCTGCGCGTCTCCGCCTCCGACGAGACGAACTACGACACCGCCCGCTCCACCTGGGCCTCCTTCAACTCCTCCACGAAGGCCCTGGTCAACCAGGTCAACGTGCACGGCTACCAGGGCTCAGGCGGCCGCAGGGACCTGCTGTACACGGACGTGGTCACGACATCCGGCAAGAAGCTCTGGAACTCGGAAACGGGCGACAGCGACGGCACGGGCCTCACCATGGCGTCGAACCTCTGCTACGACTTCCGCTGGCTCCACCCCACCGCCTGGGTCTACTGGCAGGTCATGGACCCGTCGACGGGCTGGGCGATGATCGCGTACGACCAGAGCACACTCCAGCCGACGACGGTCCAGACGAAGTACTACGTCATGGCGCAGTTCAGCCGCCACATCCGCCCGGGAATGCGGATCCTCGACACGGGAGTCAGCTACGCGGCGGCGGCCTACGACGCGAGCGCGAAGCGTCTGGTGATCGTGGCCGTGAACACGTCCACGTCAGCCCAGACCCTCACCTTCGACCTCTCCCGCTTCACCACGGTGACCGGCGGCTCGGGCGGCCTGGTCCCGCGCTGGAACACGGTCACGACGGGCGGGGACAAGTACACGGCGTACTCGAACACGTTCCTGAGCGGGAAGACCGTGGCCGTTCCCTTCGCGGCGAAGGCCGTGCAGACGTTGCAGATCGACGGGGTGACGATCTAGAACGGACGTTCACACCTCCGGGGTCCCGGGGCCCCGGGACCCCCAGGGCTTCCGGGGCTTCCGGTACTCCGGCACCCCCGGGAAGGACACCCCGCCCGTGCTCACGTCCGTTGCCACCGAGTGGCTGTGGCTGATGGCAGCCACAGCCACCGTCGTCCACTGCTCCGCCATGGCGAGCTGGGTCCCCGTCCAGAGATTCTGGAACGTGTACCCCTTCATCTGGGTTCTGTGCCTGGCCGGCATGATCGCCGTCGGCCAGGCACAGGGCTTCTCCCTGGCCGCCATGCTCGTCGGGTACGCGTTCGCCCTCATCGGCCTCACTGTCGGGATGTTCCCGAGCCGCAAGCTGCTGAGGAGGTGGAGCACCGAGATCAACGCCGGCGAGACCCACGAGACGTACGACTACCCGCGCTCCCACCTCACGTTCTGCGTCGTCATCACGGTCGTCATGTTGTTCGCCGCGTTCGCACTGACCCGCTGATCGGCCGCTCCCCGCTCCGGCGGACGTGCGAGACGTGCGAGACGTGCGAGACGTACGAGACGTACGGGGAACGAGCCGGAAAGCGTAGAAGGCACCAGAAGGTGTCGGAAGGCATGGGAAGGCGTCGAAGGCGTCGAAGGTGTCGGAAGGCACCGGAAGCCCCTCCGCCGAACCGCCGATCCGCTCGCTGGCCTGGGGATACCTCTCCCTTTGTCGCGGCCCGGCAGTACGGTGTCATTCATGCGCCCCGACACGCCCGCCGAAAACGTCGACCACACCGCCGAAGCCGCCCGCCTCGAGCGGACCGCCGGCCTGTATCCCGAGGACGCCGAAGCCCTGCTCCTGCAGGCCGCGGCCCACCTGGAACTCGCCGGCGACCGCCCCGCCGCGAGCACGCTCTACGACCGCCTCCTGGCGTCACCGGAGGGCTTGGAGAATCCCTTTCTCGTACGAGCCCTGAAAGCCTCGAACCTCTGGGAGTACGGCCACGAGGCCGAGGCCAGGGCGATCATCGAGGGCGTCCGGGCGGCTTCCCCGCGCGACGCGGCCCCGTGGGTGATCGTGGCCGAGGCCCTGGAGGCGCACGACGAGCTGGAGGCGGCGCAGGAGACGTTCACGGAGGGGGTACGGCTGCTCCTCCCGGAGGACGCGCAGCCCCCGTACTCGACGCATCCTCTCCTGTTCGGCCGCCACCGGGTCCGCCGCATGCTGGGCGTCGGCCACGACGACTGGGACGTACTGGCGGACACCCTGCACTCCTCCCCCGTCTCCCTGGACGAACTCCACGACCCCAAGCGCGTCTGGTCCCTGGGCTCGGACAACCCGGCGGAGCTGGAGGCGGAGATCTCACGGCTGCGAGCAGAGCTCGGCACCTACCGCGAGGCCCTGTCCCGCCCGTTCCCGGTGGCGGTACTGCACTGGCCGGCGGACGAGCTGACGGAACTGCTGTCCGCCTACCCGTCGCTGGAGGCGGAGTACCCGTCCCACGAGGAGCACCTCGCGACGATAGAGGCCTCACTGCGCGAACTGGCGTCGTCCGGCACGCCGAACCTGGGCATCGTGACCGGGACCGTCCCGTCGTACGAGGCGTTCGCGGCGTCGGAGGGGACATCGCCGGGGGATGTGGCGCTGCTGCCGCAGTACGCGACGACGTTGGCGGCGCGGGGGCGGGCGGTGGCTTGGCCGCCGCAGCGGGGGGCGGTTTGCTGGTGTGGGTCGGGCAGCACGTACGCGACATGCCACGGAGCCCCGAACGCCTGACGTCGGCGGCGTCCCGCCTCGTCGGGTTCGCTCCCTGAAGCGCGTTGCGGAATGGAAGTTCCCATTCCTTCCGTTCCCACTATTCCTCCACAACTTGCACGCGCTAACGTCACATGCGACCAGCTGAACTGGCATGCCCGCGCGCATCTCGGGCATGTCCCGGCCCACGAGGGACACCTGCATGCCGCCCTACCAGCCTTCTTCGGACTGGCAGTTCGACGTACCCACCAGCGGAAGCAAGCGGCTCCCGCCGGCGGCCAGGTCGTTCGAATCGCTTGCGCACCAGGGCTACGGCTTCGAGGCGGCCATTGCCGACCTGATCGACAACTCGATCGACGCAGGAGCCCACAACGTCGTCGTGAGCTTCCTGCGGGACACCGGTGAGCGCGGCAGCCGAGACCGTCTCGTCGGCCTGCTCGTCATCGACGACGGTCATGGCATGGACGATGCGAGCCTGGACACCGCAATGACCGTCGGCGGGCGCGAGAGGTACGCCACCGGCTCCCTCGGGTACTTCGGCGCCGGCCTGAAGGCCGCCTCGCTCTCGCACGCCGATGCGCTCACCGTGATCAGCCGGACCAAGCGCAGCCCGTCGACCGGCCGCCGCTGGCTCACCGCCCGCGCGCAGGCCGACTTCACCTGCGACATCGTCGATGCGACGTACTGCCAAAACCTGGTCGACCGTTACGACGGCGTCATCGGCTGGCACGGCACGATCGTGCGCTGGGACCAGGTCCGCGCGTTCGAGACCATCACAGCCGGGCAGACCGACCGCTACCTGAATGACGCGATCGAACGGCTCGAGACCCACCTCGGTCTCTATCTCCACCGCTTCCTCGCCCGCGACGGCTTCCACGTCGACATCGTCGTCGAGGACGTCCACACCCAGGAGGAGCTGGACCACCGGGGCGTGGAGCCCATCGACCCCTTCGGCTACCGCGTTCCGGGCCGCGCCGGTTTTCCCCGTACGTACGTCGCGCCCGTCGAGGGCGTCGGCGATGTCGCGCTCACCGCGCACATATGGCCGCCCAAATCGCCGCTCGTCGCCTACCGAGGCATCGGTCCGCTCGCCGAGCGCCAGGGCTTCTACCTCTACCGCAACGACCGACTCGTTCAAGCCGGTGGCTGGAACGACACGCGCAGCCCGGAGGGCCACCTCGCCCTCGCCCGGATCGCCGTGGACCTGCCGCCCGAGCCCAACGACGTGTTCGCCCTGACCGTCAAGAAGGACGGCGTCCAGGTCACACCGGCGTTCGCCCGAGGGCTTGAGAGGGCGGCCGACCAGACGACCGGCCATTCCTTCGCCGAGTACGTCCACGAGGCCGAGGCGACCTACCGCGAAGCCGCCAAGCGGCGTACCGAGGTCAAGCGCATGGCCGTCATCCCGCCCGGCAAGGGCATCGATCCGAAGCTGAAGCGGATGCTGCGGGACGAACTGCCGCAGTTGGAGGGCGATGACCCCATCACCTTCATCTGGGCCAAGCTCGACGTGCCGCCCGGCGTCGACTCTGCCGAACTGCTCTTCACGATCGACCACAAGGAACGCCTGGTCGTCCTCAACAAGGACTACCGGCACGCCTTCAACGGCGGCCGACGCGGGGGCTCCAACGACGCTCCGGTCCTCAAAGGCCTTCTCTATCTGATGCTCAACGAGATCTTCCAGAAGGAGCGGGTCTGGGCCAACCAGACCGACAAGGTCGCCCTGTGGAACAGCGTGCTCGTCACCGCGGTACGGGCCGAACTCGCCCGCTCCGAGGGTTAGCCCACTCGTCTCCCCCCGCATCTTCCCGTACGCCAGAGAGGCCACCCAGCCGCCGTGACCGCAGAGAACACGCCCGCTGCCGACCACCTCGTCGATCTCCACGGCGAGGTCCTCGACGCGATGAGCCGGCGCGGCCCCAAGCACTTCGCCAAACTGGCCTTCGTCCTCGCCGACGCCGACGAACCGGCCGACAGGGACATCTCCAGCTTCCGCGACCGGATCCTGACCGCGGGCCCCGGCGACGAGCTGCTCGCCCTCTGGCGCCGCAAGCTCACCGCATGGGACTTCGAACAGTCCCCCGCCTGGTCGGCCACCGCGCCGCGTACGCCGGAACGCCGGGCCGAGGTCTACGAGAGGCTTGCGCTCGGGGCGGACCTGCGCAAGGCGCTCGACGCGGCCGTCCCCGTCCACAGAGAACAGGGTCCTGTCACCATCAGCCGCGAGTTCCAGCCCTGGTACACCAGGGAGCATGCGGCGAACCGCTCCTTCTACTGGGCGTCGTACGAGCGACTGCTGCGCCACAAGGGCTGGAGCGACGCGGCGGTCTCCGGCCTGGACGAGGCCGCCCACGCCGTCGTGGAGCGACTTGCCGACCCCACCCGCGACGACCCCTACGGCGCGCGCGGACTCGTCGTCGGCTACGTACAGTCCGGCAAGACCGCCAACTTCACCGGCGTCACCGCCAAGGCCATCGACGCGGGCTACCGCCTCGTCATAGTCCTGGGCGGCACCCTGAATCTGCTGCGCGGCCAGACCCAGCGCCGTCTCGACATGGAACTGATCGGCCAGGAGAACATCCTGGGCGCCGCCGACCCCAACGACCCGGACGCCTTGGTCGGCATCGACTACCAGGACGACGAGGACTGGCCGGGGAAGTTCGTCTCGTTCGGTGCCCGCCCCTCCACGCTCGGCGCTTTCGACATCGAGCGTCTGACCTCCCGCGACCGTGACTACATGGCGCTGGAACGCGGCATCAGCGCCCTGGAGTTCGAGAAGCCGGACCGTACCCGGGCCCTGTACGACCCCGCGAACCTGCATGCGGCCCGCGCCCGCGTCATGGTCGTGAAGAAGAACAAGTCGGTGCTGGAGAAGCTGGTCAAGGACCTCAAGAAGATAGGCCCGATCCTCGGCGAGATACCGGCCCTGATCATCGACGACGAGTCGGACCAGGCTTCGGTGAACACAACGGACCCGAAGAAGTGGGAAGACGGCAAGGTCACCCGCACCGCGATCAACGGCCAGATCAGCAAGCTCCTCAAGCTCCTGCCTCGCGCCCAGTACGTCGGCTACACCGCGACTCCTTTCGCCAACGTGTTCATCGACCCTGGCGATGAGGAGGACCTCTTCCCTCGCGACTTCCTGATCTCCCTCCCCCGTCCCACCGGCTATATGGGCGTTCAGGACTTCCATGACCTGGACACCGTCGACGACGGCGAAGGCGAGGCGGAGAAGAAGCATGTCCGAGGCATCTACGACTCCACGGGCGACCGGCTCCAGGAAGCCCTGGACGCCTTCATGCTCACGGGCGCTCTGAAGCTCTACCGCGCAGACCAGGGCGTCCCCTCCGGCCCGTTCCGGCATCACACGATGCTCGTGCACGAATCGGTCCGCATGGCCGAACACGCCGCACTCGCCCTGCGCATCAACACGATGTGGCACAACGCCGCGTACACGGGCCCGGAGGGCCACACACGCCTGGCGTCCCTCTTCGACAAGGACTTCCACACTTTCGCGGACGGCTCCCTGCCCACTCCCACGACGTACGCGGAGCTCAAGCCGTACGTCTCCGAGGCCCGCCGCCTCATCAACAAGGGCGGCACCCCGGTCATAGTCGTCAATGGAGAGAGCGAGCGCGACTACACCCAGCCCGACCTGGACTTCGACCGCACCCCGAATGTCTGGAAGATCCTCGTCGGCGGCACCAAGCTGTCCCGTGGCTTCACGGTCGAGGGCCTGACGATCACGTACTACCGCCGCACGACGCAGCAGGCCGACACCCTGATGCAGATGGGCCGCTGGTTCGGCTTCCGGCCGGGGTACCGGGATCTGGTGCGGCTGTACATCGGCCGCGAGGAGGCCCTCGGCCGCGGCCGCAGCGCCAAGACGGTCGACCTGTACGAGGCTTTCGAGGCGATCTGCCGAGACGAGGAACTCTTCCGCGTCGAGCTGGCCCGCTACGCCCCTTTGGTGGACGGCCGCCCCCAGGTCACCCCCGCCCAGATCCCGCCACTGGTGGCCCAGCACCTGCTGTGGGTGAAGCCGTCGGCTCGGAACAAGATGTTCAATGCGGAGCTGGTGGAGGTGCGGTCGCCGGGCGAATGGGAGGAGCCCACGGCCTACCCCGAGGAACCCGACGCCCTGCGTCACAACACGGAGTGCTGGGTGCCGATCCTCGGAGCTCTGTCGCATGCTCCTGTCTCGCTCTGTGTGGACGGCAGCCCGCAGTACGACGCGCGGGTGGGCACGGTGTCGCACCAGGACCTGCTCACGGTGCTGTGCGACCTGCGCTGGTCCACCCCGGAGCAGTTCTCGCCCCACCTGGAGTTCCTGCTGGGCGCCGGGCGAGAATCGGGCACGATCGACGACTGGTTCGTGATCGCTCCGATGCAGGCCGGCCGGAACGGGGCGCGCATTCTGGGGCACGGCCCCTTCTCCCTCGCCCGGCGTAAGCGGCGCCGAGGGCCTCTGTTCGGCGCGATCCGTGACCCCAAGCACGTCGCAGCGGCGATGCGCCTGGCGGGGACCACGAAACTGACCGGAAACGCGACCGTCGAACAGAACGTCCGTCCGCGTCGGGGTGCGCTGGTGCTCTATCCCGTGGTGGAATCCGAGCCCCGGATGATGCCCGACGGTTCGGTCGATCCGCGTGACCTCGTCATGGCCTTCGCCTTCGTCGCCCCGCCGTCGACGGCTCAGGGCGAACGTCCCCTGGTGCGGTTCCGTGCGATCGACTCGACCAGAGCGGAAGCGGCGATCATCGACCGTGACGACAAGCGTTCGTGAGGCTCGACGACAGTGAACAGCATGACGCCTTCCTCTCCCGGCGTCTCGGCCCGCATGAGCAGGCAGGCGAGCAAGGACACGGGTGTCGAACTGGCCGTGCGACGGCTGCTGTACGCGGCCGGGATGCGATATCGCGTGGAGTACCCCGTACCGGGCATGCCCCGGCGGCGGATCGACGTGGCGTTCCCCCGGGCCAAGGTCGCGGTCCTCATCGACGGCTGCTTCTGGCACGGCTGCCCCGAACACGCGACGCAGCCGAAGTCGAACGCAGAGTGGTGGCGACAGAAGCTGGACCGCAACATGGCGCGTGACGCGGAGACCACTGCGCACCTCGTGGCAGCCGGGTGGGAGGTCCTGCGGTTCTGGGAGCATGAAGCGCCGAGGGATGTGGCCCTGCGTGTCGCAGCGGCGGTGACGCGACGAAGGGCCCAACGAGGACGGGAGACGACTTGATGAGCGGGCTGACTTTTGCGGACGTGTGTTCCGGGGCGGGTGGGCTGGCCCTGGGACTGGAGCAGGCCGGCTTCGAACCGACGCTGCTTCTGGACGAGGACGCCGATGCCTGCCGGACTCTCCGAGTCAACCGACCGCACTGGAACGTGCTTCAGGGGGACCTTCTGGATCTCGACCCGAGCGAGCACCCGGAGAGCTACGACGTGGACCTGCTGTCCGCGGGACTGCCGCGGGTGAAGTCCAACGCCACGGCAGCCCGGACCGAGTCGGGCGAGGAGGAACGGCTGCTGAAGGCCGCCATCTACCTCGCCCACGCGGTAAGGCCTCGGGCCATGCTCGTCGAGAACGTGCCCGCACTCGCGGACTCGGACAAGTTCCACGACTTCCGTGAGTTCGCCCGCGCCGAACTGGAGCATCTCGGTTACGAGTTCAGCTGGTTCGTCCTCAACGCCGCCGACTTCGGAGTGCCGCAGGACCGCAAGCAGGGGGTGTTGGTGGCGCTCAAGAAGCGGTGGTTCCCGGCCTTTCGGTCGCCCTCCCCGACCGTGACGAATCATGTGTCGGTCGGCGCAGCCCTGGCGCTCTCCATGCGGTCGCGTGGCTGGAGAGACGCCGACCGATGGGCGGCCCAGGCGGCCACCGTGGCTCCGACCCTGGTCGGCGGATCGAAGAACCGCGGTGGGGCCGACCTGGGCCCGGCCGGGACCAAGCGGAAGTGGGAGAAGATGGGGGTGAACGCTCACTCGCTGGGCGATGTGATCCCCGGACCGGACTTCGCCTGGGCGCCGGAACTCGGCAAGGACCGCATGGTGCGGCTCACGGTGGACCAGACAGCCCTCTTGCAGAGCTTCCCGAAAGACTGGGAGATAAGCGGAAAGAAGACGGCCCGCTACCGGCAGATCGGCCACGCCTCCCCGCCGCCAGTGGGCGAGTCACTCGGCCTGGCCATCGCCCACGCCCTCCGTTCGTGAGCGGAGACTTCCCTGGTCAGGGCAGAAATGACGGACGCTCGAACGGCCGCCTGATACCCGCATATGCAGGAGGCCCGGCCGGCTACACTTGCACCCCATGACCCGAGCACCTCATCCGGACGCGGACGCGTTCATGAACGCGAACCAGGATCCACCCGTGATCGTCGATCTCTTCGCGGGGCCGGGTGGCCTGGACATCGCAGCCGAGATGCTCGGAGTACCCGCAATCGGCGTGGAGTGGGAGAAATCGACCCGCGCGACCCGGCGCGCCGCCGGTCTGCGCACCACCGAGGTGGGCGACGTGGCGAAGGTGAACCCGCTCGACCCCGAGGTTCGCTCTGCCCGCGTCCTCACCGGAGGTCCGCCCTGCCAGACCTACTCGGTGGCGGGAAACCGGGAGGGGCACAAAGCCCTGGACGAGGTGCTGGACCTGGCCCAGCTCGTGGGCAACAGCACGACCGTCGGGAAGCTGGAGAAGGCCTGGGCGGAGGTGGAGCGGAGAGCCGTCGACCTGGAATGGGCCGACGAGCGCACCGGGCTCGTGCTCCAACCACTTCGGTGGATCGTCGAGAAGAAACTCAAGTCCGACCCCTACGAGGTTGTGGTACTGGAACAGGTCCCAACCGTCCTCCCCGTATGGAAGAAGTACCGCGAGATCCTTCGCGAGCTCGGGTACGACGCGGATTGCGAGATGCTGCACACCGAGGAATACGGGGTGCCACAGACACGTCGCCGCGCGGTGCTGATCGCCCGTTACCGAGGGAGCGGCAGAGGCCGACGTGTCGAGTTCCCGCCGCTGACGCATCAGCGCTATCGCAAGGGGGCTAAGCGTCTCTCCACAGTGAAGGAACCCACGGCGCGGACGCCTGCCCTCCAGCAGAGCTCGCTTTTCGACGCCCAGGCCACCCAGTCAGTGAAGCCATGGGTCTCTATGGGCGACGCTCTGAAGGACTCACGCTCCGCGGACTTCGTCGTCCGCTCCAACTACGGGTCGGGGGGTGACCCCAAGAAGCGGGGACTTCGCGTCTCCGATGCGCCGGCGGCCACGGTCACCGGCAAGGTGCGCCGTAACACGGTGCATGACCTCAAGGGCTACAACGCGGACGGTGAGCCTGAACTGGGGCCGGAACAGGACCGTTTCACGTTCCGCGAGGCCGGACTGCTGCAGACCTTTCCGGTCGAGTACCCCTGGCGAGGCACCGACGTCGCGCAGCAGATCGGCAATGCGATCCCGCCGCTCCTGGCCGTGCACGTCCTGTGCACGGCACTGGAACTGGACGAGAGCCGCAAGGAGCAAGCCATCGAGGCTTTGAAATCCTGGAGCCCTCCCCACCTGTAGGTCGAAGGGCTCGGATCACTCCTCCGGGACCTCTTCGCCCTCTTCCTTCCCTCGCACAGGCGCGTCTGCGAACAACTCCGCGAAGTAGTCCGTCAGGCGCTCGACAGAACCCTCGGGGGCCCGCTCCTCGGCAGGCCCGACAGGAAGAGGGCGGTGGTGCACGGCGAGGCCCTCCTCTGCCTCGTCGATCCATCTCCGAACAGCTCCGGCATCCCGCTCGACGTCCGGCGCGATCACGTCGTACATCAGTGTCGCGGCCGCTGTGTTGACGACCTTGCCGAGGGCGTTCGCGTCACGACCCGTCCGTACGACCTCCCGTTTCAACAGCCGGACCAACGCCTGCGCCGTGGGCCGGTGGTCGATGACATCCAGCCTCAGCACCGTGTTCAACATGTCTTGGATGCCGCAGGCGATGACGACCGGTTCGTAGTCAGGTCCGTTGCGGAACAGCTCGGCCGACCACCACAGCCGGGCGAACGCCTGCTTGTAGTGAGGGCCCTTGAAGTACCTGGCGTTGACGGTCTTGTTCGACTCGGAAAGATGCCGCCAGACCACGAAATCGGGAGCGACGCCCAGGGCCAGGTAGTTCCACAGCGCGGGGTCAGCGGCTTCCGCACGCGTCAGGCGAAGAACCGCGTGCAGTCGTGGGGCGAGCCAGGCATCCGCCTGCGTCGGCCTGTCGTCCCGATAGATGTACATCGCGTCGTCGATCAGGTCCCGTATCGCGCGCAGTCGCCGGCGGGGGCTCTCCGGCAGCGCCTCGGCGGCCTGGTTGAGGGAGATCGCCGGGACGTTGTCCTTCCCGGACAGCAGCCCTTCCGTGATGAACCGCGCCGCCTCCTCGTCGGTGAGCCGAGCCAGGTACTCGGGCAGGTGCTCGGGGCTCTCCGTCATGCCTCGTCCTCACGCTTGAGCTTGTCCAGACCGCGTACGGTCTCCGAGAGCGCCCTGGGCACCTCGGCCCTTCGCATCGCCGCGTACTGGATACGTGGCTGCAGCTCGGTCCACCCCGTCGCGCCCACACGACGGCGGTGCACATCACGCAGGGCGTCCTCGAGAGTCCGGTCGGGCAAGACGTCGGGAAGCATCTCCCTGAGCACCTCCCCCTGCCAACCGTGCGGGAACAGAGGAGTGCCGTCGTCCTCGATCTCCAGGTCGCCGATGGCCGAGTGGAACACGGCGATCCATACGTCTGCGGCCATCTGAGACACCATCAGCTGGTTGACCAGTCCCTCGGGACCGCGCCCCTCGGCACCGAGGACGTCCGTCATGCCCTCGAAGTCGGTGTTGATGTGCACGGTGGGCAGTGTTCCCGACGCGTTGACGATCCACGGGGCGTCGGTGAAGTTCTGCAACCAGCGCGGGCCCTTGGCGAACCCGACTTCCTTGATGTCGAAGCTCTGCTCCCGTGTCGGAGTGTCACTCCTCGCGTCGACGATCCAGTCGTCGGTGGCCTCCGCGATGATCCGGCCGGGTACGCCGTCGACCGTCGCTACCACCAGAACCGTCAAGGTGGCGCGGTCGAAAAGGTCGGTACGCAGCACCTGCAGTTCACCGCGCCACTCACGGCCGCCCTCCGCCTCGGGGGCGAGCCTCGATGTGACACGGGTGTTGGTCGTGCGGTCCGTGAGCACCGCAACCACCACGACGTCGGACCACGGGCCGCCCGGCTCGATGGCCTTCGACGGAATCGTCGCCGACACGGCCAGTGTGGCGATCTCCCAGTCCTCCGTCTCCGCCAGGCCGAGCGCGACGGCGCGCTCGACCACGGAGCGCGCCCGGGAGTCGAGCTGCTCACGGGGCTGCTCGGGCGCCTTGACTCTCGCAGCGTCCACCCGCAGGGAGACGGTTCCGCGCAGGCGTGGATACGGGAACACCTTCATGACAGCGACTCCCCTTCGCCTGTGCGGAGTTCAACGACGAGACCGCTCAGGCTCGTCCTGACAGCGTGTGTCGTGGGATCGGTCACTCCGCGGAACGTCGCGGTGCGCGCCTCGTCGAAGCGCAGCGTTCCGTCCACCACTTGACAGTTGTCCACTCCGACGAGTTCGGCCCACGCAATCGTGGGACGCGGGCCGGAGCGCACATCGAACTTGGCCACAGGGACGAGTCGCCAGGTGTGGCCGCCGGCGGGAATCCTGATGTCACCGATCACCTGCCAGGCTCCGCCGTCGAGCACCTGAGCGTCCAACTCCTCCAGCACCGGCAGCGTCGCCGCCGAGAGCCGACGCGGCCTCTTACCTGCCCCGACGGTCAGCTTCGGGGCCAGGCGCCCGCCTCCGGCCGTGGACCGCTTCTTGGGACGAGCCACCAGCTCCTTGATCGCCGCGTTGGTCTCGCGGGTGAGGGAGGCGATCCGCCGATACGCCGAGGGAGAGTAGGTGAGTGTCAACTCCTCGGTCTGCCCCCACTTGTTGTGCTCCGGAGGTTCGGCGGCGCGCAGGAACTCCTCGGCCTCCGCGGCGAACGGAGCCCGTGGGCCCGCGGCCTCACCAGCCAGCAGCACGGCCTGGAAGGGATTGACGGACAACGGCAACCCGGGAACGGGAACATCCCTCACCGTCATACGGTTGCCGCGCATCGCCGCCACACGATTCGGTTTGCCGTCGGCGTCCTCGGCATCCGTCACCAGGAGCACCGCGCGATGCTCACCCAGAGAGGCCCGTCCGCCACTCCGAGCAGGCAGGTTGAGCGGCACGGTGACCGCGGCCACCTGGCCGGCTTCCGTGAGCTGCTCCACGGTCGCGCCGTCGAGAAACGCCTTCAGAGCGCGCGTACGGGACGGCTGGGTGATCGTGGGGTCCACGCGCTCCTCCGCAAGGACCACCTCGCCGTTGCGCAAGGTACGCACAGAGGCCTCCAACAAAGGGAGTTGGTCCCCGCCGCCGGTCATCGCGGCCCAGAAGTTCTTGCCCAGTGCTCGCACGAGCCTGCGATGCATCCGCTGGATGCTGTCGTCGTCCTCCCCCTCGTCGCCGTCCGATACGGGGCTGTCGTCCGCGAGACTCGCCACGTCGTGGGCTCCCACGATCAGGAACGAGGTCCCGGGTTCACCGCTCTCACGCTTCAGGTGGAGGGACTCGACCATCTCCTCGTCCGCCCACCAGGAGCGTGCCACGGCGGCTCCCCGCGAGTCGGGGTCGGGGCGGCCCAGCCAGGCCGGCCCTGCCCAGGGCTTGCCGTGGACCTGACGCCACGGCAGGTCCAGACGCCCGATGAGGCGACGCTCGGTCCGTCCCTCGTGCGGTTCGGACAGCGTGGAGTTCATGAGGACGAGACCCAAGCGGCTGGTGGCCCAGAGGGTCGCCTTGCCCAGGCCGTACGAACCACCTGCCGAAGTACCGGACTTGTGGCTGTCGAGCTGACGCCTCACAACCGCCGCGAAGCGGCCGTCGTCGTAATCGTCGCCTGTGAGGCCCGCAGCGTTGTAGTCGTCCACCCGCAACAGCACGAGACGGTCGTGCTCGTACATGTCGCGCAAGCCCGCGTCGATGACCCGGCCGACCTTCTGCTCCTGCGTGGACGCCGCCTCGTAGTGGGGGAAGAGGTCTTCCCACTGGATGGCCTCACGGAACCTCGCGAGAGTCTCCCCGGTGAGTTCGTGCAGGGTATAACGCACGCGTACGGGCTGACCGTTGGCGGTGAGCCGTTCGTCGAGGCTGTTCTGACACGTCTCTCGGGCCAGCACCGAAACGTCCGCGTCGAAGGCGAACGCGGCGGCGTTGCCCAACTCCCGGCCACCGTCCGCATGTCCGGGGCGGTGGTACCAGCCGACCGGAAGGCCGGCCTGGGTGTCAGTCGTGCGGGTGTGCACTGTTGCCAGATCGGTGTTCAAGGCCGCAGCGATACGTTCTATCGTCTCGGGCCTGGGGGCGGCCCGTCCGGTGATCCACGCCGAGACCGCCGCGCGCGTCACCTCCACGGCCTGGGCCAGCTCGGTCTGGGTCATGTCGGCAAGCTTCAACTGCCGGGCCAGCCATGGACCGAAGTCCTCGCCTGCTTCCACGGTCACCTGCTCTCGGATCCTGCGCCACTCGCGTCGGACAAGAAGACCACCATACTCGCGCCTTTGACAGTGCACCCACTGTCAAACAACCTTTGACACACTCCCCAGCCACCAGAGCATGACACGGTGACCGGCAGCAAGTTTCGCGTACTTTTTCCTGAATTGCCCCAATCATCCGACCGAAAGTGACCCTCTCGAACCCCCTTGCGCACCGTCAACACGGCCGGTACGGTCCTGTCCAGCGGCCCCACCCGTCTCGGAAGAAACAATTCTCCGACACCCCGGCTGAAGTGCGTCGCGTTACCCTGCACCCCTTTTCGGTGGCACACAGAAAATGGCGCGCGAGCCATTTCCCACACGCCTGATCACGTTCCCCAATTCCTCCATACGCAATTCTTCCAAAGCATATTGTCATGCCCTGGATGAGAATAATTCCACTCCTCCGAAGTCACCCGCCCACCTCGGGAACCACTGTCACCACAACTGCGTCCGTGTCATCACCCGCACACGCCAAGGTGCCTGACGTGTCGTCAGACGCCCGGTCATTCTCCAGGATCGGAGTCCCGTGTCTCCCGAACTGACCCCCGTGCTCAAGACCGTGGTTGATCAGTCCGCGCGTGTGCTCAAGACGTACGCCGTCGATCCCGGACTCATTCCGGAGCATGCGAACGGAGAAAGGCGGATCACCCAGGGTGGATACGGTGACCGACAGCTCTTCGAGCTCGTCCAGAACGCCGCGGACGAAATCTCCGCCGAGCCCGGCGGTTCCGCCCACGTCGTTCTCACGGACACCCATCTCTACTGCGCGAACGAGGGAACGCCGGTCACCCCGGAAGGTGCCGAGACGATTCTCCGGATGAGTATGTCGCGGAAACGCGGTGGTCAGATCGGACGCTTCGGGGTTGGCGTGAAGTCCGTCCTTGTCGTGACCGACACCCCGCAGTTCTTCAGCCGTACCGGTTCCTTCGGATTCGATCGCGAGTGGGCTCAGACGCAGATCCGTTCCGTTCCCGAGGTCGCGGCCCGCCTCGGCGAGAGGTTCGAGACTCCGGTGTTGCGTATGGCCCGCCCGCTGGACGAAGCCACTGAGCGCGCCGCTGACCCCGTACTGGACGAACTTCTGAGCTGGGCCACCACAGTTGTTCGTCTCCCGCTGCTCGACGGCGCCGCCGATCGACTCGGCCAGGACATGCACGGTGGGCAGTCGACCGGCAGCCGTGAGGAGTTCCCCGTCGGGTTCCAGCTCTTCTCACCGCACGTGGCCAAAGTGGTCCTGGAGGACCGTCGTCCGCGGCCTGTCGTGCGGCGGACCCTCACAGTCGAGCGTGACCAGGAGCTGCACACCGTTCGTGAGGAGCGCCCCGGTCGGCATCCGTCGGCCAGCCGGTGGCGGGTGTTCACGCTCCACCACGAGCCGACCGCCGCTGCCCGGGACAGTGCGGGGGAGCTGCACGACCGGGTCTCCCTGGACGTCTCATGGGCGGTGCGCGAGTACGAGAAGGACGCCACCACCGGGCTCATGTCCACGCCCAGGGGGCGGGGAAGGTTCTGGTCGTTCTTCCCGACCAAGTACGAGATGACGTTGAGCGGCATCCTCAACGGAGCGTGGAAGACCAACGAAGACCGACAGAACCTGCTGGACTCTTCCCCGTTCAACCAGGAGATGATCCGGGTCGCCGCCCGACTGGTGGTCGAGTCGCTCCCCGGACTGGCGCCCGCCGAGGACCCTGCGGCGTACCTTCCGCTCCTTCCGGGACGCCCCCGTGAGTCGGAGACCGTCAGCTGGGCCGACCGCTACCTCACCGAGCACATTTGGGAGGCCACCGCCCACCGTCCGTCGCTGCCGGACCAGGACGGCCTGTTGCGCGTGCCGCGCGACTTGAACATCCACCCACCGCTCGGCAGGGACAACAAATCGCTGGTCCGCTGGCTGACCATGTGGAACTCGTACCCCGGCCGGCCCACGAACTGGCTGCACCCGTCCGTGGAGGCCACAGACCTCCGGGCCGGCAAGGTGGAGCACATCCTCAAGGCCGCCAAGCGTGAACGCGCCTCAGTGCGGGAATGGTTGGAGGCCCTGGTCTCCGACGGCACCGCCGAGGCGTCCGCCACCGCCGTCCGTATCGTCGCCGACATGGTCAAGTCGTCTTCGCCGGACGCCATCGACGCCCGGACCGCACGGATCGTGCTGACCGAGGAGCACGGCATGGTGGCCCCGGTCGTCGGCAAGGTGTTCCGCCGCACCGACCAGGACGGACTGCGCGAGTCCCTCGTGTATGTCGACACCGCTCTGTCCGACGACCCATCGCTCGCGAGCGCCCTTGCCGTGCTCGGCATCCGCGACGCCGACGTGCGAGGTCGCTTCGTCAGCGTCCTGGAGCAGGGCTTCACCGCGTACGGCCCACAGGAGTGGACCCGGTTCTGGGAGCTGTTCCACCAGGCCGGCAGCAGCCATCTGTCGCACGAGGTGGTCCGGCGCGTGCCCGACCCGCGTTCGATGCTGTACGTGCGCACCGCGGGCGGAAGCTTCCGACTCGTGCGGGACTGCCTGCTGCCCGGTCCGGTCGTGACGGCGGATTCGGACTCCTCCGTCGCCGTCGACACCCGGTTCCACTCCGACGACATGTCATTCTTCCGCGAGATGGGACTGCGCGACCGGCCCACGGGGGGACACCGCCCCGAGGAGGAGCCGTGGTTCGAGCAATACCGGGAGGTCGCGCACAAGGAGTATTGCGCGACCTTGCCCGACCAGGCGGCCCGCCCGACACTCGCCCGGATCAAGTTGGAGGGCGCCGCCGTCGGCGGACCGTTGCACCTGCTGCCAGAACTCTCGAACGAGGCTCGGGCCAACTTCCTTAAGGTGCTCCCCGAGGATGCCCTCATCGACAACTGGACGCTGCAGGTAGGGGCACAGGTCAGCACCCGCCGGGCCGTTGCCTCTCCCATGCGCTGGATGCTCAAGCGGCACGGTCTCGTCTCGACCTCGCAGGGAATCCTCCCTCTCACCGAGGCGGTCGGACCCCAGCTCGCCGCGTACAGCGACGTCCTACCGGTCGCACAGATCAGTGCCGAGAAGGCCCGCAAGCTCCGTCTGGCCACGAGTGTCGAAGAGGTGCCCGGTTCCTTCTGGGACCAGCTCCTGGAGAAGCTCCAGCACAGCGAAGACGACGTGTTCGTCGGCAACACCTACGTGCTACTGACACGCCTGGAGGTGCCGTTCCCCGACGACTCGCTCACCCGGTGCCGCATCGGCGACGAGTGGGCCACACGCCCGGACGGCGAGATCGCTGTCGCTTCGTCGCAGGAGGAGTATCGGGCCCTGCGCTCCGAGGGACTGCCGGCCCTTCTGGCCGCGACGGCCGAGGATGCCGCGCTGCTCGTCAAGCAGTGGGGGATGCTGCCGTACGCCGACGTGATCAGCCGCGAGACCCGGCACGAGCCCGCCGGGGAGCCGGTCCCGCTCAAGGAGGCGTATCCCACGCTGCGGCAGCTGCGCGGCTCACAGGTGGACCAGTACACGCTTCAGCGGTGCAAGGTCCTCGAAGAGGTGACGCGTACCCCGAACGGCATGCGTCCCACGAGACTGAACAGCAGCCTGCAGGGATCCACGATCCTCGTGCTCGAACCCGCCGACCCGCTCGAAGCCCTGATCGCCGTGGACCGTGAACTGCGTTGGCGCATGGGGGAAGCCGGGTGCAAGCAGGTCCTGGAAGCGCAGCAGCGTCAGGAGGAGGACCAGAAGGTCAAGAGCGCGCTGAAGGCCGTGCGTGAGACCGATGACGTGGTGGCCAAGCTCCTTCTGCTGCTGGGCGCCGAGGCCCTGCGGGACCGTCTTCCGGCAGGCCTGATGGACGGTGAGCGCGCCGAGAACGGCGGAGCCGAGCCCGACGGCTATCGCATCGCGCAGATGGCGTTCAACGCGCACGGAGACAGCATCCTGCACGAACACGCCCGTGACCTGCAGAACCGCTACCCGAGCCAGGCCCCATCGTCGTTCAGAGGCGCCTCCACCGCAGTGGCTTTCGTGGCGGATCTGCGCTTCCCCGACACCTTCGCCGGCTTCCGGGCGCCGTCGTTGGAATCGCGGATCGACGTGGACGGACCCCGCCATTTCCCGCGCCTGCACGACTACCAGGAGCGGCTCGCCGCCAACGTCTTCACCATGCTGGACCGGATCGTCCCGCAGCGCGGCATGCTCTCCCTGCCGACCGGCGCGGGCAAGACACGTGTCACGGCGGAGGCGGTGATCCGTTGGGTGAAGCAGGTGGGCCGGCTCGACGGGCCGATCCTGTGGATCGCTCAGACCGAGGAGCTGTGCGAGCAGGCTGTGCAGAGCTGGAAGTTCGTCTGGGAGAAGGTCGGCGCCGAGACGCCGCTGGCGATCAACCGGCTGTGGTCGACGAACGAGGCGGGTCCCGTCACCGACCGACCGCAGCTGGTGGTCGCCACGGACGCCAAGCTCCAGCAGCCGAACTGTCTCGCCGCCGACTCCTACGCCTGGCTGCGTGACGCCGCTCTCGTCATCGTCGACGAGGCACATACCGCCATATCGCCGCGCTACACCGAGATCCTGGCGCACCTGGGCCTGACGGCTTCCCGCACGGACCGTCATCTTCTGGGGCTCACTGCGACGCCGTTCCGCCCCGACCAGGACGAGACGCGCCGTCTGATCAATCGCTTCGGTGGCCGTGGCCGGCGTCTGGACGAAGGCGTCTTCCCCGACGACGGCGCTTACGCCGAGCTGCAGCGGCTCGGTATGTTGGCGCAGGTCGAGCACCGTCTCCTGCAAGGCGGCACGATCACCCTGAACCGTGAGGAGAAGCAGCACGCCGAGCAGTTGAGTGTGCTGTCCAGAGCAGCCGAGCAGCGGCTGGCCGACGACCACGACCGCAACAACCGAATCCTAGCCGAGGTCTCGGGCATGCCCGGGGACTGGCCGGTGCTGGTGTTCGCCACATCGGTCGACCACGCCAAGTACCTGGCGGCGAAGCTCCGCGACCTGGACATCACCGCCTCCGCCGTCGACTCCACCACGTCGCCCATCGACCGTCGCCGACGCATCGACGACTTCCGGGCCGGCCGTACTCGCGTTCTCACCAATTACGGCGTCCTCACCCAGGGCTTCGACGCCCCCGCCACCCGAGCCGTCGTCGTCGCCCGCCCTGTGTACAGCCCCAATGTGTACCAGCAGATGATCGGGCGCGGGCTGCGCGGCCGCCTCAACGGCGGTAAGGAGACCTGCCTGATCCTCAACGTCCGCGACAACATCCAGAACTTCGACACCACCCTCGCCTTCACCCAGTTCGAGCACCTGTGGAGCAGCAAGTGACCGACCCCTACGGCGACAGCCCTCCGCTCACCGACGAGCAGCGGGCCGTCGTCGACCTTCCCTGGGACACCCGCCTCCTGGTCACCGCAGGAGCGGGCTCCGGCAAGACCCACACGGTCGTACGGCGTCTCGACGCCCTGGTGGGGCACGAGGATCCCGAGGAGGCGCTGGAAGCGGGCGAGATACTTGTCTTGAGCTTCTCTCGCGCCGCCGTACGTGAGTTGCGGGACCGGATCGCCCGACACGGCGACCGAGCCCGCAGGGTGCGGGTCCAGACCTTCGACTCGTGGACGTACCAGTTGCTCGTGGGGGCCTACCCCGATGAGGAGTGGGCGGTCCACAGCTTCGACGAGCGTATCCGCGCAGCCACTGAGGCGATCGAGAAGGGCGCGGTGGAAGCCCGCGAGCTCGGTGCTCCCTCGCATGTGGTGATCGACGAGGCACAGGACCTGGTGGGCGACCGTCGGGACCTGGTGGAGACGTTACTCGACCGCTTCCAACGTTCCTGTGGATTCACCGTGGTCGGCGACTCCGCCCAGGGGATCTACGGCTTCCAGATCGACGACCCGACCGAGAGAGCCGGTGAGACGGATCGCTTCTTCGCCTGGCTGCGAGCGTCCTACGACGACCTCGTCGAGCTCAGCCTGACCAAGAACTTCCGGGCGAAGAGCATCGAAGCCCGCACCGCCCTCGCCCTCAGCTCTCGTCTGCAGAACCTGGCCGACTCCCCCGACGGTCAGGAGGCCGCGGCCGCAACGCTCCACGCCGAACTGCGCGACGGGCTTCTCGACCTACCGAGTCTCGGTGACCTGGCCGATGAGTTCGCGCTGAACGCGTTGAAGGCCTTCCCCGACACCTGCGCCATCCTGACCCGCGACAACCGTCAGGCACTCGCCGTCTCGGAACTACTGCACGAGCACGAGGTGGAACACGCGCTGAAGCGTTCGCTGCAGGACCGGCCCGTTCCGTACTGGGTCGCCGAACTGCTGCGCCGTGCCGAGTCGCTGACGCTCACCGAAGCACGCTTCCTGGAACTGCTCGCGGAGATCCCGTTGCCTTCGGGTGTGGAGCCCCAGCGATGCTGGCGGGCGTTGCGTGCCGCGACCCGGCGCTCCGGCCGCGGTCTCGTCGACGTCGCCGCCGTGGGGCGTCTGGTGGCGGAAGGGCGTTTCCCCGACGAGTTGGGTGATCCGGAGACGGCTCGGTTGATCGTCTCGACGGTGCACCGCGCCAAGGGCCTGGAGTACGACCGGGTACTGCTGCTGTCGCCTCCGTCCATCACCGAGCTGCAGAAGGCGCACGAAGATCTCGATGTACCGGCCGAGGCGCGGGCTCTCTACGTGGCCATGACGCGGGCCCGCGAGGACCTGTACCACGTGAAGGGCCCGGACACCTCCCGCATACGACGCCACCGCCTCACCAATCGCTGGTATCTGGGCGGTTGGAAGAAGTTCGAGCGCTACGGCATCCAGGCCATGCCCGGAGACGTCGACCGCGAGGAGCCTCCCGGCTCCAGGGACGTGGGCAGGTCCGCCGTCGACACGCAGACCTACCTACTGGAGCACGCACGCTCGGGTGACGTGGTGACGCTTCGTATGCGTCATCCGCTCCCCGTGGGGCCGGACCAGAGTCCGCCGTACGACGTGGTCCACCGCGACCGAATCGTCGGCGAAGCCTCCGAGCGCTTCCGCCGAGATCTGCACGCGGTGGAGATGATCTCGCGCTCGTGGGATGTGACGTGGCCTGCCGAGATCGTCGGCCTGCGGGTGGACACGCTGGAGACGGTCGCAGGCAGCAGGGCGGCCGGGGCCAACGCAGGTCTCGGCGGCAACGGGGTGTGGATCGCCCCTCGGATCACCGGAATCGGAAGGTATCGACGCGGCGAACGCGCCGGGGAGGAACAAGGATGACGCACGGGAAGAACCCGCACGACGAGCACTACCGGGTGCGTGAGGAACTGGTGGCCCGGTTGCGCCGCGAGCTTCTCGGACCGGAGGTCGAGGCGGGCGACGACCCGGTCGAGGTCCTTACCCAGGACGCCCCGATCACCCGCTACCCGATCGGCGTGCTGTTCCCGCGAGCCGCCGACAGCGAGGCCCACCGGCGTCTGTCGGAGGATGCTGCCGAGGAGGAGGGGCCGGACGAGGCCCCACTGCTCAGCAACGACAGCCACGAGGAAGCCGATGGCTCGGTCGACCCTCCGGCCTCCAGCGACCGACGTCCGTCGACCATGGGCCTCACCTTCGCGGTGGCGTCTGAGGTCAGTCCCGAGATCTTGATCTCCGCGCGAGCCGCCGTGTACGACCCCGTGGACGTCGAAGGCCGTCCGGTGGCCGCACGACGAGCGGAAGCCAGGACCACTGTCGACCAACGCGAACGGTGGCGACGCCGGGAGCTGGAGCTGCAGGACGCCCCGGTCGACGTCACACGGCCCGGGGTTCTCGATCTGGATCTCGAAGCCGCCGGTGCGGTGAAGTTGCACGTCCTCGTACGGCCGGCCAACGTGTCCTCCGGCACCGTCACCGTCACGGTCACACTGATCAACGCGCACGTCGTGGGCGAGCGGGAACTCCAGGACGCGTTCGCCCTGTTCCAGCCCGGTCTCCGGGTCCGGGCGGCCAACGGCGCGTCCGCCTTCGTCGAACGTCCTGCCGCGTTGTCCGCCGTCGACTCGGAACTGGCCACGAGTCGTCTGCTGTACCGCCACGCTCCCACGTTCGCGGTTGGTCACGGCTGCTCCGCCCACTGGGACTGGACGCCGCCTCCCGTCGGTCTGACCGACATAGAGCGTGCCGCGATCGACGAGATCCGATCCGAGTTCCTGCCCACGCACGAAGTGCTGCTGACCGATTCCAACCCGGAGATCGACAGCTCGGCACTCGGCATGCTCGGCCTCGCCGAGCGCCCCGACTCCGAGGTGCTCGCTGCCCTGCACGGACTGGCCCGCGGATACGAGCAGTGGATCGAGGCCAAGGCATCGGAGGCCGCCGCTCTCGCCGGAACGCACTACCAGGAGCCCGCGCACCTACAACTCGACACCTGCCGCGAGGCACTCGGTCGAATGCGCGAGGGCATCCGGATCCTGGCCGACGATCCGGAGGTCATGGATGCCTTCCGAATGGCCAACCGGGCCATGGCGGAGCAGCGTGCGCGCAGCGCCTGGGTGAAAAAGGGCCGGGAAGGCGCGCCCGACCTGTCGGCCCAGCGCTGGCGGCCGTTCCAGATCGCGTTCATCCTCCTGTGTCTGCGCGGCATCGAAGATCCGAACCACCCCGACCGCAAGGTTTCGGACCTTCTGTGGTTTCCCACCGGTGGTGGCAAGACCGAGGCCTACCTCGGTCTGATCGCTTTCACCACGTTCCTGCGCCGGCTGCGCCGCGGGGCGGATGGCGGAGGCGTCACCGTGCTCATGCGGTACACGCTGCGCCTGCTCACTCTCCAACAGTTCGAGCGTGCCACGATCCTCATCTGCGCGATGGAATTGATGCGCCGGGCAGCTCCCGACCGCCTTGGCGAAGAGGGCATCTCGATCGGCATGTGGGTCGGCAAGTCGGCTACCCCGAACGACCTGAGGACGGCCGACGAGAAGCTGGTCAAACTGCGCGGAGGGCAGAGCCTGCAGACGGAGAACCCGGTGCAGCTCCACGCCTGCCCCTGGTGCGGCACGGCACTGGACGCCCACAACTACTCAGTGGACGAGGACGACGTACGCATGGACGTACGCTGCCCGGGCACCGGCTGCGACTTCGTCTCCGGTCTGCCGGTGCACCTGGTGGACCAGACGGTCTACGAGGCCCGTCCGACCCTCGTCATCGCGACGGTCGACAAGTTCGCCTCCATGCCGTGGCGTGAGCGGACAGCCGCGCTGTTCAACCTCGACCGCGACGGCGATGCCACTCCGCCGCCCGAGCTGATCGTCCAGGACGAACTCCACTTGATCTCGGGCCCGTTGGGCACCCTGACCGGCTTGTACGAGACGGCCGTCGACGCTCTTGCCGGCCGGCCGAAGGTGATCGCCTCCACAGCGACCATCCGTCGCGCGGCCGACCAGGGGCGGAATCTCTTCGATCGGAGCGTGCGCCAGTTCCCCCCGGCCGGTCTGGACGCGAGGGACTCCTGGTTCGCCGTGGAGACCGACCGTGGGACCAAGGCCAGCCGCCGCTACGTGGGTCTGCTCGCCCCCGGCACCAGCCAGTCGACGCTGCTCATCCGCACCTACGCGTCCCTGCTCCACCAGGCCATGCGCGCGGAGACGAGCGACCAGGTCCGGGACGCGTACTGGACGTTGGTCGGCTACTTCAACAGCCTCCGTCTGCTGTCGGCCGCCGAACTCCAGGTGAATGACGACGTCGAGGACTACCTGCGGCTCCTCGCTGACCGCGACGGCACCGAAGTGCGCCTCTCCAACCGTTACTCGGAGCTGACGAGCCGGGTCGACGCGAGTCTGATCCCCGCCCGACTGAAGGAGATCGAGAAACGCTACCCGGATCCCGACGTGCGCGATGTCCTCCTCGCCACCAACATGATCGCCGTCGGCGTCGACGTCGACCGCCTCGGACTGATGGCGGTGATGGGTCAACCCCAGACCACGGCCGAGTACATCCAGGCCACCAGTCGCGTGGGCCGCGCCCATCCGGGTCTGGTCGCCGTGATGCTCAACTCGGTCCGTCCTCGGGACCGTTCGCACTACGAGAACTTCCTCCACTTCCACTCCGCGCTGTACCGCGAGGTGGAGTCGACGTCCGTCACCCCGTTCTCCGCCCGGTCGCGCGACCGCGGTCTGCACGCCGTCGTCGTGGCCCTGGTCCGCATCCTCATCCCCGAGGCCCGATCGAACGATGCCGCCGGTCGGATCGGCGCGTACGTGGATCGCTTGTACACCGAGATCAAGCCGCTCCTGACGGAACGTGTATCGCAGATCGCCCCCGAGGAGCTGGAAGACACGTCCGACGCCTTCGACGAATTCGTCGGCTGGTGGCGGGAGATGGCGAGCGCACACGGTGGACTGCTCTACGAGCCCCGTCGTGGCACCCCCACCCCGGCCCTGCTCAAACCGTTCGACGACGAGTCCGAGGGCGTCAGAGCCTGGTCCACACTGTGGAGCCTGCGCGATGTCGACGCCGAGTCCGCTCTCTTCCTGGAGGCTTCCCGATGACCCCGCCCCCCGCACGGAGCCGCCGGCGCACCCCCGGCGACTCGACCGCGCCCTCCCTCGCCCTCCCCCGCCACGGGTCGGTCCGCCGCTCCCAGATGATCACCACGTACGGCGTCGGATCGCTGATCGCCGTCGACAACGAGTCGTTCATCGTCTCCGGCATCGACGACGCCTACCGGAGCTGGTCCCTCGACGAAGCGCCGATCATCCACGAGCACCGTCTCGCCAGGGTCCTGGGTGTGAGCCACTTCCGGCTGCCCCCGGCATCCGAGGACACGAGCAAGGACGGAGTACGCGTCCGGCGATTCCCGTTGTGGCACTCGTGCCCGAAATGCCAGTCTCTCCAGCATGTACGAGGCTTCAACCCGCCCGCCGGCAAGAACGTTTGCACGGAATGCGACGACGAGCCGCTCGTGCCCTCCCGATTCGTCATGGCCTGTGAGAACGGGCACCTCGACGACTTCCCCTATTGGAAGTGGCTGCACCGCAAGAACCGCGACGAAGGCGCGACCGGGCGCTGTGGCGGGCAGATGAGAATGTGCTTCGCCGGTCGGAGCGCTTCGCTCCGGTCCATCCTCATCTCGTGCACGTGTGGTGTGTCGGAGGTGTCGATGGAGGGTGCCTTCCGCCGCTCGGCCCTGACCGAGCTCGGGGTGCGCTGCGAAGGCAGGCGGCCCTGGCTCAAGGACGCGCCCGTCGAGTCCTGCACGCAGGCGCCACGTACGCTCCAGCGCGGTTCGTCGGCGGTCTGGCAGCCGGTGCTGAAGTCCGCCTTGTCCATCCCCCCATGGAGCGACGGCCTCGCCGCCAAGCTCACGGACCACTGGGAGGATCTGCGTTCGTTCTCGTCCCGCGCGGAGATCGAGATCTACCTCAAGGGTGCGTTCCGGGGCGACGACTCGATCTCGGCCGACGCCGTCATGGAGCTGCTGGAGGCCGAGCAGGAAGAGGACCCGACGAGGGAAGGCGACTCGGACGCCGCTGTGGTCAGCCGTTACCAGGCGCTGCGCCGCCAGGAATACGAGCGGCTCTCTTCCGGCAACGCGCTACGGGACAAGGGACGCGAGGAACAGTTCATCTGCGAGCCACCGGTCTCGGACCCCGCGGTCCTCACTCCGTTCGGTGTCAGCAGGCCGATGCTGGTCAAGCGTCTGCGCGAGGTAAGGGCGCTCAGGGGATTCACCCGCATCGCGGACCCCGAGTCCAGTTCCGAGGGCCACGAGGCCGCCCTGTCCCTGACGCCGACGGACTGGCTCCCGGCGATGGAGGTGCATGGCGAGGGTGTCTTCGTGCGCCTTGACGAGAACCGGCTGGATGCCTGGGCCGAGTCGGTCGCGGTGGCCGCACGCGTCGAGCGCATGCGGACCAATCACGACCGCATACTGCGGGAACGGGCCACCGACCCTGCGGAGGTGCCCCCCTCTCCCGCCTCGCCGCGCATGGTGCTGCTGCACACCCTGGCGCACGTTCTGATCAACGAGTGGAGTCTGGACGCCGGCTATCCGGCCTCTGCACTGCGCGAGCGCCTGTACACCGACGCCACAATGGCCGGCTTCCTCGTCTACACGGCTACCAGCGACTCCGCCGGTAGCCTCGGCGGTGTGGTGGCTCAAGGCGAGCCCGACCGCCTCGCCGAGGCACTCCGCTCGGCTCTGCGACGCGCCACCTGGTGCTCAGCCGACCCACTGTGCATCGAGACGCGGGCTTCCGGTGTCGGCGGCGCGAACCTGGCCGCGTGTCATGCCTGCGCGATGCTCCCCGAGACGAGCTGCGAGCACAACAACATCCTGCTCGACCGCGCGCTGCTCGTCGGTACCACCGACGATCCTCGCCTGGGTTTCTTCGCGAACATGCTGGAACACTGACATCCGACCGGTAGTGGGACGCCGCACAGATCGGCGTCTTGTTCCACTGATACGTCGTAGGGGCGGGGACTGACGCGGTAGCTGAGGCTCCGTTACCAGTCCCTGCCGCTTCAACCATGCGTGCTGTCTCGCACGTGACTTTCCGTCGTGTTCATCGGCCGGCATGCACCGCCGGCGGCAGCCACGCCTCAGTGGGATTCTTCCGTCAGGTGCTCGACCTGCGAGGCAACCTGTTTGTCGTGGCAGCCCAGTTCAGCGTCATAGCGGGTCTGAGCGCGGTCCAGTACCTCGTCCGCGTCACAGCCATGAACGCGAAGCCAATGAAGGAAGTCCGTGATAGCCGTGACCACCGACTCCTCGGCCACAGCCCGGCCCAGCCTCCCCGAGCCGGGACGAAAGGGAGACTTCACGGCAGCGTAGAAGTCCAACAAAGCTTCCGCTCTCAGCACCTCGGGGCCTCCCACGTGACCGTTCGGTGATGCGAGGCCCGTTGCCAGCTCGCACCACGTCACTTTCCGGTTGAGGCAGAGCTGGACGCCCCAGCGGGCGGCGACCGCGTCGACGAGGGCCATGCCCCGCCCGGACTCGGAGTCGACGTTCGCGTCCAGGAGGGTAGGCAGGGCGTGTGTGTCGGGGTCATGGACTTCGATGCGCAGATGAACACCGTTCATCGAGACCGCGAGCGTGGCCGGAGTGCCCACACCGACATGCGTGATGATGTTGGACACCAGCTCGCTCACGCAGAGCTGCGCCGCGTCCGTGATGTCGTGCAGGCCCCACGCCGCCAGGTGCAGCCGCGTGATCCGCCGCAGAGCAGCTACTTCTTCGGGCGCTGCGGTGAAGTCCAGGCCCCACGCCTTCCTCGACATACACGCTTCCTGGATCACGAAGACTCCCTTTTCGTCGCCTGCCATCTCCACATGGCCAGCGGAGCGTTACGTCCCCTCACAGCGAGTGGCGTCATCCACAGAGTGACGTGAAAGAATCCCGTCATGCAATGTGCAAGACGGGATTCCCACTTCCGAGTGATTGGCAGGTGCGCACCTTGGCGCGAGACTGAACGTCCGCTATTCCACGGAGGGTTGAGATGGCTGGTTCTCCGACGGCACGTCGCCGTCGTCTCTCGATCGAGCTGAAGAAGCTCCGGGAGAACAGCAACCTGACCTGCGCACAGGTCGGCCAGGCCCTGGACTGGAGCGGATCCAAGGTGAACCGGATGGAGACCGGGAGCGGCCGGGTCCAGCCGTCAGACATCGACGCACTGTGCCGGTTCTACGGCACCACCGACGAGCTCCGCGAGTTCCTCAAGTCATTGGCACGGGAGGCCAAGACGCGTGGCTGGTGGCAGGTGCATGGCTCCGGTGTCCCCGAATGGTTCAACATCTACATCGGCCTGGAGCAGGAGGCATCCGCGTTCCGCCAATACCAGTGCGAGCTGATCCCAGGCCTGATGCAAACCGAGTCGTACACATGTGAGCTCCACAAGTCCGGAGCTCACATGCCGGCCGAGGACATCGCCAAGGCCGTGCGTGTACGCATGGAGCGCCAGGCCATGCTGACGCGAGCCGACGCCCCCGATGCCTGGTTCGTCGTGAACGAAGGCGCCCTGCGTCACGTCATCGGGGATCAGGCGTTGATGCGCGAGCAACTCGAACGCGTCCTGGACTCGGTCGAGTTGCCGAGCGTGACCTTGCAGGTACTTCCCTTCGACGCAGGCACCTATCCAGCCACGGGCTCCTTCACCATGCTGGGCTTCCCCGACCAGGAAGACCCGGACCTGGTGTATCGGGACGGCATCACCGATGCCGTCTACCTTGAAGGCGAGCATCATGTTCGTGAGTACACGAGGGCATTCGACGGCTTGCGAGCCGCAGCCCTGAGCCCTCAACGCTCCATCCGGTTGATCAAAACGGTATTGAAGGATTACGCAAGGTGATCATTGCACCCGACAGCAGCCGCCGTCCCGTGTGGTTCAGGTCGTCGTACAGCAACGGTGCGGGAGGAGAGTGCATCGAGTGTGCGTTGACCGCCGACGAAGTTCTTGTGCGCGACTCCAAGCGTGAGCCAGGGCCCGTAGTCACTCTTGGTAACCGCGCATGGCGCGCCTTCTTGAGTGGTGTCCTGGAACACGGACGTTTGGCGCACTGAGGAGGGGTTTCCTCCGCAGCCCTCGTTCCGCTGAAGGGCTTCCCAATGCTGATGTCAAGCCGCTGCCGTGACAGGTGGTGTGGCTTGGTAGCACGCTCCGTCGCGGATCATGGCCCACAGGACGTTGACGCGGCGGCACGCGAGCGCCAGCAGCGCCTGCTTGTGCCCCTTGCCCTCGGCACGCTTGCGCGAGTAGTACGCCTTCGAGGCCGGGCAGTTCTTCAGGCTCGACAGGGCGGAGAGGTACATCGCGTTGAGCAGGCCGCGGTGGAACCGGCGTGGCCTGCGGAGGTTGCCGCTGACGCGGCCGGAGTCGCGCGGTGTCGGGGCCAAACCGGCGTAGCCGGCGAGACGGCCGGCACTGCCGAAGGCGTCCATGTCGCCGCCGGTGGCAACGATGAACACGGCGCCCATCTGCTTGCCCATGCCAGGCAGGCTCAGGATCACCTCGGCGTGCGGGTGCTCGCGAAACCGGGCGTCGATGAGCGCGTCGACTTCCGCGATCTCCTCATCGAGCGCCATCACGCCCTTCGCCAGCCGCACGACCATGGCGGCGGCCAGCTGCTCGCCCGGCAGGGCCGTGTGCTGACCCTCTGCGGCCTCCGCGGCTGTCTTGGCAAGGGCGGCAGCACCGCGGACCTTGCGGTTGCGCAGCCAAGTATCGATGCGCCTGGCTTCGCTGCGGCGGATCGCCGCCGGGCTCTGGTAGCCCGTCAGAAGCATGACCCGACCCTTGTTCGTCAGGTCCAGCGCACGCTCCAACGCCGGGAAAATCTCCAGCAGTTGTGCTCGGAGCCGGTTGATCTGGGGGGGGTGCGGTCGCAGACCAGATCGGTGCGGCGGGTGGTCAAGGTGCGCAGGTCCACGGCGATCTCGTCCCGGGCCGCAGCAGGCCCAAGTCGCGGCGCATGCGGGCCTGGTCGGCGATGACGAAGGCGTCCTTGGCGTCCGTCTTGCCTTCGCCCCGGTCGGAGGCCGAGGCGCGGTGCACGGTCAGGCCGGTGATGTGGCCGAGCAGCAGGCCGATCAGCAGGGCGGCGACGCCGTGGTTGAGGTCGACCGCCCACAGCACGTCGTCGTCGAGGGCCAGGACGTCCCCGATCAGTTCCAGCAGGACCGATTCGTCGTTCAGGACCCGGCGGGACAGCAGCCGTTCGCCGTCCGCATCGATCACCACGCAGTGGTGATGTTCCTTGCCGATGTCCACTCCGGCCCATATCCGGGGCACGGTCACCGCCAACTCGTCGCGCTCCTACAGCCCAGCAGACGACCTCGCCGACGTTGCCCTACACAGCGGTCGAGTCGTCGCAGGGCTCCGGGCGGCCAAGCCTTTCCAGCCATCGGACGGCTATCCCCATGACAGCCATACCCAGAGCCCCTGGGTCCCGCCGATCTTACGAATGACCAGTTCGAACCCAACAGCCAAGAAAGTAGGGCGGACGCCCCCTCAAAGCCGCAGCCTGACCGATCCCTGCGAAACTCCCCGGACAGAACAGCTAGGGAACAGCGACTGCTGTCTTGGGCGCGGCGGCCAGCCGCAGGCCGACCTCCACGAGGGTCCAACCGAGGCGGGTCCGGAGGTCCCGGGGGCGACGGGCCGCGGCGGCGAGACGGTACGCGTCGGCTTCGGCACGGAGTTCGACGGCGCGGACGTGGTGCAGGGCGAGGTGGGTCTCGGGGTGCATCGGGTTGTGGCCTCTCATTCCGTAGTGAGCGGGAATGCGCGTGTGTGGATGCGTACCTGAGCGGTGTCGGCGTCGCCCTCGTCGGTGGCCCGGTCTCGGTAGGTGTCGACGAGCGCGTGCATCTTTTCGACAAGTTCTCGGGTGAGTTCGGGCGTCAGCCGTAGCGTCGCGCTGCTCATGTCCCAGGTGCGGTTCCACTCTTCCGGCCATGCGTGGCGGTTGCCGAGCCAGGTCGACAGGTCCCGGGCCTGGGTGGTCGCGACCTCATGGAGGTACATGTCGGCGGCCCCGCGTACATCCGGGTTGGCGTCCGTGAGCAGGGCGTCGTCGTAGCGCAGGCCCTGGTGAGCCGCCTTCCACCACCGCTCCCGGCCCTTGCCCCGCTCGGGGGCGTCCTCGATGAAGCCGTGGGCGGCGAGCTGTCGCAGGTGGTAGCTGGTGGCACCGCTCGACTCGCCGAGCTTCTCGGCGAGTTGGGACGCAGTGGCCGGACCGCCGAAGCGCAGGGCGTCCAGCAGCTGCATGCGCAGGGGGTGCGCGAGCCCACGCAGGGAGCGGGCATCCAGGCTGCGGACCTGTGGGTCCTGGGGCTCGTTCATGCGTACAAAAGTACCGTTGCAAAGGACTGGTTGCAACGGGTCCTTTGCAACCAGTCTTTGTGAGGCGACTTGGCCTTCCAGCAGCCCGGCGGAAGTGACTTCACCTCCACCCGACATGGGCCCATGACCACCAACCCGGCGAACTATGCGGTCACAGCACTAGGGGCGGATGTGGGGCCGGGTCCTGATCTCCATGTTGCGACCGTCCGGGTCGTCGAAGTACGCGCCGTGACCGCCGAACAGGCTGTTGATCTGGCCGGTTTCGGTATGGCTGAGGTCGGCGTGGTAGGTGACGCCAACCGCCTCCAGGCGGCGATCACGGCGCCTAACTGCGCGTCGGGCACGAGGAATGCGCGTCACACCGTTGCCGAGGTCGACGGGCAGGAACGGCCCGAACGGAGCACCGACCTTCAGCCCCACGATTGCGGCGATGAACTCGGCCGACAGGTGTCGGTCACGACCTCAGGTCGCTGACCGTCGGCAAAGGGAAGATGTGGTCAGGACAGCCCCTCGATCACCCTGAGGATCAAGGCCCGGGCATCTGCTCCGTATACGGCCATGCTCCGAAGCTGCTCGAAAGCCTTCAAGTACAACGCGATCTCGGAAGGCTGAGTGATCCTGACCTGTGCAGAGACGAGTTCCACCGACACCAGCTTGTTGTCGTAGACGTGAAACGTCTCCCGGGGCCACTGCGTTCGGTTCCGGGTTGCCGACGGGATGATGCCGAGCGACACCTGAGGCAGCGCTCCCGCGGTGAGCAGGTAGCCAAGTTGGGCGGCCATGGCGTCTTCGTCACCGATGCGGCAGTACAGCGCGGCTTCCTCGACTACCAGCACGAACCGATGGCCTGGTTCGTGAATCACTCGCGAGCGGTCGACCCGTGCTCCGGCGGCCTCGGCACTGTCATCGATGGGAAGTTCACGAAAGCGGGCGCTGATGCCCAGCACGCCGGCGGCGTAGCCCTCGGTCTGGAGCAGGCCGGGCACCAGCGTCGAGGAGTAGACACGGAACAGTTGGGTCTCGTGGAAGAACTGAACGGCACTGTCCTGCAGACTCTTCAGACCGCTGCGGATCTGGTGGCGCCACTCGGTGTACATCGACTCTGCGTGCAGTGACTGGGCGATGAGGTCGTCGCCTTGATCAGCCGCGCCGCAGGCTTCCGCCCACGCGCGTATGTCCTTGGTCGAAGGTGCAGTCTGAGCGTTCTCGATACGAGACGTCTTGGCGTGGTGCCATCCGCAGCTGTCGGCCAGGTCAGTGACCGTCAACCCCGCCCCCTTGCGAAGGTTTCGCAGCCGCCGGGCGACGACTTCGCGCGCGGCCTGGGCGGACGAGGACGGGGAGATGGGCATGAGCTGGCCTGTCTGGTGCGTGTTGTCAGTGAATCTCGTACTGGCTGTGCGGAACCGCTCGCGCCCAGACCTCTTCGAAAGCATCGGCGCAGAGCTTCGCTACGTCGGGGGTCTCGTCCCAGACTTCCCCACCGAGCGATGACCCGTCCCCGGCGAAGTGGTTCCAGCGAATGACCTGATCGTCGAACAGCCAGAAATCGTTGCCGGGCAACGCGATGCCGGAGGCCCGGCGCCTGGGCAGCCAGCGGACTTGTTCACCGGCAGCCTCGTTCGTGAACGTGCCGTCGTACAGGAAGCGGGTGTACTCGCTGACGGGCTCGGACACAATGCGGGCCCGTCGCATGATGACGCCGCGGTTCACGGTCTCCTGAACGAGGTCGAGCCAGGGGCGCCACCACGAAGCCCGGTCGTCGGGGTGGTGACGGTACCCGGCACGCCACTCGGCGAAGGGGCCCTTCTCGTAGTCGACTGCGTACGAGTCACGCATCTCCAGGTGAACGGCGGAGCGTGTGCAGCCGGCGAGCAGGTCAGTGAACGCCGTTGGCACGTTCGACGGCATCGCACGCCTCCCTGATCACGGGCACCATCCTGGCCGGAATACGGATGACCGCTTCGTGCTCCGGAATGCCCTTGGCGTGACCTGGCAGCTCGAACCCGGCGCACTCCGCTTCGAGGTCCGCGTCGGGCTTCCAGCCCTGGAGGACGAGCTCTTGGTTCTCCTGGTCCACCCAGATGGTCGGACTCTCGTGATCCCCGGTGTTCGGGTCGATCCCGATGAACTGCAGCGGCATAGCAGCCTCCGTCGTGGGATGTGCAGCTTTGTGCAACACGATCGCGACGCCGGTGCCGACCGTCAAGAGGTTCTCTGGGCGAAGTCGCCTGAGAGAGTGGCTAGTTGCACATTGCTGCACATCTATGGAAGCCGTGCTCCTCGCGTCCCTAGCCTCATGGTCGGCGACAGCCAGCCCAGCCACTCGTGCACGGGCCCTGCACGGGCCCTGCACGGGCTCAGTGGCGCACTCCTTGGAGGCCGGAGATGGAGACACACGTACTCGACAGACTGATCGCCGAGTGGCTTGCCCGGGCGCACCCCGTACCCGACCAGGTTCGGGCGGAGTGGTCGAGCCAAGGGGTAGCGCTCTTGCCTTTAGGCCGACGGTTCGCCGCGGTAAGGCTCTCGGGAGTGCTGGTGTACGCCGCCCTCGACTCGGACGACCCCGGCGTGGTGGCCGAGGCCCTGGCTGAACGACTGCGCGGTCCCGTCATCCATGACAACCGCGCCGCCGTTTCGACGTACTACGCCCTCATCCAGTGGCATGCCGGCCTGGTCTGGGACTACAACCGCAGCGCCCCGTGTCTGCGGGACGACACGTATCTGGGCGTTCCGCGAATCGATCGCCGCGAGCCGCCCGGAACGTACTGGGTCGTTCCGCCTCGCTACGACGGCGACCTGTGCAGGCCACAGGCGGTGCGAGACCTGGTGGACGCCGGCCACCGGCAGCTCATCCAGCAGACGCTGGTCTGATCCTCGCGCCCTGCTGTTTCCCGCCGCGTACCGGCGTGCACGAGGTGGCGCGGTCGTCTGCAAGCTCCCTCTCCTCGATCACTCGACAGGCATTCGGCACTCGGGGAGAGGGCTGTCCGAAGGTCCTCCCGCTGTGAGGTGAATCCGTGCTGCACGCAACCCCGACCGGCCCCGACATGCCACCGGGCCCCACTCCACCCAAGAACGGCAGCGGTACGAAGGGAGGCGCCCGATGACGACCGCCATCGCGGTCGGAAGCCGCACAGGTCAATCCCTCGTCACGGACGCCGAGTTCGACATGCTCGCCGCGTTCTGCGCTGACGAGTACGGGTTGGAACGCTGTGTCGCCGACCGGGTCGTCGACCAGGCGCTCGCCATGGTCTTCGTCATGGGCTCGTCCGGCGCGGGCGCCGCCATGGCGCCGTCTCAGCAGGTCGATCCGGGATGGCACACGCTCATCCTGCACACCGGTTGGTACGCCGACTGGTGTGAGCGGAGCTTCGGCTACTTCCTGCATCACCAGCCGAACTCGAAGGTGCGCACGCGCGGTCTGATGGTCGACGTCGTGGACCGGATCAGGTCCGCTGGATTCGAGGTCGACGAGCGGCTGTGGGGTACGGCCGCGGACTGCAACCCGCCCGCCTGCTGCGGCGACGGTCCCTGCTGCTGACGCCTTCCCCGGAATGGGCGGGTCGGCCTCCCCCGGTCGGTCCGCCCACCCCCTGTGCCAGAACGGACCTCGTCCCTTGTCCCTCACCGAGCTGACCGCGACCAGCCGCGTGACCGTCTTCCCGCTCGAAGGTCTCAGCGTCGCCTACACCACCCAGTCCAGTGACGAGCGTTGCCTCGGTGACATCGGACTCGTCACTGTCGTCGACGCCGGCGGCGATGGCGGCGATGGCGAAGCGCTGTGGCGCCTCGCCTGCGATCTCGGCGGCCATCAGCAACGCCAGGTCCAGGCCCGATGGATCCTCACGCAGGCGAGCCGCGCGCGAACGGTCACGGCGTACACCGATCTGCCGGGCACGACTTGGACGGCGTACATCCGTCGGCGGTTCGTGCTCGACTCGCTCTTCGCCAACCACGACGTGCTGATGACCGGTCGGATGGTGCTGCCGGGGTTCTGAGCAAGTCGCCCGTGGCGCTTGGCGAAGTCGGCGGCCGGGTGGACCGCACGGCGGCACATTCCGGAGGAGAACCCGCGGTGACCAATTCCGGTCAGCGGGACTCGCCGAGCGTCGGGCCGCTCATGCTCTGCCTTCATTTCGCCGAACTCGATCGGGTCAGGCCCGCGTAGCGGTGTGCCACTCCGCCGGGAAGCAGGTATTCGGCCAGCAGGTTGCCGGCGCGGCGGGACGGCAGCCCCATGTCGTGCAGGAGTTCGTCCGCGCAGTGGATGTCGTAGGGGCCGAAGTCGTAGCCGCCGGAGCCCGGCAGTACCTGCTCCTGCCAGGCCAGGCGGGCGTCGATGGCCTCCCGCATCCCCTGCTCGCCCGGGGTGGTGCGCAGCGTCGCCCGGAAATGGCAGGTCAGCCAGTGCGCGGTGAGTTCCACGCCCATGATGTTGTTGAAGACCTGCCGGAAACCGACGAACCCCAGCCGGTCGGCGCTGGGTGGCACGATGCCTCGGTAGAGCCGCAGCCGCCCGTCGTCATCGTGCACGCGCACGCTCGAGTCCAGGAACGGGAAGACTTTGTGGTGCCCCGTGGCGAACACGATGACATCCGCCGCCACTTCCTCGCCGGTCGCCAGTCGCAGCCCCTCGTCGGTGTACGCCTCGACAGCACTGACCTTGGAGGCGATCAGGCCGCGGCGGACGGCTCGCGCGTAGCCGCGTGGCATCACTCCCCCGTGGGCCAGGTGGAAGGGGAGCGCGTGAGCGGGCCGCAGCTGCCTCGGCAGCCGGTACAGCCCGGTGGAAATCAGCATGTCGCGGGTGATGAGCCACCACAGAGCTCGCTTGATCCGCTCGTCGATGCGGTCGATCGGACGGATGCAGGCCGGATCGTGGTAGCGGGGCAGGAGCGCCTCACCGAGCCTGGTGAACAGGATCCACTTGTATCCGACCAGACCGAGCAGCAACCGCTCGGGGACCATCCAGTTCACCTTGCGCTGCACGAGGGTGGCCGAGGTCGCCTCGCGTGCGGCGCGGGTGATCAGGTCCAATGCGGACTTGCCGCCGCCCACGACGACCACGCGCCGGCCGGCGAATGTCCCGGCCCGCACCTCGTTGGAGTGCAGCACGGTCCCGCGGAACAACTCACGCCCGGGCAGCTCCGGCAGCTGGGCATGATGATGAGCCCCACTGGCGACAACGACGTAGTCGAATGTTTCGCGATGAACCTCCGCCGACTTGTCCCCAGCGGCCCGAGAGTCGACCGACCAGCCGGAGGCGCCGACCCGCCCAGGCCCCTCCAGGGGCCGGATGGAGATCACCTCGGTGCCGGGCCGGACGCGGTCCAGCACACCGAAAGTCTCCGCGTACTTCTCCAGGTAGCGTTGCGTGTCCACCGCGCTGGCGAAGTTCAAGCGGTTGGGCAGGTCCGCGAACTCGAAGATGCGGAGCGCGGACTGGTTGGCCAGCCCGTCGTAGCAGCCCCCTGCTGACCAGATCCCGCCGACCTGCTGGTACTTGTCGAAGACCGTGACGTCGAAGCCGTTCTCCAGCAGCACCTTGGCGGTGACGATTCCCCCGGGGCCGGCCCCGACCACACACGCTCTCATCAGCTGTCACTCCCCGTGGGCGATCGCCGTGTCCAGCTCGCTCATCATCCCGGTTGCGGACCTCCCTGCCCAGGGCGCCCTCCGGTGCCTGAGGGACCAGAAAACTGAACGAAAAAGGGCGTGGAGGACTCAGCCCTGGAGCTTCATGCCCTCGGGGGAGGTGAGGCCCTTGCCGGGGTGGGCACGGAACGTCGCCGTCCAGGTGGTGGGCGGGCAGGACGTGCCGTTGGGGTGCTGCTCCGTCAGCCTGGCCCGGGTACTGTCCTCGACGACCGGGTCACCGCTCTTCGCGGACGTCACGGTGAGCCGCACCGGCACGGTGGACGCACCGATGCTGTCGGGGAGTTGGACCGACAGCGAGGCGAACGGGCCGTCGGGACTGCCCGATGTCCGCTCCTCGCAGGTGCCGTCCACGCAGAGCCGGATCATCGCCGCGTCCCGGCCGCCGAAGTCGGCGGGCCGCCACACGACGGAGACCTGCGAGTCCGCGTCGGCCTCGGTGCACGGCGTGTCCTGGCCGAGGAGCGAGCATCCGGTCAGGGCCGCCGCCAGCAGCGGTGTGAGAGGGGATCGGCGCATGTCACTAGCACGCTAACGTGCCGGGCAAGGCGCTGTTGGCCGGCCCGGTGCCGGTGAAGTACAGCCATCCGGGGTCGAAGTGCCCGCCGCGAGCATTTCCCATGTCCAGTCCTGGGTGGCCCGTGTCCAGTCCTGGGTGGCCCGTGTCCAGTTCTCGGTGGCCCGTGTCCACTCCTTGGTTCCCCCCATATCCACTCCTCGGCCTAATTGAAGGCCGCGATATTGCGCGCAGCCCACTCTGCGAACGTGCGGGCCGGGCGGCCGAGGATCCGCTCGACGTCGGGGCTCACCCGCTGCTCAGCGGCTGTCGGCGTGCCCAGGATGCCGAGGGTGGCCTCCACCACCGGCTCGGGCATGAACCCCAGCATCTGTGCCCGCGCCTCCGCGCGGCTCTGCTCGACGAACCGCACCGGCTCCCCCAGCGCATCGGCGATCGCCGAGGTCTGTTGCCGAGGGGAGACCGGTGCCGGCCCGGTCAGCTCATAGGCGTTGCCGACGTGACCGTCGTCCCGCAACGCCACGGCGGCGACCTCGGCTATGTCGGCCGGGTCGATGGTCGGCAGTGCGACATCGCCGAACGGCGCCGCCACCGTCCGCTGCGCGCGGATCATTTCGGCCCACTGCAACGTGTTGGAGTCAAAGCCTCCCGGCCGCAACAGGGTCCATTCCAGATCCGACTGCGTGACGGGGTCCTCCAGCGCCGATGAGTGGCTTCCCGTGGCCACGCCCTGGGAGGACAGCAGGACCACCCGGCGGATCCCGCCTTTCCGCGCGGCATCGAGGACGTCGCCGACGCTGCCACCGGACGATACGAAGTCGCCCGAGGTCAGCAGGAACAGCGCGTCGGCGCCGTCGAGTGCGGGCGCGAGGCTCTCCGGCTCGGCCACGTCGGCCTGGTGGTGCCGTACCCCCGCCGGCATGTCCCGCGCGGCGATTCCTCGCGAGACCGCCGTCACCTGTTCACCGGCCGTGACGAGCGCCCGCACCAGCGGCCGTCCGACGTTGCCCGTGGCTCCGGTCACCACAATCATGTTCGCTCCCGTTGTCGAGTTCTGTGTTGGCCCAACGGAAGCTACTGGCATGGGGATAGTAGGTACCTAGAGGAAAGTAATGGGAAGAAGGCCTCACTGTGACGCACAACACGACTCCGGCCGCCCGTAGCGACGTCGCTCCAGAGCAGGCGTGCCCGATCGCCCCGGTGGTCGACATCGTCTTCAGCCGCTGGACCACTCCGATTCTGTGGGCGCTCCATGAACACGGGCGGCATCGGTTTGTGGAGCTGGAACGCCGCATCACCAGCATCACGCCCAAGGTGCTGACCGACCGGCTACGGCAGTTGGAACGTGACGGGCTGGTCGTGCGCACCTACCACCCGGAGGTTCCGCCGCGGGTGGAGTACGAGATCAGCGAACTGGGACGCAGCCTGGGGCCGCTGTTCGCCGCACTCTCCGACTGGTCGGTCAACCTGGACACGGTCGAGGAGGCCCGGCAGGAGTACGACAGCAAGGAGCGGCCCCCCAACCGTCGCGCCGTGGGGCGCAGGTAGGGCCCGCCCGCATGGCCTTCAGCAGTTCAACACGTCCGGTTCAACGCGTCCGGTTCAACGCGTCCGGTTCAACGCGTCCGGTTCAATGCGTCCAGTAATCCCGTTCCGGGAGTTCCACCCACACGTCCGGAGGGCCGGTCACCGCGCGGGCCTCGGTGAGGCGCAGGCCCGCGTAGGCGCATGAGTAGGCCACCGCCTTGTGGTGGAAGAGGTAGGTGGCGAGGACCTCCTCCGGGGTGTCGTCCGCGTCGGGGTGGCCTCCGCCGGGGTGGAGGTCCCAGCCCTTGATGACGCCGTCGCGGGCGATGCTGCCCTGGTTGCCGCTCTTGGGGTTGGCGTACAGGCCGTAGGAGACGGTGCCGGTGGACAGGCGGGTGTGGATGCCGGGCATCGACGGGGCGTATCCCCAGGGTTGGGTCACTACGCAGCCGCCCGGGACCGTCGTCACGCCCACGATGTGGAGGGTCTCGTCGATGTCGTAGTCGTACGGGTCCTTGATGATGTCGGCCGCGTCCTCGCCCTGTGCCGAGGTCGCCTCCAGGCGGCGTATCGCCTCGTCGGCGTCGATGCCGGCCACGCAGGCCAGGCCCAGGCCGTCGTAGTAGATGTCACCGATGGCTGTGATCAGGCGTCCGGCCTCCTGTACCGCTGCCCGCTCGGGCTCCGTCAGGCCGGGTTCGCCCTCGGGGCGTGGGAACAGGTCCGGGGTCGGGCCGGCCAGGCTGAGGCGGCCCGGGGACCAGCCGCCGATCAGGGGGCGCCAGGGGTCGGCGCCGGCTTCGGTGAGGGCACGGGCGTTGTCGGGCTCGTTGGCGATGACGGCTTCCCACAGGGCTGTCGTGCCGTATTCGAGGGCGTCGACGTCGGTGACGCGTCGGGCCAGTTCGGCCACGGCCTGCGGTGTGCCGTACGCCGCCGCCTGGTGCAGGGGGCGGTTTCCGCCGCACGATTCCGGGTCGGCGCCGGCGTCCAGATGCCGCCGGACGGCGTCGTGGTCCTTCCAGGCGTTCCAGCCCATGCCTGGCCAGCCGTCGTTCCGAGCCGTCACCGTGCCCCCTCCAACGCAGATCCGGGCAGCAGCTCTCCTCGCAGCGCCCCCCTACGCACACCATCGCAGACGCCACTGACAACGCAGTTGTCCTGAGGAGTGAGGACCGAAGGCTGAGGACCGACGAGTGAGGGCTGAGGACCGAGGGACCGACGTTCAGTCCCTCCGAGCCGCCGTCCAGGGATCCGCCCTGCGCGCGAGCGTACGAACCTGTCCGCGTACGTCCTTCGGGAGGCGTCGCAGGACGGTGCGGGCGGCGCGGCGGACGCCGGGGGGCGCCGTGGCGTGCAGGAACAGGCGGTGGGGGACGGAGATGTGCCCCGGGTGGCCCACGGACAGGCTGAGTTGGCCGGAGGGGCCGCCCCAGGCGGGGTGGACCAGGCGGGGCGGGGTGCCGGCCGTGAACGGGGCGGGGCAGGAGGGAGTGCCGGTGAGGGGGGCCCGGCGGCCGACGCCGAGGAGTTGGGCGCTCGCCCACACCAGGTGCGTGCCGGGAGGCATCTCGGTGCCGCCGGCCAGGGTCAGGGGGTCGATGGTGGTCTCGCCGGTGAGGATCACGCGGTGGCGGCCGTTGCCGAGCGGCTGGGTGCGCGCGGCGAGGTCGGTGTCCGGGTACCACCACAGGTTCCGGGCGACGTCGTGGACGAGGAGTTCGCCGCGGGCGTCGCCGAGGGGGTGCGGGACTTCCCAGTCCTCGGCGCCCTTGATGTCCGCCAGCAGATCGGGGTCCAGGAGGAGACGTCCGTAGCGCTCCACGAGGGTGAGGGGTTCGCCGTCGGAGCGGAGCATGCCGATCGTCGTCGTGATGACGAGTCTGTCGTCGCACCTGCGGATGTCGTCGACCGTGACCTGGGGTCTGATCCCCTGGGCGCGGCGCGCGAGTTCGACCAGGGACTCCAGGTTGCCCTCCTCCAGGAGGTGGGCTCTGAGTCTGGTGATCGCGGGCAGTCCGTCCCGTACGCCCGGTGGGTAGCAGTCGAGGGCCATGCGGCGTACGACGTCGAAGTACCGTTCTCGGCTGCTGCCGGTCCGCTTGAGGATGCGGGGTTCGCTGACCGGGCGGAGGAGTTCGACGCGGTAGGAGCGGCGAAGCAGGTGGTCCTGGAGGGGGCCCGGTTCGGTGCCCTCCTTGATGGCCTCCACGACCGTACGCAGGTGGCCGTAGTAGGTCTCGGGGGTGGTCGCGCGGCTGCTGGTGTTGCCTCCGTCGTCGCGGCGGTTCCATACGTAGCAGGGGTCGCCGAGGATGGAGACCCTCTTCGCGCGCACGTACGCGCGGGCCATGAAGAGCTGGTCCTCCAGGCGTACCGGTCCCTCGGGGAAGGTGATCTCCTCGTCGAGGAGGAAGGCCCGGCGGAACATCTTGTGGGGTGTCAGGCTCTCGATGAGGGGCGTGTCCTCGACCGTGCAGTGTTCGACGGTGCGTCTGAAGAGGCTGCTGGGGCCCTGTATGGTGCCGACGACCTTGCCGAGGACGATGTCCGAGGCGTTGCGGGTGGCGAGGCGGTGGAGGCGCTCGAGTGCCTCGGGGGTCAGCTCGTCGTCCTGGTCGACGAACTGGACGTACTCGCCGCGGGCCGTCCGGACACCCACGTTGCGGGGTTTTCCCGGCCAGCCGGAGTTCTCCTGGCGGACCACGCGCACGTGCGGATGCCGGGCGGCCAGCTGGTCGAGGCGGGCCGCGGAGTCGTCGGTCGAGCCGTCGTCGACGTAGATGATCTCGTACGCGTCCCGGCCGATGCTCTGGTGGAGGAGCGAGGGGGCGCAGCGTTCGATGTAGTCGCCCGCGTTGTGGACGGGCACGACGATGCTGACCTTGATCACTGCCATCCTCCCGGTTCAGGGGTGCTGCCGCTCCCATTCCGGCCGGGTGAGTTCGTACTCGACCTCACCGTGTTCGGATCCGTCGATCGCCCCCGGCCAGTCGCTGGTGAAGCTTCTCAGGAACTCGAGTCCCGACTTCTCCATTACGCTCCTCGACCGCGTGTTGACCGACATGGTGTTCGCGGTGGCCTGTTCCACCCCGAGGTCCGTGAATCCGCCTCGCCCTCTCATCGGCGACCGGTCCCGTCTCCCCGTCTCCGCGTCTCCCCGTCTCCGCTGAGGACGGTGGTACGGACTCGTCGCCCGCCCGCCCGGTCGTGCCGTACGGCGGGGTGGGAGGAGGGGGAGCAGAGCGGGGACGGGATCGTCATGACGGTCGTCGGCTCGGTCAGCCTGCCGGTGTCAGTTCCGCACGGCCGAACAGCAGGGCGTAGCCCTGCGGGAGTCGGGCCAGGATGCGGTCCACCAGGTCGTCGCCGACCAGGCCCGGCAGGACGCTGAGCACCGAGCTGACGTCCCAGCGGGCCGTGGCCGGGGTGGCTCCCTGGATGTGGGCGGCGATCGCGTCCACGAACTCCGGTGCCGTCAGCGGGCGGGTCGCCGGGATCCGGGAGGCGACCACGCGGGCCGCTTCCTCGGGGAGGGCGCGGGCGAGGTCGACGCGTTCGTCGCCGGTGACGTGGCCGCCGAGGGCGGAGAGGACGATGCGGGTGACGCGTTCGGCCTCCGCCGTGGTCGGGTACTGGCCGGACTCCCTTACGGCGTCGATCAGTTCGGTCCATCTTGCCGGGCTCGGTGCGGTGCTCGGTGCGGTGCTCGGTGCGGTGCTCGGTGCCGGGCTCAACGTCGTGCTCAATGTCGTGCTCAATGTCGTGCTCAATGTCGTGCTCAGTGTCGTGCTCAGTGCTGTCATCTGGGGCTCCCTCCTTCGGCCCACCGGTTCTACGCTTCGGCGCGCGGGACGTCCCGCAGGCGGTTCGCATACCCGTGCCTGCGGGACGTCCCGCGTCTGCCGGTCAGTTACTCAGCTGCCTACGGCCGCTGCCGCCGCCCGTGATCTGGATGCGGCGCGGCTTGGCCTGCTCCGCCACCGGGATGCGCAGGGTCAGGACACCGGCGTCGTACGAGGCGTCGACGCGTTCCGTGTCGAGGGTGTCGCCGAGGAAGAGCTGGCGGGAGAAGCTGCCCGTCGGGCGCTCGGCGACGATCAGTTCCGCTCCCTCGGGGGCGGGGGAACGGCGTTCGGCGCGGACGTTCAGGACGTTGCGTTCGACGTCGATCTCGATCGTCTCGGGGTCGATGCCGGGGAGGTCGAAGTGGACGACGAACTCGTCCCCGGACCGGTAGGCGTCCATCGTCATCGCGGTGGGGCGGGCGGTGGAGCCGAGAACCTGCTGCGCGATGCGGTCGAACTCGCGGAAGGGGTCGGTACGCATGAGCATCACAGTTCACTCCTTTCCTCAGGTGTTGGCTGTGCGATGCCCTACGGCTTCTTATATAGCTCGGAGGAGGAAACTTGACAAGCCCCGACTCAGGTTGACGGCATCACCCGAGGTGAGCGTTAGCCTCGGGGCACACCGGACACCTGGACACACCGGACAGCACAGGAGGCAGGCGTGGCGAAGGTTCCCAGCGCGGTCGTCGCGGCGAGCGGTCTCGTCGGCGGGTACGGCGTGGCCCGTTGGACCAAGAAGCGGCAGCTGGGCGGGGTCGTGCTGGCCGTCGCCGGGGCCGCGGCAGCGCAGCAGTGGCGGCAGCAGGCGGGCGGGAAGGCAGCGGGGGCGCTGACCGCCGCGTACGTCGCCGCCTTCGCCGGGTCGCACCCCCTGGCCAAGAAGGTGGGCGCCTGGCCGGCCGTCTTCGGGGTGGCCGGTGCCGTGGCTCTGGCGTCGTGGGCGGTGGCGGACCGGAACGCCGGATAGGCGGACCCGAACGCCGACGGGCGGACCGGGACGCCCGGACAGGCGGACCGGGACGCCGGATAATCCGTCGCCCCGCCCACCTGGCCCGGGCTAACCTCCGGCCATGCCGAAGAGGACGTTGACCGAGTTGGTGGTGGACCTGCGGGGCCGCCCCTTCGACACGCTCGACGACTTCTGGGACGCCATCACCGAGCCCCTCGGGCTGCCCGAGTGGCTCAGCCGGACCACGTACGCATTGGCCGACACCCTCCAGAACGGCGGTCTCTCCGACGTCGTCGACAGCTACGACGTCGTGATCGTCCACGTCGACAGGCAGGGCGTCTTCACCTCCCGGAACGTCGAGATGCGGGCGCTG
Organism: Streptomyces sp. MMG1533; assembly: GCF_001279775.1. GTDB lineage: Bacteria > Actinomycetota > Actinomycetes > Streptomycetales > Streptomycetaceae > Streptomyces. The sequence goes on along the minus strand of NZ_LGDG01000178.1, from coordinate 6,912 downwards.
CGCAGGGCGTTCGCCGGCAAGCAGTCGCGACTGATCGTGCACCCGCTGTCCTGACGGCCGCGCGGGCCGCGACGGCCGCGACGGCAGCCCGGGGCGCCCCGACCGGCCACATCCGGCCACGCCCCGCTACGCCGGGCCACATCCGGCCAAGCCCCGCTACGCCCGGTGTCCCAGCACATTCACCACCCGCCCGTTCGGATCCCGTACGAAGAACCGCCGTACGCCCCACTCCTCGTCCCGCAGCTCCCGCACGACCTCCGCGCCGGACGCCACCACCTGCGCGTACACCGCGTCGACGTCGTCGACCTCCACGCTCATGTCGGGGACGACGGGTGCGGTGCGGTCCTCGGTGAGGAAGATGATCTGGGCGGTGGGGTTGCCGGGTGAGGCGAGGGTCGTCACCCAGCCCAGGTTCATGACCTCCTCGAGGCCGAGCAGGCCGTAGAAGTCCCGGTTCGTTCGCATCGCCTCCTCGGACTCGACGTGGATGTCGGGGACGATCCTGCGGACGGTCATCGGTCGTCACTCCTCACGCTTGCAGCCTGTCCGGAACAGGTGCTCCAGTTTTCGTTATCGGCCGACCCTCCCGCTCGTCTCCTCACCGTCCCCCACCACAGGCACGCGATTCGACCCCGAGGAACGAACTCGTGACACGAGAGATCAGCCGCCGGAACATGCTCAAGGCCGCAGGCGTCACCGCCGGAGCCGTCGGTCTCGGTACCGCCCTCGGCAGCGGCACACCGGCCGTCGCCGCGGGCACCGCCTTCGCCCACCCCGGACTCCTGCACACCCGCGCCGACCTGGACCGTATGGCCGCCAAGGTGAAGGCGGGTGCCGCCCCCTACACCGCCGGTTTCGCCAAGCTGACCGCCAACCGCCATGCGCAGAGCGGCTGGACGGCCAACCCGCAGGCCATCGTGTACCGGGGGTCGGGCTCCCCGCAGAACTACGCGACCCTCTACAACGACGTCCACGCCGCCTACCAGAACGCCCTGCGCGGACACGTCAGCGGTGACAGCGCGTACCTCGACACCGCCGTCGGCATCCTCAACGCCTGGTCGGCCAAGCTGACCAGCCTCCAGGGCAGCGCCGACCGGTTCCTCGCCGCCGGGCTCTACGGCTACCAGATCGCCAACGCCGCCGAACTCGTCCGCGACCACGGCGACTTCGAGCTCGACCGGTTCCAGGAGATGCTGAGCGGCGTCTTCGCGCCGCTGAGCGACGACTTCCTGGTCAAGCACAACGGCGCCGTCGTCACCAACTACTGGCCCAACTGGGACCTGGCCGCCATGGCCTGTGTCCTGGCCACCGGCATCTTCTGCGACGACAAGGCCCAAGTCGCCCGCGCCGTGGACTACTTCAAGAACGGTGACGGCCTGGGCGCCGTCAAGAACGCCATCCCCGTCGTGCGCGACGACGGACTCGGCGAGTGGCTGGAGACCGGCCGCGACCAGGGGCACGCGCTGCTCGGCGTCGGCCTCATGGGCACCTTCTGCGAGATGGCCTGGAACCAGGGCATCGACCTGTACGGCTACGACGACAGCCGCTTCCTCAAGGGCGCCCAGTACGTGGCCAAGTGGAGCATGGGCGGCGACGTGCCCTACACCGCCAACACCCGTGCCAAGGGTGCGATCAACGGCTGGTCCGGCCGGGAGACCGCCACCGAGGCCGCCGGCGTGGATCCGGCCATGCAGCGGCCGATCTGGGCGTTGATCGCCAACCACTACACCAAGCGCCGTGGCCTGTCCGCCACCTACCTCACCCGGATCGCCGCCAAGGCCGCGCCCGAGGGCGGGGGCGGGGACTACGGTCCCAACAGCGGCGGCTACGACCAACTCGGCTTCGGCACACTGGCGTTCACGCGCGACAAGGCCGCGGACACGTCGGCTGTCCCGAGCCCGGCGGCCAGTGCGTCCGCGGGTTCGGGCGCCGGCTCCGACGCCCGTCCGCAGACCGGCGCGGAGGCCACCGCGCTGCCTTCCGCATCCGCGTCCGCGTCCGCCAAGGCCGGCGGCGACCTCGCCGCCACCGGCTCCGACGACATCGTCGGCTGGACCGCCGCCGCGGGCATCACGGCGATCGCCGGCGGCCTGCTCTTCATGCGGCGCCGGGACCGGGTGCGGCGCGACGTCGCTCAGTAGGAGCCGCGAGCTGCGGTGGGTGGAAGCGCGGAGCCCGGCGCTGGGGTGGGCGGGGGTGGGTCGCCCAGCCCGGCGCTGCGGGGTGCCGCCTGCGCCCACCCGTGCCGCCCCAGCGGCACGACTGCCCGCAGGCTGGCGGGCGCGGCTGCACGTGCCTACACGGTCGCCGCTCGCGACCCCGGCCCCGAAGACCCCGGGCTCCTGCCCGCGACCGCCGAAGTCGCCGAAGTCGCCGAGGACGCCGCCGCGGTCAGGGGCTTGGCGATGTCCTCCAGGGAGCGGCGTTCCGCGCGTACGGCGAGGAACGCGGCGACCAGGCCGGCCGCGCACATCAGGGCCGCGCCGATCTGGAAGGCGAGGACCGTGTCACCGACCTTGCCCGTACCGGTGAGGTCGGCGAACAGGATCGGGCCGCTGATACCGCCGGCGGCGGTGCCGATGGCGTAGAAGAAGGCGATGGACATGGCCCGGGTTTCCATCGGGAAGACCTCGGAGACCGTCAGATACGCGCTCGACGCGCCCGCCGAGGCGAAGAACAGCACCGCGCACCAGCAGGCCGTCAGCGTGCTCGCGCTCAGGGAACCGCGGTCGAAGAGCCAGGCCGTGCCGAAGAGCAACAGCCCCGAGAGCAGGTACGTCGACGAGATCATCACCTTGCGGCCGACCGTGTCGAACAGTTTGCCGAGCAGCAGCGGGCCGCAGAAGTTGCCGACGGCGATGACGGCGAAGTAGTAGCCGGTGTCGCCGGTCGGGACGTCGTAGAACGTCGTCAGGATCGCGCCGAAGCCGAAGGTGATCGCGTTGTAGAGGAAGGCCTGGCCGATGAAGAGGGAGAAGCCGAGGATCGCCCGCCTGCGGTAGTCGGAGAAGACGGTACGGCCGATCTCCAGGAAGGTGACGCTGCGGCGCTGGTGGATGGTGATCTCACCCTCGGGCCGCGGCAGCGGTTCGTCCCGCTCGGCCTCGACGCGCTTCTCGATGGAGGAGACGATCCGTTCCGCCTCCTCGTCCCGGCCGTGGATCAGCAGCCAGCGCGGGCTTTCGGGGACGTGGCGTCGTACGAGGAGGATCACCAGGGCGAGGACGGCGCCCAGGGCGAAGGTCAGCCGCCAGCCGACGTTCGCCGGGAAGATGTCGGTGTTCAGCGCGACGATCGACAGCAGCGAGCCGCCGACCGCGCCCAGCCAGAAGCTGCCGTTGATCATCAGGTCGACGCGGCCCCGGTACTCCTTGGGGATCAGCTCGTCGATCGCGGAGTTGATGGCCGCGTACTCACCGCCGATGCCGAAGCCGGTCAGGAAGCGGAAGGCGAAGAACCACCAGGTGTCGAAGGCGATTGCGGTGAGCGCGGTCGCCGCCAGATACACCGCCAGGGTGATCATGAAGAGTTTTTTACGCCCCCAGATGTCGGTCAGGCGGCCCCAGAAGAGGGCGCCGAGGCAGGCGCCGGCCACGTAGAGCGCGGCGGCGATGCCGGTGACCTGGCCGGAGTTGATGGGCAGTCCGCTGCCGGGCTCCGAGAGGCGCCCGGCGATGTTGCCGACGACGGTGACTTCCAGTCCGTCGAGGATCCACACGGTGCCGAGTCCGATGACGACCGTCCAGTGCCAGCGCGACCATGGGAGACGGTCGAGGCGGGCGGGGATGTCGGTCGTCACGGTTCGGCCTGTCTCGGCCTGCGCGGTGGTCATGGGCTCCCTCCTCTTTGAGCGAGAACCCGGATCGAGTGCCCTCGACCAGTGGGGCTACGCCCCCAGCCCGCGCGACACCGTGTAGATCAACAACCCCACCAACGACCCCACCACCGTGCCGTTGATCCGGATGAACTGCAGGTCACGGCCGATGTTCGCCTCGATCTTCTTCGTGGTGTGCTCCGCGTCCCAGCCCGCCACGGTGTCGGTGATCAGGGAGGTGATCTCCCTGCGGTAGGTGGTGACGACGTACACCGCCGCGCCCTCCACCCAGCCGTCCACCTTGGCCTGCACCTTCGGGTCGGCCGCCATGCGGGCGCCCAGGGACAGCAGGGAGGCGCGGACGCGCAGTCGCAGCTCGCTGCGCTCGTCCTCGGCGGCCGAGACGATCATGGATCGTACGGCGGTCCAGGCGGAGGCGATCAGGTCCTGCACCTCGCCGCGGCCCAGCACCTCGCCCTTGAGGCGCTCGACACGCGTGCGCGTGTCGGTGTCGGACTGCAGGTCGGAGGCGAAGTCGGTGAGGAAGCGGTCGAGGGCGCCGCGGGCCGGGTGGGAGGGCATGTCCCGCATCTCCGCGCAGAAGCGCAGCAGTTCCTTGTAGACGCGTTCGCCGACCTTCTTGTCGACGAACTTCGGCGTCCAGCCGGGCGCCCCGCCCTGTACGGCGTCCATGACGGAGCCGCTGTGCAGCACCAGCCAGTCGTGCGCCCGGGCGACGACCAGGTCGACGGCACGACGGTGGCCGCCGTCCGCGACGATCTTCTCCAGCATCTTGCCTATGCCGGGGGCGATCTCCTGCGCGTCGGCCCTTCTCGTGATCGCCTCGCCGACCACCGCTTGGACGTCCGAGTCACGGAGCACGGTCAGCGCACCCCTGAGGGCGGCCGACAGTTCGGCCGTCACCCGGTCCGCGTGGTCGGGGTCCGCCAGCCACGTACCGAGCCGGCTGCCGATGCCGACCGCCCGCAGCCGCTGTCTCACGACGTCCTCGGAGAGGAAGTTCTCCCCGACGAACTCGCCCAGCGACACCCCCAACTGGTCTTTCTTGGTGGGGATGATCGCGGTGTGCGGGATGGGCAGGCCGAGCGGGTGGCGGAAGAGGGCGGTGACCGCGAACCAGTCGGCCATCGCGCCGACCATGCCGGCCTCGGCGGCCGCGGCGACATAGCCCGCCCAGGCGCCGGCGCCTTGGTGGGACGCCGACTTGGCGAGGACGTAGACCACCGCCACGAACAGCAGCATGCCGGTCGCGGTGAGCTTCATCCGGCGTACGCCGCGCTGCTTCTCCTCGTCGGCCTCGCTGAACGTGTTCATGGCGCGGTTCGTGGCGGCGCCGGGGCGGGCATGCTGCCCTTCGGCACCGATTGATCCCGTTTCCGTACGTTCCATCCGCTCCACCCGTTCGGTGATCCCTCACACATTGTCCCTTCCTGACCGACTCCTGGAACGGAACAAGAGTTCCCGGCGTCTGTCCGGTCGGGGGAACGCGGCGGGGTCCTGCCAGTTTTCCCAGGCCCATGGCTCATCATGGGCTCATCAGATCGGAGCCTCGGGCTCCCATCGCCCGAGGAGAACAACACAGCATGACCCGGCGTCATGGTTACGCCCTGCTCGCCGCGATCCTCTCCGTGATCGTGGCCCTGTCCGCCGCCATTTATGTCGGAGTGGCAACCGACGCAGGTACGAACGACCGGACCACACTGGCCGGCCCACGCACCCCCCACAACTCCGCCGCCCCCGCCTCCACCGGCGTCTGGGTCGGCTCCTGGTCCGCCTCCCCGGTGGGAGCCGAACCGGGCACCGAGACCGACGGCCTGGCGGGCCGCTCGGTGCGCAACGTCGTCCACGCGAGCATCGGCGGTACGAGTGCCCGCATCACGCTGTCCAATCTCTACGGCCAGTCGCCGCTGACCATCACACACGCCTCGATCGCCGTCGCGGCCGGCACCGGCACCGCCGAGGCGGCCGCCCGGACCATGCGGCGCCTGACCTTCGGCGGCAACACCACGGTCGTCGTCCCGGCCGGGCAGCAGGTGCTCAGCGACGCCGTCCGCATCGCCATACCCGGCGGCAGCGACATCCTCGTCACCACCTACTCCCCCACCCTGTCCGGCCCGGTCACCTTCCACCCGCACGCCCAGCAGACGTCCTACGTCGCCGAGGGCGACCTCACCGAGGACGTGACCGGAACCGCGTACACCGAGCAGACCCCCTACTGGCGCTACCTGACCGCGCTGGACGTGCTCAGCGACGAGGCCGACGGCACCGTCGTCGCCTTCGGCGACTCGCTCACCGACGGCGTCGGCTCCACCGACAACGCCAACCACCGCTGGACCGACCTGCTGTCCCAGCGGCTGCGCACGGCGATCGCGGCGGGCCGGGACCTGCCCCGCTACAGCGTCGTCAACCAGGGAATCGGCGGCAACCAGATCCTCGCCGACGGCCTCGGCCGCCCCGCCGAGAACCAGGCCGGAGTGGACCGCTTCGCCCGGGACGTCCTCGGCCGTACGAACGTCAAGGTCGTCGTCATCGACCTCGGCATCAACGACATCCTGCGCAACCCCAACCTCGCCGACCCCGAGGCGATCCTCGACGGCCTGCGCGCGACGGTCCGCCAGGCCCACGCCCGCGGCATCAAGGTCATCGGCGCCACCCTGATGCCCTTCGGCGGCCACCGCGGCTACACCGACGCCCGCGAGTCCGTACGGCAGCAGATCAACGCGGAGATCCGCTCGGGCCGGGTCTACGACGCCGTCGTCGACTTCGACAAGGCCGTCCGGGACCCCTACAACCCGCGCAGGTTCCGCTCCGACTACGACTCGGGCGACCACCTCCACCCCAGCGACAAGGGCTACGAACGAATGGCCGCGACCTTCGACCTGGCCGACCTGAAGGGGGCGGCACCGGCGGAGCTGTGACTCCGGGGGCCGGGGGTCCGGAGGGTCCCGGAGGCCCGGAGGGTCCCGGAGGCCCGGAGGCCCGGAGGGTCCCGGAGGCCCGGAGGGTCCCGGAGGCCCGGAGGCCCGGAGGGTCCCGGAGGCCCGGAGGGTCCCGGAGGCCCGGAGGGTCCCGGAGGG
>NZ_LGDG01000177.1 GCF_001279775.1 Streptomyces sp. MMG1533 | reverse complement strand
CAAGATCGTCTCCGGGCTGCACCAGCACACCGAGGGCGACTTCCTCGTCGACGGCACCCCGGTGCGCTTCTCCACCCCGCGCGAAGCCCTCGACAAGGGGATCGCCACCGTCTACCAGGACCTGGCGACGGTTCCGCTGATGCCGGTGTGGCGCAACTTCTTCCTCGGCTCCGAGATGACCAAGGGCCCCTGGCCCGTCCGCCGCCTCGACATCGAGACGATGAAGAAGACCGCGGACGAGGAACTGCGCAACATGGGCATCATCCTCGACGACCTCGAACAGCCC
>NZ_LGDG01000176.1 GCF_001279775.1 Streptomyces sp. MMG1533 | reverse complement strand
GCGGTAGAGGTTTCCGCCGGTGTCGCGGGAGACGATGTCGGCCTTGCCGTCGTCGGTGATGTCGCCGACGCCGACGACCACGTTGTAGGAACCGCCCCAGTTCGCGAACAACTTGGTGCGGGCCGAGAAGGTGCCGTTGCCCTTGCCGTAGTAGCGGTAGAGGGTGTTGGCCTTGTCCTGGGCGAGGAGGTCGCCGATGCCGTCGCCGTTGAGGTCGCCGACGCCCACGATCTTCTTGTACGTCTTCCAGTTGTCGTAGAGCTTCACGCGGGCGGACAGCGTGCCGGTG
>NZ_LGDG01000175.1 GCF_001279775.1 Streptomyces sp. MMG1533 | reverse complement strand
GCGGTAGAGGTTTCCGCCGGTGTCGCGGGAGACGATGTCGGCCTTGCCGTCGTCGGTGATGTCGCCGACGCCGACGACCACGTTGTAGGAACCGCCCCACGAACCGAACAACTTGGCACGGGCCTTGAAGGTGCCGGTGCCGGTGCCGGTGTAGCGGTAGAGGTTGTTGGACGAGTCCTGGGCGAGGAGATCGCCGATGCCGTCGCCGTTGAGGTCGCCGACGCCCACGATCTTCTTGTACGTCTTCCAGTTGTCGTAGAGCTTCACGCGGGCGGACAGCGTGCCGGTG
>NZ_LGDG01000174.1 GCF_001279775.1 Streptomyces sp. MMG1533 | reverse complement strand
GCGCATGCCGCGCTGGTGGGCGGCGTCGACGAACTCCACGAAGTCGGCGAGGTCGCCGAACTCGGGCAGGACGGCGGTGTAGTCCGAGACGTCGTAGCCGCCGTCCCGGAGAGGTGACTTGAAGAACGGCGGCAGCCAGAGGCAGTCGACGCCCAGCCACTGCAGGTAGTCCAGTTTCGCGGTCAGTCCCTTGAGGTCGCCGACGCCGTCACCGTTGCTGTCCTGGAAGGAGCGGACGAGGACCTCGTAGAAGACGGCGCGCTTGAACCACTCGGGGTCCCGGTCCTTGGC
>NZ_LGDG01000173.1 GCF_001279775.1 Streptomyces sp. MMG1533 | reverse complement strand
ACAGGCGCCCAAGGGCGGCCGGAGCGACCAGATCACCGCCGACGCCGTACCCAAGCTCAACCAGGCCGCGGTCGCAGCCGGCAACGCGGACATCGACGCGGTGTCCGGAGCCACCTACACCAGCGCCGGCTACAAGAAGTCGCTGCAGTCGGCCATCGACAAGGCCGGCACGAGCACGGGATCGTCTCAGGGCCAGGACCAGGACCAGGACTCGGGCAGCACCCAGGCCAAGACCGTCACCGGCACCGCCGCCCAGACCCAGTACGGCGCCGTCCAGGTCCGCATCACGGTCAGCGGC
>NZ_LGDG01000172.1 GCF_001279775.1 Streptomyces sp. MMG1533 | reverse complement strand
GCCTGTCGTACGAGGTCGCACGCGAGACCGACCCGTTGCGTGTACCGGCCGGGCAGGCGGGCCGTGCCGACCCGGTAGTCGCTGACCGTATCCGTGTGGAAGAGGCCGCCGGGGCGGAGGACCGTCGAGTCGAGGCCGGTGTCGCGGACGACGGCCTGCATGCGGCGCATGTCCTCGTACACAGTGCGTCCCCTGAACCGCATGTCGGCCGGCCCCCGCCCCTTGCGAAACAGGCGGTTCCCGCCCCGCGGCGGTAGTCCCAACAGGACGGTGGAGCGGACGGGGACGCGCCGTCGTACAG
>NZ_LGDG01000171.1 GCF_001279775.1 Streptomyces sp. MMG1533 | reverse complement strand
CGCGGGATGACGGCCTGGTCGAGCGCCGTGCGCGCCCGCGGAGGGGCGGAGTGGCTGGGGCCCGTCCCCGCCCCCGGCGGGCCGGGGAGGGTCTGGGGCGGGCCCGCCCCCGGGCGGGGCGGGGGGGTGTGGGGGGAAGGGGGGGTGCGGGAGAAGCGCGGGTGTTCGGGGGCGGGGCCGCGCAGGCCCCCCACCCACCCCCCCCCCCCGGGGGCCCGCCGGGCCCCGAGCCACTCCGTCCCTCCGCGGGCGCGGACGGCGCCGAGCCACTCCGGCCCTCCGCGGGCGCGGACGTCGCCGAGC
>NZ_LGDG01000170.1 GCF_001279775.1 Streptomyces sp. MMG1533 | reverse complement strand
GCGGAGCCGTCGCTGCCGCACACGATCGAGATCCTCAAGGGTCTGCGTGACCGGTACGAGGCCCACCACCGTGTCTCGATCACGGACGAGGCGCTGGTCCAGGCCGCCACCCTGGCCGACCGGTACATCTCGGACCGCTTCCTTCCCGACAAGGCGATCGACCTGATCGACGAGGCCGGTTCCCGGATGCGTATCCGCCGGATGACCGCGCCGCCGGACCTGCGCGAGTTCGACGAGAAGATCGCCGGGGTGCGCCGGGACAAGGAGTCCGCGATCGACTCGCAGGACTTCGAGAAGGCCGCTTC
>NZ_LGDG01000169.1 GCF_001279775.1 Streptomyces sp. MMG1533 | reverse complement strand
CGCGCCCAGCGGCCGGGCCAGCCGCGCCTCGATCGACGCGATCTGCCCGCGCAGCCAGCCCAGATGGGCCACCTGTCCGCGCCGGGCCAGCGCCCACTGATCGTGGGTGGCCTTGGTGATGCTGCCCGCCCAGCGCGCCGACGACCTCCCAGTCAGCTCCCGCTTGCGCACCGCCCACCCGGCCGCATCATGCGCCAGGCCCTGCCGGAAGCGCTCCGCGAGATCACCCGCCGCCAGCGAGCCAAGGAAGACGCCGACCTCGGCCAGTACGGACGCGTCCGCCTGCGACACCCGCAGCCGGTCCCGCACA
>NZ_LGDG01000168.1 GCF_001279775.1 Streptomyces sp. MMG1533 | reverse complement strand
TGGTCGGGGTGGGGCGGTGCCGTCCGTCGCCGGATCGGGTGTCCGAGGGCGCGTCGCCCGACCGCGATGCTCGCCGCATCGTGCCGGGACATCCTGCGTAGTGGGGTGGTCAGGGGCTTCTGCCAGTGCTGGGCACCCCAGCGAGAGGTGTAGGCGGGATCGACCGCGACCACGGCGATGCCCTGCTCTGCGGCCATCGACACCAGCCGGACCTTGAGTTTCGCGGTGGGGAAGCGGGAGAGCAGGCGGCGGAAGCGTTTGTTGCGGCCGTGCTTCTCGCGGCCCTTCTGCGCCGCGAAGTCGAGGTCTT
>NZ_LGDG01000167.1 GCF_001279775.1 Streptomyces sp. MMG1533 | reverse complement strand
CGTCTTCCCGCCCGCACACGGGCGGCAGCGCGTCACCGTGCGTACTCGGGGCTCCACTGAGCGGCCCCGACCGTCGCGCGCAGCTCCTCCCACGTGGCCTTCGGGGCGACGCCGTCCTCCACCGCCGCCGTCGCCGCGGCCAGCGCGATCTCCCGGGCCGCGTCCCGCATGTCCCGCAGCGGCGGCAGCAGCGGCGCGGGGGTGTCGCTGTCGTCCTGGGCGGCGCAGTCACCGAACGCGCGGGTGGCGGCCACCATCATCCGGTCCGTGACCCGGGTGGCCCAGCTCGCGGTGACCGCCAGGCCGAGGGCCGGGAACACGTACACGTTGTTCGCCTGCGCCACCGGCACCTCGCGGCCGTCGACCGTCACGGGCGGGAACGGGGAGCCTGCCGCGACCAGCACCCTGTCGTCCGTCCAGCGCACCAAGTCGGCCGGGTCGGCCTCGGCGTGGGAGGCCGGGTTGGACAGGGGGAAGATCACCGGCCGGTTGCAGGAGGCCGCCATCCGCCGCACGATCTCCTCCGTGAAGGCGCCATGAGTAGTGGACAGCCCGATCAGCACGGTCGGCTCGACCCGGTCCACCACCTCGGCCAGGCCATACGGCTCCTGTTCGTCGTCGCGGGCGTAGACCCGCTGTTCGTCGGTCAGCCCGTCACGGGAGGCGGTCAGCAGCCCTTCGACGTCCACGAACCAGAACCGGGAGGCGGCCTCCTCCTCCGGCACGCCGTCGTCGACCATCGCGATACGGATCATGTCGGCCACGCCGACCGCGGCGAGCCCGCGCCGAGGATCACGATCCGCTGGTCGGCGAGCCGGGTCCCCGCCACCCGCGTCGCCGTGGTCAGTGCTCCGAGCGCGACGGCGGCGGTGCCCTGGATGTCGTCGTTGAAGGTCAGCAGCCGGTCCCGGTAGCGGGTGAGGATGCGCCGGGCGTGCGCCGTCGCGAAGTCCTCCCACTGCACCAGCGTCCCCGGCAGCTCGGCCTCCACGGCCGCCACCAGAGCCTCCACCAGCTCGTCGTACGCGGCCCCGGTCACCCGGCGTTCGCGGCGGCCCAGATAGGGCGGGGCGGGTCCTTCAGCAGTTCCTCGTTGTCCGTCCCGGCGTCCAGCAGGATCGGCAGCGTACGAGCGGGATGGATGCCGCCGATCGCCGTGTAGAGGCTGAGCTTGCCGATCGGGATGCCCAGGCCGCCCACCCCCTGCTCGCCCAGGCCCAGGATGCGCTGGCCGTCGGTGACGACGATGACGTCCACGTCGTCGTGCGGGCGGTTGCGCAGGATCTCCCGAAAGCGATGGGTCCTCGTACGACAGGAACAGCCCCCGGGGCGGCGGTAGATCTCGCTGAAGCGGCGGCACGCCTCGCCGACGGTCGGGGTGTAGACGATCGGCAGCATCTCCTCCAGGTGGCAGGTGACCACCCGGTGGAACAGCACCTCGTTGGTGTCCTGGAGCTGGCGCAGGTAGATGTGCCGGTTCAGCGGCTTGTCGTAGCCGAGGAGCGCCGTGTACGCCCGGTCGGCCTGGTCATCCAGGGTCTCCACGGCGGCCGGCAGCAGCCCGTCGAGGCCCAGTTCTGTCCGCTCCTTCGCGGCGCCGTAGTCGGTGGAGAGGTTGATGACGTCGGCCTTCTCGTTCCAGACGGCCTCGTCGACGGCCCGCGCCATCTGGGACAGCCAGCCCCCGGCGTGCTCGCCCCAGACTTTCAGGGCGACCAGTTGGGCGTCCGGGGCGAAACCGCGGATCCGGAACGAGCAGCCCTTGGCCAGGCCCGCGTACGGCAGCTGCTCGGCCAGGTCGTACGTCCGGGCGCCCTGCGCCGCGATGGCCCCGGCGTCCCCGAACGCCTCGCCGCCGTCGGTGTGGTCCTCGGTGCCGTCGCCGGTGAAGTCCCGCACGGCGGTGATGACATGGCTGCCGTCGGGGCGGACGAACTCCGGGTTGTCCACGTCGACCCCGTCGCTGAAGAACGCGACCTTCACCCCCTTACCGGTGGCCAGCCGCTGCGCGGCGTCGGTCCCGGTCAGGTGCAGCGCCTCGGGCTCCAGCATGGGGCTGTCCGACCCCGCCGGGCACTGTCCCGTCGCCGTCCCGGCCGCCGACGTGACGGCGGACCGGGCGGCCTCGGTGCGGGGTGCCGGGATCCAGCGGTCCGGTATGACGGCGGCGACGGCCGAGTCGGCGGCCAACCGCGCCCGCTCGGCCGACGACACGGTCGCGGAGACTGCGTTGACCGCGTTCAGACGGACCAGGTGCTCGGCACCGCTGTCCCTGAGCTCGCGCACCAGCGGCAGCTGGTCCCTGCCGAGGGCGCTCGCCCGCCGGGCGGCTCCGGTCCGTGTCAGGAGGTCAGGGTGCTGGTCGCGCCTCATCACGATGACGCGCTCGGACGGGGTCACGGTGGCGCGTGCCTCCGTGGGCGCGGCCTGCGCCGTGCCGGTGACCGCGAGGAGCGCCGAGGCGGTCGCCAGGACGGCACCACTCGCGCGTGTTCTGATCAGGCTCACCCGGTGATCACTCAGCCGGATTTCGCGTTCTGTGCAATGGGCGAGTCAAGTAACGTATAAATGCTGCCAGTTGGGTGGGAATTGAGAGGCTCTCTTCACACCCGGTGGACATGGCGCGAACGCCCCCGGCGGCATTCCCGCGTTTTTCTCGCGCGGGCCGCGGCCCTGATTGTTCAGGGTGACGCCGTGGGTCGCTGAAAAACGCTTCTCACCTGAACGATCGGTGATCCAGCCACCTGCGCGCCACCCTCTGACGGGCCGCCCGCGCCGCCTGACCCACCATCACCTTTCCGGCGAACGGCCGGACAGCGAAGGAGTACGCGTTGTACAAGTCCATACGGTGGGGCCTGCTCCCCGCCCTCGCCGGCGTGGTGACCGTCGCGGTCGCCGTGTCGGGGCCGGTCGCCCAGGCCAAGGGCTCGGCGTCGCAGCATCCGGCGACGACGGGGAAGGGAACGGTCAGGACGGTCACCCTCGTCACCGGTGACCGGGTCACCGTGCGCTCCCGGTCCGGCGGCGGAGCCCCCATCGTGTCCGTGCTGCCCAGCGAGGGCAGGCAGGACATCGGCTTCCGCGTGCAACGCGCCCGCCGATCCGGCACGCAGCACATCAGCGTGATCCCCGCCGACGCCGAACACCCGCTGTCCGCCGGTACGTTGGACGCGCGGTTGTTCGACGTCACGGAGCTGATCCGTATCGGGCAGGACGACCGGCGGTCGCGTTCCCTGCCGCTGATCGTCGCGCAGCGGCACGGCACGACGTCCGCCCGTCCCACGCTCAGCGCGCTCGGCGCCGACCTCGGCCGCACCCTGTCGGCCGTGAACGGCAGCACCCTCACCCAGCCCAAGGACAGCACCGGCGAGCTGTGGCACTCGCTGCTGAAGGGCGGGCTGTCCGGCCGCGTCAGCAAAGTCTGGCTGGACGGGAGGGCCAGGGTCCTGGACGACGAGAGCAACAAGGTCATCGGTGCCCCGACGGCCTGGAAGTCCGGCGTGACCGGCAAGAACGTCCTCATCGCCGACCTGGACACCGGCATCGACACCGCCCACCCCGACTTCAAGGGCGGGATCGCCGGCACCAAGGACTTCACCGGGTCGGGCATCAAGGATGTCTACGGCCACGGCACCCACACCGCCTCCATCATCGCCGGCACCGGCGCGGCGTCGAAGGGCAAGTACGCCGGGGTGGCGCCGGGCGCCAGACTGCTCGTCGGCAAGGTCTGCGACGACAACGGCGGTTGCACCGACAGCGACATCATCGCGGGCATGGAGTGGGCCGCCGCCCAGCACGCCGTCGCCGTCAACCTGAGCCTCGGCGACACGGTCACCGACGGCGCCGACCCGGTGTCCACCGCCCTGAACCGGCTCACCGCGCAGACCGGCACCCTGTTCGTGGTGGCCGCGGGCAACGAGGGCGGGCCGACGGGCAACGGCGTGGACGGCACGGTGGAGAGCCCGGGCAGCGCCGAGGCCGCGCTCACCGTGGGCAGCAGCACCAAGAGCGACACCCTCAGCGACTTCTCCAGCCAGGGCCCCCGGCTCGGCGACGACGCCGTCAAGCCTGACATGGTCGCGCCGGGCGAGGACATCATCGCTGCCCGCGCCGACGGCACCAATCTGGACATCCCCGTGGCCAACCCGCGGTACGTCCAGGCCTCCGGCACCTCCATGGCCACCCCGCAGGTGTCCGGCGCGGTGGCGCTGCTCGCCCAGGCCCACCCCACCTGGAAGGCCGCCGACTTCAAGCAGGCCCTGACCTCCTCCACGCACGGCCTGAAGAACCTGACCGCCTTCCAGCAGGGCTCCGGCCGCCTCGACGTCGTCCGAGCGCTGAAGCAGAAGGTGTACGCCACCTCGGGCGCCGCCAACCTGGGCCTGTTCACCTGGCCGCACACCGGCACCACCGCCACCCGGCAGATCACCTACCGCAACGACGGCGACCGGCCCGTCACCCTCAAGCTCGCCCTGGACGTACACGGCCCCAGTGGCAAGGCCGCCCCGGCCGGCATGTTCTCCCTGGGCGCCGGCAGCGTGACCGTCCCGGCCCACGGCACCGCGACGGCGACCGTCACCGGCCGCACCACCAAGGCGCAGATCGGCCGCTTCGGCGGCGCCGTCGTCGCCACCGCCACGGGCACCTCGGTACGCACCGCGGTCGGCCTGTTCGCCGAGCCCGCCCGCCACACGCTGGCCATCAGCGGCCTCAACCGCGAGGGCAAGCCCGCCGCAGGCGCGCTGCTGACGGTCTTCGGCCCGCACACCGGTATCCAGCAGGACGTCAGGCTGGGCCCCGACGGCACCTCCCGGCTGCGTCTGCCCGAGGACGACTACGACATCGTCGGCGTCGACGACAGCCTCGCCACGTCCAGCAGCACGGGCACCACCGGCACCCGGACCCTGCTCGCCGCCACCGGCGTCCGCACCGACCAGGACCGCACCGTGCTCCTCGACGGACGCACGGCCGGCCGGGTCGGCGCCCGCACCGACCACCGCGACGCCACCGCGCTCTCCACCACGGCCTCCGTGGAACTGGTGCCGACGAACGGGGACACCGACGCCACCTACGACCTCATCGCGGTCGCCGGGAGCAAGGCCACCCTGTACGCCACCCCCACCGCGCGGGCCACCGGCCACCGCGTCACCTACGCCGCCGCGACCACCCTCACGGGCAAGGCCGCGGGTCACCCCTACCGCTACTCCCTGCGCACCGCACACAGCGGCGGCGTCCCCGCGGACACCGAGCCGGTCGTCCACAACCGCGACCTCGCCACCGTGCAGAGCGCCTACGCCTCCCAGGGCGGCCGGCACCCGGTGGCGATACGCAACGACGTGCCCTCGGCCAAGGACGGGTTGCTGACGTACGCCCCGGACGTGCGCACCGCCCTGCCGAGCCGGGTGACCGAGTACTACTCCCCGGGACTGAGCTGGACCCACACCCTGGACCTCTTCGGGACGACGCAGAGCCGGCCCGACGGCTCGGCCCCCGACCACGAGGAGATCACCGCGCCCCGCACCTACCGGGCCGGCCGCACCTACCGCGTCGACTGGAACCGCGCTCCCGTGGGCCCCGCCGTCTACACCTCCACCCGCACCGGAAACGACCTGACCCTGGAGTTCGCGCCCTTCGCGGCCGCCGGCGCCGGGCAGCAGCTCGACTACTCCACGGCGGAGGACGAGGTGGCCGGAGAGGTCGTACTCTCGTCCGGCGGACACGTGATCGAGCGGACCAGCCCCTTCGCCGCCCTCCTCACCGCCCCCACCGCCGCCAAGCGCCACTACACCCTCACCGCCCGCGTCACCCACAAGGCGGACTGGACGACCCTCGGCACCCGCACCTCGACGACCTGGGGCTTCACCTCGGCACGGCCCCGCGGCTCGGCCACCTCGGTGCTGCCCCTGCTCACCGTGCACGCCGGCGGAGCCGTCGACCTCACCAGCGCCGCCCCCGCCGGCCGCGCCTTCCGCCTGCCCCTCACCGTGCAGCGGCCAGGGGGCGCCGAGCGGACGGCCGTGACCCGGCTGACGCTCCAGGTCTCCTACGACGACGGCCGCACCTGGAAGACCGTCCGCGTCACCCGCCACGGCGCTGCGGGCAGCGCCCTGCTCCACCACCCGAACAGGGCCGGCTACGCGTCCCTGCGGATGACCGCCACGGACAGGGCGGGCAGCAGCGTCACCCAGACCGTCATCCGGGCCTACCGCATCGCAGCGGCCCACTGACCCTCCCAGCGGCCCCCTGAGGCTCCCGGCTCCGGACACCCGGAGCCGGGAGCCTCTCGCCGACGGCGGGGCCCGCCGTCGCGCCCGGGAAGACCTCCACAGTGTCGGCGGACCTGGGTGTGATCCGACCCCCACCAGCGCCCTCGAAAGGGAGGTATTCACCCAGGTCAACTCCCTGGAGCCCGCCCAAGCGCCGTCGCTTCCCAAGCTGAGAGCGCGAGTTCGATTCTCGTCACCCGCGCTTCTTGAAGCCAGTCAGCCTTGAGTTCTCGCGGCCGTTGCCCCACAGCACCTGACCGCCGTCGACCTCCCGCATGAACTCCGGGAACCGGTGGAGACCGAATCTCTCCCGCCCTTCCCCACCCTTCTCGTCGGCTGGACGGAACCAGCAGATCGGCATCCGGACGGTGTCCTGGGGAAGCCCCGGCACGGTCGTCGGCATCCACGGCCCCACGGTGACCACGGCACGCCGGACCGCAGAGTGCCCGTGGCGGTCACCACCTCCGCCCCGCGCGCGCTGTCCCGGCGACACCCGAGCAACCACACGAGGCCGAACAGCGCCACGGCGACGGCGGCGAGCACGGTCGCGCCGATCAGCCCGGCCTCGTGCAGGAAGTCGGTGGCGGCGGCGCCGGCGAAGTAGCCGAGGAGCACGTTGGCGATGCCCCAGACCAGCGAGGCGACCGTGCTGAAGAGGAAGAAACGGCGGTACCGCATGGCGGACACCCCCGGCGGCGAAGGGCAGGAAGGTCCGCACGAATCCGATGAACCGGCCCGCGACGACCGCCGCGCCGCCATGACGCGTCAGGAAGTCGTGGGACTTGCCGATCCGGCCCTCGGACCGGATCCGGCGGACCAGCCGGCCGTTCGGGCTCCGCCCGTACCACTGCCCAGGGCGTAGCCGAGACCGTCGCCGGTCATGCCACCGGCCACCACGAGGGCCGAGAGGAGCAAAGGATCGAGATCGCCCCGGCCCGCGAGCGCGGACGCGAGCAGGATGACGGTCTCACCGGGCAGCAGCACACCGATGAAAGCACTGGTCTCCCCCGCCGTCACGGCGAACACGACGACGCACGACCACCATCCGGCCGCCTCGATCAGAGCACCCACGTCCATGGCCGTCAGCCCGCCTGCCGCAACGGGACGCGCTCCGAGGCGGTCCCGGCCTGCGGCACGACAGGAAAGGCGTCCCCGGCCGCACGCGACTGCCGCTTTCCCCACCGGGGAAGGCGTCCTGTGGCGTACCACGCCAGGAGCGGTCCAACTGCCGCGGGCAGGAGATCGACCATCGGGTGCTCCGTAGTGCACAGTGCCGTCACGACCGCGAACAGCGCGATGAACGTCACGCCGATTCGGGGCCCTGTCTTCGTGGTGGCGGCGACGACCGCGAAGGCCATCAGGACGTACCAGCCCGCATGGACACCGGGGAGCGCCAAGTAGTCGCGAATCAGGGACGTTTCGTGCACCGGCCATCCCCGCACCATGGCGGTGGCGCCGAGGCCGACCGCGCCGGACAGCAGCAACGCGGTGGCGAGCCGGACGTAGAGTCTCTGGTCCCGCCGGGCCAGCCAGAGAAGGCTCAACACCGCCAAGGGCACGGGGATGAAGGCAACGATTCAGGTCAGTGCCTGTGCCGCCGCGTGCGTGAACACCGCTCCCCACTCCGCCACGGCAGCCCTATAGGGGCACAGACGTCCGGCGGAGGACGACACCCACTCATCCTCGGTGAAGAACGCCGAACGGCCGGACACGGACAGGAGAACGACGTACACGAGCAGCGCCAGCACAACGCCCCCAGCCGCACACAGCGAGATTCGGATCTCCCGTGGCACCGCCCGACCGGACACCGGCTTACGCCGTGCGCCGCGTCCACGGACCACGCAGGTGGCAGCGCAGCTCACCGGGAGACTCCGGCACGGGGCGCCGCGCCGCTCAAGCGCTGCGCCCTGGCCGCTTCCCATAGCGGCACAACGCGATCGGCCTTCCGCTTCGCCGCGTTCGGCGAGGGGGATGCTCCGTCCCGAAACACTGCGGACTGGGTCATGGCAGCCTCCTGATCAGTCAGGGGCGCGTCATTCAAGGGCGCGCCGACACTCCCTGTTCGCTGATCAGATGAACCGGACTGCGCTCTCCACTTATTTCCGCCACCCTGTGTGACCTGCGTCACTCAGTGGGCGCCTCGAATATCAACGGTCAACTCGAGCTCTCCACCGGCCTCAGCCCCTTGGCCTCCGCATGTTCCCGCTTCACACGCTCGGTCTGCAGGGGTGTCGGCGCGGCCGGCAGCGGCCCGTTGCTTCCTGGTCGGCAGGCGTCCAGCAGAAGCGCGACCAGGCGCCGCCAGGCGTGCGGGGCGGCGCAGCGGGTCATCTGGGTGACGGCCCCATTGGCGACGAGGAACAGGAAGAGGTCCTCCGGGACGAGGTCGTCCCGGACGACACCGGCCTCCTGTGCCCTCAGCAGCAGGTCGGCCAGGGCGCGGGACTGGGAGTCGCACACGCCCTCCAGCTCGTCCGAGGCGGGCATTCTGAGCAGGAACAGGTCGCCGAGTCCCCGGTCGGCCGCCATGGCGCCGCAGAGCCGCTCGAAATAGGTGCTGAGTCCGACCCACGGGTCCTCGCAACGCGACGCCTCCTCCCCGATGGCCGCCACTTTTGCGAGTTCCTCTTCGAAGACCGCCTCGACGAGCGCGATGCGGGTGGGGAAGTGCCGGTACAGCGTCCCGGCACCCACCCCCGCACGCTCCGCGACCTCGTCGAGCGGCGCGTCGACCCCGCGCTCCTGGAAGATCTGCCGTGCGGCCTCCAGGATGCGCTGCCTGTTGCGCAGCGCGTCCGCGCGAAGTCCTCGCTTGGCGGTCGGTGTGCTCTCCGTTGCTGCCATCGGGCCACTTTATCAATCGGAGGGATCAGTCCGTTTACTACCGGCACCCGCCTACAGTCTGTGGTCCAGCGCTCGGGGTCAGCAGACTGGCCCCTAAGCAGTGGCCGTCTCGGCGAACTGGTTGGTGTCGAAGAGCTCGTTGATGTGTCCGCCGAGTTCGGACCAGTGCCGTCCGGAGAGTTCGGCGGCGGCACGGGCATCGCCGCCGGCACAGACGGTGATGAGCTCGTCGTGGTGCTCGATGGTGTTGCGGCCGCCGAGCAGGGTGGAGAACTTGCGGTAGAGGATGCGGTGGATCTGCGGATGGAGCTGCTCGACGATCCGGCTGAGTACGGGGTTGTCCGCGGCCGCGATGGGGATGGCGTGGAAGCGGTCGTCGGCCGCGAGTGCGGCGGCCGTGTCGTTGGCGGCGACAGCCCGTTCGAAGTCGCGGTTAACCTCACGCATACGCTCAAGGTGCTGCTCGGTCATGACCGGAACCGCTGTCCCGATGGCGAGTTGGTCGAGCGAGCGCAGGACCGCGAGGGTCTTCTCGACGTCGCGGCGGTTGAGGGTCGTAATGCGGGTGTAGACGCCCGGCTTGGCCTCGACCAAGCCGATGTCGGCGAGCCGGGCGAGCGCCTCGCGCACCGGGGTGCGGCTGAGGCCGAGGCGCTCGGCGAGCTCACCGTCCTTGACCTTCTCACCGGGGACGAGTTCCCCCCGCACGATGGAGTCGCGCAGGCGGTGGAACACCTCGTCACTGAGGAGACGGCGAGAGACAGGCTGGTCAAGTGACATATTGCGTACAGTACATCGCGCTCCCCCGTCCTATACGGCTGCGGCCGTGGCCCGGCGGACCAGTGCCTGAGCGAGGACGAGCGCCGGGTCGACGAGGGGGACGTCGACGGCGTCGGCGGGCAGGCCGAGGGGGATCTCGGTGCAGCCGGCGACGACCGCCTGCGCGCCCTGTTCGATGAGGCGTCCGGCGGCGCGGGCCAGGAACGCGGTCGTCATGTCGTCGTGGGTGCCCGCCTTCACCGCGTGGATGGCGGCCATGACCTCGTGGTCCTGGCTGTCGGCGTCGGGGAGCACGAGCCGGATGCCGAAGCGGTCCAGCCACTCCTGGTACAGCCCCGCGCGCACGGTGCCGGTGGTGGCGAGCAGTCCGGCGGTGTGGATGCGGGGGCTCAGGGTGGTGAGGTGCCGGGCGGCCTCGCCGATCATGTGGACGATGGGCAGACCGATGTGGTCGGTGATGCGCGGGACGAAGGCGTGCGCGGTGTTGCAGGGGATGGCGATGACGGTGGCGCCGGCCTCGCGCAGGACGCGGCTGCCGTCGAGGAGCCAGGGGGTGGGGTCGGGGCCGTCGCCCAGCAGGGCCTCGGTGCGGTCGGGGATGGTGGGGTCGGACCAGATGACCGTACGGAGGTGGTCCTGGTCGCTGGTGCCGGGGGTGGTCGCGACGAGCTTGGCGTAGAAGTCGGCGGTGGCTGCCGGGCCCATGCCGCCGAGGATGCCGATGATCTCCGTACGGGTGGAGGTGGTCACCGTGCGGATTCCTTCTGGAGGCCGACCGGGGTGTGGGGGTGTTCGCGGCTGCCGTGTTTGGCTTCGCGCCGCTTCTCGGAGCTGTCGACCACGGCGGCTGCCAGGGAGTTGCCGATGACGTTCACGCCGGTGCGGGCCATGTCGACGATGAAGTCCACGCCGAGGAGCAGAGCGATCCCCTCGGCGGGCAGGCCGATGCTGTTCCCTGCGGCGATGAGGACGACGATGGAGGCGGATGCGACGCCGGCCATGCCCTTGGAGAGGATCACCAGCACGCCGACCATGAGGAGCAGGGCGGGCAGGGAGGTATCGGCTCCGTAGGCGTTGGCGAGGAAGACCAGGGCGGTGGCCTGGTAGAGGACGGAGCCGTCGGTGTTGAAGGAGTAGCCGAGCGGGACGACGAAGGAGGTCGTCGACCGGCTGACGCCGAACGCCTCCAGCTTGCCCATCAGCGGGGCCAGCACCGACTCGGAGCTACGGGTGACGAAGGCGATCCCGGCCAACCCGGCGATCGACTTCAGCAGTTCGACGTACCGGATGCGGTAGATCGCGGCGATCAGCGGGAACAGCACACCGACGACGATGGCCAGTCCCGCGTAGACCACGGCGATGAAACCGATCAGGCTGCGCAGGTTGCCGAAGCCGTAGTGGGCGACGTCGTAGGAGATGAAGCCGAGCACGCCCAGTGGTGCGATCCGGATGACGTAGCCGACTACCTTGAACATCGCCGCGGCGACGGACTCCAGGACGGCGGCGAACGGTTCGGACTTCTCCCCGATCGAGGCCATGGCGACGCCCACGAGGAGGGCGAAGACGATCGCGCCGAGCAGGTTGCCCTCGCCGAAGGCGGCGAAGATGTTCTTGGGGAAGGCGTGCAGGACCAGTTCGTGGAAGTCGATGCCCTGGCTCAGGCCGTCCAGGTCCGTGGCGTCGGCGCCCTGGACGGGGGCTCCCTTGCCGATGCCGGTGAGCTTGGCCAGGCCGACCGCGATCAGCAGGATGGCGGTGGTGACGAGTTCGAAGTAGAGGATGGCCTTGCCGGCGATCCGGCCGACCTTCCTGACCGACTCCATGCGGGCGATGCCCAGCACGATGAGCGGGAAGACCAGCGGCAGGACGACGACCTGCACCAGGTTGAGGAACACCTCCCCGAGGATCTTCATCTGCTCGCCCGCCGACGGGGCGAGGGACCCGATCAGGGCGCCAAGCCCTACGGCGATGACCGACTGGACGCCGATCGGCATACGAAGACATCGCTTCCAAAAGGTTGGTGTGCCGGTGGGGCGGGGGTGAACGGTGTCCATGAGACCTCCTGGGATACGCAATATATTGCGTTCTGCATGTTGGTCGGCAACACTGAGGCCGGAGGCAGTGGCCTGTCAAGGGGCCCGCAGCAGAGCGAGGAGCAGCAGATGGCCGTACGCATCGAGCACGACCTGGTCGGAGACAAGGAGGTCCCCGCCGACGCCTACTACGGCGTGCACACCGTGCGGGCCGTGGAGAACTTCGCGATCACCGGATCGACCATCGCCCGGTTCCCCGACCTGATCGCTGCGCTGGCGGCCGTCAAGCCGGCGGCTGCCCAGGCCAACCGCGACCTCGGCCTGCTGCCCCCGGACATCGCCGCAGCGGTCATCGAAGCGTGCGAGGAGATCCGTACGGGACGGCTCACCGACCAGTTCGTCGTCGACCCCGTCCAGGGCGGGGCCGGCACCTCGACGAACATGAACGCCAACGAGGTCATCGCCAACCGGGCCCTGGAGATCCTCGGCCACCCCCGCGGCCGCTACGACGTGATCCACCCGCTCGACCACGTCAACCTCGGCCAGAGCACCAACGACGTCTACCCCACCGCCGTACGCCTGGCCCTGGTCACCTCACTGCGCCGGCTCGGCGACTCACTGGGGGCACTGGCCACGACCTTCACCGAGAAGGCGGCCGAGTTCAGTGATGTCCTGAAGATGGGCCGCACCCAGCTCCAGGACGCCGTCCCCATGACGCTGGGCCAGGAGTTCACCACCTACGCCGTCATGATCGAGGAAGACCGGCAGCGCCTCACCGAGGCCGCCACCCTGCTACTGGAGTCCAACCTCGGCGGCACAGCCATCGGCACAGGCATAAACGGCCACCCCCGCTACGCCGAACTCGCCTGCGCGTATCTCGCCGAGATCAGCGGCGAAAGGGTCCGGCCCGCAGGCGACTTCATCGAGGCGACCCAGGACTGCGGCGCCTTCGTCCAGCTCTCCGGCGTCCTCAAGCGGGTTGCCGTGAAGCTCTCCAAGACCTGCAACGACCTGCGGCTTACCTCCTCCGGCCCCACCGCCGGGCTCGGCGAGATCAACCTGCCGCCGGTGCAGGCGGGTTCGTCGATCATGCCCGGCAAGGTCAACCCGGTCATCCCCGAGGTCGTCAACCAGGTCGCCTTCGAGGTCATCGGCAACGACCTCACCGTCACCATGGCCGCCGAAGCCGGACAGCTCCAGCTCAACGCCTTCGAACCCGTCATCGCCTACAGCCTGCTGCGCTCCCTGACGCATCTGCGCGCGGCCTGCGACACCCTGGCCACCCGCTGCGTCCCCGGCATCACAGCCAACCGCGAACACCTCCACGACAGCGTCCACCGCTCCATCGGCCTGGTAACCGCGCTCGCCCCGCACATCGGCTACGCCGCCTCCACCGCCCTCGCCCGCCAGGCCCTGTCCACAGGCCGCCCCGTCAAGGACCTCGCCGCCGAGGCCGGCCTGCTCACCACCGACCAGCTGGACACGATCCTGCGACCCGAGAACCTCACCCAGCCCTTCGGGCGGCCCTCGGCGGCAGCCACTCCGTGAACGCCGGCTGGCCCGCACCCAGCAATCGGATCACCCTATGCGATTCCGTGGTACGGTGGCGACACCAAACCGGAAAGCCCTATCCGATTTAAGAAATGGATAGATCTATCCAAATCTTGGGCCTTCCCGTGCCATGCCTTCCCGAAAGGACTCTGCCGTGACCAGCATCGCCATCGTCGGAGCCGGCCCCCAGCTGGGTCTGGCCATCGCCCGCACCTTCGGCTCGCAGGGTTTCGACGTCGCCCTGGTCTCCCGCAACCGGGAGAAGCTCGACGGTCTCGTCGGAACACTGACCGCTGAGGGCGTCACCGCCGCCGCGTTCCCCGCGGACGTGCTCGACCGAGACGCGCTCACCCAGGCGCTCAAGGACGCCGCCACCCGGTTCGGCGGCATCGACGTGCTGGAGTACTCCCCGGTGGGGACGTTCGGCTCCACCGCGCTGACCACTCCGACCGACACCGAACCGTCCCACGTGCAGCACGAGATCGAGTTCCAGCTGTACGGGGCCATCGCCGCCACCAAGGCCGCGCTGCCCGCGATGCGTGAGGCCGGCGCGGGCACCCTGCTCTACACCACGGGCGCCGGCTCCATCGACCCCGTCCCGCAGGTCGGCAACGTCAACGCCGCCGCGGCGGCGCTGCGCAACTGGGCGATCAACCTGCACAAGGAGCTGGACGGCACCGGCGTCCAGGCCGCACACGTCGGCATCGACGTGTCGATCGGCATGTCGGTCATCCCCGACTTCCCGACAGCCCAGCCCGAGGAGATCTCCCCCGTCTACTGGGACCTGCACACCACCAAGCGCGACCAGGCCGAACTCGTCTTCAGCCTCTGACACCGGAGCGACTTTCGTGATCGCCTTTCGTCGAACCTCGATCGCGCCGCGGAGTTCCGGGCCGCGGCGCGATCGAGGAGAAGGGCGTCGCTCCGATGGACATCAACTACTCCGGGCTCTACGACGACGGGGTGCCCACGTACAACCTGCGCGGGCACCAGTTCACCGACGCCGACGGCCGCTACGCCTTCACCACCATCACCCCGTCGGCCTATGCCGAACCCCACCTCGCGGCGGTCGACGGAGTCGCCGAGGCCTGCGCGGCCCTCGGGCGCAGCCTCTACCGCCCGGCCCATATCCACTACGAGGTCCACCACCTCGACCTGATCACCCCCTGGGCGGGCGGGATCTACTTCAAGGGAGATCCGGTCATCCCCGTCGACTTCGCAGGCGGAAAGAAGGCCCCGCTTTCCCTGCAGGCCGACACGGTCCTGCACGAGGACCCCGAGGACATCGCCGCAGCCGGCTTCCAGGGCCCCTACCGGACGATGGAGTTCGACTTCGTCCTGAAGACCCGCACCAGCCGGCCGACACTGATCCGGAACCACAACCGGCACCAGGCCCTTGACCTGCGCTACCAGCATCCAAGCTCTGTGCTTGGACCCCCTTCCCCGACACGCACGGTGCTCCGGTCCCGGGATCAGCCACTCTTGCCCGGCTGCGGTGGGGCGGTGCCCTGGCCGGCGCGGAGCATTGCCTTGTAAAGGGGTTCGTGCCCGGGCGACGCGGGCAGAGCGCCGCGCGCCGGGGCTTCCAGGGACTGGATGAACAGGGCGACCACGCGTCGCCAGGCGTCCGGGGCGGCGTCGCCGGTGGCGTTGACGACGCCGGCGTTGGCCATGTGAATCAGTACCAGGTCCGAGGGGTCGAAGTCCTCGCGCAGGCGGCCGGTGGCCTTGGCGCGGTCGATGAGGCGCAGCATGGCCTCGTACGCCTCGTTGCGGCGTTGCTCCAGGACCTTGGCGGTGGGGAAGGTCATGGTCAGGACGTCGGCGAATCCGTTGTCGGCGGCCTGCATCGCGCAGGCGGCCTCGATGTAGCCGACGAAGCCGTTCCAGGGGTCGGGGTCCTCCAGGGCGACGGTGACCGCGTCGGCGTAGGCGCCCATGCGGTCGGAGAAGACGGCGTCGACCAGTTCCTCCTTCGTGGGGAAGCGGCGGAACATGGTGGCGATCCCCACGCCCGCCTCGCGGGCCACGGAGGCCATGGAGGCGTTCAGGCCGTCGCGCGCGAACACCGTGCGCGCTGCGGCGATGATCCGCTCCCGGTTGCGCTCGGCGTCACTGCGCAGACGCTGAGCGGCGGGACCGTCGGGGTGCTGGGCGCCAGGGTTCATACCAGCCAGTCTAGCAATCGGATTGACCTATCCATTTTTACCGCTCCGCTGACCACGAAGAATCGGAGAATGCTATCCACATCGAGAAAGGGATAGAGACTCCGATCTTGGGGCAGTCGCTGGAACAAGCCACCGAAGGATTTCGGTGCGGGCACACCCGCCTCCTGGCCGACCAGCTTGCCCTTGGGCTGAGTGGACTTCATGACACCGGCTATGGCGAACATGCCGGCGAGCACGGCCTGCACGATCCATAGGAAGACGTTCACGGTAGGGGTCCTTCAGGATGGGGGAAACGGAGGCGGGTGGCGGGAGAGGGACGGATGGGGAGGGCGCAAGTGCTGCCCCTCTCCTGGTGACCGGCCACTGCTCAGGCGTTGAAGACGGCCTCGGAGCGGTGGTTGCGTTCGTGCAGGTCCCAGTACAGGGGCGCGATCTGCTCAGGTATGGCCGTCGGGAAACCCGGCGGCCCACCGTCGCCGATCCAGATGTTGATCGCCACGTGCGCGGCGTGCACACCGGTGCCGGCCTTGCGCATGGCGGGCAGTACCGCCTGGGCGGCGGCGACGGCGCCGTAGAGGGTGTATTCGATCTGCGGCTGCAGGTGCCTGTACCGCGACGACCTGAAATGGCCCCACGAGTGACGAGCCGGAAGGGCCAAGTAGAGCCATTCCAGGCCGCCTTCACGGGAGGCGATCTTCACAGGTCGGGGCCGCTTCGAGACCCCTCGGTGGTCCCAAATGACGTCGCCGTAGCCATCCGTTCACCAAGAACACCTTGACGCCGCCCTGGCATCCAGTGCCTTCAAACTCGGGCTCTGGCTCAGATTCCGGATGCTGTTGGTGATCTTCACTCTGGTGGGTGAAGTTCTGCTGTGGTCCGGCTGGTCGTCGTGTCGGTGTGCCGGGCTTGTTGGAGCGGGGCGGAGCGAGCGGTCGGAGGGGTGGCCGCGGTGACAATGAGGTCTGGCCGGGGTCGGTTGATCCCGCCGACTTCAAAAAATTGGGGCCCGCCGGAGATGCGCCTCGGTGGAGCCGGAAGAGCACGCCGCAGCCAATAGGGCCTGGTCATGCCGAAGATGTCGAAGGTCGAGCTGTACGCGGCGATCCGACGTGACCACCGCGACGGCATGAGGATGCGGGCGTTGGAGGGCAGTACAACGTTTCGTGGCGGACTGTGCGCAAGGGCCTGGACTCGGCCTGGTGGGAGGCGCGGGAGCACGCGGCCCCGCCGGCATCCCCGTCGTCACCGACAAGCTGCCCGGCCTGCAACTCCTGGCCGGGATGGCTGCCCATGCGCCTGGCCGCACTCCGCCGACGCCCGGCAGAGCGTCGAACGGCCGCGTTGGTTCCTAGGTCGGCGGCGACTTGGCGGATGGACCTAGGAAGGCGCCGGTGCGTACGGCGGTCGCGGCCAGGGTGGTGTAGTTCATCGTGAAGCGTCCACCCAGGGAGTCGATGGCGCCCCCGACCGCGTCCAGTATCTCGGCCAGCTGATCGGGACGGAGTTGGGTGAGGCCGCCGGTGGTGGGCAGCAGGTCCAGCCATTGGTCGCGCGTGTAGGACTGCTCCCAGTCGAATCGCCACTGTTCGAGATCGTTGAACTGTTCGGTCTCGCGGATCTTGTCGGCGAACTTCGCGTATGCCGCCTGGTAGAGGTCGAGCGGACGTCGGGCCGGTTGGCTGTTGAGCGGGGAGTCGGGCGCCGCCCGCCGGTAGGCAGCGGCGAACGGTTCAGCCACCTCGGCAGGCGGCTCGTACACGTGCCCGAAGATCGCCAGCCGTCCCCCTGGGCGCAGCACGCGGGCCGCCTTCATTGCGCCGACGACCGGATCCACCCAGTGCCACGACTGGGCGGCGATGGCCGCGTCAAACGTCCGGCCGGCCGGCTGCCAGGCTTCGAAGGCCGCCACCTCGACCGGCAGGCCACGGGCTCGCGCGAAGTCGGCCATCCGCGCATCGGGCTCGACGCCGAGCACGACACAGCCGGCGGCCTGGAACTGGCGGGCGGCGATACCGGTGCCGCAGCCGACGTCGAGCACGTCAGGCCCGGGGCTCCCGGCGACGATCCTCGCCACCAATGCATCGGGGTAGCCGGGCCGGGCCTGGTCGTAGCGTTGCGCGTCCACGCCGAACGACTCGGCCATCCGCCGGGCCTCATGCGGCACCGCTGGGGACGGTTCTGGTTGCTCTCGCGGTAAGATGGGCATGCGCCCACCTTAGTGGGCGCTCGCCCACTGGGCAACGGACGCCAGCGGGCGGACCGCACGAGAGGATCTGTGAGTGCCGACTGGGGTGCACCTTCGCGACGCGCGGCAGCAGTTGTTCGACGCTGCCGAACGCGTACTTCTGCGGGACGGGCCGAACGGGCTGACCAGCAGGGCCGTCACCGACGAGGCGGGCTGCGCCAAAGGCGTCCTGCACCGGCACTTCGCCGACTTCGACGCCTTCCTCACCGACCTCGTGCTCGACCGGGCCGCGCAGCTCGAGACACAGGCCAGTGCGCTGCGCAAGTCCGTCGGCACCGGCACAGTGGCCGACAACCTCACCAGCGCGCTGACCACCCTGTTCGGACCGATTCCGGTGGCGATCATCCCGCTCATCACCTTCCGGGACGAGCTGCGCGCACGACTGCGGGAGGCGAGGCCCGAAGGCGGCATCGCGATCCTCGCCCAGGCCACGACCGCGATCTCCGCCTATCTGGCCGACGAGCGTGAACTGGGCCGCATCGCGGCCGACGCCGACATCGACTCACTCACGCTCTCTCTGGTCGGTGGCGGTCATCTCCTGTTCGCAAACCGCGACCCCGGCCCTCCGGCCACGGCAGTCGTCAACAAGCTCGTGACAGCGGTCATCGCCGACGCCGTGCAACGGCGACCGACCTAAGCCAAGGAACCCCGGAGTGTCGGCAGACGCACGTTCACCGACCTCGGACCGGCCACCCACCTTCAGGGCCTGGCCGACCTCCCGGCCACAGCCGCCAAGGACGAGCAGCGATCCCCGCTTTCCGCGGAACTTCGCCGCAGTCTCCCGCCATCACGTGGCGAGCGCCGTGTAAGAACGCCCAGACCAGCTCAGCTCCAGGTCAACTCGTGTGACACCGAACTGCACTCTCTGCGCGGCTCCTACCCCCCCCAGAAACTCTGAAGAGGTACCGACGGGTTCCTGGTGTCCGAGTTAGGGCTTCAGGGCCGTCCCGTCCCGCGAAGTAACGCCACTTCTGGTGAACATTCACCGTTCTGCAGACCGCCCATCGCCTCCCGAACCGATGGACAAACGCTGCTGCTTGAAGTGAACGAAGCCACGGACCCAATTGACGACGCACCCCCGGAAGTACAGCCGTTGCAGCGCAGGTACCTTTTCGCCGTGGTACTGCGCCGAGCGGGCGCCTTGCCGCGGCCAGACACGGCAGCAACCACCCGCGTCCTCGCATCCGCATCACCCGACATCGCGGTGCACAACCCCTTCATCAACCACGAGGGTGCACTGTGCCTCGCCGTACTCGACCTCGCAATGCGCTCATGACCTTTCCCGAGGGATCTGCCGACCACTCTGGTCGACCTGTTGGCGCGGATGAACCGGGTGTCGCCCCTCCCTCAGGACGAAAACCGCCGCGTCCTGAATCTGGTCGTGGGCCCGCCCTGCGGATCGCCAAGAGCTCCGTCGTGCCGCTGGAAAAGACCGCCCAGAACTGGCTCGCCACGGACTTCAGCTGCTGGGTCACCGCGGTCAACCGGCCTGCCCTGCACAGCCTCCCAGCCGCAGAGGTAGCAGCGTCGGCCCGCCTCGTCCTGTCCGGTTGGGACGCCCGTGCGTGCGAGACGCGGGAACCAAGGGCATCGGCAGGTCCATCTCTTGAACAGCCGGACAAGGTACGGCGGCCCACCCCGCGACGTGTCGACGACGGCCATCAGCCCCCGCATGCCCCATTCACCCCGCGAGCTACCTGGACCGAGGGCCGGCGCAGGTTCGCGTCGACCGGATGACCGACGTGTGCACACGGATCTGGCACCTCCGCCGCGCGCGGCACCCGACGCGGCAACGTACATGCAGGAGGGTGTGGGAAACCGGGTCTGCCCACGGCGCGCTCCCTTACCAGGCGCGCTTCCTTGCGCCCGTGTCGGCCGACACTGTGTGCGCGCAGATTCCGGCGTCGGCGGCCATCGCACGACGGCGAGGGAGCGAGCTCTGCGAGGTGCCCAGTGGCACCGCCGGACCTCTACGCCGTGCTGATGCGCGTACTCCTGCTGGGGCGCGACTTCGAGATACGCGACCCTCCGGAGCCCGGGAGACGCTGTCACCCGATGGCGCAGAGGCAGCTATCGGCCGGTGCGTCGAACTCGCCGCCACCGTCCTGGGCGACCTGCTGCCCGACCTCGACCACCGCGAGACCACCCCGAACTTCCGGTCATGGGCGTGGCGAAGACAGCCTGTGAACTGGTCACAACAATCACTGGAAGCAGTGTGGATTGGGTGGTCATGCACCATTTGCGGATGGAGGAACCTACGAACCTGAGAATTCGCTGAGCATTCGGCGCGCATATTCGTATCTGAGGACGCGCTTCACCCATGCCGGAAGTCCTGCCGGCTCCGGAGATGTCCTTGAGAGGCCCGATGAGACGC
This sequence comes from Streptomyces sp. MMG1533, assembly GCF_001279775.1. Lineage (GTDB taxonomy): Bacteria > Actinomycetota > Actinomycetes > Streptomycetales > Streptomycetaceae > Streptomyces. The sequence continues at coordinate 169,096 of NZ_LGDG01000167.1, read as the reverse complement.
AACACGCGAAAAAGATCGAAGACTGCCCGCCGGGCGGTAGGCGCGGCGGCCGCACTGGCCATAGGGGCCGGTGGACTGGTGGCGGTCAACATCTACGCCTCGGCCGACGAAACCAGCGCGTCGAAGGGCTCTGCCCAGAACCAGACGCTCGCGGCTGGAAGCTCCACCATTGACTGCCCCGACGTCGGCCAGCAGTTGACATCAGTGCCCGCCCAGGCGAAGGCCCAGGTCGACAAGGAACTGGCGCTCCTCGACAAGCAGATATCCGAGGCATACCAGCGCCTTGCCACCTCCCAGAAGGCAATTCAGCAGGACCCCAACTTCGCCCAGAACGCGATCGTGGGTCCGCTGAAGGACAAGCGGAAGGCGACGATCGACCGGATCGCCACCGCCATCGGCCGTGTGGCAGCCAAGCCGCAGGGCCTTGACGCTTTGGCGGCCTGCACGCTGCGCGCCACCGGCAACCAGCCCACCGCCGGCCAGGGCGGCAACAACAACCAGGGTGGCAACAACACCAATGCCGGAGGAACCGGCAACGGCCCCGTCGCCGCCGACTTCGTGGACATCACCAAGGTGAAGTCCAATGTGCGCACGCCGGCCAAGTCGGCGAAGGCTTCAAAGGGTGTCTTCGTCAGCAAGTGCGGAGTGAACGCCAACAAGCTGTACAACAGCGACAACGTCATCGTCGCGCCCGGTGTCACCAACGGCGCACACCACGTGCACGACTACATCGGCAACCAGGACAACGACGCCTTCTCGAGCGACCAGGACTTCCTCAAGGCCGGGACCAGCTGTCAGAACAAGGGCGACAAGTCGTCCTACTACTGGCCGGTGCTGCGCCTGCAGGACGGCACCAAGGAGTTCGACGCCGACAAGCAGGGCGGCGGCGCCGAGGGCAACACGGGCCGGATCCTGACGGCCAAGAAGGCCACCTTGAACTTCGTGGGCAGCCCCCGCAGCAAGGTGGTGGCGATGCCCCAACTCCTGCGCATCATCACCGGTGACGCCAAGGCGTTCGTCAACGGCACGGCCAACGCCAACGCCTCCTGGAGCTGCACCGGCTTCGAGAACAAGGTGCAGTTGAAGGACAAGTACCCCCTCTGCCCGTCAGGCAGCGACGTGGTGCGCACCTTCAAGTTCCAGAGCTGCTGGGACGGCACGAACATCGACAGCGCCAACCACCGTACGCACGTGGCCTTTGCTGACGCGGCCGGCAACTGCCCGACCGGCTTCAAGGCCATTCCGCAGCTGGTGCAGCGTCTCGTGTACGACGTGGACGCGCCCAGCGTCAAGGACAACGGCAAGACCCGTCCGTTCTTCGCGCTGGACGGCTTCCCCGAGCAGCAGCACAAGCCGGTCACCGACCACGGTGACTTCATCAACGTCTTCGACGCGAAGCTGATGAACAAGGCGGTCCAGTGCATCAACACCGGACGTAAGTGCAGCTGATTCCGAGTACCGAGCGGTGGGCGTCGCCCTGACGACGCCCACCGCCATGAACCAAATGCCGGTGGGAGCGATCCCCACCAGCCGCAGCGGGTGCGTCAATTCAACGGCTCTGTCGCGTAATCGGGATGCTGTTGGTGATCTTCAGGTGGTCAACGTCCGGCAGAGGTACCGGAATTGGACGGGGTCTCCGGTCTCGGTCGTGGAGGTCCTCCTGTCCGCGCCGCAGTTCGTCGGTGAGGTCGGGGGCGACACAGGCGAGCAGGCTTCCCACGGCCGTTCCTTCCGCATACGGCGCACCACCCACGTCTCCGCCGCCGTGGCTGTCGCCTGGCTCGTCGCGTTCCTGGTCATGGCTTTGCGTCCCGGCTGCGAGGCCGAGGCCGGGCATGCCTCGGCCACGCCCGCTGCCGGCACCCAGGTGATCGTCTCGCCAACGGGCCAAGGCGGGAGTCGTCCGCGGCGGCCCTGACCGCGGCGGCAGGGGCGGTTTCCCTGGCGGCGGCTGCGATCACCGCGCCGGCGCAGCCGTCGGTCACGAGCACCCCACAAGCAACTTCCGCCCTGGCGCCGTTGGCGGGATGGATTCGACCCAAGGTCACCTACCGAGGAGTCGCCACCGTCTACGCCGCTGGGACCGGCGACGGCGCCTGCCTGTACGGCCCGAGCGATGACCTCATGACTGCGGCGATGAACCACGCCGACCACGAGTCGTCCAAGGCGTGCGGGGCGTACGTGCTCGTCCGCGTGGCCAACGGCGCCACCGTACTCAGCTCAGAGTCAAGTGCACCAGGTCGATCTCCTCGTCACGAGCCCGGGCGAAGCACCGGCTCTTCCCCGTGACGATGAAGCCGCACTTCTCCAGCACACGGATGGAGCCGGCATTGTCAGCGGCGGCGTCGGCGTGGAGCGGCCGGACGGGTTCCAGCTCGATCATTTCGGCAAGGACGGCGGTGGCAATGCCCTGACTCCAATGAGCTCGCCCAATGACATACGTGACCTCACGCTCCTGGGGCGGACCGAAAACAGCGGCATGCCCTGCTACAACGCCGTCAGCAAGAACGGTTCGCAAGATCACGGACGGATCCGAGCGCACCTTCGCCCAGTGCTGGTCGAAGTGGCCACGGTCGTAGTGATATTTCCTGGTCACAGCTGCCATCCGCTGCAACTCGGGATCCGTCAACTGCTGCCAGAAGATCGGCAGGTCGCTGTCCTCAAGCCGGCGCAGAGATATGTCCATCGGCGCAGTCTCAGCCTCCACAAGAGCGGTACCCGGATGGCTGGTTCAGCCTAGACCCAGCTTGCAGTTACGGGACAACGTTTCACGACTCCTGACAAAAGGAGGTTTCGGGACCGCGGGGAATGACGGTGTGTCAGTTCTCGTTGATGCTGGCCGAAGGGGGTCGCGCCAGTCGAGACGAGGAAGACCGCTGCCAGACCGTGGGAGATCGACGACGAGTTGTGGGCGCGGATCGAGCCGCTGCTGCCGGTCGCCCCGCGTAATCCGCGGCGTCCAGGTCGTAAGCGTCTGGATAGCCGCAAGGTGCTGTGCGGGATCCTGTTCGTGCTGTACGCCGGGATCCGCTGGGAGTTTCTGCCCCAGGAGCTGGGCTTCGGCTCGGGGATGACCTGCTGGCGACGGCTGCGGGACTGGAACGAGGCCGGGGTATGGCAGCGCCTGCACGAGCTGCTGCTGTCCGAGCTGCGGGCCGCAGACCTGCTGGACTTCTCCCGCGCAGCGGTCGACTCCAGCCACATCCGCGCGATGATGGGCCGGCCGGCCACCGGTCCGTCCCCGGTGGACCGGGGGCAAGGCCGGCAGCAATCACCACCTGATGGTCGAGGCGCACGGCATTCCTCTCGCGACAATCACCACCGGCGGCAACGGCAACGACGTCACCCAACTGATCCCGATGATCCAGGCCGTCTCGCCGATCCGCGGCAAGCGCGGCCAGCCACTGCGCCGCCCCAGGTATCTGTACGCCGACCGCGGCTATGACCACGAGGTCTACCGGGACGAGGTCCGCCGGTTCCAGGTCACCCCGCACCTCGCCCGGCGCGGCACCGGGCACGGCTCCGGCCTGGGCGTGTACCGCTGGGTCGTGGAAGGAGCGCTCGCGCTGCTGCACTGTGGTTCCGCCGCCTGCGCATCCGCTGGGAGATCCGCGACGACATCCACCACGCGTTCGTCACCCTCGGCTGCGCCGTCATCTGCTGGCGACGACTGCGCACCGCACTTTGTCGAGAGTAAGGGCAGGCGATGCGCCCCAGGGGATGGCCTGCTCGATGCGTCAGAACGCATTCGTGGCAGTCGGGCCCGCACAGCCTCACATCCGGGATCTCAGTACGTCGACCTCACAGCCCGGCGCGAACGGGTCGAAGCCGTGCTCGATCAGCCAGCGAACCGCCAGCAGGCTTCGCAACGACCACCACGCGTGGATCACGTCGAGGTCGATGTCGGTGCCATAGCCGGCGACGACGTCGTCGAGGTGCTCCTCGTGTCCGAGCGTGAAGGTGGCGAGGTCGTAAAGGGCATCGCCTTGGCCCGCCTCGGACCAGTCGATGATGCCCGTGACCTCGTCGCCGTCGACGAAGACGTGCGCGATCTGCAGGTCGCCGTGCGTGAATGCCGGAGTCCACGGCCGGAGCGCGGCCTCGGCGACCTGGCGGTTGCGGGTGACCAGGTCAGCGGGCAGGAGGCCGTTCGTCACGAGCAACTCGCACTCGTCGTCGAGTTCCGCCGCCAGCGCGACGATGCTCCGGCCGGACCGGCCGGGTCGGGGCGGGAGCGGCGCGTCGTGCAGCTTCCGGATGGCGGCGCCCGCCGCTGCCCACGCCGCCGACGACCCGGTCGACGGCCCGCCGAGGCGCCCAAGCGTCGTCCCCGGGAGTGCGGCGATCGCGAGCACGGGCGGCTTGCGCCACAGGACCTCCGGAGTCGGGACCGGCGCGAGGGACATCGCCTCGACCTCGACGTCGATGCGCGCCTGATCGGCGTCCACCTTCAGGAACACGTCGCCGACGCGCAGGGTCGCGCGCTCGGAATGGGCGACAACGACTTTGACCTCATCCATGGGCGACCAGTATCCCGGGGATGATCGCCGAGGTCGCCGGGTTTATCGCGTGCGATTACGCGGCTGGCTGCGTCCCAATACCCGGCGGCCTCGTGCGCGACACCGACCTCTGACCAGGTCAAGTCCACCACTTTTGTTAGGAGTCCTATGGCTGGAGGTCGGCACCAGCAACGGCTGGCGTGCCGAGTGGGACGCCCGCAGCAGCAGCCCCGCCACCACCCCGTCCCCGAACCCGGGACGCCCACGGCGACCGGTCTTCCGGCGAGATCCTCAACTCGGTGCACGGGCCCGTCCGTCGGGACGGCAAGGTGCGCATAGTTCACATACACGCGTGCCGGCGCCGTGACGGCTGACGGCTGACGGCTGACGGCTGACGGCTGACGGCTGGGAGAACGATGCCTCGCGGTCCCGAACAGCATCCTGCGCCGTGTCCGCCATGGCCATGGCGAGTCCCGCCAAGCCGGCGCCCAGCCTTCGCAGAGTGCCCACGCTCGCCGACATACTCACCGGGCTGATGCGTAGCCGGGGCACGCTCTCGGTCACCGCCTTCGCCAAGGCCCTTCCGATGCGTTGTACGGTCCGCCCTCCGGCCCCGTCGCGAACAGCAATCGCCGCACGGTCGGGAGTCCTCAGAGCAACCGGCCATGAGAGCGGCCGCGCTCCCGCAGCAAACAGCCCCGAGAAGGCCTCTGCGGCTCACGCCTGCGCCATTCACGGCGGAAGCGGGGCCCGCCGTCAAGCATGCACACCTCGGGCCGAGCTTGGCGATCGCGGCCAGACAGCGCCTCCACACCGGATGCCACACCACGCCCCCGTCGACCCCTCACGGGCACTTGCTCATACCGGCGTCCAATCCGTGTCCCGACAGCAGGCCTTGGCGGGCGAGGCGGCTGTGGGTGACGTTCTTGTCTGGGTCGTCGGTTGGCAGGCCGAGTAGTCGTGCCGTGCACGATCTGCTGGTGGGCGGAGCCTTGGTCGTGAGGATCGGACCGGGATCGGATATTCGATGTTCTGCCCGCCCCATGAGGACACAAGATGGTGCGCATGACTTTGGCCACCCCCATACTGCAGACCGCTCGCCTGCGGCTGCGCCCCTTCACCGACGCCGACGCGGACCTGCTCTTCGCCCTGCACAGCAGCACCTACGTGATGCGCTACTGGGACTCCCCGCCGTGGAACGAACGGGCCCGCGCCGAACGCTTCATCAACATGTGCCGGAAGATGGCGGACGAAGGCACCGGGGCCCGGGTAGCCATCGACCGCGCTTCTGACGGGGCCTTCGTCGGCTGGTGCGGTCTGACCGGATGGAACCCGGACTACCGCAGCGCGTCGTTGGGCTACGTCCTCGACGAAGCGATGTGGGGACACGGCTACGCGACGGAGGCCGCGCACGCCTTGCTGCAGTGGGCATTCGACACACTGGACCTGAATCGAGTTCAGGCCGAGACCGATACGCGCAACGTGGCATCTGCCCGGGTCCTGGAGAAGATCGGATTCATGCGTGAAGGGACGTTGCGGGAGGACTGCGTCGTGAACGGCGAGGTATCCGACTCGTGGGTGTTCGGGTTGATCAGGCGAGAGTGGCGGCCGGCGGCCGTGCCGATTCCAGCCCGCGAAGAGCGGTGTTGAGTCCGTCTCTGGTGGAGGCCGCGTCCAGGTTGAGTGGGGAAGCCTTGACGGGTGAGGCGTCCAAGGCGGCTGCGGGTGACGTTCATGGCCGGGCCGTCGGTGGGCATGCCGAGGAGTTCGTGTAGATCACGGACCCGGAACGCCTGATCGGGGTGGGTGTTGAAGGCGTTCAGGATGACCTGGTAGGCGGTGGTCAACTCAGGCGGTTCGGATTCGGTCCCGGTCGGGGCGAGTTCCGCAATGGCCTTCCGGGTCGTGACAAGTTCCGCCGGACGCGCCTCGGCCTCGGCCTCGGCCAGAGCAGCGTTCAAGTGCTCGATCTGCTCGCGCAGTTCGCCAGCCCGGGTGGCGGGCGCGTCCTGCCAGCCGGATCTGGAGATCTGCCAGGGGTTCGATGACGTTCACGCGGCCGCCACGAAGTCGTCGCGCCAGGCTGGTGCAGGCGTGGTGAGGCGGCGGGCCATGTTCGCGGTGGATGCCCAGTAGATGCGCGAGGCGGCATTGTCAGGCCGGTGGTCGTACTCGCGGGCCGGACGCCGGTGCAACATCAACGTGCCCGTTGACCTGCTCCATCACCCATCTCTTCGGTTGCGGAACGAAGCCCTTGCCCTGGTCGGCCCGGTTGCGGCGGACGACGTCGACGGTGATGTCGAGCATCGCGCCGTGGATGACGACCTCGTCCTTGAACCCCTGGTCCACCAGGGCCTTCTCCAGGCGGTTCCCGCACGCTCGGCGGCCTGGTCGAGCAGGGCTCTGCCGGCGGCGTTGTCGTGGGCCGAGGCGGCCAGCACGACGACGCCGGTGATCAACCCCAGGACGTCGACGGCCTGTCCCCGCTTGCGGCCCGGAGTCCTCTTGTTCGCGTCCAGCCCCGTCGTGGCCTTCGGGACCCCCACGGCCGCGCGCACGGACTGCGTGTCGATAACCACGAGGGACGGGTCCTCCAATCGGCGGGCCTTCTCCCGCACCTGGCAGCGCAGCAGTTCCTGGATCTGCTGGTCGAGCCCGTCCTCGCGCCACAGCATGAAGTAGGAGAACACCGCCGACCACGCCGGCAGATCATGAGGCAGATAGCGCCACTGACAGCCCGTCCGGTTCTGGTAGAAGATCGCGTTCACGACGTCCCAGAGATCGCAACCCCGGGATCGCCGGCCGCCGACCGTGCGACCCGCTCCCACTTCCACGCCGTGATCATCGGCTCGATCAACGCCCATTACTCATCCGCCAAGTCGCTCGGATACGACTCTCGCTCCATGCAACGAACCTCTGCATGAACATGCCCACCGGCGAGCCTGGACGGCGTTGCGGGGCCCCCGGTAAGCACTGGGAGCAGCCGGACGCGTACGCGGTCACCCCACGGCTTTTCCATCGTCGACGGTCCGGACGCACCCGGTGTGAGAACGCTCAGCCGAGTGGCTGAGGATCTGCCCGGTCGAAGGGAGGGACTCGCTCCCCACGGGCCGAGCGTGGCGGCTGCTGGGTGAAATGGCGGGCGGCGGCCAGGAGAAGAACCGCCAGGGCGGCCGGTGCCGCGTAGGCGAGACGGAACTGGCCGGTGGAGCCGAGGAGTCCGCTCACCGCGCCACCGGTGATGACGCCGACGTAGTTGAACAGGTTCAGGCGTGCCAGGACCGCCTCCGAGGCAGCGGGACGCAGCCGCGCGGCGGCGGCCAGACACAGCGGAGCCAGGACGGACGCCCCCAGGCCCACAGCCCCGGCCGCGAGAACGGCGAACGGCCAGCTCGGCGTGGCGGCCATGCCTGTCAGGGCGACCGCGACGAGCAGGGCCGCGGTGCGCACGACGGCGACCGCACCGAGCCGTTGCACGAGTCGGTCGGTGGCGGCGCGACCGACGACTGTGCCGGCCTGGTAGGCCGCGTACGCCAGCGGCGCGACCGTGAGAGACGCGGCGAGGGTCTGGCGCAGGTAGACCGCCGACCAGGCTGAGACGGTGGAGTCGACGACATAGACGACGAGGAGGACCAGGCCGAAGGGGATGAGCCGGATCCACAGGCGGCGCCCCAGCGGCGGCTGCGCGAGAGCGTCCGGCGGCCCTGCGGAGGAGGGGGAGGGCAGGGCATGCGTGCGCATACAGGCGGCGAGGAGCAGCACGATGCATGCCTGAACGCTCAGGCCGGCGGCTACGGGCCACTCCAGGCGGGCGGCACCGGCAGTGAGCAGGGCCGCGACCACGCCGCCGACGCTCCATGCTGTGTAGAAGGAGCCGAAGATGCTGCGGCCGTAGGCGCGTTCGATCGCCGCTGCCCGGGTGCTGACCCCGACATCGAGGGCACCGACAGAGAGCCCGAAGAGGATGTACGCGCAGATGGCGGTCGCCTCGCCGGGGGCCCACCCGATCATCACCAGCGCGGCGGCGGCCGTCAGGATGGCCCCGCGCATCGTGGCGACGGGACCGGCGCGGCGGATCGCGGCCAAACCCAGGAAGCTGCCGCCCCCTGCCATCAGCGCCACCGCGACCATCAGGGTGGTCGTCAGGAGCGGAGCCAGTCTCAGGTGTTCCGTGACAGCGGGGACGGTCGTGTACACGGCGGCGACGGACACCCCTTGCGCGGCGAACGCGAGGGTCGCGCCCCTTCGGGCGCCGGTCTTGGAGACCGGGTGCCCGGCCCTCGCCCGTGCTGGAGCATTAAAGGACATGATGCTGTCGCGCCTTCATTTCCTGTGTGCGCTGGGGTGAGCAGTCGAGGACCAGCGAATCGAATGCCGTGCGGGTTGGGGAAACCGTAGCCAGGCCCGGAAGGCAGACTCAGGACGCCAGGGGCCGTACAGGGGACTTCCGGGGCCAGGGAGTGCGACCGGTGATGCCCGGTGCCTACGGTGGTCGCCCAGCAGAAGGTGAGTGCAATGTCCCTTGCCCCCGGCCCGGCAGACCTTCCCGGGACCAGCCGCAGCACCTCGGCGACGATCCAGCCGAACATCCTGCGCTATTTGGTCGTGGTCGCCGACGAGCACGGCGTCGATCTGCGGCCCTTGCTGAAGCAGATGGGACTGGACGAGACGGTCATGCGCTCCGCCGCGCTGCGGGTGTCGTACCGGCAGGGCAGCGCGGTGATCCGTCGTGCACTGGAGCTCACCAGGGACGAGCGCCTGGGGCTGAGAGTCGGCGCGGCGCAGCACCTGACCGCGTGGGGCCTGCTCGGCTTCGCCCTGATGGCCGACAACACGCTGCGGCACGCCATCGAGACCGGGGTGAAGTACCAGAACCTGTCAGGGGCGATGGTGGTGTGGTCGGCCGCTGTGAGTGAGGAGGACGACGCCTTCGTGCTGCGTGCCGATCTTCCCGATCCCGCCATGGACCCGGCCGTGGCTTCCTTCCTGAGCGAGGAGGCGTTCGCCTCCGTGGTCACCCTGTCCCGGCTGGCCGTCGGGCCGGGCTTCGCGCCGAGGGCGGTGGAGTTCTCCTTTCCGCCACCACGCCAACTCGACCTGTACGAGGCCCTGTTCGGCTGTCCGGTCCGCTTCGGCGCCCCCACCAACCGCATGGTCATCGACCCCGCGTGGGCCCGCACCCGGATGCCCGGCCGGGATCCTGTGAGCTACGCGTCGACGCTCGAGATGCTCAACGCGCAGTTGGCTTCCCGCCGTGACCAGCAGGATCTGCTGGAGGTGCTGGAAATCTCCGTCGCGCAGGGGCTGCCGGTGGTGCCTTCGTTCGGTGAGCAGGCGCGGCGGCATGCGACGAGCGAGCGGACGTTGCGCCGTCGGCTGGCCGACTGCGGCACGACGTACGAGGCACTCGTCGAGGGAGTGCGCCGGGAACGCGTCGAACAGCTGTTGCTCCGCCCGGAACTGACACTGCGCGACATCGCCCGCCGGGCGGGATTCTCCGACGAACGGGCGCTGCGCCGCGCGGTGCGCCGCTGGCACGGCACCTCCCCGGTCCAGCTGCGGGAGCGGATGCGTTCGGATCGGCTCTGAGGCCGAGGTCAGCGGGTGCGGATCCAGATCGTCTTCTCCCTGGTCCACTGGCCGAAGGCGTCGGTGGACTTCTCCACTCCCCCGAATCCCGACTGCTTCCAGCCGCCGAAGGGGGTGGTGATGTCGCCCTCGCTGTAGGCGTTGACGGAGACCACGCCGGCCTCGATGCCGCGGGCCAGCCGCAGCGCGGTATCGAGGTCGCGGGTCCAGACCGAGGCGGCGAGACCGTACTCGGTGGCGTTGGCCCTGCGTACCGCCTCGTCCTCGGAGGTGAAGGTCTCGACGGTGACGACGGGACCGAACAACTCCTTGGTGAGGACGTCGCTGCCGTCGGGGGCTCGGGTGATCACGGTGGGCGGGTAGTAGGCGCCGCGCGAAGGCAGCCCGTGGGGCAGTCCCCCGGTGTGGATCTGGGCTCCGCCGGCCCGGGCGGCCTCCACGGCTCCCGCGACCCGGTCGAAGGCGGTGTGGTTGATGAGCGGCCCCATCTGCGTGCGCGGGTCGGCCGGATCACCGATGACGAGCTCTCTCGCCGCAGCGGTGAACCGCTCAAGGACCTCCTCGGCGATACTGCGGTGAACCAGAACCCGGGAGCCGGCCGTGCAGTTCTGCCCCATGGTCAGGAACGCGGCCTCGATCATGTTGTCGATGAGCTCGTCGCCGTAGGAGAGCGCGTCGGCCATCAGCACCTGGGGGCTCTTGCCGCCCATCTCCAGCGAGACCCGCTTGAAGTTGCTCTCGGCGGCGTCCTTGAGGATGCGGCGGCCGGTCGCGGTGGACCCGGTGAAGGAGAGCGCCCCCACGAGGGGGTTACGGGCGAGGGCCGCCCCGGCCTCCTGGCCGTACCCGGGCAGCACCGTGAGCACCCCGTCGGGAAGGCCTGCCTCGGCTGCGAGAGCGGCCAGGTGCAGGGCGGAGCGCGGGGTCGCTTCGGCGGGCTTGACCAGCAGACAGTTGCCGGCAGCCAGGGCCGGTCCGACCTTCCATGCGGCCATGGCGAGCGGGTAGTTCCACGGCAGGATCGCCGCGACGACCCCGACCGGCTCACGGCTCATGAGACCGAGAGCGTCGCACCCACTCGGCGTGACCCGGCCGAAGACCTTGTCGGCCGCCTCGGCGAACCAGCGGATCGACTCGACCGCGCCCGGTACGTCGCCCGTACGGCACTCCGTGATCGGCTTGCCCGCGTCCTCGCTGTCCAGCCGGGCAAGGATCTCCGCGTCGCGTTCCATCAGGTCGGCCAGCCGCAGCAGCACCGCACCGCGCTCCCGGACCGGCAGGTGCGACCACACCCCGGCGTCGTGGACCTGCCGGGCCTGCTCGGCGGCCTTGGCGACGTCGTCGGCGCTTGCGGCGGGCAGGGTGGTGATCGGCTCCCCGGTGGCGGGGTTGACGACCTGCAGCATCTCGTTCGTGGTCATACTTCCTCCACCAGCTCCCAGCGCCCGTCGGTCTGGCGGGCCAGTCCGCGCCGGCGGAGTTCCTCCAGGTAGCGAGCCATGCCGCGGTCACCGCGCTTGCGGAACAGCGGGAAGGCCCGGGGCAGCAGGTTCGGCATGAGCATCGCGAACCGCACCAGACGGGACTCACCGGGCCGGGGGTAGGCCTCCAGCCGGGGCTTGTCCAGCAGGCTCACCACGGCCGCGACGACATCGGCGGGCTGCTGCGGACGGTCCTGGAACTGCATGGAGTTCCCGCCGTCCACGGCTTCCTGACGCAGCATCCGGGTGTCGGTGGCCGACGGGAGCACCGACCCGGCCCGAATGCCCTTGCTCCTGAGGTCGAGCCCGATGGCGAGCATCGCGCCACGCAGCCCGAACTTGGAAGCGGTGTAGATCGGGGTCTCCCCCAGCGGGAAGACCCCACCGAGGGAGACCGTGGTGACCACCCGGGCGTCCCGGGAAGCCATGAGAAGAGGAATGGCGATCCGGGTCGCGACCAGCGGTGAGGTCAGGTTGAGGGTGATCTCCCGCTCGATGCTCTCGACGCTGCGGACGTCGAAGCGTTCCGCGCTGGTCATGCCCACGTTGTTGACGAGTACGTCGAGGCGACCGTGGTCATCGGCGACCACCTCGAACAGCCGCTCCACCTGGGCGCGGTCCATCAGGTCGCATCCGATGCCCGTATGCCCGGCGCCTGGCAGGTCCGCGGCCACCTTCATGGCGCGGATCCCGTCGATGTCGACAACGACACAGCGGGCGCCGCCGGAGGCGAAGCGGCGGCACAGCGCGCTGCCGATGCCGCCCGCGCCGCCGGTCACCAGCATGACCTTGTCGGTGAAGTCGAACCCGCTCATGCCGTCGCCTCCGCGGGCCGAAGGGACCGCACCCGCGGAGCCCGGCCCTCGGTACGCCAGCCCATCTCCCCCGCGACCTTGCCCAGGTACTTCACGAAGGCCGCGCCGTCGACGTAACCGGTGTGGCGGGGCGAGTCGACGAACTTCAGCCCGCCGGACAGATCCGGCCGGTCGGTGCGGATCATCCGGGCGAACCGCTCCGCGTTCGGCAGCCGGTGCCGCGCGTCATGGATGTACCCGGCGATCAGCTGCGCCTGTGAGTCGAAGAGCTGGTACGCACCGGAGTTGGTCTCGATGAAGCCGATGCCGAACAGGCCCTCGTGCTCGCGCGAGAACGACGACAGGTACAGGTCGGGGTGCTGTTCGTCGCCGAAGTACCGCTGCGCGACCGGCACTTTGTGGACGTAGCCCGTGGCCAGCAGGACGAGATCGAAGTCGTCGCTCGTGCCGTCGGTGAAGTACACGCTCCTGCCCTCGGTGCGGGCGATCCCGGGCCTGGCGGTGATGTCGCCGTGCTGGAGGTGGTGGATCAGCATCGAGTTGATGGCCGGGTGGGTCTCGAACAGCTTGTGGTCCGGCTTCGGCAGCCCCAGCCGCGTCGGGTCGCCGTTGATGATCCGCAGGAGAGCACCGAAGACCCGCTGCGCCAGCCACATCGGCAGGTGCGGCCCACTGCCCGCGATGGTGTCCACCGGCCGGCCGAACAGGTGCTTGGGGATGAACCAGTACCCGCGCCGCATACTGATCACCGCGTGGTCCGCGGTCCGGGCCGCATCGCAGGCGATGTCGCACCCGGAGTTCCCCGCCCCCACGACCAGGACCCGCTTGCCCCGCATTTCCTCCGCGCTGCGGTACCCGACGGTGTGCCGGACCTCCCCGCTGAACTCCCCCGGCAGCTCCGGGATGTTGGGGTGCCACTGCGAGCCCGTACACACGACGACCTGCCCGTGCACGCTTTCCCGCCCGTCGGCACGGGTGACCGTCCAGGTACCGTCCGCGTTCTTCTCGACGTTTTCGACCTCGACGCCGAACTCGATGCGGTCGGTCAGTCCGTAGGCGTCCGCGAAAGACCGCAGGTACGACAGGATCTGCCGGTGGGGCGGGTAGTCAGCGAAGTGGTCGGGCATCGGGAACCCGCCGAATCCCGACAGGGTCCTGCTGGAAATGAAGTGGGCCGACTCGTACATCGGGCTGCCGGGATTGTCGATGTCCCAGATGCCGCCGGGCCCGGTGTGCCGCTCCAGGTGCGTGTACGGCAGGTTCCGCTCCGCCAGGGCCCTGGCGACCGCCAGCCCGGCGGGTCCCGCCCCGATCACACACGTATCAAACTGGCTTTCCTTCACGGGCTGCCTCCTCGTTCGTCCCGCTTCACGGGCGTTGGAGGAAACGTATTCACCGGCCGTTCAGCGGGAACTGACCTGCGCGGCCACGGACCGGACCTCAGCGGCCGCGCGACCACGGCACCCGTCCGCGGTGGAGACAGACTTGTTCGTGCGACTTGTTCGTGCGACTTGTTCATGAGACTCGGTCGGCATGACGCAGGCATGGCTCGTGTCGGTACCCGCCGGGTCTTGTCAGTCTGTTCCTGTCCTTGTGTCCCGAACGTGTCCCTACCTCAGCGGCCCGAACCCCGCCTCGCCGGGGCGCGGGCCGCCAACGCCTCCAGCAGCAGGTCCACCGCCTCCTCGAAGGAGTTGTCCGCCATCCCGGGCAGCTCACGGCGTGCCGCGGTGAGCGCCGGGTACGCCACCGGGTCCAGACCTTGGTAGACGTCCCTCCACGCCCCCTGATCGGCCTCGCGCTGCTGCCGCGGGAGCGCCTGGAACGCCGCGTCCGCGGCAGCGTGGCTGAGCACGGTGTCGATGAAGGCCAGATAGAGCCGTGCGGCGCGGGCCGGTTCGAAGCCCGCGGACAGCAGTAGGCCGATCCCTGTCTCCACGGCCTGGATCTCGTTCTTGCGCCGGGTCACCCGGTGCGCGGCCATGGCGGCGGCCCGGGGATGGGCGAGGTATCCGGCGCGGACCCGCAGGGCCATCTCGCGCAGCGAGGCCACCCAGTCGTCTCCGGGGACGAACCCCGCCATCGCGTCGCCGATGATCCGGTCGGCGATGGCGAGCACCATGTCGTCGGTGTCGTGGAAGTAGCGGTACAGAGCGGTCGGGTCGCAGCCCAGTGCTGCGCCGAGCCGGCGCACGCTCAGCGCCTCGGGACCGTGCTCGCCGATCAGCCGCAGGGCGGTCTCGACGATCAGGTCTTCCGACAGCAGGACCCCGGAGCGGGTGGGCCGCCGGCGTCTGCGCTCCTGTGGGATACGGGTGGCCATCACCGGGTTCCTCTCGTCCACGCCGACCGGGCACTGCGTACCGTCCAGTGAACGGCCACCGGGCTCCTTACGTCAACAGGGTTGACGGTATGCGGACGACAGCTGTTCCATCGCATTCCCGCACGGCTCTTCCCATCCCTCGTCCCCGAGGAGCCCTTCATGTCGTCCGCACCTCCCCTGTCATCCCCTCCGAGCCCGTCCGCCGGGCCCCGCCCGGCCCTGCGCCGTTCCCTCGGCGTCGTCGACGGCGTCGCCATCGCCGCGTCCAGCACCGCGGCCACCACCAGCATCGCCATCGGCATGGGCACGATCGCGACCATCGTGGGTCTTCAGGCCCCGGCGCTCCTGCTGCTGGCGTTCCTGCCGGTGCTCGGCATCGCTACCGCCTACGCCCGTCTCAACCGCTCGGAGCCGAACTGCGGCAACGGCTACGTGTGGGTCGGCAAGTCCCTCGGCCCCTGGCCCGGCTTCCTGACCGGCTGGGTCACCCTGGTCGGCTCGATCATCTTCTGTGCCTACACCAGCGCCATCATGGGCTCGGTCGTCCTGATCCTCGCCAACAAGGCCGGCCTGCACAGCCTCGCCGGCATCGCCCTCGATCCGGCGTCCACCGGCGTCAGCACGGCGGTCGGGCTGGTGCTCCTCCTCGCCCTCACGGCTCTGGCCCTCACCGGGATGCGGGCCACCACCCGGTTCCAGTTCGCCCTGCTGGTCTTCGAGTACACGGTGCTGCTGGGCTTCTGCGGCTGGGCCCTGGTCACCGGTGACCACGCCTTCTCCCTCTCCTGGTTCAACCCCTTCGAGATCCCCGACGGCACCGCCTTCGCCCAGGGCATGGTTCTCGCGGTGTTCTTCTTCTGGGGCTGGGACGCTGCCTTCAGCGTCACCGAGGAGACGAAGAGCCCGGGCGACTCGGCCCGGGGAGGCCTGATCGCCCTGTTCGCCATGCTCGGCCTGTTCCTCTTCGCCTCGGTCGCCTTCCAGCGGGAGATGAGCCTGGCCGAACTCGTCAAGAACGGCCCCCAGGCCCTCCCGTACCTCGGGCAGAAGCTGGCCGCCGAGCCCTGGGCCACCCTGCCCCTGGTCGCGCTGATGTGCTCCGCGTTCGCCTCCGTGCAGGCCACCCTGATTCCCACGGCACGCGGACTGCTCGCCATGGGCCGCGACCGCACCATGGGACCACTGTGGACCCGCATCCACCCGCGGTACGGCACCCCTGCCGCCGGCACGGTCGTCGTGATGTCCATCGCCGCCGTGATCGCCCTGCTCGCCGTCGCGATTCCCAAGCTCAGCGACATGCTGCTGGCCGCCGTCAACGCCAGCGGCCTGATCGTCGCCCTCTACTACGGCCTCACCGCGCTCGCCTGCGCCGTGCGCTTCCGCTCCGCGCTTCGCGAAGGAGCACGCGAGGCGCTGCTCGCCGTCGGCGTGCCCGCCGTGGCCGGCCTGGTCCTGCTGGGCCTCGGCGGCTACCTCGGCTACTCGTACCTGACCATGAGCGACCACTTCGAACTCAGCCCGGACAACGGCTGGTTCATGTTCTCGCTGCCCGCCGGGATCATCCTCCTCGGCCTCGGCATGGCGGCCGTCGCCAAGTACGTCCGGCACTCGCCGTACTTCACGACGGGGCGCGGCACCGACGCCGAGGCCCTCACCCTCCCCATGGACCGCGCCGCGATCTGACCCTCACCTCTGTCAGCCCTCCCAACCCCCATGGAGTTCACCCCCATGTCGCATCCCCGGGTCACGGGACCGGCCGATCTCGTCCTCACGGGCGGCCCCGTGCACACCGTCGATCCCGCCCGCAGCCGCGCCACCGCCGTGGCCGTGCGCGGCGGGCGGATCGCCGCCGTCGGCCACGCCGAGGTGCACGAGCTGATCGGGCCGCGCACCGAAGTCGTCGACCTCGCCGGGAAGCTGCTGCTGCCCGGCTTCCAGGACGCCCACGTCCATCCGCAGGGCGCGGGCATCGAACTCGGCCTGTGCCATCTCGGCGACACCATCGAGCCGGCCGAGTACCTGCGCAGGATCAAGACGTACGCGGACGAACACCCGGACATCGAGTGGATCACCGGTGGAGGCTGGTCCCTTGAGGCGTTCCCCGGCGGCTCCCCCACCGCCGCCGCCCTCGACGCGATCGTCCCGGACCGTCCCGTCTTCCTGCCCAACCGTGACCACCACGGCGCCTGGGTCAACAGCCGGGCACTGGAACGTGCCGGCATCGACTCCCGCACCCCCGACCCCGCCGACGGCCGGATCGAGCGCGACGCCGAGGGAAACCCCACCGGGATGCTCCAGGAGGGCGCGGTCCACCTCGTGGGCCGACTGGTGCCGGACCCCACACCGGAGGAACAGCTCGCCGCCCTGCTGCGCGCCCAGGCCGTACTGCACTCCCACGGCGTCACCACCTGGCAGGACGCCATCGTCGGTACCTACACCAACATGACCGACCCGGCGCCCGCCTACCTGGCGGCCCTGGACCGGGGCCTGCTCACCGCCCGCGTCGTCGGCGCCCTGTGGTGGGACCGCGAGCGCGGCGCCGAGCAAATCCCGGAACTCGCCGCCCGCCGCGAGGAGCTGAGCGGGGGCCGGTTCCACGCCACCACCGTGAAGATCATGCAGGACGGCATCACCGAGAACCACACTGCCGCCATGCTCAGCCCGTATCTGACAGGCTGCGGCTGCGCCTCGGACAACAGCGGAATCAGCTTCGTCGAACCGGGAGAGCTGAGGAAGTACGTCACCGAACTCGACGCGCTCGGCTTCCAGGTCCACTTCCACGCGCTCGGCGACCGCGCGGTGCGCGAGGCCCTCGATGCCGTGGAGTCCGCCCGCACGACCAACGGCCACCGCGACACGCGGCACCACCTCGCACATCTCCAGGTCGTGCAGCCACCCGACGTACCCCGTTTCCGCGCCCTGGGCGCGAGCGCCAACCTGCAGATGCTGTGGGCCGCCCACGAACCGCAGATGGACGAACTGACCCTGCCCTTCCTCGGCGCCGAACGCGGCGCACGGCAGTATCCCTTCGGCGATCTGCTGCGCGCGGGCGCGACGCTGGCCGCGGGCAGCGACTGGCCGGTCAGCAGCCCCGATCCGCTCCAGGCCATCCATGTCGCCGTCAACCGAATCGCACCCGACGCACCCGAGGGCACTCCGGCCTTCCTCCTGGAGCAGCGCCTCGACCTGGGTGCCGCCATCGCCGCATACACGGCGGGCAGCGCCTATGTGAACCACCTCGACGGCACCACCGGCAGCATCACTGTCGGCAAGTCGGCCGATCTCGTCGTCCTCGACCGTGACCCGTTCGCAGGCCCGCCCGGGGATATCGCCGCCACCCACGTCCTGGAGACCTTCGTCGACGGGCGACGTGTCCACGCGGCCCCCGACGCCTGAGCCTCGGTCCACCAAGGAAGCGGGCGACCCGCGTGGTCGACGACGAGGGAGACCGGCGCGGTCGGGCACAGCCTGCCGGTCGCAGACGAGGCGGATCCTCGATCCGTGCTTGCCGCGACCGGTGGGCTTTGGCCGCGACGGGTGGGCTTCGGCCCTTTCAGGCGGCCCCCAGCAGGCCCGCGGCCGGTGCCGGACCGGCTGTGCCTGCAGGGCATCCTGTACGTGCTGCACAACGACATCTCCTGGCAACTGCTGCCCCTGGAGCTGGGGTTCGGCTCGGGCCAGACCTGCTGGTGGGCGCCACGGTCGCCGCGGGGCGCGGCGCTGGCCGCGGTGCGGCGGCTGGAGCGGTGGCCGCCGCGGCCGTGCGAGCCAGCATCGGGGCCCCGGTCACGGAAACGCCGTGACCGGGGCCCCAGGATCAGCTACCGCGGAAGGTGCCGACCGCCGCTAGTTCCGGTACCGGAACACGATCCGGCCGCGCGTCAGGTCGTACGGCGGGAGCTCCACCAGCACTCGGTCTTCCAGCATGATCTTGATGTAGTTCTTGCGGATCTTCCCGCTGATGTGCGCGAGCACCTGGTGGCCGTTCTCGAGCTCCACGGTGAACATGGCGCTGCGCAGGCACTCGACGACCTTGCCCTCGACTTCGATGACGTTCTTGTTCTTCGTCATCGCACGAGCTCCAGGTTGCTGCTCATCGGCCGGGCGCCGATGCCCTCGAACAGCGCCGAGGCTGCCTGGTTGGACTCGTGGACTTCGGTCCAGGCCGCGGCGAACCCGGAGCCGTGCAGCGTCCCCAGCGCGTGGGCCAGCAGCGCCCGCGCGATGCCGCGGCGCTGCTCGCCGGCCCGGACCGCGAGCAGCCCGATGCGCGGCCGGTTCACCGTCACCACCCGGATCAGACCCAGGTAGCCCTCCGGCGCCGCGGCCACCGCGTACTTCGACGGGTCGACGATGGTGTCGCCTTCGGGGCGGCGAATTACCTCCGCGGGCATCGACTGCCACCCGACGGTCGCCTCGACTTCGTCACGGATCGCGCGGTCCACCGCCCGCAGCAGAGGCTCGTCCGCCTGACCGGCGGGCACGACCGTCACGCCCGAAGGCGGCAGGACTGCTTCGAGCCCTGTGACCCGCGGGTCGGTCGGTACGACGTACTCCCACTCGCGGCGCCGGATCGTGAAACCGGCCCGCCGCCAGCCGGCCCTCAGCTCGACGTCGGCTTCGTCGACCACCGTGTACAGCGGCGCCGGCAGTTCCGCCAGCATCGCCTCGGCGAGCCGGTCGAAGGTGGCGTCGTGCCAGGCGTCGATACTGACGAACAAGCGTCCGTCGGGCCGGTGTTGCGCATGCCCGCGGCCGACCACCAGGTCGTCATCCAGTGCATGCCATTGCCTGTCCGCGACGCGCGTGATCATCACCGCGTTCTCGCTCAGGCCAGATGTGAAAGGCTTCGTGTTCATCGGAGTCTCCTTAGGAGTGCCTCGATCTCAGGCGCTCCTGGCGACACCGAACGTCAGCCGCCGGACCGTGACGGGTTGAGGGAGCACCCATGGGTAACTGTGTTCACGGGGCTCACCTCCATACGACGACTTCACGGTCCACCGCGAAAGTAGCAGCGGGGCGCCGCCTCGCTCAAATCATTTCCTATGAGCTCGTAACGCGATCATGATCCGGTCTTCTTGAGGCGTCTCCAGTAGATGAGGTTGCAAGCCAACGAGACGAAGTAGTCGGGGAGTTCGATACGTCGTTCCCAGCGGATCGCGAGGCGTTTGAACTGGTGGAGCAGGGCTAAGTTCTGCTCGACGACGTAGCGGAGCTTGCCAAGACCCTTGATGTTCGGGGAGCCCTTGCGGGACATCACCGCCTGGACGCGTCGGCGTCGCAACTCACCGCGCACAGCCTTCGAGTCGTACGCCTGCGGGTCCAGTCGAGCTCGCCGGCCGCGTTGAGCTCGGCGAGCAGGATCCGGTGCAACCGCTCGAAGACTCTGCCCGCTGCCAGCGGGCCCGGCGCCGCCAGCAGGTCTGCCGGACCCGAACCCCGGCTCCAGCGGGAGGAGTTGCCGGACGAGGTCCTGGTGCAGGACGTACAGGATGCCCTGCAGACTTGGACCGCGTCCTACGTGGTGAGGCGGACGAGCCGTTTGTTGCAGCAGACCGCGGCGGCAAGTCCGAGAAATGACAAGGTAGTTGCGAGGCTGGACAGGCATGGAAACGGGGAGCCTTCAGGCGGCTCCGTCCCCTAGTTTCACCCCATGGCCTCATCCGTCGGTCCTGAAGACGGAGTTGCCGAGGCGCGGCCGCGTCTGGTGACCCGCCCGCTGCTTTTGCGCTTCGTGACGGTCGTCGGCTCCTCGGCGAGCTTCTATTTGCTGCTGGCGGTCGTTCCCGCGTACGCGCAGAGCGCGCCGGGCGGGGGCAGTGACAAGGCGGGTCTGGTCACCGGTGCGCTGATGCTGGCCACGGTGGCCGGCGAGCTGATGGCCCCATGGCTGGCCGCACGCTGTGGCTATCGCGTGATGCTGGGGGCGGGGTTGTTGTTGCTGGGTGCTCCGGCCCTGGCCCTGCCCGTGTCGCAGACCATGGCGTCCATCCTGGCGGTGTGCCTTGTCCGGGGGCTCGGCTTCGCGTTCACCTTGGTGGCGGGTGGGGCGCTGACGGCGTCGCTGATCCCGCCCGAACGCCGCGGGGAGGGGCTGGCTCTGATCGGCGTCATGGCCGGTGTGCCGTCGCTGGTGGGCCTGCCGCTCGGGGCCTGGCTGGCATTGCACACGGGGTACGGGCCCGTCTGCTCGGTGGCGGCACTGATCGCCCTGGTCTCCATCGCCGCCGTCCCGGGCCTGCCCGGCCGGGAAGCGGCGTCGGGGCCGCCCCTCGGGATCTTCGCTGGGGCCCGTTCCGGCACGCTCGGCCGCCCCACGGCAGTGTTCGCGGTGACGGCAGTGGGCGCCGGGATCGTCGTCACCTTTCTGCCACTGGCCGTGGCGCCGGGCCATTCCGGCGTGGTCGCCGCGGCTCTCTTCGTGCAACCGGCCGCCGCGACCGCATCCCGCTGGTTCGCCGGTCGGCACGCCGATCGGCGCGGAGCCGCCGGACTGGTCGTGCCGGGGCTGGTCGCCTCGGCCGCCGGCATCCTCGTCGTTGCCCTCACGGGAGTCCCCGTTGCGGTCGTCGTGGGTGCGGCCGTGTTCGGGGTCGGCTTCGGTATCACCCAGAGCGCAACCCTCACGCTGATGTACTCCCGGGTCCCGGCCTCCGGGTACGGGACGGTGAGCGCCCTGTGGAATGTCGCCTACGACGCGGGTATGGGCATCGGCGCGGTCGGCTTCGGCGCGGTGGCCGGCTTGACCGGCTACCCCTGGGCATTCGTCCTGACCGCGCTCCTGATGCTGACAGCCCTCGTCCCGGCCTGGTGGGACCAGACGGCGCGTGCACACAACGTGCGACGACCGGGGAGGATCGGGCGGTGACGGAGGAGGGACAACGGTGAGCGATTACCTGCGCCCTCATCCACTACCGCAGGCTCCCCAAATGAGCGTCCATGTCCCGAAGCAGAGTCTGTACCTCGATGTGGATCTGCGTGCACAACTTCCGGGCCCGCGCGTAGGTCTTGTGCGTGACCACAGCCATGGCAGGCAACCATGAGGGTCAAGGCGATGGAGATCAGCGACCCGGGGGTAGGCAACGAAACCGCGCGTCAGGTCACGCAAAGCGGTCGGCGGACTCGGCCTGGCGAAGGCCGCCCTGCGTGACGATCGGCGTCAGACGTAGCTCAGTTCGCGCCGCCCGCTTTCCGTGCCACATAGATGGTGTTGGCCGAGGTTCCTCCTTGCAGTGGGTTGTTGAAGTCGACGACGTGGGTTTCCGATTCCGCGAAGACCTCTGCTAGGACGGAGCTGAACTGTTCGTCCGGCGGGTCGTTCGACCAGAGGGCGAAGACGCCATCGGGCCGTAGACGGCCGGCGAGGGCGCGCATGCCGGCGGGCTGGTAGAGCCTCGCGTGACGTGGGTGCAGCACATGGCGTGGCGAATGGTCCACGTCCAGCAGGATGGCGTGGAAGCGGCGTTCCGGCTCCCGGGGGTCCAGTCCGCAGGAGTCTTCGACCATCGCGAAGAAGTCGCCCTGGACCAGCCGGCAGCGGGGATCCGACGCCAGAGAGGCGCCCAGCGGGACCAGGTGGCGCTGATGCCACTCGATGACCTCGCCGAGTGCGTCGATGACGACCAGGGAGCGGACACGCGGGTCGTCCAGGGCGGCCTGGGCGGTGTAGCCGAGGCCGAGCCCGCCCACCGCGATGTCGAGGGCGGTGTCGGGCAGCTTCGCCAGGCCGAGCCGGGTCAGGGCGATCTCGCCCGCCGTGAAGAGGCTGGACATCAGGAACTCGTCCCCGAGCTTCACTTCGTACACGTCGTCGCCCCGTGCCGGGTCCCGTCGGCGCCGCAGACTGATGTCGCCCATCGCCGTCGGGCGCCAGTCGATCTCCTCGAAACGCGCGCTCATCCGTTCACCTTTCTGATGCCGACGATGCGTACGCCGAGCCCTGCTCTGCGGGCTCGGCGCTGTGCACTTCCCTGCCGTCGGCCAGAACAGGGACGGAAGTGCCGGTCCGGGAAGTGTCAGGCGTCGATGATGACGGGGATGATCAGTGGCTTGCGGCGGTAGGTTCGGAACGCCCAGTTCGCCACGGCGCGGGCGATGAGCTGTTCCAGCTGGTGCGCGTCGCCGACGCCCTCCTCGGCCGCGGTGGCCAACGTCTTCTCGATCACCGCAATGGCCGGTTCGAAGGTGGTTCCGTCGTGGACGAATCCGCGGGCCAGGAAGTCGGGGGCTTCGGCGAGGGAGCCGGTGTCGGCGTCGACGATCGCCACCACCGTGACCACGCCTTCCTCCGCGAGGGTGAGGCGGTCCTTCAGGGAGGCTTCGGTGGCGCCGCCGACTTCCATGCCGTCCACGTAGACGTTGCCCGCGGGCACCTTGCCGGTGATCGACGCGCGCCCGTCGACGAGGTCGACGACGACGCCGTCCTCGGCGATGACCACCCGATCGGGATCGACGCCGGTACGGATGGCCAGATCGGCGTTGGCCCGCAGGTGGCGCCATTCGCCGTGAACAGGCATGACATTGCGGGGCTTGACGATGTTGTAGCAGTAGACGAGTTCACCGGCACTGGCGTGCCCGGAGACGTGCACCTTGGCATTGCCCTTGTGGACGACATGGGCGCCCCACCGGGTCAGCCCGTTGATCACCCGGTAGATGGCGTTCTCGTTGCCCGGGATCAGGGAGCTGGCGAGCAGGACGGTGTCGCCCTTGCCGATACGGATCACATGGTCGCGGTTGGCCATCCGCGACAGCGCGGCCATCGGCTCACCCTGGGATCCGGTGCACACCAGGGTGATCTTGTGGTCGGGGAGCTTCTCCAGCTCCTTCATGCTGACCACCAGGCCGCGCGGAACCTTCAGGTAGCCCAGGTCGCGGGCGATGCCCATGTTGCGGACCATGGAGCGGCCCACGAAGGCGACCTTGCGGCCGTGCTGGTGAGCGGCGTCCAGGACCTGCTGGATGCGGTGCACATGGCTGGCGAAGCTGGAGACGATCACGCGACGTGGCGCGGTACGCAGGACCTGCTCGATCGCGGGGTTCAACTCGCGCTCGGAGACGGTGAAGCCTGGCACTTCGGCGTTGGTGGAGTCGGTGAGGAACAGGTCGACGCCTTCCTCGCCGAGGCGGGCGAAGGCGCGCAGGTCGGTGATGCGGTCGTCCAGCGGGAACTGGTCCATCTTGAAGTCGCCGGTGTGCAGGACCATCCCGGCACCGGTACGGATCGCGACCGCCAGAGCGTCCGGGATGGAGTGGTTCACTGCCACGAACTCGCAGTCGAAGGGCCCGAACCCGCGCCGGTCGCCCTCACGCACCCGCACCGTGCGCGGCCGGATGCCGTGCTCCTTGAGCTTGGCCTCCAGGAACGCCAGCGTCAGCTTCGAGCCCACGACGGGAATATCCCGACGCTCGCGCAGCAGATAGGGCACGCCCCCGATGTGGTCCTCGTGGCCGTGGGTGAGCACCACGGCAACAATGTCGTCCAAGCGCTCCCGGATCGAAGTGAAGTCCGGCAGGATCACATCCACGCCGGGCTGGGTCTCCTCGGGGAACAGCACCCCGCAGTCGACGATGAGCAGCTTGCCGGCGTGCTCGAAGACGGTCATGTTGCGGCCGATTTCACCGAGGCCGCCCAAGGCGACGACCCGCAGCCCTCCGTCGGGCAGTGGCGGGGCGGCTTGCAGCTCTGGATGCGGATGACTCATACCGAGACGTTACCGGAGAGTTGGAAGGAGTGATCCATTACCTGCGCGGTCTGTTCTTCTCGACGTCTGGTGCCACCCCCACGAGTGCCCTGGATCACCTGGCTGACACGGACGGCCGTGTACGTGATGTCCCTCGCCGGCCTTGGTGGGGTCGCCGGCCTCGGCGTAGACGGTCGCAGCCAGGGTGAGCCGCCACGCCGTGGTCAACGCCTTGCTCGGGTCGGTGCAGGTCACGGCGGTGACGCAGGCTGCGGCGGACCCGGCAGAGGGTGATCGCGATGCAGTTGGGTGAGCCGGCAAAGTGCCCGGTGTGTGGCCGGTTGGGTGGGCGGGGTGACAACTGCATGTCGGTTCCCGGCCGCGGGCGAAGGTGGCTTGTCGCGCGGTTCCCCACGCCCCTTTCGGGGCGCAAGCATCGAAGCAGTACCGCGCACTCGACCGAGGACCAGCCACCCATCGGAGCCCTGGAGCCCTCATGCTGCGAATCCACTTCACCCGCGAGGACGTCGCACGCGTACGCGTCGCCGCGGGCCCCGATCCCCTGTGGGAGATCACCAACAGCTTCCAGGCCCTGATCACGGAGGAGAACGCTCCGGTGTTCGGAGCGTGGCGGCGCCTCGTCCGGCCCCGGCTGCCCGCGACCAGCCGGATGCTCGCGCCACTGCTGCCGCCCCAGGGGTACTCACCCGACTTCCTCACGCCCGACCTGCGGGGCTGCTTCGATTTGGAGGGCGGGGTCGACATGGTGCTCAGCACGCCCCGGAGTCTCCTGCGCCGTGATCTGGCCCGGCTCACTGCCTCTCGCGACCGACCGTGGCCGGTGCCGACCGAGATCCGTGCCCTGGCCGAAGCGGACCTCACGGCGCTGCACCGATTACGCTCCGCCCTGCTCGCCTACCACCGGCACGCGCTTGCCCCCTTCTGGCCGCACATCCGGGCACTGGTCGACGCCGACCGTGCCCTGCGCGCCCGGGCCGTGCTGGAGGGCGGCACCGACGGGCTGCTGACCGGTTTCCGACCCGTCCTGCGCTGGCAGCCGCCGGTCCTGGAAGCCGACTATCCGGTCGACCGCGACCTGTGGCTCGGCGGACGAGGCCTGCTGTTGCAGCCATCCTTCTTCTGTATTCGAAGACCCGTCACGCTCGCCGACCCCGAGGTCCCACCTGTCCTCGTCTATCCCGTCCAACACACCCTCGGCTGGGCCACCCCGAGCCGCGGCACGCCGGAGCAGCACGCGCCGCTGGTCTCCCTCATCGGCCGTACCCGAGCCGCCATCCTGGAGGACGCCGTGACCGGCCGGACGACCAGGGAACTCGCCCAGCGGTTGCGAATCTCCGATCCGGCCGCCAGCTATCACACCGCCGTCCTGCGCCGGGCCGGCCTGCTGCTGAGCATGCGCCGCAGCAGGACCGTGCTGCACACCATCACCCCTTCGGGACTCGCCCTCCTCAACAGCCCGCGGAACACCGCACCTGACGTTTAAGCCACCCTTTCAACGTGTGGCGGGGCCACGGCGGCGACCGACAGCCTGGGGGACGGAAGAGTCACCGCGACCTTCCGCACCAGTCCAGCAACAGGGGGAAATTTATGGAACGCAGGATGAGCAGGGTCGCGACAGCCACCGCAGGGGTTCTCCTGCTCGCGGGGTCGTTGCTGGCCGGGACCGCTGACGCGGCTGACGGAACGCAGGGTTTCGGTCCCACCCTCGCGTGCAACGGGCTGGCCAGCCTGGACGACCCGACCACCGCGACCGGCGCCGGCACCGCAGTACAGGGGCCCGCTAGTTCGGTCGGCACCGCGCAGGTTCGGTACGGGTCCGTCAACGGCGTCCAGTACGGCTGGGCCCGCGCGCTGAACGGCGCGACCAACCGTTGGATCCGCTTCGAGGTGGACACCAACGGCGACCGAAACTGGGACTGCGGCTCGTGGTACGGGCCGCTCAACAGCACGAGATACTGGACGAGCGGAACTCAGACGAGCTCAAGCTCCAGCGTCGCGTTCCGGGCGTGCATCGTGCCCGAGGGGGTGCGCTGCGCCGACTCTGGCGCCGCTTCGGTGACGTCCTGGTGGTGACGGACATCCCCGCGCACTCCCGAGGCCCCCGTTCCGCCACCCGCGGACGGGGGCTTCCCGCACCTATGTGTCCAGTTGCGCGTTGACCTGTACGTGCGCCTGTCGGGGGCTCACCCAAGGCGTGACGAAGTGGAAACGCCTGCACAGCGCTGTGGCCAGTCCGACGGCGATGAGTTTCGCCGTGGTCTCGGTCTGTACCCACACGGATCAACCGCGCTCGAGGAGTACGACATGACCGCGACCTACACCTTCGACGTCTTTTCCAGCCTCGACGGCTTCGGCGCCGCCGGCGGCAACTGGACCGGCTACTGGGGGAAGCAAGGGCCCGAGTTGCTCGACCATCGCCTTGCCTTGTACGGCGAGGAGCAGCGGATGGTCTTCGGGGCCAACACGTATCGGGCATTCGCGCGGATGCTGGCCTCGAGCACCGACGAGTCCGAAGTGCGTGACCCATGGGTCACACGGATGAGGAGCCTGCCGGCAACGGTGGTGTCGACCACGCTGGAAGGGTCCCTCGACTGGCCGGATGCCAGAGTCGTGAGCGGCGATGCCGTCGACGTCGTCGCTCGGCTCAAGGAGGAGTCCGAGGTGCCGTTGCGCTCGCACGGCAGCCTGTCCATGAACCGGGCACTGATGGCCGCCGGCCTGGTCGACCGCTTGCAGGTGACGCTCTTCCCTGTCATCACCGGTCAGACCGGGCTGGACCCGATCTTCCAGGGTGCGGCCGACTTCGACCTGGAGCTGGTCGAGAACCGGACGCTCGACGGTCACGTCCAAGAGCTCATCTACCGACCCACCCTCCATTGACCTGTACGGACTCCTGTTCATGGTCAGCGGCCACGCGAAGCACGCGAACGTCGTGTTCACCCCCAGCACCCGCGAGGCGTTCGACGCCGACCTCGCCGACTCGCCATTGGCAAGGGCTCCGTCAAGCTCCCGTAGGGCCGGCCCGTGCCGGGCGACCTGCTGTGCCAGATGATTGCGTTCCGTACCCGCGAGCACGAGGACGACGGCGTGCGGCCTCTCTTGGCTCACTAAAGGAGACGACCCGGTCGCCAAAAGCGGCGATCCGGGCCCATCGAGGGACTAGCGTTCGGTCATGCCGTCCTCAGCTCGGGCCGGACCAGCGTGGCCGCCAGCCGTCAAAATCGTCCTGACTCATCTTGGCGCGCTGCGGCGCAAGCACGGCGCGCAGGGAGTCTCGCAAATCGCGGCTGCCGTCGCCGATCTCGCAGCGGCGGACGCGGCCCGCGGCGTCGAGACCCGGCTGGTCGCCATGGACGATGGGCGGCGGGCCCGGGGGCTCGGCGTGTCCCAGGTCTCGGACGCTGGGGACGTAGCCGCCGCCAAGGCGTTTGCCGACGCGGCCGCAGCCCGCTGGGAGCCCAGCTACATCCTGCTGCTCGGGTCGCCCGACGTCGTCCCGATGCCCGGGTTGGCGAACCCGCTGTGGACCGGCGACCCGCGCGCCGGCGATCCCGACGAGACCATCCCCAGCGACTTGCCGTACGCGTCCGACGCGCCGCACTCCACGGACGCCGGGACGTTCGTGGGCGCGACCCGCGTGGTTGGGCGGCTCCCCGACGGCACGGGGGCGCGAGGCCCGGCGCAGCTCCTTCGTCTGCTCGCGACGTCGGCCAGGCACCGCACCCGGCGGCGGTCGTCGTACCTGCCGGCGTTCGCGCTCACCGCGGCGGAGTGGCGCGGCTCGACGGCGGCCACCCTCACGAAACTCGCCGGGGACGCGACCGAGTTGCACGACGCGCCTCCAGATGCGCCGCCCTGGCCGGCGGCGCAGACCCGGCGCCGGTTGCACCTGGTCAACCTGCACGGCGCCGTGGCAGACCCGCGCTTTTACGGACAACGTGGCCGTTCCTTCCCAGTGGCGCTCGATGCGGCCGAGCTGGGCGGGGGGCGCCGGCTGGTTGAGGGGACGGTCTGTGCGGCTGAGTGTTGCTACGGCGGCATGCTGTTCGACCCGGCAGAGTCGGGCGGTGTCCGGGGATTCGCGGACACCTACCTGGCCGCCGGTGCCTATGGATACTGTGCCGCGACGAACGTTGCCTACGGCCCGGCCGATACCAACGATGCCGCAGACCTCGTGTGCCGCGCCTTCCTCCAGCACGTGTTGGCCGGCTGCTCCGTGGGACGGGCGATGCTGCAGGCCCGGCAGGACTACGCGTTCACGAAGGCCAGCCTCTCGCCCATCGACATCAAGACGCTGGCGCAGTTCACGCTTTTCGGCGATCCCTCGGTGCAGCCGATCGTGCGGCCGACCGCAGCGGTGGCCGACGGCGCGGCCGTACCGAAGGGGGCCCTGGCTGCCCCTCCGGGTGGGATCGCCGCCCGCCGCCGTCGGCTGGTGGCCAACGGCCGGGCGCTGGAGACGACGACCACGCGCGCGGCTTCGGTTCCCCGGGAGCTGAACCCGCGTGAGCGGCGGGTGATCGCAGAGTTGCTGCCGTCGGCTGAGGGCCGGGTATTGAGCTTCGACGTCATGGCGGCGGCGGCCGCCGTGGCCGGTCCTGGCGAACGCTTCCATGTTGCGCTCGAACGGCGGCCGAGCGGCCTGCGGGCCATCGTGGCGCGCGAAGAGGCCGGCCGCATGCAGCAGGTGACACTCCTGCGAGCCCGGTGAGCACCGGCGGCAACGAACCGGCCGAGTTCACCGGTCGGCTCATGCGCACCGACATCGCGCCGGGCTCGAAGAGCGAGCGCGAGGCACTCGTGCTGGAGACCGACGACGGCCGGGTGCTGTCGGTGCG
Source organism: Streptomyces sp. MMG1533 (assembly GCF_001279775.1). Taxonomy (GTDB): domain Bacteria; phylum Actinomycetota; class Actinomycetes; order Streptomycetales; family Streptomycetaceae; genus Streptomyces. Next base: position 139,850 of record NZ_LGDG01000167.1, on the reverse strand, counting down.
CCGCCGCGGCGGACCGGCGTACGGCATTGACGAAAGCGTCGAGGGTGCGAGCCTTGCCGCCCTGGCCGCGGGCGGGGGCAGCCGGGTCGCGCTGACCGGCACGGTGCTCGCGGGCACCCTGCTCGCCGATGCCTGGCGGCCGATCGGGCTGCAGGGGGAGGCTGCACCGGACGATCCGCCGGAGTGACCGCGCCTCAGGTCCCGGGGTCGCGGATCTGGATCACGCGTAGCGCCGTGCGGTTTTCGCTGGTCACCACGGTCTCGACGGTGCGCAGCGGGTCGGTCGCGTCGGGGATCGCCGGTCCGGGCAGCAAGTCGTCGTCACAGCGCACGACGGCGAACAGCGCGACCAGGTCGCCGACGGCGAGACCGGTCAGGACGAGGTCGAGGCCCACGACGCGCGGTGCCTCCGGGTCGAAGGGCGGCGGGAACAGCAGCCCGCCGTCCGCGCGCTCGAAACCCGTCCCGGCCACCGCCCAGCCGTCGGTGCGAAGCAGCGCCAGTTTCCGGTCCCGCACACCGACCCTCCAACGCGCGGGCAGCGCCGGCAGGACGACTCCCGGGTGCGGCAGCGCCGGCGCGGGCCCGAGGCCGGGGACAGGGGTCACGGGCGCGACCCGCTGCCACAGGAGCACGACCTCCGTGCGCTGTGGCGGAACCGGCAGCGGGCCGCGATTGCGTACATGCACGAGCAGCCGGTTGATGCCTGGGGCCGGGTCTGCGACCTGCCAGCGTGGCACGGGAAGGGTGCCGGGCGGTGGAGCAGGCGCGGGCGGTGCGAGTTCGCGACCGTACCGGTCGACGTAGCGGACGTGGTCGGGGTCCGAGGCGAGGCCCTTGAATGTGGCCTGCCAGGTGCGCTCGTTGAGCGTCGCCGTCACCGGGATCAGCCGCTCGCGCTGGATCGACTGCCAGGCGGAACGGTCCGTCGGCGTGAACGCCCCCGTCCCGGGCACAAGCCGATGGCCCCAGGTGGCCGCGGCTATTCGCCAGGCGCGGCGGTCGGCGCCGCTCATTGCTCCGCCCGGCCACGGCCGCTCGACCCGCGCCCGGGCCCGGACGACGGCGATGTCCGGGCTCTCCACGAAGCCACTCGGCCTCGGGGGCGGCACGGCGGTCGGCGGTGTGGGGTCGAGCGGGTCAGGCTGACGCAGCACGCCGAGATTCAGCCGGCCGTCGTCGGCGGCACAGACCCGCAGGAACACCTCCGGTTCACGCGCCGGCGTTGCGTGCCGGCCGGTTGCGCGCTCCAGGTCGATCTCCCACGCACCACGCCCGAAGGTGGCAGCACGCAGCAACCGGACGGCGGCGCCCGGCGGCGCCCACAACTGGAGGTCTGAGATGGGCGCTTCGGGCAGTCCGAACGAGAAATCCGACCACACCCACGTCGGCGGCGCGGCGCCGTGGTCGGTACGGACGCCCAGGTAGACGCCCACGTCGGTGCCGGCATACACATCCTCGGGATGCGCCGGGTCGACCAGAATCGAGCGCACCCGGGTGCGTCCGCCGAGGAACGCGCCGAGCTCACTCGGCACCCACCCTGCAGGCGCGGTGCGGTGGAACCACAGCGGGTCGGCGCCCGGTGTGCCCTTGCTGGAGAGGCCGACGTAGAGACGTTCGCCGGTGGCGTCGACCGCGGCGACGGCGGACGGCACGAAGTCGTCCGGCAGGGGGCCGACGTTGGCCGCCACGGAAGAGGTCACCGTGCGGAAGGAAGGAGGGGTGGCATTCGCCGCCTCACCGGCGCGGCGGAAGCCGCGGTTCGCCGTCGCAGCCTGGCGGGCGAGGACGACGCCGGTCCGGGCAGCGGTGCCGATACCGTCGATCCGGTACACGCCCTTGCTCGTGACCACTGCGAGGACGGTGGGCGAGGCCCAGGCCACCGCCAGAGCGGACGACCCGTCGAGCTGATCCGTTGTGGCAGTCCCGGTGTCGAGGGGGTTGGTATCGCTGGGCTGGGTGCGCCAGGTCGCGCCCCAGTCATTGCTGACCCACAGCCGGTGTCCGCCGAAGGCCACCCGCGGTGTCGGCGCAGCGGGGGGCGCAGCGAGCGGTGGCACCTCGACGACCGCCAGTCGGAGGTAGAACGAGACGCGCTTGGCCTCAGCCTTCTTCTTGGCGGCGTTCGCGGTCGGTGGGAAGGCCACTTCGGGCGGCGGCAGCGCCGTCCCGGGCGGCCGGGTGCCGTACAGCTTCGCCCTCGTGTATTGCCACATCCAGCGCGGCCTGGTGGGGTCGATGGCCGTTCCGCCCGCATCGCCGGACCAGACGTGTCGCCGCCAGGTCGGTTCGCCGGAATGGATGAGCATGCCGTTGTCCTGGCTGCCGGCGAGGAGGAACGCGGGCACGGTCGGATGTTGGGCGAGGAACGTAAGTTGGACGGCGCCGATCCCGCCGTGCGCAGTTTGGAACCGGCCGCTCTCGATCGCCGGCCGGGCCCGGTACGCGCCGCCGTCGGTGCCGAGCCACAGGTCGTCACGGTCGAGGCCGCCGTCGGGCAGCCGGTTGTGCGCGATGCAGTGGACGTCGGCGTGCGCGCCGCGGCCGAGGACCGTCCCGACGAGGGTGAGCACGCCGGCGACTATTTGCACCGGGCCACGGCGGACGGCGGCCTGCCAGTCGCCGTCAAGCCTCTCCGTCGATCCGGCGATCACCACTTCGTCGGTCGCCGTGCCGGGCGCCGGGCGGGGCTGCGGCACGATCGCGACGGCTTGGTCATAGTCACCTTGGTCCTTGCCCTGGACCACCCACAGTGACCCGGGGACGCCCGCCGTCACCTCCCGGAACGCGAGGGCGACCGGTGTGTGCGCCAGCCGGAACAGCCGCGCGCGGCGAACGCCGCGGGCCACGTGCGCCAGAGCGTAGACCCGCGGGCCACCGTCCTCGGCGGTAGCGAGGGAGATCCGGCCCAGCTTCGCGCGGTCCTGGGCCGACATCGGCTCCGTGATGCCGGTGCAGGGCGTTACTGGTTGGCCTGTCGCCGATCCGGCCGCGAGCTTGATCCGGACGACGCCGCGGCCGAATACGGCAACGTACAGCCACTCGTCGGCTCCGTCGGACAGCAATGCCACGTCGGTGACAATGACCAGCGGCTGGCCAGGGACGACTGTGCTGAACGGCACCGGCAGGGGAATGTCCGTCCACGCGGCAAACGGTCCGGCGCCCGGCCGCTCGAACAGATTCCCGGATGCGGCGAGCCATGCCCGGTCCGGGTTGGCACTCGTCGGCGGCGGAGTCAGCAGCCGGTAGGACCAGCGGCCGCCGCCGACGGCCTCGTCGGTCCAGACCCGGGGGCCGGCGCCGCCCGCCCGCCCGAACCGCCGGACCGACGTTCCGAGAGATTTCCTCGGCTCGCCGGTCGCGACGAACAGCACATCGTCCTCGCCGTCGGCGTCCGCACCGAACTGCGCCCCCAGCGAGCCGACCACCAGGCCGCCGGCGCCGAAGGCGAGCGCAGCGTTCGGGGTGTCCCGCCAGGGGTCGAGCGGCTGCCATGTCTCGCCGGCGTCCAGCGTCATCCAAGCACCGCCTCCTGCAGTGCCGGCGTAACCGCGCTGCCCGCCCGGGGCGAACGCGATGCTGCGCACTCGCCCGGTGACGCCCGGCCGGTCGGAGGCCTGGCCGCCCGTCGCCACCGTGGGTCCAAGCGGCACCCAGTCGGCGCCCGGGTGCGGGGCGTCCTTCGGCACCAACCGGCCCGCGCTGTCGAGCGTGGGAGCGCCGCCGCGCAGCGCGCCGTCGGTACCGTGCGGGCCGTGGAGCCGCAGCCACGCCTCACGCCGGGCGTTTTGGTCACCCAGCCTCATGATGGCTCCTCCTCGCCGCGGACGAGCCGCAGCCAGCCGTCCTGCACGGCGGCGGGACGTTCCGCCATCCGGGCCTCCGCGGTGGCGGCGGCGATGGGGTCCTCGCGCCACGTCGCCGGGGTGTCCCGGTGCGCCCACGTCGGTGTGATCCCGCCGCCGCCGGGCGCGGGCATCCGGATCGTGGCAGGGTCGACGAGCACGGGCCCGACCCGGAATGACGGTGCGATCCGCTCGAGCGCCTCGGCCGTCCAGTCCCGGTGCAGGCGCACCGACGTCCGCGGCAGCAGCCCGCACGTCGCGTGCACCGCGGCACCGGCGACGACGACGAGAGTGAGCCGTACGGTCTGGCCGGGATGGACCCGAAGCACCGGGTCGGCCACCACGTAGCCCGAGGTGACCGGCCGTGTGCCCGGGGCGGCCGGATCGGCGCCGCTGGCCAGCAGGCCGCGGCGCGGGCCGGAGTCGAGCGCCGCCGCGAGCACGTCACCCGCGACCGGGTGGAACCGGCCATAGTCGTCGTCGACGAAGTAGCCGAGCACGCCGTCGTCCAGCCGGCTGAGCGCGCCCAGCCGGACCGGTACCTCCAGGCGGGCGACCTCGGCGAGTCTCTGCTCACGCAGCCGGCGCAGTGGCTGCGGCGTCTCCGGGGGTGCCTCGTCGGGACCGATCTCGATTCGCAATAGCGCCCGGACGAGGGCGAGCGGCCGGCTCATCAGTCCGGCGAGGTGGTCGGTGCCCGCAGCAGCCGAGTCGACCGTGGCCGCTGTCGTGTCCAGCACCCGCAGCATGGCGGACAGGGGGCTTTCCTCCTCCTCCAGCAGGTCCTCGGTCTCCGGCGCCAATCCGGCAGCGCGGCGTTGCGCGTCGGCCCGGAGGAGGCCGGTGACCACGCCGGCGAGGGGCAGGTCGCCGGGGCCGTTCACGGGGGGCGGCGCGCCGAGCGGTCCGGGCCGGCCGGGTGCGGACTCCCAGAGCACGCCAGGGCCGTCCGGGTCGTGGATGAGCTGTCCGAGCGGTGCGCCGGCCGCGTCGAACAGTTCGGCGGCGTGGTCCACGGGGTCCGGCAGCAGCCAGCCCGCGACGGGGGACGCGCCGCCGGTCTCCTGGTCGACGTGTGCCTCGATGTCCTCGTGCGCGGGGTCGACCAGTCGCAGCATGAGCCGTGCGGGCGTCGTGAGCCGGGGCACGAGTACGCCGGCCGCTCCGCCGGTGCCTTCGCCGTTTGCGGTCAGCGAGCCCGCCACTCGCACTCCCGACAGCCCGGGTGTGAGGTCGACGATGCGGCCGAAGGTGTCGACCACACGTGCCCGCACCAGCCGGAAGGCCCCGGAGCGCAGCAGCCGGGGAACGCGCGCGGGTACCGGCGACACGGCGGCCCCGGGTGTTCCGCCTTTGGCGCGGGCCACGTTGTCGTCCCAGCCGAGCAGCCACTGTCGCAGTCCCTCGAGCGCGGCTGCGGTGACGTCGAGGGTCCGGGATCGGGCGGCGAGCGTGCGCAGCGCCTGTTCGGTGGCCGGCTCGAGGTCGCCGCCGGCCTGGTCGAGCTCCGCCTCGGCGAGCAGCACCGTGCGCACCCGGTCGGCGAACGCGGAGGCGGGACTGGGCGTCAGCAGGCTGCGCCCGGTCAGGGAGCGGATGGTCGTGGTCGGTGCGGCGCCCGGAGCTGCCGACGGCTCGAGGTCGACCTCGCCGAGGTCCCAGGCGCGCAGCGCCGCCGCGTCGTCGTCCGCCAGGTCGACTTCGAGCTCCCACTCGAGGTACAGCGGCACCCACGGCTGCCGCCACCACGTCGTGGCCTGGGGCGAGGGAAGCGTTCCGTCCATGGTGGAGGCCGCCGCCGCCCACGCCACCTTTTTCCCCGCCGCGGCGCTCGCGGCGAGGGCGATCTCGCCGAACACCCGGTTGGTGACCGAGACCGGCGCCGCCCCCGCCGCCTGCGCGGCGGTCTGCGCGGTCTCTGCCGCATGGAAAGGGTCGGTGAGCGCCACCTCGGCGAGGAGTTCCTCGCACTCGGGAGGCAGCCCGCCGTGGCCGAGCGGCGCGACGACCTGGTGGCCCTTGATGACGCCGTGCATCCGGCGTACGGGTTCGCCGGTGAGGCGGCAGGCCAACAGGCCGTCTTCGGTGTGCCGGGTGTCCGAGCCGTGGCGGAGTGAGCGGGCGGCACCGGTGAGGGTGAGCACGGGGTCGGCCGGCACGTGCATCCGGGGCAGCCCGACTTCCACGTCGCGGAAGCCGGCCGGTCCGCGGACCGGCGCCTGCGAGGGCTCGCCGCTGTCGGTCGGGCCGGGCCGTCCGCGTTCCTCGAACACCTCGAGCACGGGTGTGCCGTCGTCGACGATGTGCAGGGCCTTCCGCTGCAGCCCGAACCGGACGGAGGCCGTGCGCGAGCCGTCCTTGCGCGTGCGCCGCGGTGGACCCGCTGCGCGCCGGTCGGCGGCCGTACCCAGCGTGTCGAGGACGGAGTCGGCCGCGCCGCCTGTACGCAGTCGGTCTCCCCTGTCCCGGGTGCCTCCGGGCAGCGCGACGAACTCTGCTCCATGCAGGTCCTCGTCAACGTCGACCGCGCCGTCGGGGTCGTCGTACCGGCCGGCTGTGCCCCGCAGGAACGCTGCGGCAAGCCGTTCGCCGCCGAGCGGGTCGGGCAGTGCCGGGGCGAGCAGGGCGGCGAACGAGTCCTCCGGGCAGGAGCCGAGCGCGGCCGTGAGTGCGCTCGCGGCCGGCCGGTCGTCCGCGCCGACGCCGTCGGGCCGGACTCCATGCACGTGCCCGTGGCAGATGGTCTGGCGCGGGGACCACGCTCCCGGCGCTATCCGCGGGGTGGCGCCTTCGACCAGCCCGCTGTCGGCGGCGGGCACCGGCACTTGGGCGTTCAGCGCGCCCACCTGGAGGGTCGCGATGACCTCGGCCCCCGTGGCCCGCGGGCCGGTCTGCTTCCGGGCGGCGGTGGCCGCCTCGCGCGCGGCGTTGGCGGACGCCCGGGCGCGGGCGAGCGCGTCGGCGTCGATCGACCACCGCAGCCGCGCCAGCAGCGCCTCGAAGCCTCGCGCGGCGTCGGCGCCAGCCAGCGGGTCCAGGGCGGGGTCGGAATACCAGCCGGCCACCAGGTAGCTGAGGGTTCCGGCGGCGTCCGCCCGGTCGAGGTCCGCGAGGTCGTCGTGCACGGCGAACCGGTCGATCACGCCGTCGAGGACCGCCGCCCAGGCCGGGTCCCCGCCGCTGACGGCGGTCAGCGAGCCAGGCTGCAGCCACGGTGTGCGGGCGCCGGGCGCCGGGTCGGCGGCCTCGGCCCAGATGCCGAGCGGGCGGGTCAGCCCGCGGTCGGACTCCACCACCCAGGCCGCCACCCGGCGCGGCGTGCCGCCGCCGATCCGGGCCACGAGCCACCGGTTGGGCACCACTGGCATGCCGAGCTGCGCCGGGCCGGGAGCCGAGCCGGCGTCGTGCGGGACGGTGCCGGTGGCCAGCGCGTCGGGCAGCGCCCAGTGCAGGTAGACACCGGGCGAGCGGCCGCCGGTCACAGGCGTGAACGGCGGCGGCGCGGCCAGCGTGCCGGGCTGGGGGGCACTGCCGGCGGACGGCTCCGCGCCCTCCGGCAGTCGGCGGGCGACGTCCGCCCACTCCTCCTGGGCCGCGGATGTGACGACGAGGGCCTGGACGTCGACCGGAACGAGCAGGCGGGGCTCCCGCCAGAGTGTCGGCGCCCAGGTGACCAGGGCCGAGGGCGGCAATCCGGCGCGGGCGAGTACGGAGAACTGCGCCGAGAGGTCCGGGCGCTCCGCCATCAGACCGCCCGCCAGACCGTCGTCAGCGCCTCGATCGTCAGATCCGCCCGGACGACGTGGAAGTCGTCGACAGGCGCGGGCGCGTCGGTCTCGCCGAAAACCTGACGGTAGGGCAGCTGGAGCATCTGGAGGGCGTACTCGGCGGGTCCCATTGTCGGGCCGAGGACCCCCTCGCTGTCCGCCGCTTGCAAGGCCGCGACAAGGTTCGCCACCGCGACGACACCGGGCGCGCCGCGGCGGAACGGCACCGGGACGGCGACGTCGCCGCCGCCGCGCTGCACCCGCCGGCCGGTCGCCGGGTCCTTGAGCGCGGCGGTGATCGCCCCGCCGGCCGCGGCGGGTTCCTCGTCAACGCCGAACTGGATGCCGGCCCGCGGCTCCTCGATGCACACCTGGTCCGGCACCCCGTCGACCAGCGCCAGCAGCACCGCCGGCGCGAGCCGCTCAAGCCGTAGCATGCGCATCTCCTCCAGGCCGGACAACGGGTCGCCGCCCGTCTCCGGCGCGGTCCGGCGGTAAGCGCGGACGGCGATGCCGGGCCAGCCTGAGATGGCGCGTGAGCGGGCGAGGAAGCCGGTGACCGCCTCGGCGTCACCCGTCACGGACGGCGCTCCCGACAGCTTCGCGCGAACGTCGTGCTCGGCGGCGTCAACGGCGTCCCGCACCGCCGGCCAGCGCGCCGCGACGTCGATCCGGTCGCGGGTGCTGACCGCACCGACCGAGAGCAGACCCTGGACGAGCGCGTCGGTCCAGTTCCGGTCCAGGTGAAAGAAGCGGATCGACTCTGGGGGAAGCAGCCGCTCGTCCGGCACGACGTATTCGAACGGAACGCCGTCGAGCACACGCAGCCGGACGAGGATGTCGACGAGTTCGGGCGGCAGAATGTCCGGTTCGCCTGCCACCCCGTCGGTGTCCGGCGGGGTCTTCGTCGACGCGGCTGCGGCCATCGCCACCGAAAGGGCGGCCGCGCCCGTGATCGAGGCCTTCATTGCCCGTTTCCCTCCATCGTCTGAGCGCCCGGGAACAGTGCCTCCACCGTGTCGTCGGTGGCGGCGCCTGCCGTCGGGGCGTCCGGGTGCGGCATGGCGGGGCTGGTCGGCCCGGCAAACCGCCCGACGTCCGCGGTCAGTTCAACGACCCGGGCTGCGAGCTCGGCCGCGAGCGGCGCGAGCAGCCCGGGCTGCTTGGCCAGCGCCTCGAACCCGACCGTGGCGACCGGCGCCAGCAGCTCGGCCGTCACCTCCGGCCGGGTGCCGCCCTCGAGCGATGCGCGCAGCTGTCGCAGCGGCATCCCGAGGCCTCTCGAGATCGTTGCCGCCGGGTCGCGTAGCAGGTCGAGGTCGGGCAGCGGGTCGACGGCCGGCCGAGCCGGCAGCAGCGCGTCGACGGTGTCTCCGCCTACCGTGGCGAGAAGCGTGTGGCCGAGCGCGGTGGCGAAGGAGTCAACGGTCAGTACGCCGTTTTCCACCAGCGCCCAGCCGGTCGCCAGGGTGCCGAAGACGGCGGCGGAGCCGGCCTCGCCGGCCCGCCGCGCGGTGAACTTGCGGCGGCGCCATTCGTGCAGCGATGCCACGGTCGAGGGCGAGGAGAGCGCGAGCAGCCGGCCGAGCTCGAACGCGGCCGCCTCGCCCACCTCGGCGCGGCCGTCCTCCGCGACCCGGCGGAGCTGGTCGCTGACGTGCACCGCCGTCGCCGGCCGGCGCTCGATGGCGCGCGGCACGAACGGGCCGCGGTACCACGACGATGTCGCCCCGCCGGCCCGGTCCGTCCCGCCGAGCACCACGTGCCCGGTCTCCGCGACGGCCGGGATCCGGTCGGTCGGGCCCGCCGAGGCGGGAGCCGTGCCGAGCAGGCCCACGTCGAGGTCCTGCACGAGCGTCGCGAAGTCCTGGTCGCCCTCGCAGCGGAACTCCCAGGACATCAGGACCGGGAAGCGGAGCAGGCGCGCGCCCGGGTCAATGACCTCGAACGAGACGTCGAGGATCACCGACCCGCTGCCCAGTCCCGCCACCCAGGTCGCGGCAGACGCCGGCACCGGCGCGGCCTGGGCCGCCGCCGGTGCCGGCGTCGCAGGCGCCGTCCAGGCGTCGGCGGCGGCGTGCCCGCTGCTGGCGGGTGAAGGCAGGGCCTCCACCTCCTCGCGGTCGACAGCATCCTTCGGGAGCTTCGGCGCGAGCCCGCCACCCGCGGCGTGCCTGCTCCGGTCGATGGCCCCTTTGAGAAGGACGCCGTCGCTGCGCGACAGCCGGGCCTGCGCGATGTCGCGGTCGGCGAGTTCGTAGACCGTCGTCTTCGTGATCCGTTCCTCCACCGGCGGGTTGTCCGGCAGCTGGTCCCATTGGCCCTCGAGGCTGACCAGGCAAGCGCGGTACCGCATGCCCGGCCGCGGCAGCCGGGTGCCGAGGACGACGGCGACCCAGCCGTCGTCGTCGCCCTGCGCCAGCTCGGTGTCGTCGAGCGGCACCTCCCGCACATGGCAGGTGAAGGGCAGGTCCTGCCGGCTCGGGAAGAGTTGGCGGACCACCCGGACCGGGACTTCGACGGCCGCGCACGTTGCACCGTCCGGGTTGGGGCCGGTGAGCCGGACGCCGGCCGTCAGCGCCTGCTCCACCGGCACGGACGGCAGGTACGTGCCCTCGGCGTCGCTGAGCAGGACCAGCGCCAGCCACGGCCGCTCGGGCGACGCCGCGCGTTCCCAGGGAAGCGTCTTGCGGCGTAGAGCGACCTGCGCCAGCCGGGTGGTGAACGGGCCGTCACCGTTGGCGGGCGGGAAGGTCGACAGGACCTCCGTAGCCGCCAGCCGGTAGCGCGGCCCGGTGACCCGCACGTGCCGCACGTCGTCCGGGACCGCACCGAGGTCCGGGTCGCCGCCGACGGTTTGGCTGACCCGGACCTCGTAGTCACCGGCGACGAGCGGCGGCTCCATCCGGTCGTGCAGGACGATCGTCCGGGTCGGCACCGGGCCCTTGCGGCTGACCGGGCTCATGAGCCCTCCTCGTGGATCAATCGGACGGTTGCGGAGCCGATGCTGCCTCCCACCAGGGGCGCGACCAGGCCCTCGACGCCCGAGTCGATCACGTCGCGGGCCATCAGGTCGGCCGAGTCCGTGCCACCGACCACGGCCGCGACCTCCCAGCGCGCGTCCGACGCGATCGACACCGTCGCTGTTTCTGCCGGACGGGTACGGCCGGCCGCCGCGGCGGCGTCCTGTACCCGCACCAGCACGTCGGGGTCAGCCTCAACCGGGTAGAGCAGCACCGTCCGGCGGCCCTGTACCACCGGCACCGGCGCCAGCACGCCATCAGGTCCGGTGCGGCGTCGAAGCCCGGCGAGGCCGAGGACGAGTCCGTCGACGGTGTCGCCGGAGATCCGGTCCAGAGCGACGAGGAGGGTGCGCGAGCCGGCGGGCAGCACGGTCTCGACCACGCCGGTGCCACGGACGAGGTCCCCGGCGCGCACGATCGCCGCGCCGCGCGCCGAGCGGTCACCGACAGCCTCGCGGCCCGATGTGGCCGGGCCCCGCAGGATGGCTCCTGGGACGAGTGCCGCTCCGGGCGCCACCTGCACCGCCGGTCCCGCGGCCGCCCAGCCCGCCAGTCCCGCGGCCGAGGGCTGCCCGATACCCACGCCGAGAACGGCGAGGGTCGCCGTGCCCGGCGGTACCTCGACTTCCCCGGCTGCCAGTGTGGTGTCGGAGAGGGCCCGGGCGGTCACGTCGAGGGCCACGACGCGGACCGCCCCGCTGCCGGCCGCGCCGGCGGCGACGCGCAGCACCGGCCGTTGTGGGGCCGCGTCGTCATGGGGATTCGGCAGGCCCAGCACGAGGGCCTGCCCCGGCACGACGGTCAGGCCGGAGTCGTCCGAGAGCTGGGCGGCTGCGTCCCGGAGGCGCCTGCGCACCTGTGGGTCGACGGCGGGCGCGCGGCGCAGCTCGCCGGGCCCGCCGGCTTGGTTGGTACGCACGCCGCCGTCGGCCGGACGCACCGTCGAGCCGCTGCGCTCCAACCGACCGGGCGCCACCAGGAGCCGGGCCGGCACGGCACGGTCGGCGAGCCGACCGAGGTCCGTGGAAGGAGCCGCTCGCCTGGGGAGCGTGGCGGCGGCCTCGGCTGCGGCGCCGCGGAGCTTCGTGACCGTCGTCCGGCCGCCGCTGTGCCCGGCCGTGACGCCCGTGTCGAGCAGCGCGAGGACCGCAGGCCGGCCGACGTGGACGTCGACCCCGGAATCCGGCGGCGGCGCCGGCCGCTGGGTGAGCACGGCGGGCAGCTCCAACGCGGGGCCGAGACCCTCGGTGATCCGCACCGGCCGCGGCACCGCCTGCCAGTTGCGGACCCGGCGGCGCAGCAGCCGGACTCGCTCGGCCTCGCCGGCGTCCGCCGCTGCGAGTGTGCCGAGGAGCTGCGTTGCCGGGCCGGGATGGTCCCGCGTCGCCCGCGCGACGTCCGGGCCGAGGGTGAGCCACTCGATGACCGTGCCGGCCAGCTCGCGCTGCGGGGTCGTGGAGGTGTCGGCGCGTACGGCCTCTCCCGCAGCCGGGCGGATCTTGGGCCGGGCCGCCTGCTCGCCCGTGAACGGCAGCGGCTTGCGGAGGGTGCGATCCTCCTCCACCTGGTAGGGGTCGAACGATGCACTGCCGCCGGCGTCCACCAGCCTCGCCCGGGCCCGCAGGTCGACCCCCGTGCAAGCCGTCACCAGGTCGACCCCGGAGGCGAGGGCGGGCGATGCCTGGCCCGGGGGCAGCGCCCGCCACACCGCGGGCGGCACGCCCTGGGTCCGGGGGGCGGCCGTCAGGCGGGCCGTGTGGTCGCCCGCCGCACCGGCGACGCCCATGGCGCGGACGGTCACCCGCCAGTCCGAGGCCAGCGCGGCCACGTCCATCGGCCCCACGCCCAGGCCGCCGACACCGGCGACCATCGTGCCGGCGTAGCTGCGCGCGGCGAGCGTCGTCGCGGCGGTCAGGTCGAACTCGGGCAGGACCGGCCACGGCGCGGTGGCATTGCTGCCGTCGTTTCGGGACTCCGCGGGTTCGCCCGGGGTGGCGGCTGCCCCACCGGATACCGACACGGTGAGCACTTGGCCGCCGCCTGGCCGCAAGTACTTGTCGAAGAACGCCGGCCAGGAGAGCGCGGCGCGCTCGGGCGGCGCCTGCGGGCCGAATCGGAACGGCACTTCAACGGGCCCCATCTGCAGCGTCGCCGTACCGTGCACCTCCGGGCCCTCGATGTGCAGGCGGGCGCCGATCGAAATGCTCAGGTCGATGACGATGGAGCCGAACCAGCCCAGGTCGATCTCGATCCGGATCCCACCGGTCACCGAGGCGTAGACGTCGATCTCGAAGTACAGCGGGTCGAATCGCACGAGCGCGTCGAAGCCCGCGATCACGCGCGCGTACGCCGGCCCGGCGCGGAAGCTGACGTCGATCCGGGCGCCGACCATGACCGCCGTGGAGCAGAGCGCGAAGTAGGTGGCGCCGCGGATCGAGAGGAACTCGCCGAGGGTCCAGGACAGCCCCAGTCGTGGCACTTGCGGGTAGCGGGCGACCTTGAAGTTCGGGTGGTAGCCGCCGAGCGTGACGACGAAGTCGCCGGTGCGGAACCAGGTGACGAACGCGAAGCCCCCGGTCAGTCGCGCATCCGGGCTGATCACCCACGAGTTGTCGGTGAGCTGCGCCTGGATCCACAGCACCATTTCGCGGGTGCTGAACCTGGCGATCAGTGCGAGTTCGATCTGTGCGATCGGCTGCCGCGGGTTGGGCAGCCCGAGCCGTGCCAGGCCCAGCAGGGCGATCTCCACGCCGTCGCCCACGCTCACCGAGACCAGCGCGACGCCTTCGACGATGCTGAACGAGGTGAAGGAGACACCGGCCGCAAACCAGATCGCCCCGCGCTGCGGCGGGAACGCGTGGCCCATCTGCTGCAACGCACCCATCGGGTCGGCAGCGATCGAGCTACTCGGGTCGAGTGCCTGGACCAGCGGGAACCGCGGCAGCGCCGCGACGTCGGTGGGCAGCACCAGGGCCCGGTTGATGCCGACGCCGCCTCCGACGCCGGTGACGAAGAACGCGGGCACGCCGCCGAGGGGGGCATGCAGCGCGGCGACAACGAACAGCGACACGTAGGTGTCGCTCGAGCGCGGCACGGGGTAGACGCCGAATCCGCCGAAGGCGTTGACACCGAAGCCCGCGGCCGAGATGGCGACCGTGCCGAGGTACGACGGCGGGTCCCCCCGGGTGGCACCGGCGGTCTTGAGCAGCGCGCCCGCCAGACTCACCCCGCTGCCCTGGTAGCCGACAGCGAGCCCGGCGAGGTCGAGCCGCCACTGGGAGATCTCCCACGGCGCGGGCCACGGCAGGTTCAGCTCAAGGTCGTCGACTTGGGCGGTGAGCCCGGCGATGCTCACGCCACCGTCGACCAGGAGCCGCAACCGGGTCACGGTGCCACCCGATCGCGTGACCCCGAAGCCGAACTGCTCGATGTAGACCGGCCCGAGGTGCGCCTGCAGCGGCAGCCACCACGGCCCCGCGCCGTCGCCCATCCGCAGGTCGACGGTCACCGGGTCACCGGCGCGGGAGAGAAGCACCAGTTCGGGGCTGAGCGCCGGCGCGGGCTTCTGGGTGTCACCGGAGCCGCCGGCAGAGCCACCGGTCGCGTCGGCGTCGAGCACCTTGGCAGCAACGCCGTTACCCCCGGCGCCTCCCGCGCCGCCGAGCGGCACGGCGAGCCGGTCGAGCGCCAGGCGGCCGCCGAACAGTGTGGGCGGGACAGGGACGAACGCTGCCGAGAGCGCCACCGAGCGCAGCCGTACACCGAGGTCGAGGAGATCCTCACCCTGCTGCCCGGCCAGCCGGATGGTCGCGCCGCGGACCGCGACGGTGACGCCGCGGACCGGCTCGGAGTGCGTGGGGTCGACAGTCAGTGAGAGCTCGACGCCGCCGTCCGCCGCCGCGATGCCGGCCCACTCTGTGGCCACCTCGAGCCCGATCCGGATGTCGCCTGCATCGACGAGCCACCAGGTCTCGCCTGCCGCTACGCCGAGCCGTACCCGCAGGGTGGCGGCGTTGCCCACGAGGTTCGCGTCGCCGGTGACCGTGAGCGGACCGACGCTGAGCGTGGGCGTGAACGCGTTGAGCAGATTGCCGCCGAGCGCGACGACACGGCCGAGCAAGGCATCCGGGTCGAGCACGTCCGGCACCGGCGCCCAACGAGCTGTGGCGCCGGTTCCCGTCCGGCGCAGTATCACGCCGTCGAGCACCTCGCCGATTGTCCCGGGCCCGGCGCCGACTGTCGTGTCGAGCAGATCGTGGGCCGCCTCGGTGCCGATGCCGAGCACGAGCGGCGTGAGCACCCGGGCGCTTGCCAGGCCAGGGTCGTCGCCGACCGGCGCGCCGGTGCCGTCGACGACCCCGACCGTCAGCTCCTGACCGGGGGACACGGTCGCGGCCACGACGCGGAGGGCGGTGGCGGCGACAGGGCGGCCGGGCGCCTCCGGCACGACCAGCCCGGCGCGGACCGTCGGGCGGCTCGTCGGTGTCTCGGCGCCCGTGGGTGCGCGCTCGGCGGGCGCATACCGCGCGTCGAGCCATGGGCGCAGCGGCACTCCGAGGATCGCGAGAAGGTCGCCGTCGAGGCTCGCGCCGCCGGATACGAGGGCCAGGCCGTGCTGGTCAACAGCGACCGTGCCGCGGACGGAGCCGAACGGTATGCCGTCCACGAGCACTGGTGCCTCGGCTGTTACGTCGAGCCGCACCCCGGTGCCCGCTCCGGAGCCCGAACGGGCAAGTGCCAGTGTGACCCGCTCCGCGATGACCACCTGCAGCCGGGTGCCATCGGCGGCCGGCGTGACGACGACGACGCCGACCGGTAGCGGGGCGAGCACCAGGTCGGCGAGGTCGCTCAGCGCCCCGACGACGTCGCCGACGTGGTCGCGGAGGCGCTCCAGCAGCGCCGCGGACGGATCCTCCGCCAGGGTGCCAAGCGTTGCGGCGTCGAATCTCCGACCCGCGTCGGCATCCGCGCGCAGTCCCAGCGCGTCGCCGATTGCGGCCACGACGGCGCCGATCTCGCCCGCCTCGGTCACAACGGCGTCCAGCACGGTCGGCAGCAGCCGGACGGCGGCTTCGCCGACGAGTTCACCGAGGCCGGGTCCCGCGGGCACGAGCGGCAGTATGTGCTCCGGCGGGCCGGGCAGGACGAGGTCGAACCGGACGATGTCCTCGGCGACGAGTCGCAGCACGGCGAGCGCGGCCGGAGCGTCGGCCGGTCGGAGCGCCACATCGGCGGTGAGCCGACCTTGTGCCCGGGTCCCGGTCGCGGGGTCGAACTCGATCCGAACGCCGGCGGCGACCGCGACGACGGCGCCGGCAGCGGCCGTGGGCGCCGCCGTGCCGAGGGACACGGTGAGCCCGCCGGCCGTCGGGTCGCCGACCACCGCGAGGTCCAGACCGTACGGGAGCGGCAGGTGCCCGGTTGGGGTTGCGGCCGTGCCGAGCCCGGTGAGCGCGCGGGCGGCGTCCACGAGCTCGGCCGCGGCGCGGCCGGCCGTGCTGCCGGGCGTGGTGAGGTCGAGTGCCGCGCGCAGCGCGGCGGCCGGGTCGACGACGAGGGCCACTGGCAGTCGGACATGCGCGATGCCATCCGAGTCCGCGGCGCCGAGCAGGCCGAGGGCGCGCAGCACGCGGTCCAGTGCCGTCCCGGCCGTTGTGCCGTTCAGCGCGCCGCGCAGCGCAGTGATCCCGAGCCGGGCGAGGGCTGCGGGCGCGCAGGCGAGCGCCGGCCGGGCCAATTCCGGCACGACATCGCCCGCCGTGTCCGGCGGCGGCCACAGGGGCAGGCGCCGCGGGAACCACCCGGCCGGGACATGGGGTGCCAGGTCCAGCCCTGCGCTCAGGGCGGCCGGGCCACCGGGTGGCAGTTCCAGCGCCAGGTAGGGCAGGTTTGACGCCGGGGCAGCGGCTTCGAGCCGCGCCGAGCCGGATACCCGCGGGCCGCCGTCGACCAGTTCCATCCGGCAGGTGCCCGAGAAGGTGAGAACGCCCGCGAGGGAGAGCACGGCAGCCACGTCGAGCGTCGCGGCGGCGCCCGAGGAGAGCGGGTCGAGGTCGAGCAGCAGGCGCAGCCCGTCGATGGTCACATCGACCCGGGCGGGCCCCGGGGCATCCGTTGCGGTGCCGGGGGTGAGGTCCTGCGGTGAGGCGACGCCGGCCAGCACGCGCAGGGCCCGGGCGAGTTGTCGCCGCCGCGGCGCACCGCCGGGGCCGCCGCCGACCGATTCACGAAGCGCTGTGCCCGGTGCGACGAGGAACCGCTCGACCGCCTCGGCGACGAGGCCGACGTGCCCGGCATCGTCCAGGGTTGCGATCCCGAGCGCCTGGAGCACCTCGGCGAGCGCGCGCGCCGCGCCGGTGGCCGGCAGTGGCCCGCCGTCGTCCGTGGTGCCCAGCGCCGAGGCCAGTCGAAAGAGCAGCACGCGTGCCTCGGCGGGCAGCGTGGCGGCACCGTCGTCGGTCAGTCGCAGCGGCCAGGCGACCCGCTCGACACCGAGTGCCTCGGCCTCGTGCAGCACGATCGCAACGGTGGCGCGCCCACCGGGGTGCAGTTCGCTGGCCAGCACGAGTTCGGCCCAGCGCAGCCGCGGCGGCCGGGCGGCGGGCGGTATCCCGGTCTCGGGCAGCGGGCCGCCGACGAGCCAGCCGGCCTCGCGCCGCAGCGCGACCCGCAACTCGACGGCCGGCGGCCGGAGGCCTGGCAGTTCCAGCGGTTCTTCGCCCTCGCCGGGCACCCGTGTGCCGAGCCGCGGCCCGCTGATCGTGGTCCGGACGGTCACCGCGATGCCGCGCTCGTCTGGCGCCGAGGGCAGGTCGTGCCGGACGCCCGTGGCGAGCGCGGTGACCGCCGGGCGGCCGGGCTCCTCGGAGTCGTCGGCAGGTGTGACGAGCGGCGGCAGGGCGCCGAGTGCCGAGAGCCCGCCGTGCAGCGCGGCCCTGACGGCCTGCACGATCCCGTCCACGACATCCGTGGCGGCCAGCGCCCCGGTCACCGACTCGCGTGTGACGGACGCGGCCTCCGACGGCCAGGCGGTCGGCGCGGCGAACTCGGCGGGTGGCAGCGGGTCGGTGCGGAGCAGCGTGTCGAGGGTGCCGACGAGCCCCGCTCCCGCGCGGAGGTCGTCGGGCAGCTCCGCCGAGCCCGGTTCAATCCCGGCCGCGAGCCATATTGCGCGAAGCGCATGCACGGCGTCCGCAGTCGGCCGCAGGTCGGCAAAGCCGACCGTCGCGCCGTCCAGGGGTGTGCCGAGGGTGACCAGGCGGCCGATCCCGCCGGCCGCCGTGGCGGCGAGCAGCCGCGCCGGGAGACCGGCGGTGGAGTGCGCAATCACTGTCAGGGGGCCGCCCGCTTGGGCGCGCACCGCCTCGACACAGGTCCGCAACCGGGCGACAAGATGGTCGAACCCGTCGTCCGGCGCGGTGGGATCGACCCGTGCCGCGCCCCTGGCCGGCAGCGCGACGAACCAAGGTCCGGGGCCGTCGATCGCCGCGAGGTCGAACGCCGCTGGTGGCAGGGCCGGTGCTGTGAGGTCGATCAGCCGTGCCGGGTCGAACAGCGGCCAGCGCGCCGGGTCACCGAGCGGGCCGGTCACGAACAGCGCGGTGGCCGGGTCAAGTGTGCCGTCCTCCCACGCCGCTTGGAGGCCGGCGTGGTCGACGCCGGCCAGTGTGCTCGCCGTCCACCGCGCGGGCGTCGCGCCTGCCGCAGGCAGCAGGCCGTCGCCGCCGGTCAACCGGTCGCGCAGCGCTGCGAGCGACGTCGCCAGATCGGAGCGGCCGCGGACGACGTCGCCGAGGCCGGGCAGTACCGTCGCCGCCTGGGCAAGCAGGGCCGCCAGGTCTGTCGGCGAGGGCGGATCGCCGTCCTCGCCGACGCCGAGCTCGAGCCATGAGGGCAGCGCGACACCCGTCAGGTCCGAGCCGAGCGGCACATCTGGCCCCTCCGGCTCGCACCACAGCAGCAGCTCGGCTCCGCGCGCGCCGCCGGCCGCAGCGGCCGGCGCCGTGGCACCCGCTGCACGCAGCCGCAGCGCCCACGGGTCAGCGGGCGTGCCGATGCCCCGAAGCGCCGCGTCCGCCGGGTCGTCGTCCTCCAGCAGGTCGCCGAACAGCGCGGCGAGCCAGGCCACCAGCGGGGAGAGCATGACAGCCGCGTCGCCGTCCCCGGCCAGGCTGCGAAGCCAGTCGAGCAGCGCGCCGACCGGGTCGGCGACGAGGCTGTCCAGTGCCAGGTGAGCAGGTACGCCCGGGCCGTCCGAGCCGTCGCCCAGCCCCCAGCCGAGCAGGTCGCCGAGCGCCCGCAGTACCGGGCTGCCGGCCGACCGCAGCGCGTACCCGGCGAGCGCCTCAAGCGATGGCCACGGCGGCTCCGGTGCGGCCAGGTCGAGCGGCAGCTCGAGGCCGCCGACGTCGAGCACCAGTGCCGGCGCCGAGCCGGTGACGCGCAGCCCGTCGGCGGGCGTCCAGCGCAGCTCCGCCGCGAGGGCGTCCGCCCGGATGCCGAGGAGGGGGTCGCCGAGGAGCAGCGGCCCCTCGATCCGGGCCCGCACCCCGAGCGACGTCGCCAGTTCGGCGGCCGGCCGGCCGCCGGCAGCCGTCGGCAGTGTCAGCGTGCAGAGGCCCCCCTCGATCTCCAGGGCCAGCGCGCCGACACCAGGGACGCCGATTGCGGCCGGGGCGGCTCGCAGACCGAGCGTCAGCCGGTGCGGCGCACCCGCGGTGCCCGCCTCAGCAGTGCAGGTGAGTTCCACGTCGGCGGTCGGATCATCGTCCAGGGCGATCCGCCACGGATCGTCTGCCGTGCCACTGCCTGGAACGGGACCGGCGCGGACGTTGACTGCCGCGTCGGGGCGGGGCAGCAGCCAGCCGAGCTCGGCGAGCAGCACGGGCAGGTCTCCGGCGGCCACTGCGCCGGCCACTGAGGCCGCCAGGGCGCCCAGCGGATCGGCGAGGAGGTCCGCAAGGTTGACTCGGTGCGGCCAGGCAGGCTCGCCCGCGCCGCCCCGGTCGTGCGGGTCGCGCAGGCCGAGCAGGCTCAGAGCAGCCCGGACTTGGTCCCCGGCACCGAGTCCGGTCAGGGCCTGCTCCACGAGGGCGTCGAGCGTTGCGGCTCCGAGGTCGGCGACGGCCTGCGCGTCGGTGAGGTCGACCCGCTCCCGCACCACCTGTCGGGCGCCGCTGCCGACGACGACCTCGTGCGCCGCGAGCAGCGGGACCAGGCGGCGGTCGGCATCCAGTGCGAGGCCGGCCGACAGCGAGCCTACGACGACCGCGACGGGCGCCGCTTGCTGCACGAGGGCCGGCGCCGCGCCCCGCGGCGCATCCGGCCCGGCCCGCCCGAACAGCCGCAATCCAGGTACGGCCGTCGCCTCAGGAACGGCGCCCAGCCGCAGCGCGACGATGTCGACTTCCGCACGGCCGAGCAGTCGCGGTAACGCAGCCACAGCCGGGGTGTCGACGTCCACCGCAACACGGGGCGTCAACACCGGCGAACCGTCTGCGGCGGCACCGAGCAGCAGTGCCACCTCAAAGGTCGCCTGGCCGACCGGCAGGCGGACGCGGGCCGGCCGCTCCGGCGTCCCGTCTCCCTCGACGACAGCGTGCTCGGAAAGCAATTCCGCCAGTGCATCGGCCCAGCCACGCGCCGCGGCCGGGGCCGCGAGCGAACGCAGCCAGGACCAGAAAGCCACACGCCCGCTCGCAACGAGGTCCGCAAGCGGCAGCGGCGGCACCACGCCGTCCGCGCCCAGACCGATCATCCGCAGCAGTGCGCCGAGCCGCGGGTTCGCACTCTCGGCCAGGCCGCGCAGCAGGGTCGCGCCGACCTGCAGTGCCTGGTCCGCAAGCGGGTCGGCAGCGTCGAGCTTCAGATCGATCGGCTCGGCGTCGCCGAGCCGCAGGCCCTCCGCGGTGACGACGACGTGCGGGGCACGGGCCCCGTCGGTGGGCACCTGCATGACTGCGCGCAGCGCCTCGACGTCGATGGCACCCCCCTCCGTGCCGGGCTCGAGGCTCGCGTCCAGGTGCACGTCGCCGAACGGCGTGCCAGGGGCGAGCACCGCGGCGCCTGAGAGCGGGACGGCGACGAGCGGAACGACGGCGCGCAGAGCGACGCGCGGCCGGTCGGCAGGCGCATTGTGCGTATACCGCACGCCGAGCCCGACGACGGTGCGTTCGGCTGCCAAATGATCCAGGACGACGGAGAGGTCGAGGTGGTCGGTACGGCCGGATGTGCTCGCGCCGAGCTCCGGACCGACCAGTGGCAACCAGTCTCGGTCGTCGACCGTCTGCGCGGGCCCCAGGTCCAGCCCCGCCTCGGTGAGCACGCCCTGCACGACCGCGAGCAACCGCCCCCGTCGGCGGGCGTCGTGCAACACGCCCTTGAGGGTCCGGCCCGTGTCGGAGAGGAACGCGCCGTCGAGACTGCCGTCGCGAGTCACGCCCAGGGCCTCGAGCAGGTCGCCGACGAGTCCCTCGGCCCGGACGGCGGTCACAGTGGCCGCCGGTCGATCGGGTGCCGGGCCTGCGGCACGATCCTCAACATCTCGCCGTCGGATGAGACCGCGCCGGGCAGGAGCGGCCGGCCGTCGGCGTCGACCCCCGCAGTGGCTGCGGCGGCGGTGACAACGTCGAGCAGTGCCCGGTAGACAGCGGCTACGACGACTTCGCCCCACTGCTCGACCAGCAGCGGCAGGCCGTCCGGACGGGTGGGGGCCGCCATGACAAGGCCCGCCGCGAGCGCCGGGGAGCCGAGGGCCAACGGCACGCTGATCTCTGCCGGGCCGGTCTGGTCGGTCTCGACTCGTACCCCGACGACCAGCGCTCCGGGGCCGAGCGCCACCCTGGCACGGGATGTGTGTACGGCGATCTCGCTGTCGCCGCGGACCCACACGACCGACCGCGTGCCGTCCGCCATGGCGAGCGCCGCGCGCAGCAGCTCCTCCAGCCGCGGGCGCGTCAGCGTCAGCTCCTTGGCGATTCCGCCGGCCGGGAGGACCGCGACCATGCCGGGCTCAAGCAGCTCCTGACGACGACGCGGTGCGAGGGCCCTACGGGCGAGCGGGGTAAGTCGGCGCACGCGCTCGTGAACGTCAACGTCGGCCAACACTCCCGACGGCCTCGGCGTATCCGCCGATGCGGCGGGGGCACGCCTGGGTGAGCGCGACATCGCATCTCCGTCCACCAGACCACGCGGTGCGACAGCGGGGAGTCTATTCCTGAACGCATGATCGATGGTGATTTTATGTACATATATTTCTACTGACCGTTACAATCACCGCACCAGAGAGCGGGGGATCTGTATGGGCCCAGCACCCGAACAGGCGAGGCTCACCCGGCGAGCGCGGCTCCAGGCAATCTTCGCCGGCATCAGTGCGGTACTCGCGGTCCTGGCCGCCGTAGTGCCGGTCTGGATCGAGGAGACGACGACGTTCGAGCCCGACGGTGGCAGCGGATTGCTGGAGTGGCTGCTGAGCGCCGTGTTCGGCGCCGCCGGCCTCGCCCTCGGAGGTCTCAGCTACCGCACCCGCCTCCGCGTGCGGCGGGCAAGTACCTGACTGAGCAGCACCACTCACTGTGGGGTCAGGGGCAGGGCAGAGGATCAGATGCCGGCGGCGCCACGGTGACCCTACGGCCGCCAAACTGCGGAGCCTCGCGGCCTGGCGTTTCCACCCTTCCGCCGCCTCCCGTTACGGTCTGTCGGCCGCGGCGGCCCGGCCGGGTCATGCCATCCTGCCCGGCCACACCAATCGTGTCGTCGACGTCTCCCTCAGCCCGGACGGCAAGACTCTCGCCACGGCGTCGTACGACGGCTCGGTACGCCTGTGGGACGCGGCCACCCACCGTCAGATCGGCCGGACCCTGACGACCGGCAGCGGTGACGGTACGGTCCGGTTCTTTGCCCCCTCCCCCGCCGCCAGGCCGGACGAACTCCTCGCCCGTCGCCTGCCTGCTGGTCGGCAACACCACCGCAATCCAAGCCTCCACCCGCCTGACGGGGTGCTGACCACACTCCCGATATCACGCACGCGCAACGCTGGGTCTCACGCAACACCCCCAGCCTGCGGCGTCTCCAATTGCGGGACCTGACCCGGACAGCGTCACCGTTGCCCGACTCCACCAGGCCGAACCCGTCGGCAACTTCTCCGTCGCGCACGTCGCGCAAGCTCTGAATTCCACCACAGCGCACGTCATCTACCTGCGTGACCTCCCCTGAGACAACCGAGGGACCTGAACCGCGGGTGAGCTCGCTGGCTGAGCGGCCGGTTGCCTGGCCGTATTCGGTCACCTTCAGCCAGGTTGGAAGAACGCAAGCATCTTCTGGCTGGCGTCGGGCGACGTCAGGATTTCCTGGACGTGCGCGGACTGTCGGCCGGCAGCGCTGGTGCGTTCGAACATCTCGCGTTCGTATTCCTTGACGGCGGCGGGAAAGTCGTCCGGGTGCGCGGCCAGCGCGAGGCCGAGCAGGGCGCCGTCGAGCAGCGCCATGTTGGCGCCCTGCCCCACCGGCGGCATCAGGTGCGCGGCATCGCCGAGCAGCGTGACGCCTGGCCTCGACGGCCAGGTCAGGCCGACCGGGAGAGAGGTGATCGACCGCGGCAGGACCGTGTCGTCGCAGGCTGCGATCAGTGCGGTGAACCGTGAGTCCCAGCCGGTGAACAGCTCGATCAGCCGCACCCTGGCGGCGGCTGGGTCGCCGAACGGGATCCCAATGGTCGCGAACCAGTCCTCGGCGGTGTTGTAGAAGCTGAGGTAGATGCGTACGCGGCCGTCGCCGTTGCGCTGTGCCGACAGGGATCGTCCGTTGCCGAGCACCCAGTAGTTGCCGCGCCCGACCATCGCCGCGAGGTCGGGGTGGGTGCGGTCGATGTCGGGTATACCGAGCTCAACGACGTTTTGGCCGGTGTGCGCTGGTCGGGCGTCGGTGAGCAGTGCGCGGACCCGGGACTCCGCGCCGTCGGCGCCGACCAGCAGGTCGTACGTCGCACTGCTGCCGTCGGTGAAGTACAGCAGGCCACTGTCGGCGGATTCGCACGCATGCCCCCAGCGCACCGCGTGTTCGGGGAGGGAGTCCAGCAGACAGGTTGCGCAGATCGGCACGGTCGACCTCAGGTCGCTCGAGCGGGGCGTCGTCGGGCGCATCCTCCTGCAGCAGCAGGGTGCCGTCCGGCTCGAGAAGTCGCAGGTCCTGGCCTTCACGACGGGCAATCGCGTGGAACTGGTCGATCAGGCCGGCCTCGCGCAGCGCCCGCTGCCCGGTCCCGGAGTGCAGATCGAGCATGCCGCCCTGACCGCGCGCGCTGCGCGACGATTCCCGTTCGTACACGACGGCGTCGATGCCGTTCACGTGCAGCACACGGGCAAGGGCCAGGCCGCCCAGTCCGGCTCCGACGATGGTGATGGTGGTGGTGGTGGTCATGGTTGCCTCCGATTCGCCGTATTGCCTGCTCGCGGGAGATCGACCCGTGGTGCGCGTGGGCCGCCACCGGTGGGGCGCCGAACGCGATCCCGGACTCGCCGATCGCCTCGGCCGGGAACCCAAGGGAACCTGGTCTGCCGGCCGGCCTCGGCCGGCTCGGCGACCAGTTCGTACAGCCGGGCGTTGAGCCGCTCGGCAGGCTCGGTGGGCGCGGCGAACGCGCCTGTGAACCACGCCCTGTTCGCCGGCGGGAACGGCGCCGGCGCATCGCCGCTCACTATGCCCCCGTCCTCGCCTGTCCCGTCCTGTCCCGTCCCACCGACCGTTTCCGGCCCGTTGATCAGCCGGTTCACCGGCGGAGCCGGGGCGCGAGCACCGTGCGCACGACCTTGGCCAGGTTGCTCGCGGCGGATCCGCCCTCTTCTTCGGGTTCTGGTTCCAGTACGCGCTGGATCTGCAGCAGCAGCTGGTTGGTCGACCGCCAGAGCGGGACGAACATGCCGGCCACCGGCCCGACGCCCTGGATAGGGCCGCCGGACAACTCGGTGACCTTCTTGGCGATCGTGACCGTTGTCGGGTCCCGCAGGATCAGGTGCACCTCATCGTCGACCAGCCGGATTTCCATCTTGCGCGCGGTGGCCTCCTCCGGGTTTGCGTCCGTGGTCGTCTGCGGATCCAGTTCGTCGATCTTGGCGGCGACCGCGTCCGGGTCGACCCCGAGTTCGCGCAGCACCCTGGCCGCCATGCTGTTCTCCGCCCGCAGCATCGCCTCAAGCAGGTGATGGCTGCCGACCGGTGCGCCACCGAGCCAGCGCGCTGGCGGTGGACACGGTGTCCTCGGTGGCAGGTGTGCCGGTCGGCCATGGACCGGCCGCGACGTCCTGCGACCCCTCCAGTGATGCCAGCACCGCGGCACGGATCTTGCTGATCGGATTGATCCGCTCGGCAAGCACCTTCGCGCCGACGCCGTCGCCTTCCCTGACCAGGGCGAGCAGGATGTGTTCCGTACCGATGTAGGTGTGGTGCAGCTGCTGCGCCTCGCGCAGGGCGAGGTCCAGCGTCTTCTTCGCGCTCGGCGCGAACGGTCCTCCGCTGTGGCCGGTGACGGTACTGGTCATGCAGGCCTACGCATCATTCTGGGACTCTCTCGTGTTCGGCGGGATCGACGACGTAGACGTCGAGACGGTGACCGCCGCCTTCGGCTCACCTGTGGCAGGGCCTCGGCCGAGCCGTGGAGACCTGCCTCGCCGCTCACGGGGAGTGCTTACGAGCACCGGCACAGCTCAAGACGACAAGCGCCGACACTCCGCCGGACGGCTCGGAGCCTGCCGACCGTGAGCCGGTCGCCAGGCGGGCTCAGCGTAAGAACGCCGCGCACGACCTGGCCCATGAGCTGCCGCACAGGGCCACTCGCGCCGGGCGATCGCCCGGCACCTGGGCTGGGGGCTCAACAACGTGCTGCGCCACGCGCGCGCCGCGCACTGGCAGGACCCCCTCCGCGAGAACCGCCCCCGGTTCAGCAGGCTGGACCCTTAAAAGCCCTGCCCGTAAACGCGGTTCGCCGCAGGCTGCTCGAATGTCACCCTCCTGCACCGTGAGCTCCTCGCCGAGAACGCCCCCCGTCACCTATCAGATGGTCCGCGCCTACCTCGCTACCCTGCGCGTCACCGCGCCGCGCGGAAGGGCGTCCTGGCCCGTTGCCCGAGCTGGACGCCGCCGCAGGGCATGTCCGCGACTTCGGCGAGATGACGGCCCACCGCCTCGGTCCCACGCTCCCTGCCTGGATCGACCGTTGACGGCAGGTCAGCTGCCGGGCCCACCCGCTTCGCACCCCACCTGCTCCGGGACCTCGACGCGGTGACGGCCGGACTCACCCCGCATGGAGCTCCGGCGGCACCGAAGGCGCCGTGAGCCGCATCAAAAAAGATCAAGAGGCATCTCTACGGGCGAGCGGGATTTGAACTGCTCCGCAAGATGATCCTTTTGCAGTGACCCACCCTCAATATTCGAGTGAACGTACGGACGGGGCTGCGTAGGGTGCCGAGCGTGGACCCATCTGACTTCTACACCGGCATCGTCGCGGAGATCTACGGACCGCTGAAGTCCTTCTCCCAGGACCCCGAACCCTACGCAGCCTTCATTCAGCAAGCCGGCATGCCGGCACTGGAGCTGGGGTGCGGAGACGGTGAGCCCCTACTCGAACTGCGCCGACGCGGCCTGGACGTCGACGGCGTCGACTCCTCCGCCGACATGCTGGAGCGGCTCCGACGCCGGGCAGACGAACAAAACACCCGTGCCACCGTGTTCCACCAGCGCATGGAGGCTTTGAACCTGCCCCGTCGCTACCGGTCGATCTTCCTCGCCGGGCCGACCTTCACCCTGCTCCCCGACGACGCCACAGCGCTCGCCGCCCTGCGCGGCATCCGAGCTCACCTGGCTGAGGGCGGCACCGCCCTGGTGCCCCTGTTCACCCCCGCACCGACCGCCGCCGAACAGATCGGTCGGGTGCGCACGGCCGCCGCACCCGACGGCGCCGAGCTCCGGGTATCCGTCGTCGCCGAGCAACGCGACGAGACAGCCCGGATACAGACGACGCTTCTACGCTACGAACGGCACCACGGCTCTGACAGCACCATCGAAGAGCGCCCGTGGATCATGCATTGGTACACCCGGGACCAGTTCGAGAAGCTGGCCACGACCGCCGGCCTGGTCGTGACCGCGGTCACCGATCCGGACGGCAAGCCCGCCCCTGCTGATGCCACCGACCTGCTGCACTTCCGACTCCAAACCACCTGACCGCCTCGCCTCTGCGAAGGTCCGGGATCACCCTCCGCGACCGGTCCCCAAAGATCTGTGCCACAACCGAGTTCGGGAGTCACACATAGCGGTCGGACGCTGCCCCACGGCTGTCATACTTTTCGTATGGAGACGCAAGCCCTGAAGGACGCGCGGCGTTGGCTCGCCGAGCGGGGCGTTGTCGAGGTCGGTGGCAAGTGGGTCGGCGCCGAGGGGCCGGAGCGGCCGTTCACCGCAAACGAGATCGCGCACTCCTGGGCCGGCGAGGTGTTCACCGACGAGAGCATGGACGTGGCCGAGCAGGCGCGGCTGGCCTTCGGGATGCTGGATCTTCTCGACGACTACTGGGTGACGTGCGAGATCCGGTTCGCGGACCGGGGTTCGCAGGGGCCGCTGCCCGCCGACGTCCTGTGGGACGGCTATCGCCGACGACTGGAGGCGGAGCGGGATGCCGAGGCCGTCAGCTACTCCCTCTGGGTCGACTGGTTCGAGGATCGCGACACCACCGCGACGGCCTTCGCCGAGGTCCTTGGGAACGACATCGACCACGTCGTTGCGGAGGGATCGGACGCCCTCCTCCGCCGTGCCAGCCGGGTTCTGGCCTGCTCGGGCCCCGTGCCCTGGCTCGTGAAGCAGAAGGCGTACGACACCGTCGTACGGCTCCCCGCACTACACGTGCCGCTCTTCGAGGGGCTGCTGGCCGGCTACCACGACGTCTACGGCGACCTGGAGCCGACGGCCGCACTCGCTCTCCTCGCCCGCCTGCAACTCCCCGCGGACACCCCACATCTCCCGGAACTCCGCTCCGTGCTCACCGAAGGACACAGGAACCACTACCGCAGCCCCCACGCTTGGGACGACGCGGTGCGGGCCTCAACGGACTGAACTCGTCCACCCCGGGCGGAGACGGGCCCAAGGACTCCCGCTCCCGCTCCCGCTCACGCAGGGCATCAAGCCACCGGCCTGTCCGAGCCCTGAATCGGGCTTCACAAGCGCTGCCGGGACAGTGCCGGCACGGAGAGTAATTGCAGAGTGCTGCCGGAACCCATCGAGGAGCGGCCTCGGTTGAGACCTACGCGGCCAAGGACGTCGGCGACCACGCAGCTGGCGTTGTCGGGGTGTCGACGGTCAGGCAATTCCCCACGATCAGCATGATCAGCATGATCAGCATGATCAGCGTCACCTAATTCCCCATCCCTGCGATCACGACTCCCCATGGGGACGGTGGAATCCGTCGGGTGCACTCGGCAGGCCATAACCGGCCTCTACGATGATCCGATGCGCCAGCCCGCCGCAGAGCCGTACTGGAACACCAACGTTGCCCGGCACCCGGGCATCCTCCGGTCTGTTCCCGAGGGGTGCGGCGATGCCCTGGACGTTGGCTGCGGGGACGGGCTGCTGGCACGGAAGCTTGCCGGGCGGGCGAAACACGTCACCGGGATCGACAAGTCGCCGGACATGATCGCCTGTGCACGCGAGTCCGCCGCCCGTCACCCGCAACTCACCTTCGTCGAGGGAGACTTCCTCACCGCGGAACTTCCCGGTGCGGAGTACGACTTCGTCTGCTCGGTGACCACGATCCATCACATGGACTTCGAGGCGGCCCTCGTCCGCATGCGTGAGCTGCTGCGGCCGGGCGGCACGCTGGTGGTGGTCGGTCTGGCCCGCGAGGCGAGCGTGACGGAGTGGGCGGCGTTGATCGCCGCTGCCCCGATCGTGCGGATCACGAAGGTGCTGCGTCGCGCGCGCGGCCCGCAGGGCATGCCGGTCGCCGACCCGCAGATGAGCTATGGGCAGGTACGGTCTGCTGCCCGGCGGTTGCTGCCCGGCGTGCGCTACCGCCGACATGTGCTGCGCCGGTACTCGCTGACCTGGGAGAAACCCGCCCGCTGATCCGGCATCGATGGCGGGTTTGCGCTGCCGAAACCGTTGGCGAGGTGATGAGTTAGTCGACGGCCTGCTCGGCTCCGGGATCTCGGAGAGCACCCGCGGATATCCTCGGTCGGCACGACGCTGGGCAGACCGTCGGAACAGAACAGGTAGCTGTCTACGCCGATTTGGCGTTGTCCCGCTCCAGTGCCGCGCGCAGCCAGTCGTCCGCGGAGCCCGGGGTCGGCTCCGCCCGGCCGCCCGGCGGCGTGAGCACCACGGCCGTCAGCTCCCAGTACCGGTCCAGACGCGGCCCGGCCGCGAGCCGCGCGGCCAGCAGGCGGCGGAACTCCCGGGTGTCCCGGCTGCCGTACACGCTCGCGTGCACCGCCACGTAGGCGTCCAGCGCCTCACCCGGGAACGGATCCCGTGCTCGGCGCAGCTGCGGGCCCGCGAGCTCGTACGCCTCGGCGAGGCCCGCGTACAGCACGGCCGCCCCGCGGGCCCCGGCCACCCGGTGCACCTCCGGCTGGGGCTGCCGGCCGGCGGGACAGGGGGCTGTCGTCATCGCGTGCAGCTGGGCGAAGGCGAGCACCTGCGCCGGGTCCGGCTCGTCGGGCGGCTGCGGAACGGCCACCTCCAGAAACGCCGCCGTCGCCCGGGCCGGCATCCGCGGCGGCAGCCAGCCACGCCAGAACCGGGCCAGCGGTGCCGTGCTCGGCGGGCTGCTCACCGCGCCGATCAGCCGCAGCCGGTCGGCCCGCTTCGCGGGTGGGCACTCACGCACCAGCCGCAGCGCCGCCTCCCGCCAGCGCAACGCCTTCAGCTCACTGCCCAGCTCGCGCAGCCGGCCCGCGACGGCGTCCTCCAGCACCCCGCCCTCCGCGCCCTCGTCCTCCAGAACCCGGCGAACCTCGGGCAGCGGCAGATCGAGGGCGCGCAGGGAGCGGATCAGCCGCAGCCGCTCCAACCCCTCGGGGCCGTACCGGCGATGCCCGCCGCCGCTGCGGGAGGCCTCAGGCAGCAGACCCCGGTCGGAGTAGAAACGGACGGTCTTCACGGTGACACCCGCCCGCTCGGCGAGCTCGCCGATGCTCCAGAGATCCTCGTGCGACGTGGACAGTTGAACCTCCCTCTGGGGGAGTTCCTACGATACCGGCGCGCGGGCCCGGCGAAGTCCCCGGTCCGCGGGACCACGGCGTGCGCGACCGGCGCGACCGGCGCGACGTCATGTTACGGACCCAAGGAGAGGGCCATGACCGTGTTCATCATGGTGGCGGGCGTGTTCACCGGCACCCATGTGTGGCAGGAGACGGCCGCGCGGCTGGCCGCGGCGGGCAGCGAAGTGCACGCGGTCCCGCTCACCGGAGTCGACGCGGACCGCCCCACCACGTCAGCCAGCGTCGATCTGGAGACGCACATCGCGGACGTGATCGCGGTGATCGACGCGGTGGACGCGGTGCCCGGCCGGGAGATCGTGCTCGTCGGTCACGACTACGGCATCCACCCGGTGCTCGGTGCCACCGACCGGCGGCCACAGCGCGTCGCCCGCGTCGTGTACCTGGACTGCGGGATGCCGCAGAACGGCGTCCCGGCCCTGGCCGCCGTACCGGACCAGACCCTGCGCGCGCAGCTGGCCGAACGGGCCCAACGCGGTGAGGCCGAGGGCGAGTTGGCGCCGCCGACCCGTGACGAGTGGCAGCGCTGGGGCAGTACCGCCGGCGTCTCCGACGCGGCACTGGACCGACTCACCGCCCTTGCCGCGCCGCAGCCGCTGAGCACCCTGCTCCAGCCTCTGCGGCTGTCTGGGGCGGTGGCCGCCGTGCCCACCACCGGGGTGCTGTGCACCCGTAACGGCGTCAGCGTCGACCTGGTGCAGCGGCTCGTCGACTTCGGCGACCCGATGCTGGCGGCCCTGACCGACCCTCAGACCAGCTTCTTCGAACTGCCCACTGGGCACTGGCCGATGCTGTCCTGCCCCGCCGAACTGGCGGCCGTCCTGCTGCGCGCCGCGGCCGGCGAGGGGCGCCGCCTGCGACCGGCCGGCGGCGGCGCGCCGCCCGCCCATCTGCGCCCGTTCCCGCTGGAGGTGCCCGAGCTGCCCCGGGACCGCAAGGGACATGTCGACCTGTACGTCCCCGACGCCGAGGGCCCGCGACCGGCCGTGGTCTTCGTGCACGGCGGCCCGGTCCCCGCCGGGGCCCGGCCGACCCCGCGCGACTGGCCGACCCTGGTGGGATACGCCCGCCTGGCGGCCGCCGAGGGCATGGTCGGCGTGACCCTCGACCACCGGCTGCACGACATCGCCGACTACGAGCGCGCCACCGCGGACGTCACCGCCGCGGTGGAACTGGTGCGCGCCGATCCCCGAGTGGACGCCGACCGGGTCGCCCTGTGGTTCTTCTCCGGTGGCGGCCTGCTCACCGCGCACTGGCTGACGAAACCCCCGGCCTGGCTGCGCTGCCTGGCCGCCTCCTACCCGATCCTGGCGCCGCTGCCCAACTGGGCGCTGACCGGCAGCCGGTTCCGCCCCGCCCGGGCGGTCACGCACGCCGGTCCCCTGCCCATCGTCCTCCTCCGTGCGGGGCAAGAGACACCCGAGATCGCCGCCACCGTGGAGGAGTTCGTGACCGCGGCCAAGGACTGCGGGGCGCACCTGGAACTGGTCGACGTCCCGAACGGCCACCACGGCTTCGAAACCATCGATGCGCCCGAGGAGACTCGTCCGGCCCTGCGCCACGCCATGCGTTCGGTGGTGACCCACCTGACCGGCTGACGCCCGGGCTGAGCGCCGTGCCCCGCCCGCCGGCGAAAGCCCCTAGGTCGCCGGACACGCCGGTGACGGGCCTACCCCTCAGGCCGGTTCATCGACGTCACGTGGTCAGCTTGCCCACACGAGCAACAACGGGCCACTCGATATGGAACGGCCTCGTTCCCGGAGATCGTGCCGGCGCCGCGCAGCTGCCGGGTGCGACCGCACTGGACGGCGAGCTGGCCGTGTGGGAGGAAGCCGCCGGCCTGCCTTCGAGCGGGTGCAGCATGAGACGCGCCCGCTACCGCGGCCTGCGAAAGACCCACCTCGAGCACGTCTTCGCCGCTGTCGCGCTCAACCTGATCCGCCTCGACGCCTGGTGGAGCGGGCATCCTTTGGACCGCACCCGTGTCAGCCACCTCGCCCGGCTCGGCCTTTCCCTCGCCGCGTGACCCCCTGGTGCTGCTCACGAAGTCCGAACCGTCACACGGCATCATGCAGGCATGATCACCATTCATCTGAAGTACGAGGTCGACGCTGACAAGCTCGAGGATTTCGAGGAGTACGGTCGCCGCTGGGTCCGGCTCGTCAACCGTTTCGGCGGGACGCACCACGGCTACTTCCTGCCGAGTGAGGGCGACAGCGACATCGCCTACGCCCTCTTCTCCTTTCCCAGCCTGGCCGCGTACGAGCAGTACCGCACGGACAGCATGTCCGACGCGGAGTGCCAGGAAGCGTTCGAACTGGCTCGTGACACCCGCTGCATCAAGCGGTACGAGCGCCGCTTCCTCCGGCCGCTCGACGGCCTGTCCTAGATGTTCTGTCCCGGGAGGTGCGTGGCGCGACCCTGCCGCGCGGCGGTGCGCAGCGCTGCGATGACGGCTGTGGTGGTCGGGTTCGCGGTCTCGGTGTGACGGTTCGCGGCGAACAGGAGGCGCAGGATCGGGCGGTCCTCGATGGGCGCCGTGCGGATTCCGGGTGTGGCCGGGTCGATGGCCGTCCGGGGGACGAGCGCGGTGGCGAGGCCGGCCCGCGCGAGGGCGAGCTGCGCGGCGATGTCGGCGGTGACGTAGCGCGTCGTGGGTGTGAAGCCGGCCTGGTGGCAGGCGTGCAGGATGGCCTGCCCGCAGTCCGTGGTCGGCGGCGGCACGGCGAGGCTGTGCGTGGCCAGTTCCCGCAGCACGACGGGCCGCTCGTCGGCCTGGCCGGCCGCGGTGACGACGAGCAGCGGATCGTCGAGCAGCGGCGAGACCTCGATGCCCCGGGGTGCGGTGTCGGGCAGGTGGTGATAGCGCTGTCCCAGCACCACATCGACGGTGCCGAGCGTGAGTTCCCGCAGTTGCGCCTGGTCGGTGACAAGGCAGGTCACGGTGAGCTGAGGGTGGTGTGAGCCCAGTGCGGTGAGCGCGGGGGCCACGATCGTGGCGACGGTCGACGGCAACGCGGCGAGCGTGGCGGTGGTGCCGACCGTGCCCTTGACCGCTGCGACGGCACTCTCGGCCTCCTGCACGGCGGCGAGGATCCGGTCGGCGTGTTCGAGGAGCACCCGACCCGCCTCCGTCAGTGCCACGGTTCGCCCGTCGGGGCGCAGCAGATCGGCCCCCACGTCGTGCCGCAGCGCGGACAGCTGCTGGGACACGGCACCGGCGGACAACGCCAGTGACTGGGCGGCCGCGGCGATGGAGCCGCGGGCGGCGACGGTCCTGAGCATGTGCAGACGGCGGATATCCAGCATGACTCGATAGATTACCTAAAGGGTTCCATCAGAAATCACCCACTTGACCTATTGAGTCATGGTGGGCGACCTTCGGCGCATGGAGATCTTCGAGTGCATCGCCGCGGTTGCCCGGCCCATCCACGATTTCGGCGACGAGTTCATGTCCGACGAGGCGACCGCCGCCGTCGGTCTGCGTGCCGGGTTTCCGCCAGGGCGCGGCTTCTACTGCCGCGGACGGTTCGGGGTGCTCGGCGAGGCACCGGCCTCGGTGGTCCAAGCGGTACAGGGCTTCCTCGGACCCCACCTGGTTACCGCTGGCTGGCTGGCAGGACGGTCCGTGATGCCGGCGGAGGAAGCCGCTGCCTGCTATGCACAGGCCGTCCGCACGTGGGGGCGCACCAGCATCCCTGCCGACGTCGACGTGGAGCACTTCAACCGCTTGGCACAGCAGCTGATCGACGCCGCCGACGCCGACGCACTGCCTCTCTTCGCCGGCTGGCGCGCGCAACCCTGCCCCGGCAACGACCCGGTCGGTGCGGCCATGCAGCGCATCCATGTACTGCGGGAACACCGTGGCGCCTGCCATCTGGCGGCAATGCGCCTGTGCGGGCTGAGCGCCCGAGCGGCAATGGTCATCAACCTCGGCGTCGAACAGGCAACCCGCTACGGTTGGCAAGAGCCACATCCCGTTGCCGCAACCCTGGTCCCCCGATGGCAGCGTGCCGAGCAGCTCACCGATGAGCTGCAGGCGCCGCTCTACGCCACGCTGACCGACCGGCAACGTACCGAATTCGCCCAGCTCGTCCACGCGTTGACCGCCTCCCCGACCCCGTGACCGGGCGTCGAGAACACCAACAGGAGCACGAAGCCCAGCCGGTCGTCACGACCGGCCCTGGACGCCAACCCAAGCCAAATCTGACGAACCAGCAGAACACCCTCTCGCGGGTACTCAGCCAGGCCCGGCGCGGGCCTTGCCTGGTGAAATGGTGTGCGCCAGCGCCCCAGGGCGCGGCATGATCGCGGCCATGCTGATCGCTCATGAGGGTTGTTCGCCGAAGGTCCACCCCACGGCCTAAGTTGCTCCGACCGCCACGCTGTGCGGGGACGTGCGCGTGGGTGCCGGGTGCTGTTCGGTGCGGTGCTCACCGCCGAGGGCGGGCCGGTGAAGCTGGGCGAGGGCAGCATCGTGATGGAGAACGCGGTCCTGCGTGGTACCCGACGGGATCCGCTGATTCTGGGACGGCAGGTCCTGGTGGGCCCCACCTCCTACCTGACCGGCTGCCGGGTCGAGGACGAGGTCTTCCTGGCCACCGGCAGCCGTGTCTTCAACGGAGCACGGATCGGGACCCGCTCCGAGGTGCGGATCAACGGCATCGTGCATCCGCGCACCGTGCTGCCCGCCGACTCGATGGTGCCGATCGGCTGGGTCGCCGTCGGCGACCCGGTGCGTATCCTTCCGCCGGAGGACCACGACGGGATCTGGGCGGTGCAGAAGGACCTGGACTTCCCCGGCTGCGTCTTCGGTCTGGACCGCCCAGCCGACGGTGAGAGCCTGATGCCGGCCGTCTCCGAACGTTTCGGCCGCGGCCTCGGCCGCCGCAGCAACGATCAACAGATCTGAGCCCCGCCCGAGGAGCTCGGTCCTGCCATCCACCGCTCGGCTCCACCAGGCAAGCCGCAATGAGTGCCTGCCTTCAGCCTCGCGGCAAGCCACCGACACCTTTGCCGTCGGCGAGCGACGGTCACAGTCGGCCGGTCAGGGGGCCCAGCGCTGTCGATACTCGTGACTCCCGTCCGGTCCCGACGGCCTGGTGCCTCTCGAACCGCCGTCGAACTGCTGGCCTTCCTCGTGAACAGAGCCACCCCCGAATAATCCGGCAGGATCATTACCTCCGTCAAACGTGAGTTGGCACCACGTGGCGGAGGTGTCGCGCCCAGACTGCGGGTTCAGAGCGCCTGCACGGGGCCATCGCCGTCGGCGGCACGCCGCGCCATCCGCCGTTCGCCATACGCCAGCTCCATCGACAACGGCCGAGCAATGATGCACGCGTTCGAGCCGCGCCAACAAAAGACGAGGCCACTCCGACAGGGAGCCACACCGGCAGGAGGTGCGAACGGATCCGCAACTTGATGACAAGTACAGGGTGAGACCGTCGTCCGGCGGTCGGAGACGGAGATTCCGTGAAACCGGATACCCGGCAACACGAGCAGCGCAGCGACGGCGCCCCCAATCTTGACGGCGACAGCGACGCCCAGCTGACACGGTCGGCGGCGGGGGACGCGGCGGCGTTCACCCCGCTGGTGGAGGCGTACTCGCCCGCCCTGCACGGCTACTTCGCCCGGCGCATGCCCGGCGCGGCGGACGATCTGCTGGCCGAGGCGTGGCTGCAGGCGTTCGCCGCGCGGCGCACGTTCGACCCGTCGCGCGGCTCGGCGCGGGGCTGGCTGTTCGGGGTGGCCCGCAACGTACTGTCCCAGCACCTGCGGCGGGCGGGGCGGCAGGAGGCCGTACCGGGAGTGGAGATCACCGATCCCTGGCAGGCGGTGGACCAGCGGCTCGACGCGGCCGCGCTGGCCCCCGCGCTGCGCCGGGCGCTGGCCGAACTGCCCGTCGAGGAGCGGGAGGTGCTGCTGCTCGTCAGCTGGGAGCAGCTCACCCCCGCCGAGGCGGCCGCCGCCGTGGGCATCCCGGCGGGCACCGCCCGCTCGCGGCTGCACCGGGCACGGGGTCGGCTGCGCGACCGGCTCGCACCGACACGCCCGGTCGGACGGCACCTGAGCGTGACGGGAGACGTGGCATGAGTACGTACGACGACGTGGAGCGGACCGGCATGAGTACGCAGGACGTGGAGGAGACCGGCATGACCGAGCGGGCGGTGTTGCTGGACTTCCCCGGCGCCGATGCACTGGTGGCCGCAGGGCGGGTCGAGCCGCCGTCGGCACAGGCGCTGGCCAGGGCGCTGGCGGGGATCGAGGCGGCGGTGGCCGCGCAGGAGGTCGCGCAGGAGGCCGGGCACGCCGCCGGGCGCAAGAAGGGTGCTGTGGTGACCGCACCGCTGCGGGTGATGTCCGGGCGCCGCCGGGTCCTCGTCGGCCTGTTCACCGCCGCCGCGGTCGCGGTCGGCGTGGTGACGTACGCGAACACCGGTGAGACACCCACGGGCACGCGGAGCGAGGCGCGCGCGGACACCGCGTCCGTCTTCCTCAACGACCTCTCCACGGTGGCCGCCACCCAGTCGGTCTCCTCGGGGAAGTACTGGAAGATGCATCTGACGGTCGGCGACTCGTACCTCTCGCAGTCCATGGACTTCTACGTCGTCAACGACGGCAAGGCCTACAAGAAGGGGCACCGGCCCGACTGGCAGTTCGGGCCGAAGGACCTCGACTGGAAGGCCCTGGACCAGCTGACCACGGACCCGGCGAAGCTGCTCCGGCTGCTCCAGACTCCGCCGAGGCCCAAGAGCATCTCCCCCTTCGACCAGGCGGTCACCCTGCTCGGCGGGTCCCCGGCGAGCCCGAAACTGCGGGCGGGGCTGTTCAAGGCGATGGCGGGGCTGAAGGGCGTCAAGCTCGTCGGGACCGTCAAGGACAGCACCGGGCGAGGCGGGACCGCCCTGGAGTTCGCGGAGGCCAAGAGCGTCGGCCGGGTGATCGTCGACCCGAAGACGAGCTCCATTCTGGAGTACACCTTCACGTGGACGGCGGGAGCCGGCAAGGGCAAGGTCACCCATCAGACGTACCTGTCGGTGGGCTTCACGGACAAGATCGGCTGACACCGGACCGGCGGGGAGGTCCTCGAACAGCCGAGGGGCCTGGGGGCGTACAGCACCCCCAGGCGCCCTCGGCCGGTTGTTCCTGCTCCTGACGGTGGCGGCGTGCATGGTCGTCACACTGAGGACGGCCCCCAAGCGCCGCGCGAAACACACGATCGTGACCGTCACGAAATTCCGACCAGACCCGATTTCGGGCACCCCCATCAGCCCGCCGCCTGGTCCGGGACTACGAGCGCCTCCCGCAGCGCAGCGAGGCCCTGATCACCCACCCCTGCCCCGCGGCTTGACCCAGCCGACCCGCTAGTACCGCTGCACCGGTACCGGTTCCCACGTGGACTGGTTCACGAACTGCTGCAGGTTCTGCTCGTTGCCGTCCGGCAGCCGGGAGGCCATCACCTGGATCGACTTGCGCCGGCCGTCCAGCATCAGCCCCCGCAGACAGCAGTCGCCCTTCGCCCGCTGGTCCTTGCGCGACACCGAGGCGAACACATCCGCCACGAACAACGCCAACACCGCCCGGACACGGGTCACTTCACGTGCGTCCACACACCCAACAAGGGAGTCCCACCGGGACGCACCGGATATGTGAACTGACGTACGGAGCACGGGTGTCGGGCCGTAAGTTGTGACCGGAACTCCTCGCTTCGGCTGAAGAGACGGACGGTAGACATGACCGAGCACGCGACCACGCCCGGACCGGCGGAGCATCAGAAGATCGACACCTCGGTGCCGCACTCGGCCCGTATCTGGAACTACTGGCTGGGCGGGAAGGACAACTACCCCGTCGACCGGCAGGCCGGCGACGCATACACCGCCGTGTTCCCCGGCATCGTTCCCATCGCCCGCAGCAGCCGTGCGTTCCTGCGCCGCAACATCACGTACTTGGTCGCCGAGGCAGGCATACGACAGTTCCTGGACGTCGGAACAGGCCTGCCGACCGCCGAGAACACTCATGAGGTCGCCCAGCGGATCGCCTCCGAGTCCCGGATCGTGTACGTCGACAACGACCCGATGGTCCTGGCCCACGCCCAAGCCCTGCTCTACTCCACGCCGGAGGGGGCGACCGCCTACGTCGACTCGAACGTGCTCACCCCGGACCACATCCTGGCGGCCGCCGCCGACACACTGGACTTCAGCCGGCCGACGGCCCTGATCCTCAGCAACATCCTGGGCCACGTCGCGGACTACGACCATGCGCGCTCGATCGTCACCCGCCTGATGGGCGCGCTGCCGTCCGGCAGCTACCTCTCCATCAACGACGGTTCGCGCAGCATCGACCCGGTCTTCGAGCAGGCCCAGGACGCGTACAACGAGAGCGGCGCCGTCCCGTACAACCTGCGCACCGTCGACGAGATCACCTCGTTCTTCGACGGCCTGGAACTCCTGGACCCCGGCGTCGTCTCAGTCCCCCACTGGCGACCCGACCCCACCGACCCGGCCCCGGAAGTCATCGCCGAACACGGCGGCCTCGCCCGCAAGCCGTGACGTCACGCTGTGATGCCGTGATGTGAGGTGGCGCGGGCCCAGCGGAGGCCGAGGCCCTGAGAAATCACCCCACCCAACCCGACAGCAGTCAGACGGCGGAGACAGCCAGGCGCGTCGTCCCGACTTCGATGTCTGCGCGGCCATTTGCAGTGCGTGCATTTCCTTTCGCTCACGCCGACTTGAAGAGCTGTTCGGGCGGTGCTCTCGACAGCATCGGGAGCCGGCGAGGAAGTCATCCAGGTGATCGCCGGCCATCGTGGTGCGAAAGTGGGCCTGGGAGACCATCGCGTACCAGGCTCAGGGCGAAGGGTCATGTCGGCCGCTTGGGCTCTTTGGCGTTGATCTCGGTGAGCCAGATGGTGAGCACGTTACGGTCGCCAGCGTCCCGGACGGCGAGGAGGACCGCGAGCGACTGTCGGTGAACCGCATGGTCACGCCGGGCACCAATTGCGGCGACGCACTTCCGCAACTCGTCGATGCTGTTGGGTGCGGTGCTGTTGATATTCCGCCCCTGTTCGCCTCAAGTGTCGTCACTGCCCGGTTCGGAAGGTGAGGGGAAGTTGGGAGGCGGTCGGTGGCGCGAACAGTGCCTGGACGGTTTCGGTGGCCAGGTCGCGCAGCCAGGTGTGGGCGCGGTCGTCGTCGTAGCGCTGGTGCCACAGTAGGTACCGGGATGGCGGGCATCTGGAGCGGCAGGGGCAGTGTGATCAGGCCGAGTTGGTCCCGGGTGGTCGTGCCCCACATCCTGCGCCGACACGGTTTCAAGCCCTTCGCCGTCTCCCTCGCCCGCTGACCCCACCGGGGCCGCTACGAAGCGGGAGCCGAACCCGTAGTCGCCCGCCTGCGTGTTCCCCGAGGCCGTGATCCCGGTCCAGGACGACCAGCGATCGAACCGGAGGAAGAAGGGCTCGCACGGCGGACGCGAGTACAGCTTCGACCAGGAGCTGTACAAGCGCCGTTACGCCGTGGAATGCCGAATCAACCGCCTCAAGCGGTACAGGACCGTGGCGACCCGGTACGACAAGCGCGCGGTCCGCTACGAAGCCACCGCCAGATCGCCGCTGTCAATGACTGTCTCTGAGCCCGTGGGTCAAACGGACCTGGGCCGGGTCAGTATCCGATGGCCTCTCGGAGAAGCAGCACGGTGCCGCGCCCTGGGCGGGGTTCCGCGTTGAGGATGAGCAGGCGGTTGACGGC
Source organism: Streptomyces sp. MMG1533 (assembly GCF_001279775.1). GTDB lineage: Bacteria > Actinomycetota > Actinomycetes > Streptomycetales > Streptomycetaceae > Streptomyces. The sequence goes on along the minus strand of NZ_LGDG01000167.1, from coordinate 100,210 downwards.
GCTGGGCATCCCGTACACCGCCTGGGCGCGGGCGTTCTCCAGCGGGAGGGCGTGCTCCTCGACGCGGCGCAGCGCTGTGCTCAGGTCAGGCACCACCTTCTGCGCGCCGACGATCCAGACCGCGTGGGCGGCACCGCCCGCGTTGGCAGGGAGCTGGCTGCCGCTGCCCGAGGCAAGAACGAGCGAGCCGGTCTCGGTGACCGCGGCGACGCTGTTGACGACGAATTCGGGGCCCGTGACCAGCCTTCGGATCTCGTCGGCGCCGGTGGCACGGTCCATGGCCAGGACGCGCGGCCTGATGGCGTCGTACCGGCCGCCGGCGTTGATGTCCTCGTCGATGCCGGACAGCCGGAGGGTCTCGCTGGCTCCGGTGAGCACGCCGGCGCCCTCGGGGATCAGGTCCTTGATGCGGGCGCGCGCTGCCGCGGCGTCGTCGAGGATCTCGGCGGCGAAGCCGCCTGCACGCAGCGCGGCGGCTACCCGCTCCAGTCGTTCTGCCGATGCCGGATCGGCGAAGGACGCGGCCAGAGCCGCGGTGGCCGTGGCGTCTGCCGGGTTGGTCCCGGAGCCCTGCGCCGTGTGGGGCGCCGTGCCCGCCAGCGGGGAGGTGTCGAGGTACCTGACCTCGTACACCCGCTCGGCGAACCTCCAGCCCTCCGCGGTGCGCTGGTAACGGTCGTGGTAGACCGCGTAGTTCAGACCTTGGCGTCCATCGAGGGTGCGCGCGAGTTCTTGGATGTAGGCGCGGCCGGTCGCGGTGTCGCCGTCGAGCAGGATCGTGCCGGGGTGTGTGGTCTGTACGAAGAAGTCCCACTGGCTCTGCAGCCGCTCGCCCCCGGCACGGATCTCCTCGCGGCCGACCTGCTCGGCGGGGATGTTGGGCATGCGCAGGGCACCGTCCGGCGTGAACAGCGACGCCAGGCGGGGTCGGTCCCGCATCATCGCCGCGTCGGTGAACTCGCCGCGCAGTGCCTCGATCTCGACGCGATCCGCGATGGCCTGGAAGTCGTTCATCGGAGTCCCCTGTCCGTCCTGTTGTCGTCCTCACCGGTACGACAACGCAGCCCTTCGGAATGTGAGGCGGCGCGTCGGCCTCACATTCCGGTGCGCTGTCTTGTCGTAACGGGTAGAGGCACAGAAGCGAGCGAGGGAGACGGCCAGACCATGACCACCAGAGCCGAGCCCGGCGACGATCAGAGCGATCCGGGCCTCAGCGCGATCATGAGCGAGCGGCGCCGGCTGATCAACCTCGCCTATCGGCTCCTCGGGTCCCTTGCCGACGCCGAGGACGTCGTGCAGGAGACCTACGCCCGCTGGTACGCCATGTCGGCACGGGAGCAGCAGGCCATCGAGTCGCCCGGCGCCTGGCTGGTGACGGTCGCCAGCCGCATCTGCCTGAACCTGCTCGGGTCGGCGCGGGCCAGGCGGGAGACGTACGTGGGCGACTGGATCCCGGAACCGCTGCCCGAGCCCACGGAGTGGATCACCGGTCGCTCCGGCGTCGGCGGAACCGACCCGGCCGAGCGGGTCACCCTCGACGAGTCAGTGACGATGGCCTTCCTGGTCGTCCTCGATTCGATGACCCCGGCCGAGCGCGTCGCGTTCGTCCTGCACGACGTCTTCCGCTACCCCTTCGGCGAGGTCGCCGAGATCGTCGGCCGCACTCCGGCGGCGTGCCGCCAACTGGCCTCGTCCGCCCGCCGTCGCATCCGCACTGCGCAGACCCCGGCGGGCCCGAGTGCCGGGCAGGCCGGCATCGTCAGGCAGTTCAAAACGGCGTGGGAGGCCAAGGACATCGACGCCCTGATCAGCCTGCTCGACCCCGACGCCACCGCGACCGCCGACGGCGGCGGACTGGCCGTCACCCACCTGTACCCGATCGTGGGCGGTGAGCAGATCGCACGTGCCTACGCCGAGATCGCCCGTGTGTCGGGCGACCGCACGACGTTCCTGGAGTGCACGGTCAACGGCCTGCCCGGCTTGGTGGCGCAGCAGGACGGCGCCATCGCGACCGTGTTCGCCTTCGAGATCGCGGGCGACCGGATCGGGCATATCTGGGCGGTGCGAAACCCCGAGAAGCTCCGTCCCTGGCGGATCGGTTGAGGAGCGATCCGAAACATCGCAGCGATCGGATCGTGCCCCACACCAAACCCGCGCCAACCCGCACCAAGCCCATGTCTCAAACCCGCCCTGGTCCCGCCGGGGCACATGAGTGTCCCGCCGGAGACGGCTTTCCGGTGGTCGCCTGGTTCAGGTGCCGTGTGCGGGATTCTGCTGGTGAGGTACTTCGGGTGCGCTGATGGTGCCCAGCAGGGCCAGCGGTTCGCGCAGGGGGAACCCTGCTCGGCCTGCAGGATGACGAACTGCTGTCCCGGAACGCTGCGGATATTTGAGGGCCTCATGCCGCAACTCCAGGTCCCCCACGGCTGAGTGGTGCACCTGCTTCACGTCGCAGGGCGAGACCGGGTGTACTCGCGTGCCCACAAGGAGCGGAACTCGCCGCTGCGCACCGACAGCAGCGAGCTGACGGCTACGATCAGGCGTGAGATGTGGGGGCTTTGGGGAGGGCGGCTTGTGGGTGGCATGGCGGGTTTCGGACGCCGCGGGGTGCTCGCGCTCGGAGCAGTGACGCTGCTTGCGGCGTGCACGGCGAATTCGAAGAGCGCAGATGGCACCAAGGTCCGCACCGACCTGGAGCCTCTGGAACGTAGGTTCGCCGGCCTCGGCCCGCTGTCGGATGCGCATTGGCTCGGCAGCGTACTGGGCACCGATTCGCGGGGGTCCGTTCCGGGCCCCACCGATGTGCGCGTCGTGGGGACCGCCCAGCTGAGAGCGGGTACCGTTGCCGCCATCACGGGTGCCTCGCGGCAGAGCTTTCAGCCAGAGGCGCCACCTCAACCGCCCGAGAAGCTCGCCGAGTTCGTGCCCAAGGATGCACGGTGGGTTCGGAGTGATTCCTTCGACCATGACATGACGGCTGGGACGTACACCGGCGCGTTCTATCTCGATCCAGGCACGGACACGGTCTACTTCGACACGACCAATCCGAGTGTTCCCGCCAGCTCCGGACCGTGACAGTCCCTCGTTCTTCCCGCCGGAGCCGCGGCGAGGGTGTCCAAAGTCAGTGTGTGACGACCGAATTGGACATCCTCGATACCACCGTGTAGCAGCGGCCAGCAAGGGCCGTCCTCCCGACAACATGCGGATCCACACCGGGAAATGAGCCACAGAGTCCCCCTGCTATGGTGCGCCGATGTCATCGATCAAGCAGTTCCAAGTCACCTTCGACTGCGCAGAACCTGAGCACGTCGCTCGCTTTTGGTGCGAGGTGTTGGGGTACGTCGTACCGCCTCCACCGGAGGGGTTTGCTACGTGGGACGATTTCGATCGCTCTCTGCCGCCCGAGGAGCAGGGTTCAGCGTTCGCCTGCAGTGATCCCTCAGGCGTGGGCCCGCGACTGTTCTTCCAGCGCGTCCCCGAAGGCAAGGTCGTCAAGAATCGGGTGCATCTTGATGTGCGAGTCGGCACTGGGCTCGTGGGTGAAGAGCGCCTCGCCACGCTCGAAGCCGAGTGCGCACGACTGGTCGCGCTCGGCGCGACACAGGTGCAACTGCTGCTTGCCGATGACCACAATGAGTCGTGCATCGTGATGCAGGACATCGAGGGCAACGAGTTCTGTCTCGACTGAGCATCCTCCGAGACGGCGAGGTGGGAAGCCGTCTCCCTTGGGCCTCTCTAAAGGTGGTCCCGTATGGGGCGGGAGTTATCCCCACGTGAGGGCGAGATTGTGAAGTCCGACGTCCGACGATGCCGAGCCTGGCCCGGTCGACGCCGTCGTCCTTGCCGGCTTCGTCGTTCGGTCTGACCGACTTGATGGTAATTCAGGTGGCGAGATGGCTGTGGGATCCGAGGAGCGCCCGGAACGGAGGCCGTGCCTGCCTACGTTCCGGCCGCATCCGCGGACGTCACACCCAGTCCGCCTCCATGAAGCCATCAATTCGGTCAGACCGACTGAACGACGCCGCCCTGGCTACGCCGCCTGGATCAGGTTGTGCATGCGGGCGATGCCGAGCATCGCGGTGTGAACGCCGTCGCCCTTCGGACGGCAGTCGCGAAGGATCTTCCAGGTCTTCATCGGCGCGAAGACGGTGCTCGACTCGGGCACGGACCTGCTTGTGCGAGTGGTTGTGCTCCTTCTTCCAGTCGCAGCGATGACCACCGGCGGGGCGCCGGTGCGGGATGACCGGTCCGGTGCCCTGGTAGTCCTCATCAGCGATGGTCGTCGTCTTGCCGACCACTGCGGCGGCACCCGACTCGGTCCACGCAATTCTCTGATTCAGCATCAATTCCCTGATTCATTACCTGGCGGCGTGCGGGGCTGTCGCGGGCAGTTCCACAGTAATGCGGATCCCGCCGGCGGAGCGCGGGGTGAGGGTGAGTGTTCCGTCGTGTGCATGGGTGATGGTCTTGACGATTGCCAGGCCGAGGCCGACGCCTGCGTGGTCGGCGTGTATGCGCTCGGTGCCGCGCTGGAATGGTTCGGTGAATGTCGAGGCCAGCTCTGGGGTGAGCTTCTCGCCGGTGTTCTCGACAGTGAGCACCACAGTCTTGGGGCAGGCACTGGTATTGACCCACACGGTGCCCTGCTCAGGCAGGTTGTGGACGATCGCGTTGTGCACGAGGTTCGTGGTCAGCTGTAGCAGGAGCGCTTGCGATCCGGTCGTGGGGGTGATGTCGCCGGAGGTCTCGATGGTGACGCCGTGCTTTTCCGCGAGGGGGATGAGTGTTTCGGTGGCCTCTTCTACAAGCAGGGACAGGTCGACAGGTTCTCGGGTGAAGGACCTCTGGTTGGCGTGGCTGAGCAGGAGCAGTGCTTCAGTGAGGTTGATCGCCCGGGTGTTGACCGCGTGGAGGCGGTCGAAGACTTCGCCGGCGTCGTGGTTCGGATCGGTGCGGGCCACGTCGAGAAGCGCCTTCGAGATCGCCAGCGGGGTACGCAACTCGTGAGAGGCGTTGGCTGCGAATCTCTGCTGTTCGGCGACGTGTGCTTCGAGCCGTGCGAGCATCGTGTCGAAGGCGTCGGCGAGTTCGCGGAACTCGTCTTTGCGGCCCGGTAGCCGGATCCGGTGGGAGAGTGTTCCGTTCGTGGCCATGCGTGTGGCGTTGGTGATCCGGGTCAGCGGGGCGAGCATCCGGCCGGCGAGGATCCACCCTCCCACGAGGCCGAACACCAGCAGGAATGCCAGTACTGCGGCTGCCCTCGGAGCGAAAACGTCCAGGAGGACGGACCGGATGGGAAAAACACCATTCGTGGGCTTGTCATCGGGGTTGATGAGCATCGCACGGTCGGGGACATAGCGGAGGAGGAACACCCACACCGCCGCGAGCAGCAGGGCGCCGGCCAGCATGAGGAACCCGGCGTAGCTGAGGGTGAGTTTGAGGCGAACGCTCAGCCCAGGTGCCCTATCCACGCTCGCCTCCCTCGTGTCCGGCCTCCGGTTGCGTGTCGATGCGGTAGCCGACGCCTGGCACGGTGGCGATGATCCAGGGTTCGCCGAGCCGTTTGCGCAGTGCCGAGACGGTGATGCGTACGGCGTTGGTGAACGGGTCGGCGTTCTCATCCCATGCGCGTTCCAGGAGTTCTTCGGCGCTGACGACACCGCCTTCGGCGGCGACGAGGGCTTCGAGCACTGCGAACTGCTTCCTGGTCAGCGCGACATAGCGGCTGTCCCGGTACACCTCTCTGCGGAACGGGTCCAGCCGCAGACCTGCGATCTCTCGCACGGGAGGCCTGTTGTGGGCACGTCTGCGGTCGAGTGCTCTGAGCCTGAGCACGAGTTCTCGGAGTTCGAACGGCTTCGTGAGGTAGTCGTCGGCGCCGAGCCCGAACCCGGATGCCTTGTCGTCGAGCCGGTCGGCAGCGGTGAGCATGAGGATCGGCATGCCGCTGCCGGAGGCGACGATGTGTCTGGCGATCTCGTCACCGGACGGTCCGGGGACGTCGCGGTCGAGGACGGCGATGTCGTAGGCGTTGATGCTCAGCACTTCCAGAGCGGTGTCACCGTCACCCGCGATGTCGGCCGCGATCGCTTCCAGGCGTAGGCCGTCGCGGATGGCTTCTGCCAGATAGGGCTCGTCCTCGACGATCAGCACACGCATGCTCCGAGGCTACGAGCCGACGCATATCGTCGGCATATCGAAAACCGGATACGTGCCGGCAACACCGCGCTGTCTTGACTGGCGGTATGACTCGAACCCCACCATTAGCACGAACAACGACCCGCCGGATTCGCCGGCTTCTTGTCGTCGGCCCGCTGGTCGTCCTGGCAGTGATCACCGCAGCCCTCGGCTACCAGGTGGCGAACTCCTCGTCCTCTTCGACCGCATCACCCTCGAATGCTCTTCGCAGTGACCACCTTGGTGCGCTCGGCGAGGCCGACGGTGTCGTCCCCGACGGTGTGACGGTCTTCGATGACGCGATTCCGGCAGTGGCCAACCTCGATCCAGGTCTGCTCAAGTCCCTCCGCCAGGCTGCAACGGCTGCCGCGGACGACGGAGTCGAGTTCAGCGTCACCAGCGGCTGGCGTTCCCCGGGATACCAGAATCAGCTTCTTCGCGAGGCGGTGTCCAAGTACGGGTCTGAAGACGAGGCCGCCCGATGGGTGGCCACCGCAGCGACGTCTCCCCACGTGTCGGGGGACGCGATCGACATCGGGCGCTCCGATGCGACGGCATGGCTGTCCAAGCATGGTGCCGAGTACGGGCTGTGCCAGATCTACAGGAACGAACCCTGGCACTACGAACTGCGCGCCCATGCCATCGATCGTGGTTGCCCGCGCCTGTATGCCGACCCCACCCAGGACCCGAGGATGCCGCGGTGACCGGCAGTGAGCGAGGACAGACAATGGCACAGGTGGACACGGCGGAGACCGGACAGGGCGGCGCCGACCGCAGGGATGCCGACTCCGGTACCCGGCGCGCGGGCATCCGCCGGGACACCGGCGCCGGACCCTGGCGCGCGGGCATCCGCCGGGCGATCCGCATCGGCTCCCGGCCGGGGCCCTGGCGGCGCGGCCTGGTGCTCGCGGCGCTGGCGCTGCTGCTCGGCCTGCTCATGCTGCTGCACGCGAAGATCCCGAACCGGATCGGAGGCCTCGGCAGTCTGGTGGAGACCTTCCTGCCGTGGTTCGGCCTGTTCGTCCCGGTGCTGCTGGCCGGAGCGCTGTGGCGCCGCTCCGCCTCCGCGGTGGCCGCGCTGCTGCTGCCGGTCCTGGTGTGGCTGAACCTCTTCGGCGAGCTGCTCAGCGACAAGTCCCACTCGGGCGGCGACCTCACCGTGGCCAGCCACAACGTCGGCGCCGACAACCCCGACCCGGCCGGCACCGCCCACGCCCTGGCCGCCTCCGGCGCGGACGTGTTGGCCCTGGAGGAGATCACCCCGCAGGCGAAGTTGCTGTACGAGAAAGAACTGGCGAAGGCGTACCCGTACCACACGGTGCAGGGCACGGTGGGGCTGTGGAGCAAGCTGCCGCTGTCGGACACCCAGCCGGTCGACATCAAGATGGACTACGGGCCGCTGGCGGACACCAAGCCGGTCGACATCAAGATGGCCTACAACCGGGCACTGCGCACCACGGTGGCCACGGACCACGGGCCACTGGCGGTCTACGTGGCCCACCTGGGGTCCGTACGCGTGAATCCCAGGGCGGGCTTTTGGACGGACTCGCGGGACAGAAACGCCCAGGCGCTCGGTGAGGCCATCGCCGCCGAACAGAACGAGCGAGTGGTGCTGCTCGGCGACCTGAACGGCACCACGGACGACCGCGCACTCGCCGACATCACCTCGCAGCTGCACTCGGCCCAGGACGCGGCCGGGGACGCCTTCGGCTTCACCTGGCCGGCGAAGTTCCCGGTGACGCGGATCGACCAGATCCTGGTCCGCGGCGTGAAGCCGGAGCGCTCATGGTCGCTGCCGGCCACGGGCAGTGACCACCTGCCGGTGGCGGCCGGAATCAGCTGGTGAACACCGCACAATGGCCGGCGCTCCACCTGCTGCGGAAGGCACTTGTCTTCGTCAACACCCTGGTGATCCGGGGCATACCTGCCGAGCCCAACTGGGCGGCCCGTCCTCACCGACGAGGACAAGCGGGCCCTCACCCCGCTGTTCGGGATGCGCCCCGGGCTTGAAGAGTGTTTTGTCCCGGCGGAAGTGTTTGGTTCGAGGTTCAGGTGTCGCGCCAGTTCTGGGGCCAGACACACCGAGCAAAGACGACATGCGAGTTGACGACGGTGAAAAGGCGTGGACACGTCGCAGACGTCGGCAAGCAGGCACGCGTTTCGCGGCCGTGGCGCGCGAGCAACTGCTTGAGCCATTGAAAGAGGGGGCTGGACCTACCGGCGCATCAGCGCCGACCTGGACATCGGTCTCCGTTCCAGCACGCTCAGTCGCATCTCCCGCGGCAAGCACATTCCTTCCCTTTCGGCTGTGCAAGCCATCGTGGACCTGGTAGGCCGGGCGACGGGACAGCGCCCGACGCTCATTAGGGTGCGAGCGTGTCCAAGACGAGCGTGAGCAATGAGACCAGCAGCATGCTTTGCCGGCAGCCCGGACCAGCTCTCCCCATAGGTCAACCCAGCGGCACCAACGACTTCTTCAGCAGCAAGTAGCTAGTGCCGCATCAGCCAACGTTCGCCCTGGTGTTCCCCGTCCCCTGGACCGTTCTGTGAGCCGGTGGGCTCGTGGCCGTTTCCGGGAGCTGGGGCGGGGAGAGCTCAGACGGCTTCGGTCAAGAGTCCGATCCCTTATGCATCCCGTTCAGTGGGCGTTGAGTCCGTTTCTGGTAGCGGCCACTCAGGGCACCCTGAAACGTTCTAGGTACCGCCGAGGCGCTGCGTACCCCAGGGTTGGAGTTCAGTCAGCTTCGACCCGACGGGAGGCGTCCGCATGCGCGGCGCGATAAGAACCGTATTGGGCATGGCCGCCACAGGCATGCTCGTTCTGGCGATGAGCAACCCGGCAGCCGCCGCCACGATGGAGTACGACACCGCGGTGAAGGACACGACGTCGGTCAACGACTACTACTGCGTGGTCAAGGACGACCTCTGGACCAGCGCCCGTGCCTGCTTCAAGCCGTCCGGCGATGTCCTTTTCGCCGGCGACGAATTTAAAGACGGCGCCTCCGCCACCACCGAGTGGCAGAACGAGCTCCGTGACAGCAATGGGAACTGGGGGCTCTACCGCAACGGAAAGTGCACGTGGTCGGGCGGTTCCGGCACCCAGGGGTCCTGCAACAAGGAGATGTACGAGTACAGCAGCAAGAACGCCCACGGCGGCGTGGGCAGCCGGGTGCGGGTCAAGGCATGCCTCGGCGACTCGTGCAGCTCGTGGAGCCGTTGGATCCTCAACGCCTGAGTGGGCATTTGATGTTGATTCGCGCCGACCGTTTCAACATACTTTGCCTGGTTTGATTACTAACGCGCATGGCCTGCAATGCCTGGAAGCTCTCTACCAGTAGGGAGCTTTCATCCCATTGCTAAACGAGACGGAATTCGAGCGGCATGTGCGAACTGAACGGGCGGTCCGATCGACACTTCGGAGTGTGCGAATGCGCTCCTACAGGGCGAAGCGTCATGAAAGCTGCTGGCCTCAAAGGTGATACATGCCTCTGAACATCCCTAAACGCCCACTGAGTGGACGTTAAGTCCGTTTCTGGTAGCGGCCTCGTCCGGGTTGGGTGAGGAAGCCTTGGCGGGTGAGGCGTCCGAGACGAGCGCGGGTGACGTTGACCGATGCCTCGTCGGTGGGCATGCCGAGGAGTTCGTGCAGCTCACGGGCCCGGAACTCCCGGTCGGGGTGCTGGTTGAAGGCGCTCACGATGGCCTGGTAAGCGGTGCTCGTCTCGGGTGGTTCGGATTCGCCTCCAGCCGGCGTGAGTTCGGCGATGATCTCCCGGGCGGTGGCCAGGTCTGCGAGGCGCGCTTCGGTCTCGGCCAGGGTTGCGGTCAAGTGCTCGATCTGGTCGCGTAGTTCACCGGCCCGGGCCGTGGTCTTGTCGTGCCGCGCCTGGAGGTCTGCCAGGAGCTCGATGATGTTCATGCGGCCAGCTGGAGGATGTCGCGCCAGGTGGCGGCGGGTGTGGTGAGGCGGCGGGTCATGTTCGCGATGGAGGCCCAGTAGACGCGCGAGGCGGAGGTGTCGGGCCGGTGGTCGTACTCGCGGGCCAGCCGCCGGTGCAGCATCAACGTGCCGTTGACCTGCTCCACAATCCACCGCTTCGGTTGCGGAACGAAGCCCTTTCCCTGGTCTTCGGGGTTGCGGCGGACGACCTCGACGTTGATGTCCAACAGGACGCCGTGGATCACGACTTCATCCTTGAAGCCCTGGTCCACCAGGGCCTTCTCCAGGCGGTTGCCGCACCGCTCGGCGGCCTGGTCGAGCAGGGCGGCGCCGGCAGTGTTGTCGTGAGCGGAAGCGGCCGGCACGACGACGCCGATGATCAGCCCGAGAACGTCAACTGCCAGTCCCCGCTTGCGGCTCGACACCTTCTTGTTGGCATCCAGTCCCGTCGTGGTCTTCGGGACACCGGCGGCCGCGCGGACGGACTGGGTGTCGATGATCACGAGGGACGGGTCCTCTAATCGGCGGGCTCTCTCGCGCACCTGGCAGCGAAGAAGTTCCTGGATCCGCTGATCGAGTCCGTCCTCGCGCCACAGCCCGAAGTAGTAGAACACCGCTGACCAGGACGGGAGGTCGTGGGGCAGATAGCGCCACTGGCAGCCCGTCCGGTTCTGGTAGAAGATCGCGTTCACGACCTCCCTCAGATCGCAGGCCCCGGGATCGCCGGTCGCCGACCGTGCCACCCGGTCCTGCTTCCAGGCCGTAATCATCGGCTCGATCAAGAGCCACTGCTCGTCCGACAAGTGGCTGAGGTACGCCTCTCGCTCCATGCCCAGCATCTCTGCATGGACATGCCCAACCGGTGGCCCGTGCGGCGATCAGTACCACGATCGAGCGACCACGAACCGAGGAAGATCGGACTTAACGTCCACTCAGGAAAGACGCTGGATCGTTGGGCGCATCCCGCCTTACGGTGGCGCCATGAGTGATCACTCGGAAGCGCCTGTCGCGCCCGTCGAGGCCTATGAACCCCCCTACTACGTGGCTGTCTTCACTGCGGTGCGAACCCAGGACCAGAGCGGCTACAGCGAGACCAACGCACGCATGGAAGACCTGGTGAAGGACGTCCCTGGGTTCCTGGGGATGGACCACGCGCAGACTCCTGGCGGGCTGGGCATCACCGTCGGGTACTTCCGCGACGCCGACGCCCTCACGGAGTGGCGGTCCAACGCCGAGCACCGCGCGGCGCAAAAGCGTGGGCAGGCCGAGTGGTACCAGAGCTACACGCTGCATGTGGCGAAAGTGGAGCGGAGCCACGGGTTCACGCGAGCGTAGGCCCTGCAGAGCCCGCCAGCAGGCTGACCAACCGAGCGGGCCCAGATGGTGCTGCTGTCCGCCCAGGGCATGCCGGTGGCGAAGATCGCCGAAGTGATGTTCACCAGCGCGGACCGGGTCCGGGACGTGATCCACAATTTCGACACCGACGGATTCGTGCGTCTGCGGACGAGCGTGGTCCGTCCAACTGGCCTTCGCCAGGCGGTGGTTCACACCGCTTCGCGCAGGTCATTTCGCTGAGGGAACGTCACTGGCTGGCCCGTTCCTCCCAGGGCTCGGCGGACGAGCGGCTAACGCGCCACGCGGTAGCGGAGGTAGACGACTCTCGAGCTGAAGGTGCGGGTCTCGACGAGTTCGAGATCCACCCGGCGCTCGCGCTGGGGAAAGAACGGAATGCCACCGCCCACCAGCACCGGGTAGACCCTGGCCCGGTACTCGTCCGATCAGCCCCAACGCAGCCGCCTCGGCGGCGAGAGTCGCGCCGCCGATCGCGATGTCGCCCTCCCCCGGCTCGGCTCGCAACCGCTCGATCTCCTCCGCCAGGCCGCCGGAGGCCAGGCGGGCATTGCCCTGCACCGCCGACAGCGCGGTGGAGAACACCACCTTTGGGAGCGGCTTCCAGAGCGCGGTCCACTCGAGCCTTGAGTCGTCGAGCGATGGATCCTGGTCGGCGGTCTCCCAGTACAGCATCGTCTCGTACAGCCGTCGTCCCAATAGGTGGACGCCGACCTGTCGAATCACGTCGATGGCGAAGCGAAAGACCTCCTCGTCGGGCGCCGTCCAGTCGAGGCCGCCGTCCGGTCCGACGATGTAGCCGTCAAGTGAGCCGCTCATCGAATAGGTCACGCTGCGCATCAGAGGGCGGTATGTGAGTGCATAGGTGTTTTGTCGTCACCTGAACGTGTGGCAGGACGGTATCCCGGCCGGTCGGCGGCCGTGGGCGTGCTGGGCTGGTCGTCGTGAGCGAGCGCAAGCCCTACAAGACCGAGCAGGGTCCGCGCCGCCCATCCCACCCTCACCTCTCACCCTCAACTCCAGCCAGAACATGGGCGGACAGCAGCCACCGTCGCCAGGCTGTCCGAGGACGGGGCAGCGGTTCGCAGCCGACGACCTTCGTGGGTGCTGGCGATGATGTCGTCGCGGATACGGACAAGCTGCTGCAGGAGGTCGTCGTACTCGCTGAGCCTGCTCCCCCGGCGTCAGCCACACGGCGTTCGCTGAGGAGGAGACGGTGACCACCCCGAGCACCCGCACCCGTGTGGTGATCCCACACCACGGACCCGGCAAGGTGGATCCGCTGGTCGACGTGCGGCGCGACAGCGAATCCCCATCTTGCCCGGCCAGTGCCGGATTGGAAACCATGACGGCATGAGACGGGCCGGCCCCGCGGGCACATGAGGCGACGCGGGCGGCTCGGTACGGGGAGGGGTTGCGCATGTCTGTGCCAGGGAACGGGTCGGCCGAGCCCGGCGTTGCTCATCGTCTGAGGCGGCATCTGACACGTTTCGAGCCTGCGGTGACACGGTACTTTCTGCTCGGAATCTTCACCGTCGGACTGACTGCCCAGTTCGTCAAACCGGTCGGAGACGCCCTGGAGGACAAGACTTTCCTCGGCGGCGCGCTCCTCAGCCTCGTGGCGTACGTGCTGTACGACGCGGTCCAGGACCTGGCCGCGTCGCTTCGGCTGCCCGAGCGATCTCAGGTGGGGTCGCGTGAGTTGGGCCGATTCGTGGACGAGGCCTTCCGCGCCCGGACGGTGGAGATCACCTTTCTCGGCTACACCGGGGAGACGATTGTCGGCCCGCTCTACCGCCGCTTGGAGGACCTTCTCGACGATCCCGGACCGACCAGGCGCGTGTGCATCAGAGTGTTGGTGCCGGATTTCGGGCAGCCCATGACTGTGCCGTCCAGGGTCGGGCCGACTGGTGAGCCGCTGGACGACTCTGAACTACGGCGAAGCCAGGAACGGAGGTGCCAGGGGTTCGACGAGGCGCTGTCCGTGCTCGCGGAGCGGCTCAACAGGTTGGGACGGGTGACGGTGGAGAGCGAGTTCCGCCTCTACCCCGGCATCCCGAGAGACAAGATCTGCATTCTCAACCGGGAGTTGGTGCTGCACGGCCTCTACGACGTGCTCGCCCGCCTGATGCTGCGCAGCTCAGGCCCTGAGTACTACGACCCCAAGGGCCACCGTGCCGATCTGAATGTCTGGTCCGCGAAGGACACCGACACCACCAGAGCCGCTGTCGCCACTTGGAACCAGCACCTGGACGGTTTGTGGAGCCTGGCTACGGTGCCGCCCTGGCGGCGAGTGACGGCGACGTGAGCAGAGGCCTTTTGTCGGACGGTGCCGTCATGGTGGCTCGTCCGGCGAGCCCGCCGCGAGGACGACGACGGTCACCCAGCACACCCCGCGCGGCGTACTGAAAGGGCTGCATGAGACTTGATGCCTGATTCGTCGCTTCGTTTGGGTGAGCGGGCAGGTCGCGGCGACGCAGGGCGGCTTACGGCCGTGGAGGGGTGAACAAGCCCTGCTCGGTCTCGGTCAGGATTCCGCGTTCGACGAGCCGCTTGAGCTTCAGACGGGTGTTGTTGATGGTGTTGGGTGCGATCTCCAGGTCCATCGCCTCGCACACCTGCCGCGCCCGCAGCGGGGCCTCTGCTGCGGCGAACACCGCCATGATCTGTTGGTAGGCCGGATGGTCCGGCAGCTTCGAGGGCGGCAGCGCGGGCGGCAGCGGATCGGGCAGCTCCAGCAGTGTCTTGCGGGTGATCCGGACCTCCTCGGCGGCCCGGTCGAGTTCGTCCAGCCGCGTGGTCAGCTGCGCGATCTGCTCCCGCGTCGTCCCGGCCTGCGCGGCGAGCTCCCCCTCCCGCTCCTCCAGCCGCACCAGCACCGCCCCGAGCGTCAGCTCCCCGCCGGTCATGTGGTGCGCCAGGCCGACGCGGTTGCCCCGGTCAGCCGGCGCAGTATCACCGCGGTCATGGCCCAGTACACCCGCGACTCCGAACTGCGGGGCAGGTGCTCGTATCGGCCGACACGGCCGGCCGCGTCCTCGGGCCAGGGGTGCGGCATCACCGGCAGGTGCGTCAGGGAGATCGCGTCGATGAAGTACCCGGAGATCCCAGGGGGCTTCGACACTGCGACGTACCGCAGGTCGGAGAGGGAGATCACGACGTCAGGCTTCGTCGGCCCGTCCCTCATGGTGATTTCCATGGAGTCGTCCTCGTTGAAGGCTTCGAACGAGATCCGACTGATGAAGTAGCCGGTGAGCGACGCGAGCATCCGCTCGGCGTTCGCGCACCGATTCTTGAAAGCGCCCTCTGTCTCACTTCTCCCAGTCACAGGCTGAGGCTACGAGCCGGATGGGCGGTGATGTCCGATCCGACCGCTGGAGGTGCGTTGGCCGAGCCTGTCCATGGGCGCAGTCTGACCGACCAAGAGGGGCGGAAGCTGCAGCAGATCGTACGTCGGGGCAGCACCAGCTCGGTGCGCTATCGGCGCGCGATGGTGCGCCTACGCGTCCTGGGCCAACCCGATCGAGGCCCACTTCCGGCCCCTGCGGCAGTTCACCATCGCCAACTCCCACCACCTCCACCACACCGGGCAGACCCTGCACTGCCCGCCTACCTGAGGTGGCGCAACGCCAACGCCCGCCACCGCAGCCTGAACGCTCCGGCGCACCTGTGCGATCAAAGCGCTAGCCACTTGCGGACCGCGCCTACTTTCGCACGCGGAAGCGGAGCATCGTGACGGCGCCCGACTGGGTGTTGCTGAAAGGTTCCAGGTCGATCCTGTCGAGGCTTGGGGGCGAGAAGCGGACACCGTCGCCGAGCAGCACCGGTAGGACATACACCAGGATCTCGTCGACGAGCCCGCGCTGCAGGCACTGGGCGGCCACGTCGGCACCGAGGATCTCCAGGTTCTTGCCTCCCGCGGCGCTGCGTGCCGTGGCAACGGCCTCCTCAAGTCCACAGGTGAGGAACGTGACGGCAGGGTCCGGTTCGTCGGGAGGCTCGTGGGTGAGGACGAACTGTGCTCCCCCTTCGTAGGCGGCGTCCTGGTCGGACATACGCTTGCCGACCTCGTACGTGCCCCGGCCGATGAGCATGGCGCCTGTGGCCGCCATGACCTCCGGGAACACATCCGCAGTCAGGTACTCGAAGATCCAGTCCATCGCGTGGCCAGGACCGGCGATAAAGCCGTCCAGCGACATCGCCCTGTTCACGACCACTTTGCCGGTGCCGGTGCTCACATCACTCATGCGTACTCTCCGAGGATTTTGGAGGCCCAAGGGCGAATCATAGGTCGGCCGACGGGAAGGGCGAGGGCGGGAGTTGCACGCGTCTCTGCGGTGGCGCAACGCGAACAACCGGCACCCGGGTCTGCTGGCCGTGCAGTGTCGGGTACGTGCCTGGGTACGGCGACATGTGCAGTCCCGCCAGGGCTCGGACCTCACGGCGTCTTTCCCGGACATTGCCCAGGCCGCTGCGCGTTCTCTGGGGTTCTGGGCTGTGGCGTTGGCGAGTGGTTCACGTTGGTGCAGCTCAGCGCCATTGATCGGGAGTCTGGCCACTGCGACAGGTGTGGTGCTGTCGCCTGAAGGGGCTGTTGGGCGGCCATCTCGTTGACGAGGCTGCCGTGGAGCCCGGGTGGCACTGCGGGGCCGTGCGCCGGGTACTGTCGCCGGGCGGTCCGCATCATGGCGAGGGTGTCCACGTTCTTCGCCATAAGACGATCTTGGACACCCTCATTCTCGTCTCCGCGGGGGTCCAGCCGAGATACGCGCCAAAGGGGCGATGAGTTGATCTTGATGCGACTTCGCACGTGGTCAGCACAGTGAGGCCGCAGTAAATGCGTAGACCTCGCCCTGGCGGCCGGAACGGACCGCCGCAGGTCGCGAGGATCACGGCAGGGGCTCCGTCGCAGTAAATCCGGTATTTACTGCGGCAGTTGCGAACGCGTCTCCGCGATCGAGCATCCGCCCGAATGTGGTTCTGCTATGGGGACTTGAGGGGAGGGGACTGTGAGTGCCCGACGCGGACCAGGCCTGGCGCCAGGCTGTTTGCCTGGGTCATGCCCGCAGATCTTCCGTCACGGGCAGGCACTCGGCGAGCAGGTCGACGACGTCGCGCCAGGCTCGCTGCGCGTGCTGTGGGTGGTAGCCGACGCCGGGGACCGTGGGGTGGTCGACCGGCGGGTGGTGGAAGGCGTGCAAGGCGCCGCCGTAGACCGCGAGGCGCCAGTCGACGCCTGCGGCCTGCATCTCGGCGGTGAACGCGTTCCGTTGTGCGGGCGGCATGATCGGGTCTTCCGACCCGACGCCGGCCCACACCGGGCAGCGAATGCGCGCCGCCTCGCCCGGTCGGCCCGTGGTCAGTGCGTTGACTGTCCCGATCGCGCGCAGGTTGACGCCGTCGCGCCCGAGTTCCAGCCCGACGGCGCCTCCGGTGCCGTAGCCGATGGCGGCGATCCGGTCGGGGTCGGCCCGCGATTCGGTGCGCAACACGTCGAGCGCCGCATGGCCGATGCCCCGCATCCGGTCGGGATCAGAGAGCAGTGGTATGCAACGGGCCAGCATCTCCTCGGGATCGCCCAAATAGCGCCCGCCGTGAAGGTCGAAGGCCAGCGCTACGTATCCCAGCTCGGCGAGAGCATCGGCCCGGCGGCGCTCGACGTCGCTGAGCCCCATGCCCTCTGGTCCGAGCAGCACCGCGGGTCGGCGGTCGACACCGGCCGGGAGCGCGAGGTGCCCGATCATCGTCAAACCGTCGGCCGGGTACTCGACCGTACGCGTCGTAAGCGTCGTCATGAGACTGGACTGTAGTGATCGTCGAGCCCGGTCCGGCCGGTGTTCTGCCGCTGGCAGAACAGTGCGCGTGTCCCTCTGAAATACGGGGGCCGAGCGCTCAGGGCTTCAAGATCATCTCGTTGCCCCTTTGGCGCGTACCTCGGTCACACCCCGCAGGCACCCCTTGGACCACCCCACCAGGAGGAACCAGTGTCATACCCGCGATCGCTCACCCCCGAGGAGAAACTCGCCGACGCGAAAAAGCAGCTGGGCCTCCCGCGTATCGTCGTGATCTGCGGCTCCACCCGCTTCATGACCGAGATGAACGAGGCCGATGTGCGGGAGACCAAAGCCGGAAGGATTGTCGTCAAGCCGGGTTGCGACATGAAGTCGCCGCACGAACTTTGGTCCGATCCTGTCGAGGCCAAGGCGCTGAAGGTTCGACTCGACGATCTGCACCGGGCGAAGATCCGGCTCGCTGATGAGGTGCTCGTAGTCGGCGACTCCCGAGCCGAAATCGCCTACGCCCGGTCGCTGGGCAAGCCCGTGCGGTTCACGCACCCCGAAGTCGACCCCGACGCCTGACCGCCCACCGCCACACCCTCCGCAGGCACCCCCTTGAATTGATCACCTAGGTCTCAAGGCGGCGTGGGAAGCGTGGAAGAACCACCGCGACGGTGAAGACGCGGACGAGGTAGAGGCGAAGGAGGGCGGCCGCAGCTCGTTGGAGGTCGCCGCAGTCACCTTCGCCAACGGCGGTGACAACATCGGTGTCTACGTCCCGGTGTTTGCCACCGCCGGCGTCGGCGGGATGAGCGTGTATGCCGTGGTCTTTCTGACCCTGGTCGCGGTGTGGTGCTTCGGCGGGAAGGTTCTTCGCCACCCGTCCGGTCGTCGCCAAGGCACTCAGCCGCTGGGGCCACATTCTGCTGCCGCTGGTGCTGATCGCGATCGGTCTGCTCATCCTGATCGAGGGCGGGGCCTTCGGGCTGTGGGTGGGCCCGTTCCCTCCGGCGTGTGGTTCAGCGCCCGGGTCAGTTCACGGTCGGCGGCGCGTGCCGCGTCCAGTTCCTCGGTTCGTTCGTCCAACTGCCCTTGCACGTCGGCGCGTTGTTGTTCCAGTTCGGTGATGCGGCGCTGAAGCTGGTCGAGGTCGGCCGGAGCACCGAGGCCGAATTTGGTCCAGACCGTCGTGCCCAGCTCCTCGGACAGCCGCTTTTCCAACTGCCGGACGCGTGCCGTCAGCCGGGTGTTGCGTTCCAGGGCGTTGGCAAGGTCGGTTTGGAGCGAGGCTCTGCTCACGGCCGCTGTTCTGCCTGCCTCGGCAGGGGTGGTTGCCGCGGCGTGGGCGCGTTCGAGCAGGTCGCGGTGGCGATAGAGGAAGGTGCGGTCGACACGGGCGGTGCGGGCGAGGCCGGACACAGTGATGTTCCGACCGCTGCGCAGGGCCGCATCCAGGGCCTGGAGGACGCGTTCACGGCGGCGGGCGGAGTCGGCTCGTTTCCCCGGCGAGCTCGTCGTGCCGCACGAGGGGGCGCTGAACTTCGGTGAATTGCAGCGCCGCGCGAAACTCGAAAATCTCTTCGTCGGCGACGCGCTCACCGCTCCGTTCACCCTGTGCCCCGCCACCGCGGACCGGGCCATCGCCCTGGACTGGCTGGACCCGGCCGCGGGCGCAGCCGGCATCGAGGCTTCCTGTCGACAGGGTCTCAGGCTGTCCGTTGTCCCTGGTCTCGAGTCTCGGCTGCGCTACGAGTGCCACCTTTGCCCGGCCTGCGCATCACCCCCGCTGCGACGTGCGATCCGCCTACGGACGACGGTCGTGAACCGGCCACTGCCGACACCAGACGCCTGCGTGGCGTGCCGGTTGCTGATCGGGCATCGGCAGGGAAGGAGCGGTATGTGATCACAGAAGGGGGCGGCTCCTGTCCGGCCGTAAGTGCGCCTCCAAGCCGAGGGGCCCACTGCCTCGGCGCAGAAACGTTCGCGTGTCACGCCCTCCGAGGGAGGCGGACCTTGCTGGCCGTAAATCGCTGATTCATGAATGAAAGTCTCATTCCCTCCGCTCTCGCCGAACTGTTCGCTTCGCCCCCCGTCCGAAGTGAAAGCGAAAGTTCCACGTCGACGCGCCGGCCCGAGCCAGGACGATCAGCCGTGGCGCAGCGTGGCCCGGACCTCTGGCTGCGGTGGGCCCGGCGTGCCCGCGCCGTCAACAGACATTGGTCTCTGGAGCCGAGAAGGGCACCATGCATTTCACTCCCCATGAGCAGGAGCGCCTGCTGGTCCATGTGGCGGCCGGCGTGGCGCGGCAGCGCAGAGAGCAAGGAATCAAGCTGAACTACCCGGAGGCGGTGGCGCTACTCACCGCCTACGTCTACGACCAGGCGCGGATCGGCCGGAGCGTCGGCGAGATCATGGACTCGGGTCGGGGGGTCCTGACACGGGGCGAGGTCATGGCCGGTGTCCCGGAAATGATCGACAACGTCCAGGTCGAGACGACGTTCCCGGACGGCACGAAGCTGGTGACGATCCACGACCCGTTCGACGCGCCGCGCGAGGAGATCGAACTCCACCCCGGCAAAGTCGACTTCGTCGACGAGGCGGTGCCTCTGAACCCGGGGCTGGACGTCACCGAGATCGAGGTGCACAACCCGACCGACCGGCCGGTGCAGGTCGGGTCGCACTACCACTTCTATGAGGCCAACGCAGGGCTCGAGTTCGATCGGTCACGGGCGTACGGCAAGCGGCTCAACGTCGCGGCCGGCACGTCAGAACGGTTCGAGCCGGGTGATCGCCGCACGGTGCAGTTGGTGCGCATCGAGGGCGAGCGGAAGGTGCTGGGGCTGCGCGGGCTGGTCGGTGGGGTGCTGCAGGACCAGGCCCCGGACGACTCCGACGGTGAGGGAGCTGATGACCGTGAATGAGCGGCAGAACACCAGGACGACCGAGCGCGAGGTCTACGTAGACCTGTTCGGCCCGACGACCGGGGACGAGATCCGGCTGGCGGACACCGCGCTGCGTATCAAGGTCACCGACGACTGGTCAGGCGGTCTCACCAAAGATCCGGCAGACCCTCCGCTCGTTCCTGCGCCCGAGGACGAGGACAACGGCCAGGGCAAGGACCGGAGCAAGGTCAGCCTGCTGACGAGCAGGAGCGGGCACGAGGTGGTCTTCGGCGGCGGCAAGGTGATCCGTGAGTCGATGGGCCAGTCGGCGACGCCACGCGGCGACGGCGAGGACGGTCCTCCGGACACGGTGATCACCGGCGTGGTGATCCTGGATCACTGGGGCGTGGTCAAGGCGGACGTCGCGATCCGGGACGGGAGAATCACCGCCCTCGGCAAGGCGTACAACCCGGAGACCATGGCCAAGATCCACGAGGGCCGGACGGACGGGCCGACGGACTTCGTGATCGGCCCGGAGACCGAGGTGATCTCGGGCAAGGGCCGCATCCTGACCGCGGGCGGGGTGGACACTCATGTCCATTTCATCTGCCCGGAACAGGTCGGCGAAGCCCTCGCGTCCGGGGTGACCACCCTGATCGGCGGTGGCACCGGCCCGGCCGAGGGGTCCACCGCGACCACGGTCACGCCAGGCAAGTGGCACGTCGAGCGTCTTTTCAAGGCGCTCGACGGGTTTCCGGTGAACGTAGGGGTGTTGGGCAAGGGCAGCACCATGTCCCGTGAGTCGCTGCTCGGCCAGGTGAAGGCCGGCGTGATCGGCTTCAAGATCCACGAGGACTGGGGCGCCACCCCCGCGGTCATCGACACCTGCCTGAAGGTGTGCGAGGGCAGGAACAGCCCGGCGGACGACGACCGGACGGACGGCCTCGTCACCAACAATGTGCAACTCGCCCTGCACGCGGACTCGCTGAACGAGGCGGGCTTCGTCGAGAGCACCAAGGCCGCGTTCAAGGACCGTCCCCTGCACATCTTCCACATCGAGGGCGCCGGCGGCGGTCACGCCCCCGACATGATCACGCTGTGCGGGGAGGAGAACGTCCTGCCCGCGTCCACCAACCCGACGCGCCCCCTGACGGTCAACACCGTCAAGGAGCACATCGACATGATGATGGTCTGCCACCACCTCAACCCGGAGCTGGACGCCGACCGGGCCTTCGCCGACTCACGGGTGCGGCCCTCGACGATGGCGGCCGAGGATCTGCTGCACGACATGGGCGCCATCTCGATCATGTCGTCCGACGCGCAGGCCATGGGCCGCATCGGCGAGATGATCATGCGGACCTGGCAGACCGCCCACGTGATGAAGACCCGCTACGGCCAGCTGCGCGAAGGCACTGCCCCGCAGCAGGAACGGCAGCGGCTTGAGGCAGACAACTTCCGCGCCCGCCGCTACGTCGCCAAGTACACGATCAACCCGGCCATCGCCCACGGCGCGGACGGCCTGATCGGCTCCGTGGAGAGGGGCAAGCTGGCGGACCTGGTGCTGTGGGAGCCGAAGTTCTTCGGCGTGAAGCCGCACCTCGTCCTCAAGGGCGGGCAGATCGCCTACGCGCAGGTCGGGGACGCCAACGCGTCCATCCCGACGCCGCAGCCCGTCCTGCCCCGCCCGATGTGGGGCGCCGAAGGAAACGCGCCAGGCGCCAACTCGGTCAATTTCGTCAGCCCGCAGGCCACGGTCACCGCGCAGGAACTCGGCATCAGCAAGCCCCTGTACGAGATCAAGGACACCCGCCAGGTGTTCAAACGGCACATGATCCTCAACGATGCCACCCCGGACATCCGGGTCGACCCGAACACCTACGAGGTGTTCATCGAGGACACCTGCATCACCGAACTGCGTCAGCAGAAGGAAGAACAGGCGCAGGCCGATGAGGCGCTCTGCCCCCAGCGGTCAGCCCCCAAGCACTACGCGTCAGAACTTCCCATGGCCCAGCGCTACTTCATCTTCTGACCATCCGGCGGACAACAGGGCGGGCGCCCCGGCAGGCCGGACCTCGCCCGTCCCGACTTTCCCGCCACGCCCTCGAAAGGAATCGCCACCCGTCCATGAGCCGTACCGCTCTCCTCGTCCTCGCCGACGGCCGTTTCCCGGCAGGAGACCATGCGCATTCCGGCGGCGTCGAGGCCGCCGTCGCCGCCCGCGCCGTCCACGATCCCGCCACCCTCTACGCGTTCTGCCGTGGCCGCCTGCACACCGCGGGCCTCACCGCCGCCGCACTGGCAGCTGCGGCCGCCGCCGGACACGACCCGCTCGTCCTGGACGAGGCCGCCGACGCCCGTACGCCCGCCCCGGCGCTGCGGGCCACGGCCCGCAAGCTGGGTCGGCAGATGCTACGGGCGGCCCGCGCGGCCTGGCCGTGCCAGGCGCTGGAGCGGCTTGCACGCGATCTGCCGGGCGGCGCCCACCAGCCCGTAGTGCTCGGCGTCGCAGGCCACGCGGCCGGACTTACCGCGTTGGACGCCGCACACGCCGCAGCCTTCAACAACATCACAGGCCCCGCCACAGCGGCCGTGCGGCTGCTCAGCCTCGACCCGTTCGATGCCACTGCGGTCCTGGCCCGTCTCTGCGACGACGTCGACGCCGTGGCCACCCGGGCCGCCGACGCCGCCGCCCGCGTCGCCGACGAGGGAGTCGGCGTCCTGCCGGCCGCTTCGTCGCCACTGCTCGACATCACCGCCGAGCAGCACGCCGCCTGGCCGATGCGTCTTTTCGCCTCCTGACACCGAACCCGGACACTCTCCGCACACCCGAAGGAGCTCACGCCCATGCACCTCGACCACAGGCACGACGGCCCCGGCGCCGTCTCCGCCGACGCCCACCGCCCCGACGGCACCCGCCGCGCCCTCAGGATCGGCCTCGGCGGTCCGGTCGGCTCCGGCAAGACCGCCACCGTCGCCGCCCTCTGCCGCACCCTGCGCGACCGGTACTCGCTTGCCGTCATCACCAACGACATCTACACCCGTGAGGACGCCGAGTTCCTGCTCCGCGAGGCCGTCCTGCCCCCCGAGCGGATCACCGCCGTGGAGACCGGAGCCTGCCCGCACACAGCGATCCGCGACGACATCTCCGCCAACCTGGAGGCCGCAGAGGAGCTTGAGGACCGCCTCGGCGCCCTGGATCTGATCCTCGTCGAGTCCGGCGGCGACAACCTCACCGCCACCTTCTCCAGGGGTCTCGTCGACACGCAGATCTTCGTCATCGACGTCTCCAGCGGCGACGACATCCCCCGCAAGGGTGGCCCCGGCATCACCACCGCCGACCTCCTCGTCGTCAACAAGACCGATCTCGCCCCGTACGTCGGCGCCGACCTCGCCACCATGGCCGCCGACGCGGGCCACCGGCGCGGCGACCTGCCCGTCGTCTTCACCTCCCTCACCGGCGACGACGGCGTCCGGCCCGTCGCCGACTGGGTGCTGGAACGCCTCACCGCCTGGCACCACGGGACCGCACGGCCCGAACCCGCCGTCGCCGCGCACTGATCCCGTCACGGCCCGGCAACGACCCGGCAGGAGACATGAGAACGCTCGCCGAAGACCTCGCGCCCCTCGCTGCGCCCCGCCCGGACGCATCCACCGTCGTGGCAACCGCCCGGGTGCGGGCCGGCCACAACGGCCACACCACCACCCTTCCGCTGCTCAGCAGCGACGGCCCCTTTCACCTCCGAAGGCTCCGCCCGCGTGGCGGCCTCGCCCGTGTCGACGTCATCGGCGCCATGAGCGGCCCCCTCGGCGGCGACCGGCTCGCCCTCCACGCCGACGCCGGCCCGCACGCCCGCCTCCAGATCACCGGAGCCGCCTCCACCATCGCGCTGCGTGGCCCCACCGACGACACCGCCACCTACGACGTCCATCTGACCGTCGGCGACGACGCCGCCCTGCACTGGCTGCCGCAGCCCCTGATCAGCACCGCCGGAAGCAACCTCCGCCAAACCTGCACCGTCGACCTCGCCTCCACCGCCCGCCTCATCCTGAGGGACGAACAGATCCTCGGCCGCACCGGTGAGACCAGCGGCAACCTGACCACCCGCCTCACCGTGCTCCGCGCAGGCCGCCCCCTTCTCGACCAGCACACCTCCTACGGCGACCTCCACCCCGCCTGGGACGGCCCGGCCGTCATGGGCTCGCACCGCGCCTGCGGCCAACTCCTCGTCGTCGACCCGTCCCTCGCCCCGCCAGCCCTCCCACCGGTCCTCCTCGGCGACCCCGACACCCCAGCCCACGGTGCGCTGGTCCCCCTGGCCGGCCCGGCACTCCTCGCCACCGCGGTGGCCGACACCGCCACCCGGCTGCGACACCTCCTTGACGAGGCACTGCGACGAGCGCTCACCCCATAGGTGAGGACCGCATGGTCATCAGCCCGTCGCCGGCCACCCTCTACCCCGCACCCCCGATCGGCCGGCCAGGCCGGCTGCGGTCAACCTCGGCAGCTGCGCGGTGCGCTCACCATGGGCGGTGGTGACGTGGCGCACGGCGGTGGCGTCGCTGAGCCCGAAGTCGTCCACCGGCGGGCCGCCGAACTGCTGGGGCAAGGTGACGTCCCCAAATGGCCGCTTGAAACCATCCGCGTGATGGCCCGTGAGCACCTGCCGGTGCAGCTGGCCTGCCGGGCGCTGCACAAGAACTCAAGGCCAAGGCCCCGGCGCAACGAAGAACGCGACCGCCTCGCCCTCCAGGCCCAGCAGTTCGCCCGCGTCGTACAGGTCCTGGAGCTGGAGAACGAGCTGCTGCGGCAGTCCGGGCCGCACCCTGTGATCCGACCCCTCCTGCACCGGCGACGCGACTGACGGCGCAACGAGGACGTCCTCGATCTCGACCAGCCGCTCCGGCACCCCGCTGAAGTCGGCCTCCCGTTCGCGCCCTCGTTGAACTCGCTGCCGATGGTGTGGCTCAGTCGCCGACGACGGCTTGGCTTCTGCGTCGGTGACGGTGTCATAGACCCGCAGAACCTGATTCTCCCCGGCCTCACCTGAAGAATCCGCCGCAACGGCTCGCACGCCAGCACCAGCACAGCCCCGCTCGCATCCGCCTGTCTCCGGCTCCGAGCAGCCGGTTCAGCCCGGCGGAAGCGCCGAAAAGGACTCCGGACAGGTGCAGCACGATCCGACTCGCGGCCCTCGCCCCCCGCGTTCAGACGCTCCTGCTCGAACGAGTCGTCCGGCCCCACGCGACTGAGTGTTCTGGGCCCACTCAAAGATCACTACTGCGTGGCGTGAACGAGTGGATTGGCCCGGGGCCAGCAGTCCCGGGAGCCGGCGTGCGAGCGGGATGTGGACGTCGTGTACTGCGTAGTGCCGATCGAATGCTGAGGGATCGGCGGGAACCTCGTACAGGGCCATGAAGCGGGCGGTCATCGGGCTGCCTTCCGGTGGCGGGTGAGGACGGCGGCGCCGATCTGTTCCGCCGACAGGCACTCCAAGTCCGCGTGAGGGCCCCCGGCGGGGAAGAGCCGGTCGCCCGTGCCGAGGACGGTGGGGAAGGTCAGCAGCCGGTACTCGTCGATCAGGTCCTCGGTCATGAGCCGGTGCACCAGGCTGAGGCTGCCGGTGATGACCACGTCGCGTGGTTCGTGCTTGACGGCGTCGATGACGTCATCTGCGAGGATCCGCGAGTTCGCCCATGCTGCGGTGTCGGCGTCGGTGAGCGTGCGGGAGGCGATCAGTTTCGGGACGGCATTCATGCGCCGGGCGAACGGGTCGTCGCGTCCGGGCCACAGCCGCGAGAAGAGCTGCCAGGTCGCGCGCCCGAGCAGCAGGACCCCGTCGTCCAGAGTGCGGCCGAGTCGGAACTTGTCTCCGGCGACGGCTTCACGGCCGTACCGGAACGCCCAGCCGCCCAATGGTGTGCCCGCAGAGCCGTCGGGGTCGGACACGATCCCGTCCAGGGTGATGAACTCGATGACGATGACGCTCACGGTGAATCCTTTCGGTCAGATGCTCACCGGTACATACCGGCGGCGTCTGCTGGACTCATCGCTCCTGCGGGAAATCGTCGACGAAAATCTGCTGCGGCAACTCGAAGGCGTCGAAGACGCGCGGGTCGGCGAAGACGACGTTGTGCGTGACCTGGCCGCCGGTGACGGTGAGCACCTGGAGGGTGTGCAGCCGGTGCCCGCCGTCGGGCTCCGGCGCGTACGCCGCGAGCATCGGCTGCCCGTTCGCCGTGAGCTCCCGCATGACCCAGCCGGTTCCGCGCATCCGGAAGACGCGGGCCAGGAACAGGCCGTAGTCGCTTCTCCCCCGGTACCACAGCGGGACCGGCGGCATCTCAAGGACCGCGTCGTCGGCCAGCAGCCGCACCAGTGCGGGCACGTCGGCTGCCTCGAACGCCCGCACGTACCGCTGGACCACCGCCCGCACCTCGGGATCGTCCGGCTCGCACACCGCATCGAGATCACCCACACCCGCGAGGGCGGCACGTGCGCGTTGCAGCGCGCTGTTGACCGCCGCGACGGTGGTTCCCAGCTGCTCGGCGACCTCGGCCGCGGTGAACTCCAGCACGTCCCGCAGCACCAGCACGGCGCGCTGCCGCGCCGGAACGGCCTGCACCGCCGCCACCCACGCCAGACGCAGGTCGGTCCGCGCCTGGACGTCGAACCGCGCGCCGGGAAACGGCTCCATCCAGGGGACGTCGAGCGCCGGCGCCAGCGGCGCCTCCGGATCGTCGCTCGGCGCGCCCAGCCCGGAGGGCAGCGGGCGCCGACCGCGTCCTTCCAGCGCGGTCAGGCATGCGTTGGTTGCGATCCGGTACAGCCACGTCCGCACCGACGCGCGCGCCGGGTCGTACCGCTCCCGGGCCTTCCAGGCACGCAGCAACGTCTCCTGAACCACGTCCTCGGCCTCGTGGAACGAACCCAGCATCCGATAGCAGAACGCCAGCAGCTCACCCCGGTACGGCTCGAAATCCACGGGCTCATCATGCCGGACGCCGGTCTCGGCCTGCCCGGCAGGCAGGCTCCGGCGGAAACTGACGGGCTGCGTACGACCACTCCCAGCGTTCTCCTGCGCCGTTCCCGCTGCTGAGTCCGCGTCCGCGAATGATGTGGCCCTCAACCCCGGTTCAGGGCTTGGCGAGGAAGTCCAGGAGCATGCTGTTGAGTGCGGCGGCCCGGACGAACGGGACGCCGTGGTGCGACAGGCCGGGGAGTACTGCGGTCTCGACGTGTGGCAGGTGCAGCCGCGCCGCCGCCTCGACGCGCCGGATGTCGTGCGCCCTGCTGTCCCCGGCAAGCAGCACCAGCGTCGGGATCGTCGAGCTCCGCAGTCGTCGGGACCTCGGGCGTCTGCCCACGACGACCTTGGTGCGCGGGAACTCGGCGGCGAGCCCGTACAGGTCCAGCCATGCGGGGTCGACTTCCGCGCCACGGGTTTCCCAGGCGAGGAACGCGCGCGCCCGTTGGGAGGTGGGCCGGATGAGCATGGGAAGGGCGCGGAGCAGGTACCCGGCCTTGTATCCGGCGAAGCACTGGGTGGGATCGAGGAGAGTGAGCTTGCGGACCCGCTGCGGCGTGCGCAACGCATAGGTGAGGGCGATCCATCCGCCGTAGGAGTGCCCGCACAGGTCGACGCGGCCCGGGCCCAAGCCGTCGAGTACGCCGTCCAGCCAGTCGAAAAGGTCGTCGACGGACCGGACGGGGCGGCCCCCGCGCAGGCTGCGGCCTGCCTCGCCGATCCGGTCGACGGCGTAGACGCGCCGGGTGCGGCTCAGGTCGGCCACGTTGGCAAACCACACTGCAGAGGTGGCGCCGCCACCGTGCAGCAGCACCAGCGGCTCCCCGTCCACTGGGCCGCACGCGGTGACCCGGGTTGTGCCGTACTCCGACGTCAGGTCCATCCGGTCGACGGGCACGGGCCAGTGGTCCAGGACGGCGTCGTACGCCGCCAGAAATCGAGTCAGGTCTGCTGCCATGGGACGCCCTCAGAGAAATAGGTCGCTGAGCAAGTATCTCGCCCAACGAGATACTATGCATGCCGGATCGATCGCGAAAGGGCGGCGTGGCATGGATGAAGAGGAGCCTGGACTGCGGGTTGTGCATCAGCTGCGTGCCATCACCGTCGAACTCGACCTGCTCGGAGCCGAGTTCGCACAACGCAACAGCCTGCACCCGACCGACCTGCGTGCCCTGATCTGCCTGCTGGACGCCGCTCGGGCGCACACCCTCGCGACGCCCGGCTGGCTCGGGCGGCAGCTGGGCCTGAACTCCGCGGGCACCACGGCCCTCGTCGACCGGCTCGAGAGGCTCGGCCACGTGCGACGCACGCGAGACAGCCGCGACCGACGCCGTGTACTGCTTGAGGTCGACGAACGGGCAGTCACCCTCGGACAGTCGTTCTTCGGACCGCTGATCGCGGAGCTCCTCGCTGCGACACTGACCTTCTCCGACACGGAGATGGCAACAATCCAGCGCTTTCTGCGGAACGTCCACGAGGTCGTCGCCGCACAGCGAGACCCTTCGAACTTGCTCACCCGAAACCCCTTGCCGCAGAAGAAGCAAGGGCCTCAATGATCTGTTTGTGACGATCCCGAACTCATCTGCCTGCGCCCCGGCAGTCGGGGTACGACGGGCGCCTGCGGGCCGCTCTGCCGCCGGCGTGCCCGTCGGTCATCGTCGAACCGGGGTAGGAGTGCCACCCCGAGGGACGATCCTCACCCCGGCCAGGAGGTTCCGGCCGGCACCCAACACCGTTTGCCGACGCCGTCGACGAAGGCGCGTCAGTGGTGGTGGCCGTGCCGGCCGAGGGTTTCCACGGGGGTCGCGCCGGGGCGGGTCCACTGCGGCACGGGGCGGCTGGTCGGACCCCAGGTGGCGTTCCCCTCCGCGTCCGAGCGCCAGGACCAGCACGGGCTGCGCCCCTCGGGCCAGTCCTCGGGGTTGTCCTCCCATGCCTCGCCGCGGCCGTAGGGCGTCATGTCGAGCAGGCCGAGGGACCCGTTGACCCGCTCGTTTCCACGGCCCGTCGTGGAGTAGGTGAGGAACACGCGGTCGCCGTCGCGCAGGAAGCAGGTGAGGTAACCCATGCTGCCGCCGACCGGCGCGTCCACGTCGCGCACCGAGTACCAGGGCTGGGTGTAGCCCATGAACTCGACGTAGGAGGCCACCTCGTCCCACCGGCCGGTGGTGAGGATGGCGAACGAGACGCCGCGGGCGTTGAGGTAGACGGCGTCCTTCACGTGCCACGCCGTGGTGGTGCAGCCCTCGCACTGACCCTGGTGCGGCGCGCCGTCGTACCACATGTGTTTGTAGACCACGAGCTCGTCGCGGCCCTGGAACAGGTCCAGGAACGGGACCGGGCCGTCGGGTCCGACGACCTCGACCGCCCCGTCGAACTCCACCATCGGCAGCCGGCGGCGGGCCGCGGCGAGGGCGTCGCCCTCGTGGGTGTGGGCCTTCTCGCGGACCAGAAGCTCGTCACGGGCGGTCTGCCAGGTGGCCAGGTCAACGACGGGCGGGCGGCCGGGCACCGCGGTGGTCGGGTCACTCGGCGTGGTCGTCATGGCGTCCTCCGTGGTGTCTCGTGCCGGGCAGCGTCGTACGACTCATACGACACTCACCAGAACAGACTCACGACGCGGCCGGAACTCATCGCGGCAGCGGTCACCCTCTGCCGAGCCTGCGCGGACCACGTCGGGCCGACAAGCTCACAGACGCGCCCTTACTGGGCCTTGTAGCCGCCGTCGACGTTGAGGATGGTTCCGGTGACGAAGGATGCCGCCGGGGAGGCGAGCCAGGTGATGGCCGCAGCGATCTCCTCGGGGCGGCCCATGCGGTTCACCGGCTGAAGTGCCGCGATGGTGGCCTCGTCCCAGGTGCCGGACTCGATGGCGTTGGCGAGGATGTCGGTCTTGACCGCGGCGGGAGCGACGCCGTTGATGCGGATGTTGTCGGTGGCGTACTCCAGTGCGGCGGACTTGGTCAGACCGACCACGGCGTGCTTGGTGGCGGAGTAGTTGGCCGCGTAGCGGATGCCGCCGAGGCCCGCGATCGAGGCCAGGTTGATGACGGCTCCGCCGGGGTTGCCCTGGGCCAGCATCTGCTGGATCTGGTGCTTCATGCCCCAGAAGACACCGAGTACGTTCGTGGTGAGCATCTGCTGGAAGGCGCTGGTGGGCTCGTCGGCCAGACGGCCGGTGTCGAGGGAGACGCCGGCGTTGTTGACCGCGACGTCGAGTCGGCCGTAACGCTCGACGGTGGCGGCGATCAGGGCGGCTACGGACTCCTCCGAGTCGACGTCCGCGGCGACGAAGGTGGCTTCGCCACCGTTGTCGCGGATCTCGCGGACCACGGCTTCTCCCGCCTCCTTGCGGCGGCCGGAGACGACGACGGCGTGGCCGGCGCGGGCCAGGGACAGGCTGGTCTCCTTGCCGATGCCGGTGGTGGCTCCGGTGACCAGGGCGACGCTGGAAACGCTCATGACGGTAGACCTCTTTCACGTGCTGGATGGTGCGTACGGCCGACGATCCCGAAATAGAAGACCGGCGGTCTCTTATGCGCCCCAAGTTAAGAGACCGTCGGTCCGATGTCAATAGACCGGCAGTCTGTAACATGTGCGTATGGCGACTTTCCAGCGGGCGCGCAGCGAGGAACAGCGCGAGGTCCGGCAGCGGGCGATCCTTGACACAGCGGCGGCGATGCTCGACGAGATGCCGGTGAGCGCGGTCAGCCTCAACGAGCTGAGCCGGCGCGTCGGCCTGGCGAAGTCCAACGTGCTCAGGTACTTCGAGTCGCGCGAGGCCATCCTGCTGGAACTCCTGGACCACAACTGGCGGCAGTGGACGGCCGGGCTCCCGGCACAGTTGGACGTCGCGATCGCCCCGGACACCCCGGTGCTTCAGCGCGGTCAAGCCTTCGCCGGCGTCCTGACCCGGTCCCTCACACAGAACCGCGTGTTGTGCGACCTGCTCAGTGCCCAGGCCGGCGTCCTGGAGCACAACGTCTCCGCCGACGTGGCCGCCCGCTACAAGCGGTCCGCCCTCGACAACGTCGCCGCCCTGGCCGCCCTGGCCCGCCGCCACTTGCCCGAACTCGACGGCCACGCCGACCAGTTGTGCACCCAGGCCATCATGGTGATCGGCGCTGTGTGGACCCACGCCCGGCCCTCCGCGGCCATGCTCGCCGCATACGAGGCGGATCCCTCGCTCGCGGCCCTACGCATGGACTTCACCGACACGCTGGAGGAGATGCTGACCACCCTCATCGTCGGCACCCTGGCCCGGGCGGAGGGGTGACCATACCCGGAGCCGCTCGATGTGCGCGCAGGCCTGGCACAGCAGCCACGACTCCACCGGGGTGCAGGGCAGTTCAGGGCGGGCGTCGCACTGCCCGCAAACCCGCGTGCCGGTGATACGGCGGGCGGCGTCCGCGGCCAGGTGCGCGGCGTCGGCGGAGGTGGGCGCCGTCTCGCTGATCAGGTAGTGGTTGAAGGTGGCGCGGCGACCGGCGCCGTCTCGGCCCTCCATCGTGGCGCGGACCGGTCCGCCCGGCTGGTGCGGCAGGTCGAGATCCCTGAGCTGCGTCCTGGTCCATGAACGCGCCCGCCGGCACTTCGCCCCGGTAGGTGAACTGGCAGACCTCGTCTGTTCGGTCATCTCAGCCTGCTCGGCGGACGACCATCAGACCCGCGTCGTACGCCCGGTGCGTCTTCCACCACAGGTTCGCGAAGGCCCGGGAGCGGATCAGGTGCATCCAGTCGGAGCGGTACAGCTCCCGGTTGCAGCTGGACTCCCCCAGTGTGGAGACGAACTTCGCGTACACGGCCTTGACTTACTCCAGCGTCACCTCGTCGGCCCTCGGCGCTCGCCTGGTCCGGGCGCACTTCAGGGCGACACGGAACTTCTCCGACAAACCCTGTGCTTTGTGCTTGTCGGGAACCGGTCAGAAGTGGGTGGCGATGCCGAATGCTCGGCGGAGTTGGGCCATGTCGTGACGGTCGTGATCGGCCGGTTCGTAGCCTTGGTGGAAGTAGACCTGCTGCTCGGATGACAGGCACGGGACGCTGACCCCCTGGATTGTGCCGGTGACGAAGCACGAGGCGGGATAGACGAACGGGTGGTCAGGGTCGGGTGAGGCCTGCACTGCGGATCCATCTGCGACAAAGGTCAACGGATGCAGGTCGATCTCTCGGCCGAGCGGGTCGGTGACAACGAACCGCACGGGGCGCCAGTTGAGAGTCTCAGCGAATCCGGCATCCGCGAGGTACGCCACGACGGCTGGTTCCTGGTTCTCGCGGTGCATCAGGTCCAGATCACGGTGCTGGCGCGTCTGCTCCCCGACCAAGGCGTCGATGCCCCAGCCACCGCCGATCCAGATGTCGGCGTCCGCGTCCCGCAGCACAGTGAGGATGGACAGCACGTCGTCAGCCGTCATCACCCTTGCACGGTAGCGGTGATCATCTGGGCGGGCGAGTGGATTTGAACGTGGGAGAGATAGGCAGTCGAAGCTGGGCTCCGCCTGCCTTGGTTCCTGGGTGACCATCACATGTCCTGGGTGACCATCACGTGCGGGTTGGTCGTCGGCCATGCCGCGCGGTGGGCCGGGCACTGCTGCAGCAGCGTCCAAGAGCGAGAATATCGCGCTTTGAGCCTCCACTTGGGCTTCCCCTTGTCGTTCACCTCAACGTGAGACGAGACGCGCGAGCAATTCCGTGGGCCGGCAGAACCATGCGAGGAGGCGGCTGGTGATCACGAAGTAGTGGGCGCTGACTTGACCGTGCCCCTTGTCCAAGACCTGCGGGGCGCCTTCCCGGTAGACGTAGAGGAGGTACCGGCGGCGGATCGGCGCTCCAGCAATCAGCAGTACCGGCGAGGCGATGAGCACGGCCACCGGGACCAGGGCCCTCACAACGGTGAGCCTTGCTCTCTCCTCGTATCGCATGCACCCAGTGTGCAGATCGCCTATGCCACTTGTCGGCCCGTCCCACGGTGGTGTCGATTTTGTGGTCATCGGTGTCTTCGCTTCCTGCGAACGCGGGCGGGCATCAGGTTGCTTGACCGGGCGGGTCTCTCGCAGGACGCCGGGCGCTGTCAGTCGGCGACCAGCACGGATCGTCCACAATTATTGACACTGTACGAGTGGTGCTTCAGGATCGGGCCCGAGAGACCGCACACGGCCACCGCGGCCGCGCTGCCCGCAAGTTTCCCCCTCCACGACCAGGAAACGATGCGTTGACCTCCCCCCACTCCTCCGGGCATCTGTTCAGCGAAGCGTCCTTAGGGAACCAGCCGCAGGACTGCCCATTCCAGGCGGGTCGACTGGCGTTGTCCAACGACGACATGAGGCACGGACCCGAGCAGCTCTACCATTCGATGCGGGGGGGGGAGTACGGGCCGGTTGTGCCCATCTACCTCGACCCCGACGGCACCGAGAACGCCATCCCGGCCTGGCTGGTCATCGGTTACGCCGAGCCGGCCGAGGTGGGTGCGAACGAGCAACTCTTCAGTCCCGACTCCAGGTACTGGCGTGAGCTGCGGGAAGGCCGAGCGCCGGCGAACCGGTGGCTCCTGCCACAGCTCGCCTACCGCGACAACACCCGTTTCATGGACGCGCCCTACCACCGGCCCCGACGCAACGTACGGATCAGGGCGGCGCTCGGTCAGGTCGATCTCAGTCAGACCCGCCGTCCGACCGCGACGTATGCTGATGAACTCATTGACCTCTTCTGGCAGTTGGGCGATGCCGAGATGATCGCGGAATACGCGCGGCCGCTGCCTGTGCCGGTCCTCGCGCGGCCTTCGGGCCGCGTGGACCCGCAGAGCAGGCCCGTCTGCTGGATGCGATCCACCAGATGCCGGCGGGCGGGCAGAGGGCCCAGCAGGGCGATCTCGAGATCACGGCAATCCTGCAGCGCCTTGTGCAGGATCGACGCTCGACTCCCCGGGACGACCTGGCGTCTCGGCTCATCGAAGCGGCACCCGGTATGGGCGACCCGGCCGTGCGCGAGGACCTGTGGCTCATGCTGAACGCCGGAGCCGGAGTCACCACCTACCGGATCGCCAACGCGCTGCGGCAGCTGTCCACCGGCGAACGTCTGCGCCACGGCCTCAACCACGGCACACTCACCCTGGACAGGGTCATGCGGGCGACGTTACGGAACGCCCCGCGGGCCGAGAACGTCATGGGCGCCCTCGCCACACAGGACACCATGCTCGGCGGCCGGCAGATCCGGGCAGGCGACATGCTGGTGCTCAGCCTGGGCGGCGCCAACCAAGATCCCGCGCTCGGCATCGGCGCCGCGCGCGACGCGTACACGACCGTCGACAACGGGCATGCGGCGTACGGCGCCAGGGCGCACCACTGCCCCAGACCCGCACAGGTCACCGGCGAGCTGATCACCACGGCGGCATTCCAGCGACTGTGGGAGTGCTGCCCGCACATGACGCCGGCCGATCCTGACAAGCCCCTGAGCTGGGGTCCCTCGTTCGTCGTGCGGGCGCTTGCCGCGCTGCACGTCGCTTTCACCGCAACCGAGCCCGGCACGCGCCGGGCTCCTGTTCAATCTGCCTTCGGAGGCCCTGCGTGGAACTCACCGAGCCCCAGCTCACCACCCCCGTCCCCGTCCCCGTCCGCGTCCCTGTCCCCCACGAGTTGCGGCTCGACCGGCCTCTCTACCGCCTCGACCCCCACGGCAGCGACTTCACCGGAGAGGGACAAGCCCTCCAAGCGATCGGGCCGATCGTCCCGGTGGAAGTCTTTGACGAGGTGGTGGCGTGGGCAGTGACGCGGCAACCTGTCGCCGATCTGCTGCTGACGCATCCGGAGATGAAGAAGAGCCCCGCGTTCTGGCGGGCCTACACGGAGGGCCGCATACCGGAGTCGACGCCCCTGCTGCAGATCCTCACCACCCCCACGATGCTCATCATGGACGGCGTCGACCACACCCGGCTGCGCCAGCCGATCCAGCGCGCCTTCACCGCCCGCCGGGTCAAGGAGCTGCGCCCGCGCATCGAGGAGATCGTCCGTGAACTCCTCGATGCCCTCGCGGCCGACAAGCCGGGCGCGGTGGCGGATCTGCGTGCCACGTTCGCCTTCCAGTTGCCGGTCACGGTGATCTGCGAGCTGTACGGGGTCGACGACCCGCGCATGCGTCGGCAACTGGCCATCGACACACGTCTGTTGCTGAGCAGCACGACCCCGCCCGACGAGCGGCTCGGCGCGCAGGCCTCGATCTTCGGTCTCATGGCTCAGCTGATCGCCGCCAAGCGTGCGCAGCCCGGTGATGACCTCACCACTGCGCTGATCGCCGAGTTCGACAGCGGCAACATCTCTGAAGAGGAGCTGGCCGGAAGCCTGTTCCTCATGCTGATCGCAGGTCAGGAGACCACGCAGAATCTGCTGTCGAACGTGATCCGCCGGCTGCTGCAGTCCCCCGAGCAGCTCACCCGGGTCCTGGACGGAGGCCTGGGCGAGAATCCGTGGCCCGGTGTGGTGGAGGAGGGGCTGCGCATGGACGCCCCGGCCGCGACCACGATGTTCCTCTACGCGGCGAGCGACGTGACGGTAGCCGGCGTCACCATCCGTGCCGGCGAACCCGTCATGATCTACACGGCCGCCATCGGCCGCGATGACGAGGTCTTCCCCCACCCGCACGCCTTCATCGCCGACCGGGCCGACGCGAGCCAGCACCGTGCCTTCGGCCATGGCCCGCATCACTGCGTCGGTGCTCCACTGGCCCGTCTGGAGGCCACCATCGCCCTGCCTGCGCTGTTCGAGCGGTTCACCGTCACCCCCGCCGAGCCCTTGGACGAACTCGAGGAGATCGCGTCGCTGTCGAGCAACGCCCCGGCCCGGGTTCCCGTCCGCCTCACGCCGAGGGCGACGACGGCGTAGAGGTGTGGAACCTTCCGGCAGTCCCCCCTGGCCCGCTTCAACGATGACTGGATCCCTGAATGACCCGCTTCCGTAAGTTGCCCGTAGAGGTCGACGCCGTGCAACTCCGCCGCGACACCTGGAGTGAGGTGCGCGCATTCCTCGGGCCGTTTCCCGAGGGTATGCGCGGCGTGTACGTCGACGAAAACGACAACCCACAGGACGACTTCCTCGGCGACCCTCCCGACGGCCGTGTGGCGCGCATCGGTCTTCTGATCCCGACGCTCGAGGGGCTGATGCTGGCAGTGGAGGACGACTGGATCATCCGGGGCGTGGCGGGCGAGCTGTACCCGTGCAAACCGGAGATCTTCGCTCTCACGTACGAGCCTGTTCCGGCCTGAACGTGCCCGGCGTGCCGGTGCGGCCAGGCAGACTCCGAGTGTGCCCGGGCCGCACCGTGGCGGCACCGGCCAAGTGCCCCCCGGCAGCAAGTCCGCATCGCGAGCCGGTTCGTGGCCCGGCCCCTCCTTTTCGTGACGGGGCCTGGCCACGTCCCTGTCCGGGCCGACGTCCGTGGGGCGCGGGCGACCGGTGCCGGCGGGCACGGTGATTCGGGCAGCGGCCGCCGGTGCGCTGAGCGCCCACGGAAGACCTGCCCGACGACGGCGGTCGGCTGGGTGGGACGCCCTTCATCCCGCTTGTCCGGCACACTCACTCTGCCGCTGAGACCCAGCGGCGCCGTCACCTGAGGCCACCGAGTACCTGTAGCCGTCGGCAGATGCCGGAGCAGATGCCGGAGACGCTGTCACCGGTCGCCGTGTGCCGTCAGCGCGGTGCGCATCCGAGGCGGGAACAGGGAGTGAGAGCTGCGGGAGGCGTCCCCCAGCGCCGTGCCGGCGGCGTCAGGGCGTGCCACGGCTTCCCCGGGGGTGAAAGTGACGCGCATGCTCTGCAGCTGCCGCACGATGACCGACCCACCCCACCGCACGGCCTGAGCGTCCTCGAGTTGCGGGCCCCGGCAGCGGACCAGGAAGCGCTCGATGGCGCTCTGGGCGATGATGTGTGCCAGCCGCTGCGCAGCCGAGGGGCATTCGTGGGGCCCTGCGCCGAACGCAAAGTGGTACTCGTTGCTGAGGTGGTGGGCGCCTGCTGCGTCACCGCCGGTAGCCGCGGGGTCGGCGTTGGCGCCGGCCAGGCCCAGCACGAGCAGCGTGCCTCGCGGGATCGGGTACTTGCCCAGCTCACCGGCCGGCAGGTCCCGCAGGGGGAATCTCCCCATGACGTTCTGCACCGCGGGGTTGGTCCGGTGCGTTTCGTTCATGATCTCCGCGATGGAGGCCCGGCCGCCCAGGTAGAGCGAGTGCAGGTCTTCGCCGCGGACAAACTGCTCCATGACGTTGGCGATCCAGCCAGTCGTCCCGCCGGCCCCCGCCATGACTGTCAGCCATGCCAGGTTGCGGACCTCAACATCACTGAGCCGCGGACCGGCTTCCACAGGACCGTGGATCAGCCAGGACACCAGGTCCCGCTCGGGCAGTTCACGCCGCGCTGCCACGAGCTGGTCGAGCAGCGCGTTGATCTCCGTATTGGCGTGCTGAGCTTCGGAGCCGCCCTCCAGCAGCCGGAAGATCGCGGGAAGCAGGTTCTCGCCCGCCTCGTGGGGCATCCCCACCAGCCGCAGCATGACCAGTAGCGGCAACGGCGCGGCGTAGTCGGCGACGACGTCCGCGCGGCCGGTGCGCGCGAAACGGTCGATCAGCCGGTCCGCCACCCACTCCACGAAGCGGCGGGTACCGGCCGGGTCGACCTGGTGGAGACCGGACGTCACGACACCACGCAGCCGACGGTGGGGCCCGCCGCTCATGAACCGGGCGTTGCCTTCCTGGAAGGCTATC
The DNA here is from genome assembly GCF_001279775.1 of Streptomyces sp. MMG1533. GTDB lineage: Bacteria > Actinomycetota > Actinomycetes > Streptomycetales > Streptomycetaceae > Streptomyces. Next base: position 62,312 of record NZ_LGDG01000167.1, on the reverse strand, counting down.
TGCGGTAGCAGTGGCCAGTCGGCGGGCACGCGGCCCGCGCGCAGCTCGCTCCAGTGCCGGGAGTCCGAGGTGTAGGTGGCCTCGCTGCGGCACACGTCCTGGATCGCCCGGTGCCCGATCACCAGGCAGGCCGGGACGCCGCCGTCCAGTTCGACCGGCACGACCGGCCCGTGCTCGGCGCGCCAGTTCCCGTACAGGTCGCCCAGCTCGCCCACCATGTCGTCACTGGTCAGCCGGACAGGGTCGAGGGGTGCGGGGTCAGCGGACGGTAAAGGGGCAGCGCTGTCGTGATGGCGGGCATGAGGGGGGTAGGTCATCGCGGCACCGTTTTCCTGAAGGTGTGAACCGACGGCGGCGCGGCCACCGCGGCGGCCGCGCGCGATCGTGAGGAGGTATCGGGGAGTCCGCGCGGGAATGCCACACCCTGCGGCCTCTGCGATGCCAGATCTTGGTGCACCATCTGCAACACCGTCAACAATGGTGGACGGAGGTCCGGGGTAACGGCCGGTCACATAGGGCCTGTTGCGGCAAACCGGGCGGGGCGGGGGTGGGGGCTCCGCCCGAATCGGTGCGCACCGACTCTGTCTTGATGTCGACGGTGCAGCTTCGCTGGTCACCGCCGGCGCGTCAGCGAGCGCTGATACTGTCCGTGAGTACATCAGCGACCATTCATGTACGGCCTGCCACTCATGTACGGCCTGCCACGAGGGGATCAGGGAGCGTGTACCGGCCGATTCTCAGCTCTGTCCCCCGGGGTGCGGAGCGCCAGGGCGTTGATTCATCAAGCGCTCTCATGCAATCCGTCGCGGGGATCGTGGGCTGCTGAGCGGACATGAGTATTCGCATGCCGTCTTCCCCCAGCCACGCGGCCGGCTCCCGTCGGCCCGGTGGCGCGCATGCCCGTCTGCGCGAGGCGATCGGGAAGGGCTGGACCCGTCGGCGGGTCGTCCGGATCGCCAAGAGACTGGGGTTGCGCCCCGATGAGGGACTGCAGTCGATGGTCGCCCACATCGAGCGTCTGCGCCGTCGGCCGATCGGAATTCAGGTCGTCCCGCTGCCGTCACCGGCAACGGGCCTGACGTGCTTCGGCGAGGACCGGGACACCATCGTCGTCAATGACGCGGCCGAACCGCTGCATCGCGTACTGATCACGCTTCATGAACTGTGGCACCTGATCGAGGACTTCGTGGGGCCCGGCCCTCTCGCCCGCCTGTGGCGGGAGTCGGTGACCGGGCCGCTCGAGCGGTGTCGCCTTCGGCAGCCGAAGAAGGCTGAGCCGGCCTTTGGCGACCACTCGGTGTTCGACGTGGACAACCTTCCGGACGTGCTGGGCGCCCTGTCGCCCGAGCTGGTCCGTGAGGTGATCGCGCAGCGCAGGCCGGTGAAGATGCGCGGCGAGCACAACCACGCTCACGACCCGGCCGAGGTGTTCGCCCGGCAGATGCTGCAGATGATTCCGCTGGACGAGGACCGGGACGGCACCGGCGCCATCACCTCGTCGTTCGCGCACCGCCGTACGGGCATCTGACGACGATGCTCGAAGCCGTGCTGACCGCGGTCAACCTGGCCATATTCGCGGTGTGTTTCACCGTCGGTACCGCCAAGGCCGCGGCCGCCCGCAGCGACCGTGACACGACGCTCCAGATCACCGCGTCCGTACTGTTGTGCGCGTCCGTGGTCTATCTGCTGTCCACACCGGCCGTCTACCGCCTCGTCGGCGCCGCGGCCGGATCCCCCAGCCTGCCCTCGCTGTTGGTCAGCATCGCCATTCTGGCGTGCGTCGGTCATGCCCACGCGCTGACGTTCCTGTGGCACCCCCGCCGGCGATCGCCGCACGCGCTGCGTCGCGCGATGGCCGTGTGGGCCCCCATGTACGGTCTGGCGATCGCCACGATGACCGTCCTGTTCTGGTGGGCCGACCTGAGCGGCCCGGCCCGGCCCCTGTCCTTCGCCACGTCCTACGCCCACGTGCCGGCTGCGTTCGCCCTTGAGATGGTGTATCTCGGCGCCCTGGTCGTCGGGATCGTCGCCACGGTGCGTCAGTGCCGCGGCCCGGACGGCGTCATCGCCCTGCCCGGACGTCCCGATCTCGCTGAGAGCCTGCGCCTGTTCGCGCTCGCCGTCGGCCTGGACCTCGCCTACGTGGCGTGCACCGCCACGGCCGTCATCACAGCCGCGCGCGGGGAACACGCCCTCGACTTCCTGACCGCGGTCGGCTCGGTCGCCAGCAGCATCAGCGCGCTCGTCGCCAGCTACGGCCTGGCCAAACCCGCACTCGCCGCACGCGCTGCCGAGCGCGCCGACCACGAAACCCTGCTCGCACTGTGGGAGACGGTCACCGCCCCCGACGCTCATGGCTCCGCCGTGCCCAGCATGACGTGGTGGAATCGCCGATACGCGCTCGCCGACCTCCTCGCGGAGATCCTCGACGCCACGTACAGTCTGCGGCCCTGGATGAGTGCGGCCCCTGCCGAAGCCGTCACGGCCCTCGCCCGGAGCCACCCCGATGCGAACGGCCTGGACGTCAAAGCCCTTCAGACAGCCGCAATGATCCATCACGCACGGCAGCGGCGCGACGATTCGAATGCGTCGGAACTGCCCGCTCCCCTCGGACCGAACGAAGCACCCCGCGAGGACACGCCTCCCGCTCTGGAGCGCGCCCGGCAGGTGAGGATTGCCGTGCACTTGTCCCATCCTCTCGTGGCCGAGGCACTCAAGCGCCTCGCCTGAGGCGCTCATTGATCGCTGCATCTTTCGCTGCACGCTCGCCATGAGTCCGCACATACCCCAGTCATAGCGTTCCGTGGGCGAGGGACGCAGCCCGCGGAAGTCTGGTCGGTCGCAGCCGCGAAGCCGTGGCGTACGACACCCCGTGGCGCGGATTGCGGAGGGCCCTCGGAAGGGAATTGATGTATGCGCCCGTGATTTGCCGTGAAGGGAGCTAGTCCCCGTGACGCTCGCAGCGCCTCCCCCCATACCTAGGGCAGGAGGATCGTTTCCTCTCCTTGGTCATGCGCTCCAACTCGTGCGTGACAACCTAGGCTTCATCGCCTCGCTCCGCGACTCCTACGGCCCTCTCGTCGAGATCACCCTGCAGCCCGGGACGCGGACAGTGATCGTTCAGGACCCCACCCTGATCAAGACCATGCTGGTGGACCTCGGGCCCAGCCTCGACAAGGGCCGCTTCTTCGAGAAGATGGGCCAGCTGCTGGGCGACAGTGTCGTCACCGCGGCAGGCCAGACTCATGTCCGCAAGCGCCGCCAGCTACAGCCCGCGTTCACCCACACCAACATCGCCCGCTACGTCGACATCATGCGCGACGAGGCAACCGCCACCGTCGCCACCTGGAAGCCCGGCCAGACCCTCGACGTACGCGAGGCGATGGTCGGGCTCTCCCTCGACATGCTCGCCAAGACGGTCTTCTCCGGCAGCCTCGACGAGGCGACCTTCCGCCGACTGCGCCGCGACCTGTCCGTCGTGATGAACGGAGTCGGCGCCCGGATCATGCTGCCCGACTGGTTCGAGCGCCTGCCCCTGCCGTTCAACCGTCGCTTCGACCAGGCCCGCGAGGCCGTCCGCGCCACCATCAGCACAGCCGTCGCCGAGCTGCAGGCCTCCGGGCACGACACCGGGGACATGCTCTCCATGCTGCTGCGCGCCCAGGACGAGGAGACCGGCCGACCACTGACCGGACACCAGATCTGCTCCGAAATCCTCACCCTGGCCGTAGCCGGTACGGAGACGACCGCCTCGGTGCTGTCGTGGGTACTGTACGAGCTCGCCCGCCACCCCGACATCGAGGAACGGGTACTGACCGAGCTCGAGGAGGTCATCGAGGATCGGCCCGTGACACTCGACGACCTCGGACGCCTGCCGTACCTGAACCGGGTCATATCGGAAGCACTGAGACTCCACCACACGGGCTGGCTGGTCACCCGCCGCACGACCCAGGAGACTCGCCTCGGCCAGTGGACGCTGCCGGCCGACACCGAGCTGGCCTACTGCCAACACGCCCTGCACCGCGACCCCGAGCTGTTCCCCGACCCACTCAGCTTCGATCCGGACCGATGGAAGGACAGCAGCCCCCCGCCTGCCTTCCTCCCGTTCGGGGCGGGAAAGCACAAGTGCATCGGGGACCGGTTTGCGCTGACCGAGCTCAGCACCGCCATCGCGACGATCGTCAGGGCAGTCCGGCTCACTCTCACGCCCGGCCAGACCGTACAGCCGGTGGCACGGGCCACCGTGCGGCCCAGGACTCTTCGCATGACGGTGCAGCACCGCCAGGCGTCGGACCGCCCGGCGGCACACGCGGAGGGCTGAAGCCGGCGCCGGGACAGGCGAATGCCGGCCGGTCCCGGAGAAGACGGTGTCCGTAACGTTCCAGCGGGGGAAGACACTGCCCGCCGATTCCATCTGATCAATCCGGGGCCCAGCGACGCACCTCCAGGCTCTGGGGGGCCTGGGAGGTGCCGATGCAGTTACCTTGTCGATTTGCCGTCAGCGAACCCGGTCGGATAGGAAGCCTGCATGCTTAGAGGCAGCACGGTCGGGCTCAGGGCCCGGCACGAGGACGACATCCCGATTCTGCGGGCTGAGCTCTACGACGACGTGGTCAACTCCTCGCGGGCCGAAGGCCGGCCGTGGCGGCCGATCACGCCCGGCTCGAAGGACTCGCGGCTCGTGGTGGACGACAAGGAGCAAGGGCACGTCCCGTTCTCTGTAGTGGAGTTGGACAGCGGCACGCTGGTCGGCACCGCGGTGCTGTGGGACATCGACAACCACAACCGGTCCGCACACATCGGCCTTGGACTGCTGCCGTCCTCTCGCGGCAAGGGCTACGGCACCGACGTGGTCGCGGTGCTGTGCCACTACGGTTTCATCGTGCGCGGCTTGCAGCGGCTGCAGATCGAGACGCTGTCGGACAACGCCGCGATGCTGCGCTCAGCCGAGCGCAACGGCTTCGTCCGCGAGGGCGTGCTGCGGTCCTCGGCCTGGGTGATGGGCGAGTTCCTTGACGAGGTGCTGCTCGGTCTCCTCGTCCAGGACTGGAAGCCGGACTCACAGGGCTAGGGTCTGCCCGGAGCATCGTGGTCGGAGCCATAAGAGGATCGCTGCGACGGTGATTGTTCCGTGGAAGACGTAGGCCCGCTTGTCGAACCTCGTGGCCACGGCCCTTGCGTTCTTCAACGCGTTGGTCGTTCGCTCGACTTCGGTCCTTCGCTTGTAGATCGTCTTGTCGAAGCCGGCGGGGCGGCCGCCCTTGCTGCCCCACCGCTGTGAGCACAGGCAGATCCCACCACGGCACCCCGGTGCGCAGTCGATACAGGATGCCGTTGATGACCCTGCGGCGGCTGGCCCAACGGCCGCCCCGCCGCCCAGACTTCGGCAGATGCAGCTTCAACCGGACCCACCCCTCATGCGTGAGATCTCCCCACCCCATGCTCATGCCGAATCCACGACTCAGGTCATCAGACCCGCGGGCCTGACTCGGCGGCCCAACCATTGTTGGTGGTGATGCAGGTCGCCTTGGTGGGCTTCGACGAGGCAAGGTTGCCGGGGCACTTGGCGGTTGCCTCGCCCTCCGCGTGAGCCATCTCGACGGTGCTGCGCCGCAGCTCGTACTCCAGCCTGGTCAGCACGAGCGTGCATCCGACGACTGCAATGATCTTCATACGCATGATCCCCACTCCAAGCCAAACTGTCCACGATCATTGACACTTTGGCTGGCGCTCCAGCAGGATCTGAACCTGCGATCTCACCGGCTCGAACCGCCCCGGGGCTGCCCAAGGACGCGCGCCCGAGGCATTGTTCGACCGACTCCGAGCGCCAGGGCCTCGACATGGACCCCGGCGCCCCAACGATGGAGGACCATATGCGGAAGACGTCAGCCTGCTACGAAGTTCAGACACCGGGCAGCACAGCAGGACGAGATCTGGGCTGGGGACCACGGTCGGGAGGACTGCGTGCCACGAGCCCCGCCTTGGCGTTCACCGCCACGTCCGCCCCCCATGGCGGGCGAGTCTCATGACGCAGGTGAAGCTGACCGAGGACGACTACACCGAAGATGACATCGGCGAACTCCGTGGCGCGCTGACGGAGTTACTCTCGTCGTGCACAGCCCTGGTCGATCAGTACGGGACCGGAGGGACATGGACTCCCTCCCCGTACGGAATCCTCACCGAACTGGACGACTCGGCCGACCTGTTCGCCGAACTGTCGCGCCTCCTGGCCAGGAGCCGCAAAAGTGTCCGCCGGGTCGGCCTCCGAGTCCGCCGGCGGCACCTCGAACAGCGCTGTGACCGTGCCTCCGAGATTGGCGGCGAGAATGGCCATTTCCCCACCGACGCCGACGCGTGGTCGAGGACCTCGCAAAGGTAGTTGAGCTTCAGCTGCACGCCCTCCGAGCGCAAGCGGCCCTCGAACCAAGTGATCAGCTCACCGCTGTCGAAGCGGAGGGGAGTGCCCTCGGCCCGGAGGGGGCGGCACTCAGGAACTTCTTCAGCTCGTGGTCGGCGGAGTCTCCGCCGAGGTCGCCCGGATCGCGGATCTCGGATCACGGCACAGGGGATGGTGGGCCGGGTGATGACCGAGAAGACGGAGTAGTACATCGCCTTCGTACGAGAGCGATTCGACCCCGCCGACCGCACGGTCTTCTCATCGCGGTACTCGAAGCAGCGGATGCTGCAGCCCCGAAGACGGCCCTCCATGTCGTCCCAGGGACTCAGCCCCGACGACACGTCCAGGAAGGGAACGACGCCCTCATAGCGGTCGACACCAGCCGCGTCCTGCGCCTTGTACGTCCACTCCCACTGGCGCGCGAGGGCGACGAGATCGGCGACCCCCTCGTCAGTGCGGGAGTCTCCCCGAGCGCTGGACCAGTTCGCCCAGATGATGCCGCCGAAGCCGCCGAAGCCGCTGCCGAAGAGAACGAACACACCGGGGCGCCGGCCAACAGGAAGTAGCGCCGGGGAATCTCCCGGTCGTTGACGATGACCACATTGCGCCACTTGGCAGGGCGGGCAGGTCGTCGACACCCATTGCCGTGTTCGTCTGCTGATGGGGGTGGAACCACGAGGGCGTTCACGGCCCGGCTGCATACCGGTGGGCCAACTCAGCCGGGCTCCTCCTGGCGGCGTGCGGCGATGACCGCAGCCAGGATGCCGTCCATCGCATCGGTGTCCTGGCCGAGTTCCTCGGTGCTGCGCGCCGCTACCCTGGTCACGCCGTGGGCGAGGGCGTCGGTGACCTTGTTGAGGAAGGTCAGTTCGCGCACGATCGGGCGCAGGGATGCGACGAGGGCCTCGCTCTCGGTGTAGGAGCAGAAGCCGGGAAGCGCCCCGAAGAACCGCTCGATCCGGGCGATGGTCTCCGGGCTCGCCTGGCGGCCCTCGGTGAAGATGTAGTGGACCGTCTGCCGGCTGATCTGCGCGCCGCGGGCGATCTCCCCATAGGTGTAGGGCCTCGGTGTCCGGCCGCTGAGCCTGCGGGTCACCGGCTGCTTGAGCCGGGTCTCGCGCAGGAAGGTCAGGCGTCGCAGGAAGCGAGTCTGTACGGCTTCCTTCGTAGCCTGTTGTTCGGGGCTCGCGCCGTCGAGGAGCTCTGTCACTCGTTCCGGCGTGAGGCCGGTGTCGTGGCTGATCCGGTTGGAATCCAGCAGAGGGTATAGCTTCGCGCGGGCTTCGGCCGGAAGCTGCTGCCGAAGTTCGCGCAGCCTGGCGAGTACCACGGCGAGTTGGCCGTCCTCGGCGGATACCGGCTCGGCAGGAACAGACGTGTCACCCGCTACCGGGGGCGGCTCGACGGCCTCGTTCACCTGAGCTCTCCATGGGTGGCCCGACAGGTCTGGCAGGGTCCGCTGAAGTTACCCCGCCGACTGCCCCCGTATCGGGGGATCCACCGAGATCGTACGGGGATGCTCCCTCCAACGCCACGATCGTTCACAATTATTGACACTCCGGTTTGTGGTGCAGCAGGATCTGTTGTGGCTGGAGTTTCATCGCCGGCCAGCCTTGCGAGCGGTGATACGTCGACGCGCATCCTGTCGACTGCTTGGCCGAAGCTTCGCCGGCCGGCCTTCACGCCGTCCGGCGCGCTTCCATCCGGCGCCATGTGTCGGGGCCGGGCGCCACTGCAGGACACCATGACCAAAGGAGTGCAGGTGAGGGGGTTCAAGGAGGCGGGCCGAGGCCACCAGACGCGAACAGTCATCCCGTTCGCTCACCCGGCACGCCGACGGCTCCCGGTCGAAGGCGCACCATCCTTGACCGGGCCAGGTCAGGGCCGTCCAGGCATCGCTCCCCCCGTGCGATCCGGCGTTGACCTGGGGTGGGGTGCCCGGAGGGATCCGGGCACCCCAGCACGGCTCCCTCTCCCTTCGGAGCGGTCGTGTCATGACCGGTGACCCGCGAGGCGGTGCGATCCGCGACGCCGACGGATTCGCCCTCACACCCGCCGGCAGATACTGGGATGCCGTCCGACTGCCGCGGGACCTCGGCTTTCAGACCATGACCTTCGTGTCGGGGTCCGTGGGCGCCGTCCTCATGGGCCCTCCGGCCCGTGGCATGTACTTTCTCGTACCCCCGCGCACGACCGGCTCGTGGGATGTTCCGCGGACATCGGCCCTGAGCTCCTCGTCGTATGTGGCCCTGCCGCCCGAACACCGCGTCCGTCCGCCCGGCCCGTACTGGCTCCTATCCCCCCAGCGGGGCCTGCTGCACACCCGTACCGACGAGCTTCGTACGGCCGTGGAGACCGCGCTCGGTCTCCGCCCGGTCACCCCGGACTGCGTACAGCCGAATCTCCCGAAGCTCACCCTCGCTCAAGTCGAAGGGAGTCATTGCTCGTTATGCGGCACACGCCTGCTCAACAGCCGCTGCCTGGGCATGTTCTGCACCGGCGAGGGCCTTCTGACCGAGCCGACGGAACTGTGGGGATGCGCCCCACAGTGCGCTCCGTCCCGAGCCGAACTCTGAGACTTGCCGCCGGAAAATCGGCGGGCGCATCCCCGGGGCCCGTTCAGCCCTCCGAGTACGTGTGCGGATCAGCAGCAGGGAAAGCGGGCGAGCGCTCTTGCAGGCAAAGGCTTGTCAACATGAGACGTCGCACCAGGGTTCCCTGTCTTCTACTCTCGCAGCTGATCAGTATCGGATTACGGCTCACGGGGGAACGCGGCACATGGCGAGCGTAGACACGGTGGGAGGGGACGCCGGTGAGCGGTACCCCTGGATCACCATCGAGGCGTGGGCCAAGGGTGGGGAGACTGAACGGATCGGGGAGGTCGGTGAGGCGCTCGCCGCGGAGGCTCGGCAGATCGAGGAACGGCTGAGGGTGCTGCATCGCGACCTCACGTTCGTGCAGCGGGTCCTGGCACTCACTCCGGGGCGACCGTTCATGGAGCGACTTCTGACCCTGAGTCGTCAGGTGGGGTACTCGGGTGCGAGCGACGAGCGCCTGCTCGCATCGCTGATCGCGGAGGCGCAGTCCCTCGACGACGCGCTGTACGTCCTCCGGCACCCGGAAGGCGAAGAGCACCAGGCGCTACAGGCCTGCCTCTTCCACGAGTTGCTCTTGCGCGGGGCAGACGCCGACAAACTGGTCCCCCACGCCACTCGGCGCCCCGATTTCCGCCCGTTCCACTGGAGCGGCCTTTCCTGGTTGCCGGCCCGGCTCTCGGAGATGGAGGGGCCGGATCTGAGGGCGTGGTTGCCGAACCGTCGCTATCAAGGGGGTGCCTCCGGAAGCGTCCCGACGATGAAATCGCCGACGCCTGTCGATGCGGCCGCACGTCGAGCCGGCGCCGCCCACCGCATCCGGGAGACCACGCCCGCGCATCTGGTCGACCTGATCGGCAGGCCGGCCAAAGACGGCAGATGGTGCAACCACGAAGCACGGGTCTTCGTCCTGGACGAGCCCGTCGCCCCGGAGGATCTGCCGGGAGTCGTGACCACGTTGCCGTTGGACTGCTTGCGGGGGCTGGGCGAGCATGACCGGTTCGAGGGTGAGGCGTGCACGCTCGACTCGGTCTGGCTGACGTTGTTCATGACCGCCTCGGCCGGCGGATTCGGCTCAGCGGGCGTCCACGGCGCCTGGGGGCGTTTCAGCGCGTGGCTCTCCCTCGCCGGACTCTGCGGAGCCGAGTACCCCGAGGCAAGCGCTTCCGAGGTCGAAGAGCTGGCCCGGGCCTGTACCTGGTACCGGTTCGAGGCCGACACCGAATGGTTCTGCAACGACCTGGACGACTACGGCATCGTCGCCGTCTCCCCCGACCGCCGCCGTATCGCCGTACTCGCCGCGACGGACACCGACTGAGCTGTTCAGTACCGCAGATGGCAAAGCCATCGATAGGTCGTCGCCACTGTCGAGCGCGCTCAGCGCGCCAAAGACGTCGAAGGGTTGCTCGAGCACCACTCCATGACCGGCGCGGGTCTGCCCTCCCTGGTCGAGGGTGCCCTTGGTGCGGACCTTGCCGTTGACGCATCGGGAGGCCGCGGCGGTGATCCGGCGGCCCGTCACCGGTTCGCCGCCCTCGCGCAACGTGTCGTCGACGCGGTTGATGAGTACGGCGGCGCCGGCGAGCCATTCCAGGCTGCCGTGGACGACGAGCGGGGCGCTGTCCCACCGGCCTGAGGCGAGGAGCCAGGTTGCGAGGATGGCCCCGCTGATCCGCCAGCCCAGGCAGACACACGGCTGATCAGGGTGACCCCTGCGGTGCGGACGGGGCTGGTGGGCTTCCAGCTGTGCCAGTCGAAGACGAGGGAGCTGGCTGGTTCCAAGATGGAGTCGTGGACGGTGTGCACGATCACGTTCACGGAATTCACCACCTTCTTGGGGCGTGGGAGACCGACGGCCGTGTCCCGGCCCATCCCACCCGGCTTGCCGCTTGATGCCCTGGTCCTAGGTCGGAGGTCGGTAGGCAAGAGTCGTGTGGCACCAGAAGATGGGAGATGTGGCATCTCGTGATTTCGACGTAGACACGTTCTTGCAGCAGCCGCTCACCGCTCGTATCGCGACCAGCGGGCCCACGGTGCGCCCTGTCTGGTTCTTGTGGGAGAACGGGGCCTTCTGGGTGCTAACAGGGCCGTGGGCCCGGTTGTTCGGCCGTGTGAAAGACGACCCGAACGTTGCCCTCGTGGTGGACGAATGCGATCTCGCGACGGGACGTGTGCAACAGGTGATCGCCCGCGGGCGCGGTGAGCTGGTTCCTTTCGACGTACCGAGAGGACGACGTAAACTGGCCCGCTATTTGGGACCAGACGAAGCTGCGTGGGACACCCGGTTCGTGCGCTATCTGTATGACGATCCGGGTGAACGAGGCACGATGTGGCTGCGATTGGCTCCCGACTCGCTCACGGTGAAGGACCTCAGCTACTCGGTCGTTTCGCCCAGGGAATGACGTCACCGCCTGGGACGTGAGAGCGGCTCCCGCCCCGGGCGCCTGCAGGCGCTCGGCCTATTTGGCCGAAGGCTTGGCAGGTTTGTCGGCTAGGTTCCTGGGCCTCTGTCCCTTGCGCTTGTCGTCTCCGGTGGAAACCAGCGGGGAGGCCCAGGTCTGGAAGTCTCCCCGCCCGTTCGCCGGCAGCTTCGCGAAGCTCTGGAAGTCTCTGACCCCGGCCCCGAGCCGGGCATCGGAATGATCGGTAAAGGACACCCCGGCACGCTGGTTGAAGATCATGGCTGCGCTGAACAGGCTCACCAGGTGCTCGTCGAGCCCTGCGACACCGGGTTGTTCCTCAGCCCGTCGCGGGTGGCGGGACAGGCCGTCTCAGTTGTCGGCAGTCGGCAGTCGGCAGTCGGCAGTCGGCCGGGAATCCTGAGTGGCGGCCGTTTGCCGGGGAAGCGATCGGCCTACGGCCCTCCCAACGTCCCGCCGTGACGGGGACAACGACCGCGTGAGGCCGGAGTGTCGGGCCCTCCCTCATCCCCCGCCGCCCCGGACGAGCGGGTCAGGTCCGGGGCTCTTCGGCTGCCCGGCGATCCGAGTCAAGAGCCGACGTGCACGTACGAGGCCGAGCGCGCCGGGAGCAGGGGTCGGCCGGGCCGGTTTCGATCTCCTGCGCCATCGAGTCCTGCTGTGCGAGTGATCAGCCGGTGAGGCGACGGGGCTTGACGCCGAGGACCAGGTTCTCCATGGCCTGCGGCATCCGGCCGAAAGTGGCTGCCCACCTATCGACGAGGTAGATCTCGCTGAACTCGTCAATGCCGAGGTCGTGCCGCCCCTCGTCCAGCTCGCCCAGCGGAAAGATGTGGCGCCCGATTTCCTCGCTCCACGCGGTGAACCGGTCCTCTTCGCCGATCAGCAGCTCGGGATCGAACTCGAAGGGTGTCCGGGCGACGCTGATCCCGGGGCCGTGGACGTTCACATACAACCCGCCGAACTCCGCGAGGAAGCGCTCGGCGGCCTCGTGCATGATCAGCCCCGCTTCCGCGAACCGCATCCGCCAGGGCCCCCGTATCGACCTTCCGGCCAGGCGCCCAGCCCGCGGCCTTCAGCGCCTCGTGCACATCAGCCGTCCAACTTCCCACCACGAGCCTCCCTCTGACCGAGGCGCGATCGTTTCACCACTCACGGCACACCGACGAGCCCTCGGGCTCCAACCCTGCGTCGTCGCGCCACGGATCGAGAGCCGGATCCGCCCGCGGCCTCCTCCTCCCCCCACACACACTGACCATTCGAACTCAGCGACAGACGACACTCGTTGAGGGCTACGCCGCCCCCCTCACCCGCGGCGCGGCGATCCATCCCTCGCGGTCGGAGTGATTCCTCCGAGATGGGCCGGGCATCATAGCGAGGTGCCACGCCCTCAAGCCCCACCGCTCGTGGTCGACGATCGCGGCAACTCCTTGGTCTCCTTCACACGCGGAGCCGAAGCGGCGCCACCGTATGACGCGCCGCCGCCGGCGGCGTTGGTCGCCATCTGGCATGCCGATCGTGTCCTCATGGTCTTCGATCGATTCCGCCAGGGCTGGGAACTGCCCGGTGGCCGTATAGAAGAAGGCGAATCCCCTCGTCAGGCTGCCGCACGCGAGCTGCTGGAGGAGAGCGGTCAGGAGCCCGACGGACCGTTGCGGTTCATGGGCTACGCCGGCTTCGTACTCCCGCCCGACCAACGGGCCGAGTACGCGGCACTGTTCGCGGGCAGCACCACCGACAGGCGGGACTTCCAAGCCAGTGAGGAGATCGCGGCCATCCACTGGTGGAACCTCCGGGACGCCCTCCCGGGACGTGTTCAACCCCTGGACGCCTACCTCGCCCAACTCGCACATGAGTTGAGCCCTGGCCTCTTCCACCGTACAGGCAGAGGTTGAAACCCAAGCCATATACCTGTTCTTTGCCCCCCCTCACCGCCTCGGCCGATGGCCCGCAGGAGTTCTCCCGGCTTCGACCCGTCTTCGCGACCGACCGTCTGAACGGCCTCCTGGGTCGGTTGGTACGTGAGGCCGAAGGCCGGGGCTGCCGAGTCGACTGCCTGTGTGCTCGACTCCCAGAGCGTCAAGGCACATCCAACTGCCCTCCCGGATCGCCGCCACGAAGCCCGCGCGTTTACGCGTAGGTGGGGTCACCCGTTCGTACACTGGCCGCGTGCCGGGACAGAAGGAGGTGCTGGTGGGTGGAGCCGGCGACAAGCGGGCGCCCTGAAGGTCTGTTCGTCGGCTTGTGCACACTGGACGTCATCCAGGTCGTGGAACATACGCCCGCTTCCAACCAGAAACTGACGGCCAGTCAACAGATCGTGGCCGCAGGCGGTCCGGCGGCGAACGCGGCCGCGACCTTCACCCACTTGGGCGGCGCGGCCAGGCTGCTCACCACGATCGGCTCCCATCCGCTGGGACTTGCGGTCTCGGCGGACCTGAACCGGCTGGGCGTGACCATGTCCGATCTTGCAGCCGACTCGGTCGAGCCGCCCGCCGTGTCCTCCATTCTGGTGACCGCATCCAGCGGGGACCGGGCCGTCGTCTCGACCAATGCGACGGGATACCGGCTCGCCCCACCCGACGATCTTGACGCGCTGGTGGCAGCCTGCGACATCGTCGAGTTCGACGGCCACCACATGGAACTGGCACAGGCTGCCGCCCGCGCTGCTCGCGCCGCCGGGCGTCGGACCGTCTTCGACGGGGGCAGCTGGAAAGCCGGCACGCAGAACTTGCTGCCGCTGATCGACGTGGCCGTGTGCTCGGACGACTTCCACCCGCCCGGCGCGAACACGCCGGCGGACACCCTGCGGTTCCTGCACGAGCACGGGGTCGTCTGGTCGGCGGTCAGCCGGGGAGCGCAGCCCATCATGTGGGCGGGGCCCGACAGCAGCGGCACGGTGGACGTGCCTGCCGTCCGGGTGGCGGACACACTCGGCGCGGGCGACATCCTGCATGGAGCCCTCACCCATCGCCTCGCGCTTCAAGGCCGCCTGACATCGCAGGGTTTCGCCGAGGCCCTGCGGGGTGCGGCTGCGGTGGCCTCCCGGGCGTGTGCCTCGTTCGGCACCCGGGCGTGGATGCGGGGAGGGTGACGCCCCCCGACGCGGCCCCGCTGCTCGTCGAGCTGATCGCCGCGACCTCGCCTTACAGCAGCCAACACATCGGATCTATCCCGATGCATTGACGCACACTTCCCCTTTCTCTAAGTTGCGTCGCGAGATAGATCCGATGATTCACTGAGCCCGCCTGGAGGCAACGTGCCCTCTCCCTCCGCACCCGATTCGTCCAGACGTACCGTCCTCGCCACCGGATCCGCTCTGAGCGGCGTGCTACTGGCCTCGGGCCTGACCGGGCAGGCGACAGCCGCCGAACGTGCCGAGGCCACCGCGCTTTCCGCCGACCCCTGGCGCACCGTTCTCGACGACGCCGACCTGGTCTGGCAGCGGATGCCGACGGCCTGGTACGAAGGCCCGTTCCTCGGCAACGGCCTCCTCGGCTCCGGGATCTACGCCGAGCCGGGTGCCGCGTCGACGGCCGTGCGTTTCAACGTCCAGCATTCCGAAGTGCAGGACCACCGCCCCGAGTTCGGCTCCCTCTTCGGCCTCGCCCGGCTGCCGATCGGGCACTTCACACTGGAGCCGGTGGGTGCGATCACCGGCCTCGACTGGCGATTGTCGCTGCACGAGGCCGAGTTGACGGGCACGCTCACCACCGAAAGAGGCACTCTGGCCCTGCGTGCCCTGGTGCACAACGACCGCTCGGTCCTTGCCGTGGAGGTGACGGCAAGCGAGGGCGAGCGCGGCTTCCGCTGGGTGTTCCACCCGGCCGACGCCATCAGTCCTCGGGCCGGCTTCAAGCCGCTGCCGGACGGCTACCAGGGCAACCCGCCCGCCGAGGTCGCCGACCACGACGGGGTGGCCGTATCCGTGCAGCGGCTGCTGGCGGGCGGGCAGCACGTCACCGCGTGGCGGGAACGGGCCGGGGGCCGGACGAGGACGTTGTACGTGCACGTCGCGCACTCGTACCCGCAGAACACGGCCTTGGACCGGGCCCTCGAAGCAGTCCGCACCGCAGCACAACTGCCCTACTCCGCCCTGGCGGTGGCCCACCGCGCCTGGTGGCACGCCTTCTACCGCAAGAGCTTCCTGTCCCTCCCCGACGCCCGCATCCAGCGCTTCTACTGGATCCAGCTGTACAAGGCCGCCTCCGCCGCCCGTCGCGACGCTCCGGTGATGGCGACGAGCGGCCCGTGGCTGGAACCCACACCGTGGCCCAACACCTGGTGGAACCTCAACGCCCAGCTCGAGTACTGGCTCATCCACGGCTCCAACCATCTCGAACTCGACGCGATCACCCGGGCGTTGAGCGAGTTCAGGGACAACCTCGCCAAGGAGGTGGAGCCGTCCTACCGCGCCGACTCGCTCGGCATCCCCCGCACCACCGACCCCCATCTGGTCAACGGCGCGGCCAGCGCTCTCACGGGCTACGGCGTCGGCATCCCCGGCCAGGACCCGCCGACCCCCGAAGTCGGCAATCTGACCTGGGCGTTGCACAACGTCTGGCTCAGTTACCGCCACACGATGGACGAGTCGATCCTCCGGGACGTCCTCTTCCCCCTCCTGCGCAAGGCGATCAACTACTACCTGCACTTCCTCGAGCCCGGCCCGGACGGCAAACTGCACCTGCCCGCCACCTTCTCCCCGGAGTACGGCGGCGACTCGCGCGACTGCAACTACGACCTGATGCTCCTGACCTGGGGCTGCCGCACCCTCCTCGAATCGGCCGAACTTCTCGGTATCGACGATGCGTTGGCCCCCCGCTGGCGCGAAGTGCTGGCGAAACGCGCGCCGTATCCGACGGACGCGAACGGTTTCATGATCGGCGCGGACATCCCCTTCGCGAAGTCGCACCGCCACTACTCCCATCTGCTCGCGGTCTACCCGTTGTACGAGGTGACCGGCCGAACCGCCGATGAACACGCCCTGATCGAGACATCGTTGGCGCACTGGGTGGGATTCGAGGGCGCCCTCCAGGGCTACACCTTCACCGGCGCCGCCTCCATGTCGGCGCTGCTCGGAAAGGGCGAGGACGCACTGAACTACCTCGGTGAGCTGATGACCCGCTTCATCCAGCCCAACACCATGTACCAGGAGTCCGGTCCGGTCATCGAGACGCCCCTGTCGGCAGCCCAGTCACTGCACGACATGGTGTGCCAGTCGTGGGGCGGCGTCATCCGGGTGTTCCCCGCACTGCCCGCCGCGTGGGCGGACCTGGCCGTGCACAACTTCCGTACGCAGGGCGCTTTCCTGCTGAGCGCGCTCCGCCAGGGCGGTACCACGCGCTGGGTGCGACTGGTCAGTGAGGCAGGCGCTCCCTGCGTCGTGCGGCACGCAATCGCGGGACCGGTCGATGTACGGGACGGGCAGGGCCGCCCCCTACGGCACTCCGACGCCGGCGACGGCGCGATCCAGGTCACCCTGCGCAAGGGCGAGTCGGCCCTCATCACCGCCAAGGGCGACCGACCCGACCTGACTGTCGCGCCCGTACGCCCGAACGGGGACGCGCCCCGCTGGGGGCTGCCCCTCACCTGAGCGTAGGCCGATCGAGGGCATCGGCCACGGCTCGCCTGCCCACGTCAGGGGCGGGAGGGCACCTGTTCCGCTGCGGCACCCGAAGAGTTCGGACGGCCTTCCCGAAGTGATGCGCGCCGGCCTCGGCCCTGCACGACACATCGGAGCAAACGTGCCGCCGCACCGCGCGTGCGCAGGGCCGGCGTCGAGGCGTCGACCGCGCCCGCTGCCGGTGGCGTCGAGGCGGCGAACACCACTGCCGTACCCGCCGCCGTGGCCGGCACACTACGCCGGGAAACACTCATGCTCGTCCCTGCAGCCGACAACTGGTCGACTGGTCGACTGCAGAAAAGAAATCCCGCGAAACCACTTCTGGCGGCCGGGCGCCCAAGTTGGCACCCGGCCAGAGATCGTGGTCATCGGTAGCAGGTGGTGATGCCCGGGCGCCAGGGGCAGGCTATGGCGGCAAAGCCGCCGTTGGTGACGACGTCGACGGCGAGCGTGTCGCCGCCGTGGAGGACCTGCCGGTCCTGGACGAGCCCGTCGGTTCCGTCCCGGATCGTCTCGACCAGCCACCGTCCGGGGCCGATGGTCAACGGTACGTCGGCCGAGTGGGCGGCACCGGCGTACACCCCGCCGAGGAACCAGCGGTCGCCGCTGCGACGGGCGAGCACGGCCTCCTGGCCGGGCTGTCCGGCGAGCAGCCGGGTGTCGTCCCAGGCTGCGGGGAGCTGGTCGTAGAAGGCCCGGGCGAGCGGGCGGGCGTCGTACGACTCGGGGGTGCCGGCGAACATCTGCAGGCCCGACTCGTAGACGACGGCGAGCCCGGTCTCGGCCGCGTCGGAATTGGGGCGCAGGCCGACGCGCTGGAAGGCGCCGGGGGTGAAGTCCATGGAGCCGATGACGTTGCGGGTGAACGGCAGGGTGGTGAGGTGGGCGGCGGTGTTGGTGCGCTTCTCCTCTCCGGCGACGCCCTCCAGGGTCATGACCTGCGGCCAGGTGCGCTGGATGCCCTTGGGGATCGTGGAGCCGTGGAAGTCGACCATGAGGTGGTGGGCGGCGGTCTGCGTGAGGATCGCGTCGTACCACTGGAGCATGGGCTGCGCCTCGGAGTTCATGAAGTCGATCTTGACGCCCTTCACGCCCCAGCGTTCCAGGGTGGGCAGCCACCGGGCACGCTCGTCGGGTGTGTCGAGATCGCGCTGGTGGATCCAGACGATGATGCCGACGCCTTTGGCGCGCGCGTAGTCGACGAGCTCCGGCATCCAGCTGTTGGTCTGCCAGTCGGGGTCGGTGGTGTCCCACTCGTCGGTCTTGAAGTACCAGCCGGCGTCGACGGCCTCGTAGGGCCAGTGCCGTTCGGCGGCGTAATCGACATAGGCCTTCTGCGCGGCGAGGCTCTGGCCGGCTTCTTTGCCGCCGGCGAGCCAGGTCCACAGCACGGTGCCGGGCCGGATCCAGGAGGGGTCGGCGACCTTGGAGGCGGGGGCGAGGTCGTCGGTGAAGGTGGATCGGGTGACGGTGGCGAGGTCGCCGGTGACCATGGCCCGCCAGGGGGTGGCGAGGGGGCCGTCGGTGTGGACCCGGTCGTCCGCGAGCTTGATCCGGTAGGTGCCGGTGCCCTGGTCGTGGGCGAGCCGGGCGCCGGAGTACGTGCCGGTGAGGTCGGACTCGGCGAGCAGGGTGTAGCCGCCGTCTGTCGCGAACAGCGCCTGGTCCGAGTACTCGCCGGTCGGCGCGGTCGCGGCGGTGTACCTGGCGAACTGGCCCTCGTTGTCGACCCGGTAGGTGCCGAGCCAGGCACTCGCGTCCGTCGGAAGATTGAACGCGGAGGTCTCGCCGAGCACGTCGCCGTAGCCGTAGCCGGCAGGCAGGACGTACCGGTAGGCGACGCCGTCGGCGGATGCGCGGACGACGAGGTCGAGCCGGGCACCGCCGGAGCCGGCGAACGACAGACGGGTTTCGTTCATGCGGACCCGGCGGTCCAGCCGTTTGCCGGACTTCGTCCGGTACCGCTCGTCGATCAGCCGGTCCTTGCGATGCAGGAAGCGCAGGTCCTGGGAGAGGTCGGCCTGTTCGGTGACGATGCCGACGGGCGACGGTTCGATGACCGTACGGCCGCCACGGGACACCGCGAGGCTCAGCGTGCCGGTGGTGTCGTCCAGGGATATCTGCGCGCGCGGGGCGTGTGCTGCCGCGGACAGGGACCAGCTGTGGCCGGGGGAACCGACGTCCTGTTCTGCCCGTGCGGGCACGGTCGTGAAGAGTGTGGCCGCCAGCCCTGCGCAGAGCGCGGCGACCGCGGTCCTGATCGGAACCGCCATGAGAACGCTCCCTGTTGATGAGGTGAGGTGGTGTGTGTCCGTACGAACGGTCGCTACGGCAGTCCCCAGGCCGGGCCCGGTTCGCAGACGGCGACGGGCTCGATGACGAGGTCGGGGCGGGTGCCGGAGTGGACGAGCACCTCACGGCCGCGGGGCAGGTCGATGGCAAGGGTGCCGTCGCCCAGGTCCTGCGTGCGGGCCGGGCTGCCGTCGTCCAGCAGCATCAGATGAACGACCGGCAGCCGACAGGTGCCCCAGCCACTGCCGAACTCTGGCCGGTGGCCTGGACGCGGCCGTGCTGGACCGTGAAGCGGACCTGGTTGGTGGCCAGCAGGTCCTGGCCGCGCAGGAACCCGGCCGGCCCAGGCGCCGTCGGTGGTCACCCTGTTGCGGAGTCTCCAGGGGCGTCCGCGTTCGTCGTCGGACGGCACCGGCTGCTCATGCTGTACGGCGTGGGCCGTCCCCGGCAGGGCAGCGGCTGCAGCTTCGCCCACTGCGGTGCCGAGTACGGCTCTACGGGGCACCTTCGAGTGTTTCTCCGGCTGTGAGGTCATCATCGCCCTCCAGACCTGACGGATCCTCGATACATCGGGTGTATCGGCGAACCTAGGCACCCCCCGTGTACCTGTCAATGACTTGGACGACCTGGAGAATGAGCGATGAAAAGGCCAGCATTGAGAAAACTCGACCTTCGCTCCACATCGGTGAGCCTCACCAAAGCCTCTCAACTCCTCCGATGTATTTCGCAGAGCCGCATACCGTGTGGCAGCGTCCCCAAGGCCACCCGGACCGGCGCAGCACGGCCCGTACACGCGATACGTGCACGCGGACGGCGACCGCAGGACGTTCACCCGAGGCCGGGTGGTGGTGGCCGAGCTGCGCGGTGCCGGGTGGCTCGAGTGGCTGGAGGAACGGGCTCGCAGCGGGCGGCAGGGGTTGCGGACCCGAAGCAGTCGGAGGCGTTCGCCGAGTTCCCCGCCCGTGGCCCGCGCGCGGTCCGTCGGCCTCGCCGACGGCCACCGCACGGTTGAGCCGGACGACCGGGCTGTCGGTCAGGCGCGCGAGCTCGTCGTACCACTCGACACTTCCGTGTCTGTGAACCGTCCTCACTGGTCACGGAGACGACGGCCGACGTGCGACCGGACTCGCCGGCCCTGTCGACGACAACGGTCGCGTAGGGGTCGCGTGCCGTCGCGGTGACCGTGCTCCGGTTCGGGTTGGCCGTGACGACCCGGTAGGTGGTCGTGTCCGGGTCGAACGAGGCGATCGGGTCACCGGCCACCTCGATGGACGTGGCGGCGGCGTCCGAGGAGGCGCCCGGAGCCTTGGCGTTCACCTCGATCTCACTCATGGTGATGTAGCCGCCCGGACGTGCGGTCATGACCACCCGCACCCCGGTCGTCGGTCCTGCTTCCAGCGGGACGTCGACCACGGGTGTGCCCTCGGTCCCGACCGTGATGGCGTCGCTCGCGTCGACCCACGTCGAGTCGTCGGCCGCCCGCACCTGCACCTTCAGGCTCTCGGGAAAGGAGGCGCTGTTCCCGTCCCGGTGGAAGTGCGCGACGATCCGGTTCAGGTCCCGTTCCTTCGGCCACGTGAAGGTGATGGCGTCCGAAGGGTTCTTGGTGTTGCCCGGCTTCCAGTTGGACCAGGCCTTCTCGGAGAGGTCACCGTTGCGCAGGCGCTCCGCGGAGTAGCCGCTCTCGGTGAACGTGGCGGCGACCGCGACGCCCTCGTCGGAAGCGATGTTGGTCTCCGTGGCTTCCGTTACCTGTACGCGCACGGCCGCGTCGACCGTGCCGCCCCCGACGGTCTGTGCGACGCCGCGCAGCGTCACGACCCCGGCCGTGTCGAAGGCCCCGTCGGGTACCGGGTCCCAGGTCACCGGAAGGTCGGCCCGGCCGCCGTTCTCGCCGATGCCGACGACCGTGTCCGGCAGCTGCGGCTTCCCGCCCACGTAGGTTTTGACACGGCCGGGCAGGGTCGAGGCGATCGTGTCGACGGTGACCACTGCCGTCGCGGGGATCTTCCGCCCGAGGGAGTCGGTCGCCTCGCCCCTGACGCGTACGGTCCCGGGGTGGCGCCACTTCCGGTCCGACGGAAGGTTCCACACCACGGGGAGCGAGCCCCGGGCGCCGTCCCGGAACACCGGTGTCACCGTCTTCGGCAGCTCCGGACGCAGACCGGGGACGGTGAACGCCTCGGCCGGCTCGGTACGCAGCACCGTCTCGTCGGTCACGGCCCAGCGCTGGTTCGCCGCCGAAGTCGGGGTGTACGTGGACACGGTGGCGCCCTCCGCCGAGGACTGCCCGGCGACGTCGAGCAGGCGGCCGGTGGCGGCGTTGACGAACGTCCAGGTGCCGTCGCCGGTCGTCGACAGGATCCACTGCGCGGCTTCGGAGACCTGGCTGCCTGCCGGGCCCTCCAGGACGGCCTGGTTGTCACGCACCGTGAGCCGCTTGCCGGTCGTGGCGCCGGAAAGGGCGTAGCGCTCGCGGTTGTCGGTGCCGGGGGTCAGCTTCGCCACGGACCACAGCTGTTGCGCACTGCCGGCGTCGGTGGTGCGGATGACGACACTGCTGCCGTCGTCCGACGGAGCCAACGACTTTCCGCTCTGTGCCCCTTGGAGTCGGTAGACATGCCCGGGCTGAACGAGGGCGGCGTCCTTCGCCACGCCGCTGACACCCTCGACCAGGAAGGTCGTGACGGACTTCGCGGGGACGGCGAGCGTGGCCGAACGGTCGGTGACCCGGACCGGTGTGCCCTTGACGAGGGCACCGTCGGCGCTCGTCACCACGGGTGTCACGGTCGCCCGGGGCGCGACCTTGCCGAAGCGGGAGAGATCGAGGGTGACGGAGCGCGCGGACGTGCCGCTGTTCACGTGCACCACGGTCGCCGCACGGCCGGACTTCTTCACCGCGGCGACGCTGGACGGATCGTCGACCTTCACGAAGTGGTCGCCGGGGCGGATGTGGTGGGTGAAGTTGCGGATGGTGTGGAACTTCGAGTTGGCCCGGATCGGGCAGGTCTCCAGGGTGTCCTCGGCAGTGCAGTTGAACGGGACGTGGATGCTGCCCCATTCTTGCCCGCCGCGGCCTGGGGGACGGAGTCCTCGATGGGCTGCCAGAACACCCAGGCCGAGGGCTCCAGTTCGCGCATGTCGTCGACCATCCGGGTGGCGATGCCGAGCCCCGGATCCATGCCGGTGAAGTCGGTGCCGGTGCCCCAGGTGCCCTCGACCTCGCTCATCCACAGCTTCTGGTCCGCGCCCTTGGCGATGTCACGTGCGCTGGTGCGCATGCCCGTGCCGTAGGTGTGCACGTTGAGCTGGTCGACAGCGGCTCGCGCGGGGGCGCCGTAGGCGTTCCAGTTCTGGGTGAAGATGCTGGGGTTGGTCTCGTCCATCGCGGAGATCTCGGCGTCGGTCTTGGCCCCGTCGAGCGCCTTGTCGAGCGCGAGGAGCACCTTCTGCTGGAGCGCCGGTCCCGCGTGTGCGCCCTCCTGGCGTCCGCCCATGGGCTGACCGTCCGCTCCGAGCTGGGTGCCCCAGTAGGGCGTGTTGGGCTCGTTGAGCGGGGCGACGTGTCGAACTCGATGCCGCGCGCCTTCTCCAGCTGTTCGGTCACGCGCACCAGGTAGGTGGCGAATTCGTCGACGCGGTCCGTGCGGATCTGGTCCGTGCTCGCGTCGTAGCCTCCGGAGACGTAACCGCTGACCGTCTGGAACCAGGGCGGCGAGTTGCTGAACGCCTCCCAGCGGGTGATCTTGTCCTTGATCTGGTCCACCCACCAGCGCTGGCCCGCGTCGGCGTCCCAGTCCCAGTGGTCCGGGTTGTTCGGATCCCACCAGTCCGTGTCCTGCCGGGTGGTTCCCTCGGGGGCCTTCCAGAAGCCCTCCATGGTCGCGCCCGTCTTCATGTAGTCCTTGCGGACGTCCGGGGCGTTGCCGCCGCCGATGTTGTACCGCGCGATGTTGAGGCCGAGACCGTCCTCGCCGAACAGCATGTCCACGAGCTGTCTTCGGATGGGCTCGGGGTAACGGCCCGTGGCGTTGGCGAACCAGACGAGGCTCGTGCCCCATCCCTCGAACTCCTGCTGCTGGTAGGACGGGTCGATCCGCACGGTGACCGCGCTCTGCGGCGACGAGTCCGCGCTCGCCGCGGGTGCGACGACGAGACCCGCGCCGAGCACCAGGGGAACCGCGCCAACGCCCGGATGATGCGATGCCGATGGGACACGACACTTCCTTTCACAGCTGCGAACTTGTTGACGTGCACAAAACACGTGCTTAGCATTCGGGAAACCGAGAAAGCGCTTTCTGCCCGTGTGTTCCAGGGTGCTCCTGTTTTGGAACGACCCGACGAAGATCCGCCCACTCGCCCCGGGAGGAACCACATGAGGTCGTCGTTACGCACCGCGCGCGGCGTTCCCGCTCTCCTGCTCGCCCTGCTGCTCGGCGCCACGGCGGTCCCGGCCGGCAGCGGCAGCGCCGCCGCGCAGACACCGGCGCCGTCGGCACCGCTCGCGGAGACGTCCCCCACCGGCTTCGCCGCGGTCGACGCGCTCGGTCAGAACGGCACCACCGGCGGAGCCGCCGGACCGACCGTGACCGCCACCACCACCCAGCAGTTCCTGGACTACATCGACACCACGAGTCCGCTGGTCATCCGGGTCCAGGGCACCATCGACATCACCAGCAAGCAGGGTGTGCGCCCGAACAAGACCATCATCGGGGTCGGTTCCTCGGCCGTCATCAACGGCGGCGGCCTGGACTTCTACCGCTCCTACAACGTCATCGTGCGGAACATCAAGTTCACCGACGCCGAGGACGACGCCGTCAACGTCGGCCAGGAGTCGCACCACATCTGGATCGACCACAACGAGTTCGTCGCGCCCCTCGACGGAGCGGTCGACGTCGTCCGCGGCTCCCAGTACGTCACCGTGTCGTGGAACTGGTTCAACCGGACCGACAAGAGCATGCTGCTCGGGCACTCCGACGGCAACGGCAGCCAGGACGCCGGCAAGTTGAAGGTCTCCATCCACCACAACTTCTTCGACGGCTCGCGGCAGCGGCATCCACGAGTGCGGTTCGGCGAACCCGTGCACGTCTACAACAACTACTACAAGGGGAACGCCCTGTACGGCGTCGCGTCGACCATGAACGCGGGCGTGCTGGTCGAGGGCAACTACTTCGAAAGCGTTCCCCACCCCTGCTACTCCGCCGCCGGGTACGACGAGTCGGGACCGGGCCGGCTGGTGCAGCGCAACAACGTCTTCACCGGTTCCGGCCCGTGCGAGGTCAACGGCACGGTGATCGAGCCGCGCACCTACTACTCGTACACGCTGGACCCCGCGGCCGACGTTCCCTCCCTCGTGCGGGCCGGGGCGGGCGTCGGGAAGCTCGGCGCCTGAACCACCTCTCCCCCGGATCCCCGGATCCCCGGACCCCGGCCCCCCGGATCCCGGGACCCCGAACCTCCGGGATGCCGCCCCCTCCACCTGCCGAACCGCCTCCCCCGGCGGACGGACCGATCACCCCGTCATCCCCACACTCGACGGCCAACCCCCCACAGGAGAACCCCTCAATGAGTCCACGACAGACCCCGGAGAGCACCAGCGCACGCACGGCCATACCCCGGCGCAACAAGATGGTCGTGGCCGTGCTGGCGGCCGCCGTACTGGCCGGGCCCGGCGTCGCGCAGGCTGCCCCGCCGGCCGCATCGGCGCCCCGGGAACAGGTGGCAGCGGCCAGTATCACCTGGACCCTCGAACGGGCGAGCAACCCCACCCAGGACCAACAGACGGCCTACGACCTCATCACGGCGGCCATGAACGCCGCGGTGGCCCGCTACAACAACCTCAGCGATCTGGGCAAGAGCATCACCGTCCGCTACGACCCCGGCGTGCCCACCGCGGACGGCAACATCAACGGAACCATTCGCTTCGGCAACCGCAGCTACATGACCCAGAGGACCGCGCTGCACGAGATCGCCCACACCATCGGAGTGGGCACCAGCTCGGGCTGGTCCTCCCTGGGCGGCGGAGGTACCTGGAACGGCGCGGAGGCCACGGCACTCGTCAAGCGGTTCGATGGATCGGCCGCCAAACTCTCCACCGGCGGTGGGCACTTCTGGCCCTACGGCCTGAACTACGAGAACGAGTTCTCGAACACGGCCGCCGATCGTCACGTCCAGATCGTCGCCGCCATGGTTCGTGACGGTCTTTAACCTCAAGGACCGGGCGCCTGGGGGACGTTGGCCGTCCCCCAGGCGCTTGTCCTGTCAGCGGAACGCGATGTCGGATCTCTTGGACGGTTTCGGTGCACCGGCCGGGGAGCCGGTCTTCGTGCGCGGGTTCCCGAACACCCTGCGATCGTTAGAGGGCGTCAGCCTGTTCGGCTCGGCCGGCTTCTCACAGGGGCGCCGGAGACCGGTCGCTATTCACGGATCACCTGGGCCGCGATCACGCTCACAGCCAGGCGCATCACCCGCCGCCAGTCCCGCAGGAGCGGACAGCCCGCCTCCAGCGAAGCTCAACGGGACTGATCGTTCTCGGGAATCACAACTGGCCACCGTCAGTGGGGCCAAGACCGAATCCTCGAACCTGGTGGTGGCGGCCTGCTCTTCGGGGCGTCCCGGGTCAAGCCCACGGTCGTGGTGGACCGTCACCAAGGAGCGAGCGAGCGGAGATGACGGGGGCGCGGTTCACCACCGTAGGCCTCGACGGCTCAAGCGTGTCGTGATGCGCGCCGTCGAGATGGTCGACACCACCATCGACGGCAGGATCCAAGCCTCGTCTTCAACAGGGTCGACGTCGCCCTGTCGGTGGAAGCAGAGCTCAACCGCCGGCACCCCGACCGCCCCAGGTTCCGTGAGTACGGAGAGCGATTGCACAGCAGTCCCATCAAGATTTCCTCACCCGCGACCAGCAGCTGCTTCAAGTCACGTGAGCGACTTGTCCGCCAGGATACGTTCCAAGGATCGTTGACCCGTCCGGCTCATGACCGGGTTGCTTTTGACGTAGTACCAGACCAACCCCATCGCTTGAGCGAAAGCCCACGCCTTGCCTCGCTCCCATTCAAGGTCGTCGCTACCCAGGCGATCACGGAGCACCTGCCGCGGCCCGGCCTCGAGCAAATGCCACGCACTCACAAGATCCAGCGAAGGGTCAGCCGGCCCGAAGCCGCCGACGTCGAGAATCCCCGCAAGCCGACCGGCGGACACGAGCACGTTGCCAGGAATCAGATCGCAATGGGCCATGGCGTCCTCAGCTGCACCTCGCGGCAGTTCACGCAAAGTTGCCCAGATACGGCGCAGCCGAGGGACATCCAGGAGTTGCTCACTGTGTCTGAAACAGGTCTCCATCCACGCGTCATGGGACCGCAGGTCGCCTCCTCGACCTGTGCCGGCGAACGTGCGGCCATGCGTGTCGATCGCGCGCAGGTCGCCGATGAGATCGGCCAAGTCACGCGCAAACGCAGACGATTCGCCTGGGTCCTCGTTGGCGGCCACGACCCCGGGCAGCCACGTCTGCACCGACCACGGAAGCGGGTAACCTGCCCCAGGTTCACCAAGCGCGACCGGCTCGGGCGTGGGGAAACGCGTGCGACCTGCCAGCTCGCGAGCCGCTTCCGCTTCGGACTCCAGCCAGCGCCGAGTCGACTCGACGTCTGCGGACTCAAGAGGGAATCGGGCTGCGAACCGATCGCCAATACGGAAGATGGCGTTGACCGTACCCTGCGCCGCGATGCTCCTGACTGGCAGGCTCCGCCACTCAGGAAACTGCTCCTCTACCAACATGCGCACCGTCTCAGGTGACACCGTCAGCTGGTTGGCATGCATCTTCATGGTGGGAGCATCCGCGTCACGATCTTCAACTGCAACCCATTTCTGTCGCGCAACCTTGCCTGCAGGACGGCCTCAACGAGGAGTGGTGGCACCGCATGTACGCTGAGCGCGACCTGGCCGTCATTGAGGAAGGACACTGACCTCATGGAGTTCGTCTTCTCCGGCCGGGTGATCGAATGGCGCGGGCCGTCGCCGTATTACTTCGTCCCCGTCCCGGACGAGGAGTCCGCCGACATCCGCGAGGTGGCCGCGATGGCCACGTACGGTTGGGGCGTGATCCCGGTCGAGGCCCGGATCGGCGAGGTTGCCTTCACAACGTCGCTCTTCCCCAGGCAGGGCGGCTACCTGCTGCCGCTCAAAAACGCTGTGCGCAAGCCGCAGGGCCTCTCGGCGGGTGACGAGGTGGCCGTGGAGATGGCCGTCCGCCTCCAGTAGAGCCGAATGGCGATCTGCAAACAGGATCAGTGGCGGCCGGGACATCTGCGACACGGTCTTCAGCGGTGACGCATATCGCGCCCCCGGCGAGTGAACCCGGATGCGTTATCGGCTCTTCGTGCGCGAGCGAGGTCGGTCTGCGGGTCCGGTTTGTCGTCAGGGACGGTGATCGCTGGGTGAGGGGCAGGTCCCGGATTTCGGTGCCCGGCAGCCCGGCAGCCCGGCAGCCCGGCAGCCCGGCAGCGAGACTGTCGCGTACCACTCGCGGCGAGCAGCCCGCCCCACGCAACGGATCCCGCCCCCACGGGTATTCGAGGGCGGGATCCGCAACACAGAGCGCCGGGCAGGCCTTGCACCTGCATCTCCCCGCAGGAAGCGGGACGTCTTTCCTTGGACCACCAACGCACAGTTCGGACACCGGAAGTTCCGGCGACCAGCTCAAGGTCAAGTGTAGCGCCCCGCAGCACCTGCCCAGCACGGTGCACGCGCCCGCCGGCCCAAGACGCCGCTGCGGCACCGGAGATGCGCACCGCCCACCCTCCCGGCGCGGGCAGCGATGGCCCTCCCAGGCCCGGACAGTCGAGGACTGGCGTAGTACGCGCCGACGGTGGACGACTCCGAAGAGGCCCTCGGTGAAGGCAGGGCAGCCCCCTTCGAGCACCTACCCGGCCTGCTCGCCGGGCTGCCGCCCTTCCACCTCTGGGGATCAATCGTCGTTCCGGTTGATCTCGATTCTCCGAAGTGACGGAACCAGTAACGGCACCAGCATCGCCACCGCCGCCACCCAGCCGCCGGTCACGGCGACCACCGCCGTTCCGAACGCCGCGGCGAGGAAGGGCGTGGACAGCTGGCCAACGGGGATAGGCACGAACGACCAGAACTCGTCGTGGGCGCCGACCCGGGAGAGCAGCCGCTCCGGGACGTGGGTGTTGCAGACGGTCTCCCACACGACCGTGAAGAACTCCGAGACCACTCCCGCCACGAATGCCGCCGCAGCCAGCCAGAATGCGTTCACGCCGGCGCCGAGCAGGATCAACGGGACGGCGGCCAGCGACATCGAGGACAGCGCCGGCGCCATCGGCCGGCGCACCGTCAGCTTCACCATCACCACACTGGCCAGCAGTGCCCCGACACCGCGCGCGCTCAGCACCAGTCCCCAGCCCTCAGCACCGATCGTGCCGTTCGCGATCACCGGGCCCAGGATCTGCCAGACACCCATGTTGACGGCGTTGAAGACGGCAAAGGCCAACGTCACCGTCCAGATCCACGATTTGGAGCTGAAGTAGCTCCAGCCCTCCCGCAGTTCGCCGAGCATCGTCGGGCCGTCCTCGGTACGCGGTGGCAGGTCGGGCAGCGACATCCGAGCGAAGAAGGCGGCCGCCAGGAGGAAGGACACGGCATCCGCGGCGATCGCCCAGCCGCCTCCGACGCAAGCGGTCATCAGGCCGGCTGCGGTCGGGCCAAGGATCCGAGTGGCGTTCCTGACGGACGCCACCAGGGAGCTGGCCTGCTGCAGGCCGCGGCCGGCCGCCAGATTCGAGACGATGCCGCGCAACGCAGGCTTGGTCAGTCCCTGAAAGATGCCGTTGAGGGCAGACAGCGGCAGCAAAAGCGCCGGGTGCTGGTGTGCCAGGAGGAGGAAGGCGACGCCGACCTGGGTGAGGCCGGCGCCCAGGCTGGTGAGGCACAGCACGGTGTCGCGCCGGTAGCGGTCGGCGATGCCGCCGCCGAGGAGGAGCGTCGCGACCATCGGGACCAAGGCCGCAGTGGTGACCGCCGACAGCCAGGCCGCACTGTCGGTGAGCTCCAAGACGCCGAAGGCCAGGGCGACCGGCGACATGGCACTGCCGGCCATGGAGATCGACTGGCCGCCCAGAAACCATCGGAAAGCAGCGGAGCGGAGCAGCCGCCCGGACGCGAGGCCAGTACTGGATGCCGGTGACGCGGCCCTTTCAACTGGTTCACGATCTCGACTCTCTGGCGCATCCGCTGCAGGCACAAGGGGCCACCGTGCCAGCGCGTGCAGGACGCCTCAAGTGGTTTTCGCGGAGCAGTCGCGCCCCTCCGAGGCGCGGCTGCCAGAACTGAACGAATCCCGTGCGGAACTCGAACGCCGGCCACGTCACGAAGGGAGCCCACGTGCGGGTTCCGTGCGGTTCAGCTTGCTGATGGGGACCCCGTGTCTGTGGGTGCCGTCTCTTCCGGGCTGGGGCGGACTCAAAGTCCGCTTGTCTTCCCTCCACCCATGCACGATCGGTGAGGGAAGAGGATAATCAGGGCATGAGGCGTCGACTCGCCGACATGAGCACCCCCGCCCGGCTGGCCTCGTCCGGCGAGGGCCTGGGGCAGGACGAACTGGCACTGGCCGCCCGCAATCACGGCCTGCCGCTGGAGGCCATGCGCTACGACGTCACCCCGCCCGGCCTGCACTACGTCCTGACGCACTACGACATCCCCCACGTTCCGGACGAAGCCGGCCCGCGGCTGACGGTGAGCGGTCGCGTACGGCGCGAGCTCAGCCTGACCTCGGCGCAACTGCGCGCCTACCCCGCGGTCACCACACGCGTGACGATGGAGTGCGCGGGCAACGGCAGGGCCCTGCTGTCGCCGAGGCCGGTGAGCCAGCCGTGGCTGGTCGAAGCCGTCGGCACGGCGGACTGGACGGGAGTACCCCTGCGTCTGCTCCTCGACGAGGCCGGTGTCGAGTCCGACGCGGTCGACGTCGTGTTCACCGGGGCGGACCACGGCGTGGAGCGCGGTGTCGAGCAGGACTACCAGCGCGGCCTTCCGCTCGATGTCGCCACGGGCGACGAGCCCGAGGTCCTGGTGGCCTACGCGATGAACGGCGCACCTCTGCCGCCCCAGCACGGCAGCCCGCTGCGCCTTGTGGTGCCTGGCTGGTACGGCATGGCCCAGGTGAAGTGGCTGTGTGACATCAAGGTCGTCGACACCGCTTTCACCGGCTTCCAGCAGTCCGTGGCCTACCGGATCAGGCAGGCACCCGAGGAGGCGGGCGAGCCGGTCACCCGTATCGCTCCCAGGGCACTCCTGATCCCGCCGGGCTTTCCCGACTTCATGTCCCGGACGCGGGTGGTCACGCCGGGCTCGGTCCTGTTGGAGGGGCGGGCCTGGTCGGGACGCGCCCCGGTGACATCGGTGGAGGTGAGCACGGACGACGGCGTGACGTGGCACAGGGCCGTACTCGATCCGGATCAGGGACACCGATGGGCGTGGCGCCGGTGGTCCGCCATGTGGTCCGCCGACCCCGGCGACCATGTCCTGAGCGCCCGCGCCCATGACGAGGCGGGGAACACCCAGCCACTGGAACAGCCCTGGAACCGAGGAGGGTTCGCCAACAACCTCGTCCAGCGGGTGCCGGTGTTCTGCCCCGACCCCACTGATACCGCCTGACCGCACGGCTCGGCTACCCGGCCCCGAGCACGTCGGGGGCCCTGGTCACGGGTCGGAGAGCCTCCCGTTGCTCTCGCACTCGACCGTTGCTCTCCCACTCGACGCAAACGGGCGGCCGCCCCGCACCCCGCAGCGCACGGGGGTCGGCAGCGCTGGGCTCCCGGTCCGGCTCAGCGATGCTCGGGGTTGTCCGCGCCCGGCCGGCAGCCGGCGTCCCACTCCGTGCGCTGGTTGCCGTGGGCCGGAACGCCTCCGGCCCGTTTGAGCATGGCCGCCAGGTGCATCAGGTTCCAGGTCATGAAGGCGGTGTTGCGGTTGGTGAAGTCGTTCTCCGGGCCGCCCGAACCGGGGTCCAGGTACGAGGGGCCGGGCCCAGCGACGCCGATCCAGCCCGCGTCCGCCTGCGGCGGGATGGTGTAGCCGAGGTGCTGCAGGCTGTAGAGGACGTTCATGGCACAGTGCTTGACGCCGTCCTCGTTGCCGGTGATCAGGCACCCTCCGACCCGTCCGTAGTATGCGTACTGTCCCTGGGAGTTGAGCAGGCTGGAGCAGCTGTACAGACGCTCGATGACCTGCTTGGTGACTGAGCTGTTGTCGCCCAGCCAGATGGGCCCGGCCAGTACCAGGATGTCCGCGGCCATCACCTGCTCGAACAGCCCGGGCCAGGCGTCGGTGGCAAAGCCGTGTTCGGTCATGTCGGGGTAGACGCCCGGCGCGATGTCCTGGTCGACCGCGCGGACGAGCTCCGTGGTCACCCCGCGCGCGTCCATGATCGCCCGGCTCTTGTCGATGAGTCCCTGGGTGTGGCTGAGCTGGGGGGACGGCTTGAGCGTGCAGTTGATGAAGAGCGCGCGCAGGTCGTCGAAGCGGTAACCGTCCTCAGTGGACGGGGCGGGCGGTGCTGCCATGGCGGACTCCGGGGAGGAGAGCGGAAGGGACAAGGGGCGGTGCCAGCGGCAGCGTCTCGCGGAAACCGCGCGCTGTCCCACTGCGACGCACCGGCACACGGGGGGTTCCAGGAGCGCCCGACAACTCGTCGTGCGCTAGCGCTCGCCTCCCGCCTCGAGGATCCTGGATGGAGCTGGTGGCCCTGGATCCCGGCCGGTCGAGGACAAGGCAGTAGCGCCATGACGATCGACGTTTCCGCCGCGAGCGTGATCCCGCTCCCGCCCGTACAGGTGGCCGAGTACGCCTTGGACCGGCGCCATGACGCCGAGTGGACCCAGCGCGTCCGCACCGCAGAGCTGACCCGGAAAGCGGACGAAGGGGGCTTCGGTACGGGCACCGGGACCACCCGCACGGCGTACTTCCTCGGCCGACGCATCGACCACGTGCTGCGTGGGACCGCGTACGAACCGCCCCACCTGCTGGACATGATCTCCGTGGCCGGCCCGATGCCCATGCACGTCACGTACACCTTCGAGTCGCACGCGCATGGCACCACCGCCCGCATTCGCGTAAGGGGCGGCGAAGGCGGCATCCACCGGCCGGCGGCGCCCCCTGACCCGACAGGTCCGCTCCTCCATCAGCAAGGACCTGCGCGACCTCAAGCAGAGACTCACCGGACACCAGGAGGAACCTGCATGGCGTACGACGAAGGACTGGCTGAACGGATCAGACAACGGCTGGCCCCTGATCCGGACGTCACGGAGAAGCACATGTTCGGGGGAATCGCCTTCCTGCACCACGGCAACATGGCCGTGGGCGTGAGCGGCGACGATCTGATGGTGCGAGTCGGTCCTGACGACACGGAGGCGGCCCTGGCCCAGCCCGGCACACGCGTCTTCGACATGACCGGCCGCCCGATGCGCGGCTGGATCCTCGTCGCCGGAACCGCGCTCACGGAGGACGACGTCCTCGACGAGTGGATCAACAAGGGACGCATCTTCGCATCGAGCCTGCCGCCCAAATAGCGAGCGGCAGTCAGCAATGAGCAACGCAGGCTGTTGACCGACCGGCTCTCCCCCCGCGCGCTGCGCCCCGTCGCCGAGGACATCGACCGGCGGGCCGAGCAACTGGCCGATGGCC
The DNA here is from genome assembly GCF_001279775.1 of Streptomyces sp. MMG1533. Lineage (GTDB taxonomy): Bacteria > Actinomycetota > Actinomycetes > Streptomycetales > Streptomycetaceae > Streptomyces. The sequence continues at coordinate 29,285 of NZ_LGDG01000167.1, read as the reverse complement.
TGGTGGCACGGGGTTCCTTCGACGCCGTGACGGACCTGGCCCAGGACCTCCCCGTCCACGTGATCACGGACCTGATCGGCTGGCCCGCGGAGGGCCGCGACCAACTGCTCGACATGGCCGCGGGCTGGTTCGACTGCTCAGGCCCGGCTTGCCCCCGTACGGCGGCCTCAGTACCGAAGGTCGAGGCGCTCATGGGCCATCTCGCCCAGGTCGTCGCCGAGGAGAACCTCGTGCCGGGCGGGTTCGGCTGGACCATGCTGGAGGCCCACAGGGCGGGGCAGATCCCCGTCGAAGGCGCCATCGGCCTGCTCGCGGGCTATGTCGTGGCCGCGTTCGACACCACCATCAGCGCCCTCTCCAGCGCCATGTGGCTGTTCGCCCGCCACCCCGAGCAGTGGGAACTGCTGTGCTCGGAAACGTCGTTGGTGCCCGCCGCCTTCAACGAGATCGTCCGGCTGGAGAGCCCGATCCAGGTCTTCTCCCGCGTCAGCACCCGGGACGTCGACCTCGGCGAGGGTGTCGTCATCCCGTCCGGCGCGCGTGTTTTGCACAGCTACGGCGCCGCCAACCGCGACGAGCGCCACTTCCCGGCCCCCGACCGCTTCGACATCCGCCGCAACCCCGTCGACCACCTCGCCTTCGGCTACGGCAACCACGCCTGTGCCGGCCAGGGCCTCGCCCGCCTCGAAGTGCACGCCGTCCTCAACGCTCTGGCCGCCCGCGTACGGCGGATCGAACTCGCCGACGAGCCGGTCCGCGCCCTGAACAACATCACCCGCGGTTTCCGGAGCCTGCCCGTACGCGTCAGCTGAACCCGCGTCCGGCGGCGGCCGTGCTCTTGCAACACAGGGCCGACCACTGTCCACGAGCACCGGCCGAGGGCAGCACAGCACCGCCGGACCCTTTGGGCCGGCACCTGGAGCGCGATGCGCCCCGCCGGAGCCGGGCGTGATGGTTGAGCGGTTCGGCGCCATCGGACTGCGCTCGGCCGATCGACGTGAGGCGAACGACCGCAGGCATGCAACGGCCTGGTTCTCGGCGATCGTCTTCTGCGAACGGTTGCTGTGCGTGTCCGCGGGCGCGTTGGCGCCGACCGCGACTGTCCTCGTCCCGGTGTCGAGCGCCGTGAGCGTCGATCGAGAGTGCCCCCGGCCTGCGGAACACTCCTGCGGAATACGTAGCCGACTACGTGTTTCTACTGAGGTCCCTTCTCTCTCAGCCGTCTACGTTCGAGGCGTCGGACGGCACGAACGGTGTTGAGGGGACTGAGTGACAGACAACGCCCATGGAATACGGGGCAGTTGGGTGACCTTGCTGGTGGCGGGGACTCTGCTGGCCGGGTGTTCGGACCAGGGGACGGACGACGGGCCTTCCCGGCAGAGCGGTCCGACCTCGGCAAGTGCCTCTCCGAGCGCTTCGGCCAGTGCTTCGCCGGGCGCCGGGGCGCCCCCGTCGGGCGGCTCGTCCGCCGCGTCTTCGGTCTTCACGCCCGATGCCTCTCTCGTCCCCCGGACCTCGAACGACGGGCGCCGGCTGGCCGAGTCCGTCGCACTCTCCCCGGACGACTGGGGCCGGGGTTTCGTCGCCCGGCGTCCGGCCGAGAGTACGCCGGGCACCTGGGCCGTGCTGAACGAGAACTGCAGCTGGCAGCGCGAGAAGCTCCCAAGCGGGGTGCTGGCGAGCACGTCCCGCTACAGTCGGCTGCCGGCCGGCTCAGGCAAGGGCGCGGTCACGGTGACGGCCGTCTCCACCGTGCATGCCTCGGCCCTGGGCGCCGACGAACAACTGAGCACCACCCTCGAAGAGGTGCTGCGCTGCCCGGAGCAGCGGCCCCGGTCCGGCGAGCGGATCACGGGTCTGATGTCGCTCGGCACCCCCTTCGGCGCCCGCGAGCAGGAGTACGCCGACGACTCCGTCCTCGAAGCCGGCGAGTACGTCGAGAACGACGGTGTCGCGCAGCCGTACCGGTGGATGGTCGCCCGGCTGGGCACGGTCGTCGTGTCCGTCTCCGTGACGGGCGGGGCCGGGAACACCGCGCAGGAACTCGAACAACTGGGCAGCAAGGCCCTGGCTCAGATGCTGACGCGCATCGAGCAGCGGCTGAAGGAGAAGTGATGGAGCCGCTACGGACCTCCGACCCCGCCAAGCTGGCGGGCTACCGGCTGCTCGGACGGCTCGGCGCGGGCGGTATGGGCGTGGTGTACCTTGCCCGCCCGGCCGATGGATCACTGGTCGCGCTGAAGGTGATCCGGGCCGAGTACGCCGAGGACACCGATTTCCGGGAGCGGTTCAGGCGTGAGGTGGACACGGCCCGCCGGATGACCAGCCCCTGGGTGGCGGCCCTCGTCGACGCGGACCCCGAAGCGACAGAACCCTGGCTGGCCACCGTCTTCGTTCCGGGGCCCTCCCTCGGTGAGGCCGTCGCCGCGCACGGGCCGTTGCCCGTGGGCACCCTGCGGGTGCTGGGGGCGCGGCTCGCCGACGCACTGCGGGACCTGCACGCCGTCGGTCTCGTGCACCGGGACGTCAAGCCGGGCAATGTGCTGCTGGCGCTCGACGGACCACGGCTGATCGACTTCGGTGTGGCACGCGCCCCGGAGGACACCGCGCTCACGTCGACCGGCGTCGTGGTCGGCACTCCCGGCTTCCTGTCACCGGAACAAGCGCAGGGCGGGCGGGAGTTGGGGCCGGCCGGCGACGTCTTCTCGTTGGGCTGCGTGCTGGCCTACGCCGCCACCGGCCGGCCTCCGTTCGGCACTGGCAGCCTCGACGCGCTGCTGTTCCGCGCGGTGCACGACGCGCCGGACCTGGAGGGTGTACCGGAAAGCCTCGCCGAACTGGTGGCCGGCTGTCTGGAGAAGGACCCGCAGCTGCGGCCCACGGCCGAGACGCTGTCCGAGGCCCTCACGGCCGCCACGCCCTCGTCGCCCGCCTCGCCTCCCGACCCCCGTGAGGCCCTGATGTCGCCAGGTCCTCCAGCGCCCGAGCCCGGGATCACCGGCGAAGAGGAACGGGACCCCGACGAGCATGAGCGGGACCCCGACGAGCAGGAGCCGGACTCCGGCGACGGGGCCTGGCTGCCCGAGCCGTTGGTCAGGCTGATCGCGGAACGGTCGGCCGCCGGGCTCGCGCTGCCCTCCATCGACGACACCGAGGTCGACCCCGCGTCCGCCGGCCCCGCTCCGACGGACACCGCAGCAGCCCAGGCTGCGCCCCGTGCCGTCGGCAGACGCCGTTTCCTCCTCCTGACCGGAGGCGCGGCGGTTGTCACGGCCGGGGGCGGACTGGCCGCGTGGGCGGCGCTCACCCGTGACGGCGAGAACGACGACCCCACCCCGACGGCCACCGCTCCCGTGCACACCCTCGGTCTGCACGCCGACCTGAGCGGCGATCAGAAGACGATCGGCCGGGCTCAGGAGCGGGGGCTGCGGCTCGCGGTCGACGAGTTCAACTCCCGTGCGAACAAGCCCTTCACACTCGCCGTGAAGACGGTGGACGACGGCGGCGATCCGGCCCGGGCAACCGAAGCGGCCAAGAAACTCGTCGCCGACCGCTCCGTGCTGGCCGTGGTCGGTCCCACCACGGACGCCACCGCTCTGGCCTCGCTGGCGACGTACGACGCCGCCTCGCTGCCCCTGATCGCGGTGTCGCCCGGCGCCACCGTGCTGGGGGTGATGGGCAGCCGCTCCTTCCTGCACGCCCGGGTGACGGACACGATCCTGCCGTTCTACCTCGACGCGTACCTGCGCGGCACCGCGAAGTCGCGCACGGTCGGGATCGTCGACGACCGGGCGGCGGACGCGTACGCCTGGGAGATCAGCAGCACCCTCGCCAAGATCCTGCGGGACGCCCGGCAGCCAGCCGTGCCGAAGGTGGTCAGCGCCCTGCGCACCGACTTCGGGCCGACCCTGGACGCCCTGCTCGACGGCGGCGCGGACTCCGTGGTCTTCGCCGGTCACCACGACCGGGCCGCGCTGCTGGCCCGGGAACTGAGCAGCCGTGACTTCCCGGGGGCCAGGGCCGCCGCCCAGGGGGTGCTCGACGCCCGGTTCCTGTCCGCCGCGGGGGACGCGGCCGACGGCTGGGCGATCCTCGCCCCGGTCATGGACGCCACCGTGGCGCCCGAGGCGAAGGCGTTCAGGGCCGCTTACCGCAAGCGTTTCGACGCGGAGCCCGAGCGGTACGCCGTCGAGACGTACGACGTGGCGCAACTCGCCTTGAGGACTCTGCGTTCGCTGACCGCCGGGCGCCGCACCCGGCAGAACCTGACGACGGCGCTGCGCTCGGCCACGTACAAGGGGATCGCCAGGAACCTCGCGTTCGACAAGACGACCGGGACCCTGGTCGTCGACGGAAGCGGGGTCTACCTGTGGAAGGTCGACGGCGGCCGGTTCGCGTACCAGGGCGTGGCGCCCTACCAGGTGTCCACCTGATGGGGCTCTGCGTCCCAGGGGGTCACCCGACGGGGCGGCGCTGATGGAGCCGTTGCGCGGCGCCGACCCGGCCAGGATCGCGGGATATCGGTTGCTGCGCCGGCTGGGCGCGGGCGGCATGGGCGTGGTGTACCTGGCCCGCTCCCCCGGAGGCGCACTCGCCGCGGTGAAGGTGATCCGCGCGGCGCACTCGGACGACGCGGGCTTCAGGGCCCGTTTCCGGCGTGAGGTGGAGACGGCGGGCCGGGTCGCCAACCCCTGGGTGGTGCCGCTGCTCGACGCGGACCCGGACGCGGAGTCTCCGTGGCTCGCCACGGCGTTCGTGCCGGGGCCCGCACTGGGGGAGGCGGTGGAGGAGTGCGGCCCGCTGCCGTACGGGACCGTCCGCGTCCTGGGCACACGGCTGGCCGAGGCGCTGGACGCGGTGCACGGGACGGGGCTGGTGCACCGGGACGTCAAGCCCGGCAATGTGCTGCTCGCGGTCGACGGACCCCGGATGATCGACTTCGGTATCGCCCGGATGCCGGAGGACACCGCGCTCACCGCCAGCGGGATGATCGTCGGCTCCCCCGGCTTCCTGTCCCCCGAACAGGCCCAGGGAAGGGGCCGGGAGATCGGGCCGGCCAGTGACGTCTTCTCGCTCGGCTGTCTGCTGGCGTACGCCGTGACGGGCGAGCGCCCCTTCGGCGGGGGCTCCGCGGCCGAGATGCTGCTGCGCACGGTCCATGACGAGCCGGCCCTGGACGGCGTACCGGGGCCGTTGCTGCCGCTGCTGCGGGGGTGCCTGGCGAAGGAGCCCGGCTCCCGGCCGACGGTGGCCGAGGTACGGCGGGCCCTGGACGCTACGGGCGAGGGCGAGGGCGAGGGAGGCGGCTGGCTGCCGGAGTCCCTGACCCGGCTGATCGCACGGCGTTCGGCCGCGGTGCTCGCCCTGCCCGCCGTCGACGCGACCGAGGTGTCCGGAGCGTCCGGGACGACGGTGGCCGACGCGGCGCCCGGCGACGAGACGGCCGTCGGCTCGGGAGGTGCCACGCGCCGCCGCTTCCTGGTACTGGGCTCGGCCACCGGGGTCCTGGCGGCCGGCGGAACGGCAGCGTGGTGGACGGCGAACCGTCCCGGCCGCACCTCGGCCCAGGGAAGCGGAATCCGGATCCCGCGCCTGGTGGTCGCCCTGCACGCCGATCTGAGCGGCAGCGGCCGTACGACGGGCCGCGCCCAGGAGAACGGCGTCCGGCTCGCCCTCGACCACCTCAACTCCCGCGCCGGGCGCGGCTTCGACCTGGCGCTCCAGGTACACGACGACGAAGGCAGCGCGACCCGGGCGCGGCAGGTCGCCCGGCGGCTGGTGGCCGACGACCGGGTCCGCGCGGTGCTCGGGCCGACCACCGACGCCTGCGCCAAGGCCACCCTCGGCCTCTACCAGCAGGCACGGCTCCCGATGGTCACCGTGTCGGTAGGACTGAACGAGGTGAACCCCACCAAGTACCGGGTGTACGCGCCCACCCGCCCCGATGACGCGACCCTGGCGGCGCCGGTCGTCGCGTACCTCGTCCGCACCGCCGGGGCCCGCAGGACGGTGCTGATCGACGATGCCGCCGAGGGCGACTTCAGCTGGCGTCTGTGCGCCGGCGTCGACGAGGCCGTCCAGTCCGCGCAGCGCACCACGGTCCGGCGCACCCTCGCCGCCGAGGACGACACGGACGACGACTTCCGTGCTCTCGCGGAGTCGGTGACGGATGCGGGAGCGGACGCGGTGGTGTTCGGCGGCGGGTACGCGCGGGCCGCGCGGCTGGCCCGGGCGCTGCGCTCGGCCGACTACTCCGGTGCGCGGCTGGCCGGTCAACGCGCCGTCGACCCCCGCTTCCTCGCCTCGGCGGGCGACGCCGCCGAGGGCTGGGTGTTCACCACCGCCTTCCTCGATCCGACCCGGGTGACGGCAGCGAAGTCGTTCGTCGCCGCCTACCGCGCACGCTTCCACACCGCCCCACCCTGGTACTCCGCCGAGGCCTACGACGCGACGCTCTTCGTGGCCCGCGCCATGACGGCCCTTGGCGCGTCGCGCGCGGAACGGGGCGCGATCATGGGCCGGTTGCGCGAGACCGACTACCGGGGGATCACCAAACGGCTGCGCTACGACTCGTCCACCTACCGGTACGCGGACGCGATGTACCTGTTCCGGGCGACCGGGGGCGCCTTCCGCTGTCTCGGCGACTACCGGGACGCCACGGCCTGAGTTTCATTGTCCACGCGCGCGCCGGTCCAGGACCGTGCGCGTCATGAGGCCCGCCAGCGCCGAGCGGGACGACACGGAGGTCTTCCGGTAGATCGCCGACAGGTGGGTTTCGACCGTACGGCGGCTGAGGTACAGCTTCGTCGCGATGGCCTGGTTGCTCAGTCCTTCGGCGACGAGTTCGGCGATCTCCCGTTCACGTGCGGTCAGTTGGTCGAGTTCCGTGGGAGCGAGGGGGGCCTCCTCGGCTTGGGGACGCACGAGCGCGGCCAGGCCGGACAGCAGACGCGCGCCGCCGTCGTCGGCGATACGGCGGGCCTGCTCCCACATGGCGACGGCGCGTGGAACGTCGCCCGCGGCCTGCGCCTGGACGCTCGCCAGCAGCAGGGAGTACGCCTCCCAGAGCCTCGCGCCGGAGGGTGCGTACGCCTGCGCGGCACGCTCGAAGAGGTCTGCGGCCGATCGGGCATCACCGTGGTGCTGGGCGAGCGCCGCCTCGGCGCGCAGTGCCGCCCCGCGCTGACCGTGCAGCCCCATCCGGTCTGCTTCCTCGACGGCTCGTGCGGCCCAGCGCGCGGCCTGCTCGACGTCGCCGATCGCGAGGGCGGTGCTGACCAGGGTGTCCAGCTGGCCCGGGCGTATGGAGGGTTGCAGCCCCAGTAGTTCGGGACCGCCCGCCCTCAGAATGGCGTCCTGCGCGCGGTGCGGGTCGCCGCCCACGAGCGCCGTGTGACCGAGCACGCAGCTGGCCAACGACGCCCACCAGTGGCGGCTTGCGCCGGCCGCGGCCACGGCCTCCTCGGCGGTCAGCAAGGCCCTGGTGTCGCCCAGGGGGCGGTGCGGGAGCAGGATCAGCGCCTTGAAGCACAGGGTGAAGGCCAGGAGATCGCCGCTGCCGATGGCTCGTGCGACGGCTTCCGCCTCCTCGGCCGACTCCAGTGCGGACGGCAGCCGGCAGGTGTTGAGGCGCACGAACGCCTGGCTGCTCAGCAGGTGCGGCAGGACGTGGACCTGGCCACTGCGGCGGGCGATGTCCAGCCCCCGGTCGGCGTGGCGTTCCGCGTCGGCATAGCGCTCCAGTAGAGCTTCCGCCCAGGCCAGCCACACCAGCGACTCGCACAGTTCCGTGAGGCTGGGGTCGGTCAGACCGTCGGCGAGCCCGGCGGCGGCATCGGCGAGGCGGCGAGCCGCAGCCGTCTCGCCTTCGTAGGCCTCCCCCAACGATCCCAGCGCCAGGGCCCCCAACTCCCCCATGAGGTCACCGTTGGCGCGGGCCACCGAGAGCGTCCGCCCGATGTCGTCGCGTACGTCCGGGTAGGAGACGGTGTTCAGAGCGGCCATGCCCAGCGCGAGTCCCAGGGAGACCGCCTGACGGGGCTCGGGACCGGGAGTGCGGACCAGTTCCCGCTGCAGGAGGGCGATCGCTTCCGGGGAGTGCCCCAGGTGTCGTTCCATCATGGCGCACAGCGCGATAGCGTCCCCGCGCAGCGATGCGTCGTCCTGACCGGAGCCACCGATCAGCGTGTGGAGCAGATCGCGGCTCTCCCGAAGGCTGCCGCCCACACCCAGGGCTCTGGCGCGGGCCAGCGTCAACTCTCCACGCCGCCGTGCGTGGGCGGGCGTGTGCGGCATGAGCCGGAGGACCACGTCCAGCAGATGGGCGGCGGTCGCGGGTGCCGTGTGGGTGAACTGGGCGGCCGCCTCGCTCAACACGGCCGCCGCCGCCGGATCCCAGCCGACCAGCGACCTCTCGACGTGATGGGCCCGCTCGGCGGCGGAGGCTCCCGCCCGCGCCAGTGCGTCCGCCGCACCGCGGTGGATCTCGGCGCGGCGCGGTGCCGCCGTGTTCTCGTAGACCAGTGCCCGCAGCAGCGGGTGACGCAGGGTCAAGCGGCCGTCGGACCCCCTGCGCAGCAGATCGCGCCGCGCCAGTGCACCGATGCAGTCGTCGAGTTCCTCCGCTGTGGTGGGCCCGGTCGTCAGGCGCAGCATCACCGGCGTGGCGTGGTCGCCGAGGACCGCCACTGCCTCGACGGTGCGGCGCTCTGCCGCGGTCAACGCGGTCAGTTCGTCCAGCAACAGGGATCCCAGTCCGCTCGGCACCCCGGACACCGTGCCGTCGTGGGCCCGGACGGTGGTGCCGCGCGACGACACCCCATGACGGCGGGCATGCAGAAGGGCGAGGAGGTACAGCGGGTTGCCCTCGCTGGATGCATAGATCTCCTTCGCGTCGCCCGGTGGCAGGTCGGAGGCCAGCGCATCGATCGAGTCCTGCTCGGGCAGCGGCCTCAGTGCCATGGGCAGCACGGCTCCGCTGTCGACGCCGCGTGCCAGAGCGGCGGCGAGAGAGTGCGGCGTCTGCCGTGCTCGACGGGCCACGACCAGCAGCACCCGGTCACTCACCGGGTGCCGGATCAAGTGGTCCAGCAACTCCAAGGACGCGGGATCCGCCCAGTGCAGGTCGTCCAGCACCATCACCAGCCCGCTCCGCTCCGCGAGGCTGGTCAGCACTTCCGCCACGGCACGATAGAGGCCGAACCGGTCGCGGTTGCCCGTGCCCGGCGCGGCGCCCTGTACACGGTCCGTGCCGCGCAGCACCGGTGCCGCCGCGTCGGGCACCTCGTCCGAGTCGAGAAAGGCACGATCGACGTCGGCGAACGCGTCCGTGAACGTCTGGAACGGAGTGTGCCGCTCGTACTCCGTGGCCCTGCCGCGCAGCACGGCCGGCCCACGCCGCCGAGCCCGCGCACAGATCTCGCTCAGCAGCCGGCTCTTCCCCATACCGGCGTCTGCGGCGATGTCGACCACAGCGGGAACGCCGCCCTGTCCCAGGCTGCCGATCACCGAGTCGAGCCGCTTCAGTTCCTCGGATCTGCCGACGAGCATCGTCGCCGACCGGTCCAACGACGGCACCATCGCATCTCCGTTCCCCACCGCGTTCGCGTGATTATCCAGGGCAGCTGAGCCCCGGCTCTCAGACCCGGGCCGCCGTGCTCCCGCCGGGTGTGTCCGCGACGCGGGTGGCCCGGGCCCGCCGGAGCGCCCCCCTCAGCCCCGACATCGCGGCCGCGGTTCCGGCGCCGACGGGAACGAGCGGCCAGTACGCGATGCTGTTCCCGAAAGCCGCGCACACGATCAGCACGAAGATCGCCGCCACCCCGACGACGAACCCGAACGCCCAGGGCCCGGACCGGTCCTGCCGCTCCAGCCGCACCCGGCCGCCGAGGCCGGCCAGGTACGCGGCGGCGGCCACGGCGAGGGCGATCAGATACCCCATGGTCAACGGGTACAGCGCGAACAGCGTGATGTCCCACCCTCCGGGGTGCCGGCCGGGCCACACGTCGCGCCCGTCGATCTCCACGACTCGCCCGTGCCACAGGCTCGCCTCGACCCGCTGCCCCTCCCGGAGCTCGTACGCGGAATCGTCCGGGACGCCGTCCGCGGTCTTCAGCTCGTCGCCGACGCGCAGTTCGATCGTGTACTCGGTGTCAACGAACCAGTCGCCGCTGCCGCCGTCCTGTCCTCCGCCGTCGCTCCCCGACTCCGTGTGGGACCTCAGTTCCGTGACGGTGGCCTCGGCCGTGCGCAGCGACCCGTTCGACCGTGCGAGCGCGACGCCCGTCTCTGCGTAGGTGCGCACGGCGAGCAGCAGGATCAGGGCGGCCATGACGAGGCGGAACACCCAGCGCGTCGCCTGGGCTCCCACTGTCCTGATCCGCCGCGCGCCCGGTCTCGTCCCCGACGTCACGTCCCCGGTCCGCCCCTGCGCCATCGGGTCCCCCTCGACTTCCGTTCGCGGTCAGGCGAAAGCCGTCCCACCGCATCACACGCCGCGCGCCTGAGGTTGGTTGCGGCCGGCCACCAGGGCGTGACCGCGTCACGGATGGTAGATGTCCCAGGTCGTCGACCTGGTGGGTGCGGGCTCGGCCGATGGCCGGTCCGTGGTGCACACGGTGGGATCCTGCGGCCGGAGCAACCGGTACGCACCGACCCGCTCCGTCCCGAACCGCACGTCCTTGTCCCCGGCGATGCCCAAGTCCCGTGTTGTTCGCGGCAGTTCCCGACCGCTCAGGGGCGCGCCCGCGTACGCTGCCGCAAGGATCCGGGTGCAGGTGCCCTCCTGTCCGGTGGGAAGGCCGGGTGGGAAACCGACGGTGCGGGTCCTGTTTCCGTCCGTGGACAGCCGATAGCGCATGACGGACGACATCTCCGTTCCCGTCGCCGTGGCCGTGAGGGTCCAGAACTCGACCTGCACCGTGAGCGGTTGGCACAGCACCCGGGCATCGCCCTTGTGCTGTGCGCGGACGACGACCGACGCGTCCTCGTACGAAGGGCCGGCCCCTTCGGTCCGGAAGGCCACCGCGGTCCGCAGCCACGCGGCCTGCTCCCGTCCCGACCAGTGGCCGTCGTCGCGGCAGCCGCCGGTCTGCGCGCCCGCGGACGCCTGAGAGCAGCCGGCCGCGAGCAACGCGAGAGCCGCCGCGCACGCCGTCAGGGCTCCGTGGCGGAGGCGGGTCTGGGTGCTGTGCATGGTCTCCCTCGATCTGAACGGGACGGGCCGCGGACATCGCGCCGCCCGGGCGGCCAGCAGTCTGCTGGGGCCTCGCGCGTGGCGGGGACGCCGACGGCCCGCTGTGTCCGTCCCGTGATCAAGAAGGCGACCCGACGCCCGGCAGAGGGCGTGCCGTCCGTCTCGTACCAAAGGTCCCGCAGGGCTCGTCGGAAGACGGTTTGCCGATCAGCTGCATCGATTTCGGCGATTCGTAGCCGAATTTCCCAAACAGTTGAGCGCCTGTCGTCCTCTCTTCACGATTTGCCTGTCAAGTGCCCGACGGCGATGCCTCGGGCCCCAGCGCTGCAGAAGCGAGTCCAGCATGGTGCGTGTCCGTGCCTCCCTGTCCCAGCTGCCCGCCTACGTCCCGGGCCGCAAACTGCCCGGGGCCATAGTGCTGGCCAGCAACGAATCCCCGCACGGCCTGCTGCCGGGGGTGGCCGAAACCCTCGCGGAGGCCGCCGGCGGCGTGTCGCGGTACCCCGATCTGCACGCCGCCTCGCTCGTCGAGACCCTGGCGGCGCACCACGGGGTCGAGCCGGACCGGATCGCGGTGGGCGCCGGCTCCTCCGAGGTGTGCGGGCAGTTGCTGCACACGGTCGTCGGGCCCGGTGACGAGGTCGTGTTCGGCTGGCGCTCGTTCGAGGCGTACCCGATCCTCACCGCCGTCGCGGGCGGTACGGCGGTGCGGGTGCCCCTGCGTGACCACGCCCTCGACCTCGACGCCATGGCCGCGGCGATCACCGCCCGGACCCGGCTGGTCTTCGTCTGCAATCCCAACAACCCGACCTCCACGGCGGTCGGTGCGCAGGCCCTGACCGACTTCGCGGACCGGGTGCCGCGGGACGTGCTGATCGTCGTCGACGAGGCGTACCGGGAGTACGCCGATCCCGCCCGGGTCCCCGACGGCCTCGCCCTTCTCGGGGACCGGCCGAACGTGGCGGTGCTGCGGACCTTCTCGAAGGCGTACGGACTGGCGGGACTGCGCGTGGGCTACTGCGTCGCGCCGCCCGGGATCGCCGCGCACGTGCGCCGCACGCAGGTGCCGTTCAGCGTCAGCGCCCTCGCTCAGCGGGCCGCCGTCGTCGCCCTCGGCGAGGGCGCGGAGGTCGCCCGCCGTGCTGCCCGCACGGTCGCCGAACGCGACCGTGTCGCCGGGCGGTTGCGGGCGCTGGGCCACGACGTGCCGGACTCCCAGTCCAACTTCGTCTGGCTGCCGCTCGGCAAGGACAGCGGGGACTTCGCCCTGCACTGCCTGGACGGGAAGGTCGTGGTCCGTCCGTTCCCCGGCGAGGGCGTGCGGGTGACGATCGGGCTGCCGGAGGAGAACGACGCCCTGCTCGCACTCGCGGCGAGCTGGAGAGGCTGACGGCCATGGGCTCCGGTCCCTACGAACGGCACCGCGAGCTGCTCCAGAGCGTGGTTCGCGCGATCGCCGCCGGTGAATGCCGCCGCCCCTTCACGGAGGCGACCGGCCAGGACGCGGCCGACGCGGGCATGAGGTCGACCCGCACCGCGGGAAAGGTGTTCCGCTCGCTGCTGGGACGGCCCTTCGACCTGGGCCAGCCCGGCGAGACGGGTCTTGTGCGCACGGAGTCGTCGCCCTACGGCGTCGGTCCGGCCGTCGCCTACCCGCGCTGCGATCCCGCGGAGCTGGTCGCGGCGGCCGGGCGGGCGGCGGCCGGCTGGCGGGCGGCCGGGCCGTACCAGCGCGCCGGGATCGCCGTGGAGATCCTGCGCCGGCTCAACACCCGCAGCCACGAACTGGCCCTCGCGGTGCACCACACCACCGGCCAGCCCCTCCAAGTGGCCCTCCGCGCCGCCGGGCCGCACGCCCAGGACCGTGCCCTGGAGGCGGTGGCCCAGGCCTTCGCCGAGTCGGAACGTGTCCCGGCCGACCTGCACTGGGAGAGCGCCGAACGCGGTGGACCGCCGCGCGCGCTGCGGGGCACCTGCACCCTGGTGCCCCGTGGGGTGTCACTGCTCGTCGGCTGTCCCGACTTCCCGCTCTGGAACGGCTATCCGGGCCTGTTCGCCAGCCTGGTGACCGGCAACCCGGTCGTCGTGGCTCCGCACCCGCGCTCGGTACTGCCGCTGGCGATCACGGTGCGGGTCGCCCGGCAGGTGCTGGCTCAGGCCGGTCACTCCCCCGACCTCGTGGCCCTGGCCGTGGCGGAACCGGAGCGGCAGATACACCGGCGGCTGGCCACGGACCCGGCGGTGCGCATCGTCGACTTCACAGGCTCGGCGCGCTTCGCCGACTGGCTGGAGCAACACGCCCGCCAGGCCGCCGTGTTCGCCAACCGGACCGGCCTGAACACCGTGGTCGTGGACTCGACCGACGACTACCTGGGCCTGGTACGGGGTCTCGCCCTCTCCTCGTGCCGGGGCAACGGCACGGTGCGCACCACGCCGCAGAACATCCTGGTACCGGAGCGGGGCTTCAGCACCGACCAGGGGCACAAGACGCTGCGGGACCTCGGGGCCGACCTCGGCGACGCCGTGGACCGGCTGCTCGGGCATCCCGCCCGCGCGGCAAGGGTGCTGGGCGCGGTCACCGCCGACGAGGTGCGCGGTGCTCTGACGGAGGCCGCGCGGTGCGGCCCGGTACTGCACGCGTCCGGGCCCGTGGCCCATCCCGACCACCCGTACGCCGACCTGCGCAGTCCGCTGCTGGTTCGGCTGCGCGCCTCGGACGAGCGGGTCTACACGCGCGAGTGGCCCGGGCCGGTGACCTTCCTGGTGGGCACCGACTCGACCTCGCACGGCCTGGCGCTCCTGCGCCGCACGGTGGCGCGGCACGGCGCGCTCTACGCCTCGGTGTACTCCACCGACCCGCTGGTGCTGGCGGCGGCCTCGGCGGCGGCGCTGGACGCCGGGGTGCATCTGGTGGAGAACCTCGACGACCTGCCCGCCGACCCGTCCTCGGCCCTCGCCGAACTGCCGGACGCGGGCGCCCACTTCGTCACCGGACGGTTCCGCGTGGTGCGTTCCCGGCGGCACGCCCCGTCGACGGATCCTGTCCCCGTGCCGGGGCCGGAGCCGGAGCCGCTCGTGGTTCCCGCGCCGGGCCCCGGCCTGACCGCCGAGCTGATCGACGTGTGACGCGAGTGGGACGTGTGAGACGTGTGAGTGATGCGAGACGTATGAGACGTGTGGCCGTACCGGCCGCGCTCACTCGGTCCAGGTGGCGCCGCGCCCCCGCACCTCGTCGAAGACGAGCCAGGTGCGGGTGGAGCGCACGCCCGGCACCGCCTGGATGCTCTCCAGCACCACCTTGCGCAGCGCCAGGTTGTCCGGCGCCCGCACCAGCACCAGCACGTCGAGGTCGCCCGTGACGAGGGCGACGTGCTCCACGTAGGGGATCTCACGCAGCTCGCGCGAGATGTCGCGCCAGGCGTTCTGGTCGATGCCCAGTGTCACGTAGGCACTCGTGCCCAGGCCCGCCCGCTGGGCGTTGAGCTGTGCGGTGAAGCCCGTGATGACGTCCTCGGCCACGAGCCTGCCGATGCGCGTGTAGGCGTTGGCCCGGGAGATGTGCACCTGCTCGGCGAGAGCCCGGACCGAGATCCGGCCGTCCTTGAGGAGCCGGCTCAGGATCTGCCGGTCGATGTCGTCGAGTGGGACGGCAGTTCGTCCGGCCACTGCCCCCGGCAGCGGGGTTTCCTCGGACACTTTGGCCTCCCAGACCCTACGATTCGGCAGTTCGTCGCCGGTTCTTCCGAGCTATTGAACACTTATTCCGCTATGGCCACCATTCTCCTGTCAAGTGTCCAGAGAAAGCGAGTGCCCTGCATGTCTGTGAAGAGCCTCCGCCAGACGGTCCAGGGCCTCCTGCCGTCCCTGACGCCGGTGCGGTTCGTGGCCGAGGACGGCACACCGGTCGCGAAGCAGCCGGCCGACTACACCGAGCCTGAGGTCGAGATCCTGCTCGAGGCCTGGCGGCGCATGGTCCTGGGCCGCCGGTTCGACACCCAGGCGACCGCCCTCACCAAGCAGGGCCGCCTCGCGGTCTACCCGTCCAGCCGCGGCCAGGAGGCCTGCCAGATCGCCGCCGTGCTCGCGCTGCGCCCGGACGACTGGCTGTTCCCCACCTACCGCGACTCCGTCGCCCTGGTGACCCGTGGCATCGACCCGGTCGAGGTGCTGACGCTGCTGCGCGGCGACTGGCACTGCGGCTACGACCCCGCCGCCACCCGTGTCGCCCCCCAGTGCACCCCGCTGGCCACCCAGGTGCTGCACGCGACCGGCATGGCCGAGTCCCTGCGCCGCGCCGGCGGGGACGGCGTGGCCATGGCCCTCGTCGGCGACGGCGCCACCAGCGAGGGGGACTTCCACGAGGCGCTGAACTTCGCGGCCGTCTTCCGCGCCCCGGTCGTCTTCTTCGTCCAGAACAACAAGTACGCGATCTCCGTGCCGCTGGCCCGGCAGACCGCGGCACCCGCACTCGCGTACAAGGGCATCGGCTACGGCGTGCGCTCGGAGCAGGTGGACGGCAACGACCTGGTCGCCGTGCTGGCGGTGCTGACCTCGGCCGTCGAGCATGCCCGGGCGGGTCACGGTCCCGTCCTGGTCGAGGCGCACACCTACCGCATGGACGCGCACACCAACGCCGACGACGCCACCCGCTACCGGGAGGACGACGAGGTCGACCAGTGGCGGGAGGCCGACCCGGTCGAGCGCCTGGAGACCTACCTGCGCTCGCGCGGCGCGCTCACCGACGAGGACGTGGCGGCGCTGCGGGAAGAGGCCGAGGAGCTGGCGGCGCGGGTGCGCGCCGGAATGAACGCGGACTCCGTACTGGACCCGCTGGAGCTGTTCGACCACGTCTATGCCGAACCCACCCCACAACTGCGCGAGCAGCGTGCCCAGTTGGCCGCCGAGCTCGCCGAATCCGCCCCGTCCCAGGAGGACTGACGACCATGGCCAAGGTCACGATGGCGCAAGCGCTCAACAGCGCACTGCGCGACGCGCTGCGCGAGGACGAACGGGTCCTCGTCTTCGGCGAGGACGTCGGTCCGCTCGGCGGCGTGTTCCGCATCACCGACGGGCTGACCCGCGACTTCGGCGAGCAGCGCTGCTTCGACACCCCCCTGGCCGAGGCCGGCATCGTCGGGCTCGCGGTCGGCATGGCGATGGGCGGCTTCCGTCCCGTGGTGGAGATGCAGTTCGACGCATTCGCCTACCCGGCGTTCGAGCAGATCGCCTCGCACGTCGCCAAGCTGCGCAACCGCACCCGCGGCCGGATCGGTCTGCCGATGGTGATCCGCATCCCTTACGCGGGTGGGATCGGTGGAGTCGAGCACCACTGCGACTCCAGCGAGGCGTACTACGCGCACACGCCGGGCCTCAAGGTCGTCACCCCGGCCACGGCAGAGGACGCGTACTGGCTGCTGCGGGACGCTGTGGCCGACCCCGACCCGGTGGTCTTCCTGGAGCCGAAGAAGCTGTACTGGTCGCGCGAGGACACCGACCTTGAGACGCGCGGGGCGCTGCCGTTCGGACGGGCGGCGATCCGGCGCGCGGGGCGTGACGCCACCGTCGTCGCGTACGGCCCCTCGGTCCCGGTGGCGCTGGCCGCTGCCGAGGCAGCCGCCGAGGACGGGATCGAGCTGGAGGTCGTGGACCTGCGCACGCTGGTGCCCTTCGACGACGAGACCGTCACGGAGTCGGTCCGCAGGACCGGGCGCTGCGTGGTCGTGCAGGAGGCCCAGGGCTTCGCCGGGGTCGGCGCGGAGATCGCCGCCCGGGTGCAGGAGCGCTGCTTCCACTCGCTCGCCGCGCCCGTACTGCGGGTGTCCGGCTTCGACATCCCGTACCCGCCGCCGAAGCTGGAGCACGCGCATCTGCCCGGCGTCGACCGGATCCTCGACGCCGTCGACCGCCTGCAGTTCTCCGACGAGCCCGACACCCGGCATCTGTTGAAGGGAGCGGTCGCATGACCACCGCGACGCTGCAAGAGCAGCTGTTCCGGCTCCCCGACCTCGGCGAGGGGCTGACCGACGCGGAGATCGTCGAGTGGAAGGTCGCTGTCGGCGACACCGTGACGATCGACCAGATCGTGGTCGAGGTGGAGACCGCCAAGGCCGCGGTCGAGGTGCCGGTGCCGTACGCGGGCACGGTGCTGCGGCTGCACGCGGAGGCGGGCACGGCGCTGGGAGTGGGGGAACCGCTGATCACGGTGGGGGCGGGGGTGCCCGCACCGGAACCCGCCGACGCCGCCGACGCCGACGCCGCCTTCGACGCCTCCGCCGAGCGGTATCGCGAGGAGGAGCAGGCCGGATCGGGCAACGTGCTGATCGGCTACGGCACCGGGCACGAACCGGCACCGCGCCGTCGCCGCCGACGCACTGGGGCCGCTGCGGGGCCCGCCGGGCCGGTGGCCGAGGCGGCGCCGGCGATCGAGCCGCACGCCCCCCGGGTCATCTCGCCCCTCGTGCGCAGGATGGCCCGGGACCACGGGATCGATCTCACGGCGCTGGCGCCGTCCGGTCCCGCCGGGGTCGTCCTGCGACGGGATGTGGAACGGGCCGTCGCCCAGACCTCACCGACCACGACCGAACCCGCGGCGGTCCCCCAGCCGGAACCCGTCTCGGAAAGCCCCGTCCGCATCCCACTCCGCGGTGTCCGCAAGGCAGTCGCGGACAAGCTCTCGCGCAGCCGGACCGAGATCCCCGACGCCACGACCTGGGTCGACGTGGACGCGACCGGACTGCTCCAGGCCAAGAAGGCGCTGGAGGCCGCCGAACCCGGCCGCCGCGTCGGGCTGTTGGCCCTGTTCGCCCGGATCTGTGTCGCCGGTCTGCGCCGCTACCCCGAGCTGAACTCGGCCGTCGACACCGAACGGCGGGAGATCCTGCGCTTCGACGAGGTCCACCTGGGCTTCGCCGCCCAGACCGAGCGCGGGCTCGTCGTCCCCGTCGTCCGCGACGCCCACCGGCTCACGACGGTCCAACTGGCCGCCGAGCTCACCCGGTTGACCGAACTGGCCCGAACCGGAAGCCTGCCGCCCGACCGGCTGACCGGGGGCACCTTCACCCTCAACAACTACGGCGTGTTCGGCGTCGACGGCTCCACGCCCATCATCAACCACCCGGAGGCGGCGCTCCTCGGCGTCGGCCGCATCGTGGACAAACCCTGGGTGGTGGACGGCGCGCTCACGGTCCGCAAGGTCACGCAGCTGTCGCTCAGCTTCGACCACCGGGTCTGCGACGGCGGTGTGGCCGGCGGCTTCCTGCGCTACGTGGCCGACTGCGTGGAACGCCCGGCGATCCTGCTCGCCGACGCCTGACCCGACCTGCCTTCCCCTCCCCCGCACCTGGGCGCACTGCACCCACCAACCGACCGAACGTTCGGCCTGGAGTTCTCATGTCCCCCGACCAGCATCCCGACTTCTACGCCCGCCACGCGGACCTGCTCGACCAAGCGGTGGCCCGCACGGTCGACCGCGGCTACTGGACGCCGTACCCGGAAGCACCGAGCGCCTCCGCGTACGGAGCCGGAACACCCGAGGCGGGCGAGGCGGCCTTCCGTGCCCTCCTCGACCGTCCCTTCCCGCTCGACGGGCATCCCACCACCGGCACGGTCCCCGCGGTGGAGGTGTCGCCGTACGGCTTTTCCCTCGGCATCAGCTACCCGCATCTGGTGCCCGAGGTCGCGGTGGCGACGGCCAAGTCCGCGGCCGCCGCGTGGCGTTCGGCGAGCCCCGACGTCCGGGCCGGGGTGGCGGCCGAGATCCTGGCCCGCCTCAACGCGGCGAGCTTCGAGATCGCGCACGCCGTCCAGCACACCACCGGCCAGCCCTTCGTGATGGCCTTCCAGGCGGGCGGCCCGCACGCCCAGGACCGCGGCCTTGAAGCGGTGGCGTACGCGTGGGAGGCGCAGCGGCGCCATCCGGCCACCGCCCGCTGGAGCAAGCCCCGGCGCCGGGGCGGACCGCTGGTCGTGGACAAGACCTACACCCCGGTCGGCCGGGGCGTGGCCGTGCTCGTCGCCTGCAACACCTTCCCCACCTGGAACGGCTATCCGGGCTTCTTCGCGAGCCTGGTCACGGGCAACCCGGTGATCGTCAAGCCGCACCGGCGGGCCGTGCTGCCGCTGGCGATCACCGTGCGCATCGCCCGCCAGGTGCTGGCCGAGGCCGGTTTCGACCCGGACGTGGTGCTGCTGGCCGCCTCGCGCCCCGAGGAGCGCACCGCTCCCGCCCTGGCCACCCACCCCGACGTGCGGATCGTGGACTTCACCGGTTCCAGCGAGTTCGGCGACTGGCTGGAGACCAACGCCCGCCAGGCCGTCGTGCACACGGAGAAGGCGGGCCTCAACACCGTCGTCGTGGACTCCACGGACGACTACGCCGGGCTGCTGCGCAACCTCGCGTTCTCGCTGTCGCTCTACAGCGGGCAGATGTGCACCACCCCGCAGAACATCCTGGTGCCCCGCGACGGGTTCCCCACCGACCAAGGGACGCGTACGGCCGACGAGTTCGCCGCCGACCTGGGCTCCGCGCTGGACGACCTCCTGAGCGACCCGGCCCGTGCCGCCGCCACCCTCGGCGCGATCGTGAACGGCGGAGTCCTCGCGCGTCTGGAGGAGGCCCAAGCCCTGGGCCGTACCGCCCATCCCTCGCGGGCCATGGCGCACCCCGACCACCCGGACGCCGTCGTCCGCACCCCGCTGGTGGCCCGGCTCGACGCCGAGGCCGACGAGAAGGCCTACACGAGCGAGTGGTTCGGACCGATCGCCTTCGTCATCGCCACCGACGGCACCGCGCACTCCCTGCGCGTCCTGCACGACACGGTACGACGCCACGGCGCGCTCACGGCCTGCGTCCACGCGAGGGGCGAGGACGTGCTGACGGCGGCGCGCGCGACGGCTCTGGAGGCGGGGGTGCACCTGTCGGAGAACCTGACCGGCGACGTGTTCCCCAACCAGTCCGCCGCCTTCAGCGACTTCCACGGCACGTCGGCCAACCCGGCCGCCAACGCGACCCTGACCGACCCGGCGTTCGTCACCGGCCGCTTCTCGGTCCTCCAGTCCCGCCGTCACGCCCCCGCCGAGGAGCACGTCGATGTCCGATGAGGTCTATCTGATCGACGGGGCCCGTACCCCGCAGGGCCGTTACGGCGGTGCCCTGGCCTGCGTGCGCCCCGACGACCTGGCCGCGCTCGTCGTCGGCGAGGCCGTGCGCCGCGCCGGGATCCCGGCCGACTCCGTGGACGAGGTGATCCTCGGCGCCGCGAACCAGGCCGGCGAGGACAACCGTGACGTCGCGCGGATGGCCGTACTGCTGGCCGGACTTCCGCACACCGTGCCCGGATACACCGTCAACCGGCTGTGCGCCTCGGGGCTTACGGCCGTCGCGTCCGCCGCGCAGTCGATACGGGCGGGCGAGGCCGGGGTGGTCGTGGCCGGCGGGGTCGAGTCGATGACCCGTGCGCCGTGGGTGATGGCCAAGCCGGGCACACCCTGGTCCCGGCCCGGCGACGTCCACGACACCTCACTCGGCTGGCGCTTCACCAACCCGCGCTTCCCCGCGACCACGACCTTGTCGATGGGTGAGACCGCGGAGGAGGTCGCCGCCCTGGACCGCATCAGCCGCCTGGAGGCGGACGCCTTCGCATTGCGCAGCCACCGTCGGGCGCTGGCCGCGCGGACGGCGGGCCACTTCGTGCCGGAGATCGTCCCGGTGCCGGTGGCGGACGGTGAGGTGACCGAGGACGAAGGGCCGCGTCCGACCACCACGTTGGAGAAGCTGAGCGGCCTGCGCACCGTCTTCCGCCCGGGCGGCATCGTCACGGCGGGCAACTCCTCGCCGCTGTCCGACGGGGCTGCCGCCCTGGTCGTGGCGAGCGGGGCGGCGGTGGAGCGCTACGGGCTGACTCCCCGGGCCCGGGTCGTCACCGCCGCCTCGGCCGGGGTCGAGCCCCGTCTGATGGGGCTCGGCCCGGTGCCGGCCACCGCCAAGGCCCTGGAGCGGGCCGGCTGGACGGCCGAGGACCTCGACGCGATCGAACTCAACGAGGCCTTCGCCGCCCAGGCCCTCGCGGTCACGCACCGGCTGAAGCTCGACCCGGACAGCGTCAACGCCGACGGCGGCGCCATCGCCCTCGGACACCCCCTGGGCGCCTCCGGCGCCCGCATCCTGCTCACCCTGCTGGGCCGACTGGAACGGGAGGGCGGCCGGCGAGGCCTGGCGACCCTCTGCGTCGGGGTCGGACAGGGCGTGGCCATGCTCGTGGAGCGCGTATGAGCACGCGCGACAAACCGGCATACGAGACGCCGGCGTACGCGAACGCGCCGTACGAGAACGCGCCGTACGAGAAACCGGCGTACGAGAAACCGGCGTACGAGACGCTGTCGGTCGAGGAGCGCACGGACCGGGTGGTCGTCACCCTGCGCCGGCCCGCCGCCCGCAACGCCATCAACGGCCGCATGATCGCTGAACTGCACCGTGTGTGCGACGAGTTGGAGCGCGCCCCGAAGCTCCTCCTGCTCACCGGGCACGGCGGGGTCTTCGCCGGCGGTGCCGACATCGGCGAACTGCGGCGGCGCGGCCGGGACGAGGCCCTGGAGGGGATCAACAGCCGCCTGTTCGAGCGGGTGCGCAGGCTGCCCCTGCCCACCGTGGCCGCCGTGCCGGGCTGGGCGCTGGGCGGCGGTGCCGAGTTGGCGTACGCCTGCGACCTCAGGATCGCCGGGCCGGGCGCGGTCTTCGGCAACCCCGAACCGGGCCTGGGCATCCTCGCCGCCGCCGGTGCGTGCTGGCGACTGCGCGAACTGGTGGGCGAGTCGGTGGCCAAGCAGGTCCTGCTCGCCGGACGCACCCTCGACGCCCGGGCCGCACTCGCCTGCGGGCTGGTCATGGACGTCGTACCGACGGACCGGCTGGCCGCCGAGGCACACGCGCTGCTGGACCGGATGGCCCGCTCCTCGGCGCTCGCCCTGCGGCTCACGAAGCTCGTCACCGACGCCCCGGGGGCCCATCCCGTGGCCGACGACCTCGCCCAGGCGGTGCTCTTCGAGAGCCCGGACAAGGAGGAGCGCATGACGCGCTTCCTGGACAAGAAGGGAGGCCGGGCATGACCTCGGCAACAGCATCCCCCCGCGTGGTGGGGGTGATCGGCGGCGGTCGCATGGGCGCCGGTATCGCCCAGTCCTTCG
Organism: Streptomyces sp. MMG1533; assembly: GCF_001279775.1. Lineage (GTDB taxonomy): Bacteria > Actinomycetota > Actinomycetes > Streptomycetales > Streptomycetaceae > Streptomyces. The sequence goes on along the minus strand of NZ_LGDG01000167.1, from coordinate 6,910 downwards.
CGGCCGCCGGATCACGCGTGGTCGTCGTGGAACGCGACGGCTCGGCGGCCGCCGCCGCACTGGAGCGGATCACCACGGGGCTTCGGCAGGCGGCCGAGCGCGGGACGCTCACAGGGCCGTCGGACCTCGACGTGGCGGACCGTGTCGCCGTCGTCTCCTCGGTCGCGGAACTGCCCCACGACGCGGACCTGGTCGTCGAGGCGGTCCCGGAAGACGCGGCTCTCAAGGCCGGGTTGCTCGCCGCCGCCGAGGACGTCGTGCACGAGGGGTGCCTGCTGGCCAGCAACACCAGTTCCCTGTCCGTCACCGAACTCGCGGCGGCCCTGCGCAGGCCCGGGCGGTTCCTGGGGATGCACTTCTTCAACCCCGTGCCCGTCTCCGCCCTCGTCGAACTGGTCCTGGCCCCCGACACCACCGGAGCGACCCGGGCCGCGGCGGTCCGCTGGACACACGCCCTCGGCAAACAGGACGTCGTCGTCAAGGACTCACCCGGGTTCGCCAGCAGCCGCCTCGGCCTCGCCCTCGGTCTTGAGGCGATCCGCATGGTCGAGGAGCAGGTCGCCGACCCGGAGGCCATCGACACGGCCATGCGCCTCGGCTACCGGCACCCGATGGGCCCGCTGCGCCTCACCGACGTGGTGGGACTCGACGTACGGCTCGCCATCGCGGAGCACCTGCACACGACGCTCGGCGAGCGGTTCGTGCCGCCGCGGCTGCTGCGGGAGAAGGTCGCCCGCGGTGAGCTGGGCCGCAAGACCGGTCAGGGGTTCTACCGATGGTGAACGACAGCGGCACGGCCGCGCGGGCGGCCCGCTCGTACGGAGTGACGTACGACGTCACCGACGGCGTCGCGGTCCTCGAAATGTGCGGTTCCGGCAGCGGCAACGCGCTCGACGCGCACCTGCGCGGCGCGCTCCTCCTGGCCGCGCGGCGCCTGACGACGGACACCGCACGCGGCGTCCGGGCGGCCCTGCTCACGGCACACGGCAAGCACTTCTGCGTCGGGCAGGACCTCAAGGAGCACGCCCGGCTGCTCGGCACCGCGCCGGCGAAGGCCTTCGCCAACGTCCCCAACGACTACAACCCCCTGGTGAAGGAGCTGAACGGGCTGCATGTGCCGCTCGTCGTGGCCGTGGAGGGCGCCTGCGTGGGGGCGGGGCTCGGCATCGCGCTCTGCGGCGACGTGCGTGTGGCCGGCGAGAGCGCCCGGTTCGCGACCGCCTTCGGCAACCTCGCGCTGGCCTCCGACTCCGGGGTCGCCCGGGCCCTCGTCCGTCAGCTCGGCCCCTCCCGGACCGGCGGGCTCATGCTGCTGGGCGACCGCTTCTCCGCGCGGGACGCCCAGGAGTGGGGGCTGGTGCACCGCGTCGTACCGGACGGCCGGGCCGCGGCCGAAGGGCTGGCCCTCGCCCGTCGCCTCGCCGACGGCCCCACCGCCGCGTACCGGGAGACCAAGGCGCTGCTGCGGTCCGCGGGCGCCTCGACGCTGCCGGCCGCGCTGGAACGCGAGGCGGTCGTCCAGCGCCGGCTCGGCGCCACCGGCGACCACCACGAGGCCGTCACGGCCTTCCTGGAACGCCGCGACCCGGTCTTCCGCGGCCACTGACCACTCCCGCCCAACGCCCACAACCGGCCACTCAGCATTCCGCACCACTCCGCACCACTCACCACTCCGCACCACTCACCACCACCGACCACCCCGCGCCACCGACCACGACAGGACATCGCCCTCGTGAACAACCCCACCGCAGCGCCCCCGGGGCAGTACGCCCCCGAGGCCGTCTTCGAGAACACCATCGCCCGTGACCAGCGCATCGAGCCCCGCGACTGGATGCCCGACGCCTACCGGGCCACGCTCGTCCGGCAGATCGCCCAGCACGCCCACTCCGAGGTCATCGGCATGCAGCCGGAGGGCGAGTGGATCACCCGGGCGCCCTCGCTGCGCCGCAAGGCGATCCTCTTCGCCAAGGTGCAGGACGAGGCGGGGCACGGGCTCTACCTCTACTCGGCGGCCGAGACGCTCGGCGCCGACCGCACGGAGCTGACGGAGCGGCTGATCGACGGCCGTCAGAAGTACTCCTCGATCTTCAACTACCCCACCCGCACCTTCGCCGACGTCGGAGTGATCGGCTGGTTCGTGGACGGGGCGGCCATCTGCAACCAGGTCCCGCTGTGCCGTACCTCGTACGGCCCGTACGGACGTGCCATGGTCCGCGTCTGCAAGGAGGAGTCCTTCCACCAGCGGCAGGGCTACGAACTGCTGCTGACCATGATGCGCGGCACCGACGAACAGCGGGCCATGGTGCAGGACGCCGTCGACCGCTGGTGGTGGCCGTCGCTGATGATGTTCGGCCCGCCCGACGACGACTCCCCCAACTCGGCGCGGTCCATTGCCTGGAGGATCAAGCGGCACTCCAACGACGTCCTGCGGCAGCGCTTCGTCGACATGACCGTCCCGCAGGCGGAGAAGCTGGGCGTCACCCTGCCCGACCCGGGCCTGCGGTGGAACGAGGAGCGCGGCCACCACGACTTCTCCGCCCCCGACTGGGACGAGCTGAAGCGGGTCGTCTCCGGTGACGGACCGTGCAACGCCGAACGGATCGCCCGTCGCCGGGCCGCGCACGAGGAGGGTGCCTGGGTACGGCGGGCCGCCGCCGTGCACGCGGCCAAGCGGACGGCCCGACTTCAGGAAGGAGCGGCGGCATGAGCACGACGAGCACAGACGACTGGCCGCTGTACGAGGTCTTCGTGCGCGGCAAGCGCGGGCTCAACCACGTCCACGTCGGCTCCCTGCGCGCCGCCGACGACGAGATGGCCCTCCTGCACGCCCGCGATCTCTACACCCGACGCAACGAGGGCGTGAGCATCTGGGCCGTGCGCTCGGACACCATCGCCGCCTCCGCGCCCGACGAGAAGGACCCCTTCTTCGCGCCCAGCGGCGACAAGGTCTACCGGCACCCCACCTTCTACGACATCCCCGACGACGTCCCCCACATCTAGGGACGGCCGCCATCCCCAGGAACATCCAGGAGCAGCGCATGACCGACGAGGACCTGTACGTCGACGGCGACAACGCGCGGTGGGCATTCGGCACCGGGTTCACCGACCCGCTGCACGGTGTCGACCAGGCGGTGCCCGACGGGGTCGACGCGGAAGACCTGGCCGCCTGCTGTCTGGCACTCGGCGACGACGCCCTGGTGTCCGCGCAGCGGCTGGCCGAGTGGTGCACCCGCGCCCCGGAACTGGAGGAGGAGTTGGCGCTGGCCAACATCGGCCTCGACCTCCTCGGCCAGGCCCGTCTGCTGTACGCCAGGGCGGGCCGGGCCGACGGCACGGGGCGTGGCGAGGACGCGTACGCCTACTTCCGCGACCCGGAGGACTTCCGCAACGTACGCCTCGCCGAACTGCCGGGCGGCGACTTCGCCTTCACCGTCACCCGTCTGCTGGTGCTGTCCGTCTGGCGGCTGGCCGTGTGCGAGGCGCTCGCCGCGGCGCCCGACCCGGTGCTGGCCGCGATCGCCGCGAAGAGTGTCAAGGAGCTGGCCTACCACCGCCGTTACGCCGCGGAGTGGACGGTACGGCTCGGTGACGGCACCGACGAGTCCGCCGGACGTGTGCGGGCCGCGCTGCACGCCCTCGCCCCCTGGCTGGACGAGTTGCTGACGGACCGTGCGGCCGCGCGCCTCGGCGCGGATCCGGCCGCCGTCGCCGCGCGGACCCGGCTGGAGCTGTTCCACGTGCTGGGCGAGGCCGGGCTGAACCGGTCCGATCACGTGTCCCCGCTCGACACGCCGGCATCCCCGGTTCCGGGCTCCGGCAGGAACGGAGCACACACCCCGCACCTGGCGCCCCTCCTCGCCGAACTGCAGAGCGTCGCCCGCGCCCACCCGGACGCGTCGTGGTGACGGCGGCGTCGGAGCGGGCGTCGCGGATCGCCGCCGAGGTCCCCGACCCCGAACTGCCGATGCTGACGCTCGCCGACCTCGGGGTGCTGCGCGGCGTCGAGGTGACACCGGACGGAACCGTCGAGGCGCGGCTCACCCCGACGTACGCGGGCTGCCCCGCCGTGGCCGAGATGCGCGCCGAGGTGGCGGCCCGGCTGCGGGCCGCCGGCTTCGCCGACGTTCGGGTGGTCACGGTGCTCGACCCGCCGTGGACCACCGATCGGATCACCGACGAGGGCCGCCGCAAACTCGCGGAGCACGGCATCGCACCGCCCGGCCCACGGGGCGCGCCGGGGTCGGCACAGGGCCGGACCTGGCTGAACCTGACCATCGGGCCGGCCGAGGTGCCCTGCCCGCGCTGTGCCTCGGCCGACACCGAGGAGATCTCACGCTTCGCCGCCACCGCCTGCACGGCACTTCGGCGCTGCCGTACCTGTCTGGAGCCGTTCCCCCACGTCAAGGACCTGCCATGACCCTGCCCCCTGTTCGGCCCCGCCGCCCGGCCTTCCACGCACTGCGGGTTTCCTCTGTGGAGCCGCTGTGCGCCGACGCGGCCGCTCTCACCTTCGACGTCCCCGACCGCCTGGCCGCCGAGTTCGCGTTCCGGCCCGGACAGTGCCTCACCCTGCGCCGCGAGATCGACGGTCGCGACGAGCGGCGCTCGTACTCGATCTGCTCACCGGCCGGTACGGCACCGCGCATCGGCGTCCGCGTGGTACCGGAGGGCTTGTTCTCCTCCTGGCTCGTGCACGGCATACGCCCCGGGGACACCCTCCAGGTGATGGCCCCGACCGGTGCGTTCAGCCCGGATCTGACCGGTACCGGCGGCCTCGGCCACCACGTACTCGTCGCCGCCGGGTCCGGTGTCACGCCGATGCTGTCCATCGCCGCGTCCGTCCTCGCCGCGGACGAGGACTCGCGCGTCACGCTCCTGTACGGCAACCGGCGCACCGGCACCGTGATGTTCGCGGACGAACTCGCCGACCTGAAGGACCGGTACCCGGCCCGTTTCCAGCTCGCCCACGTCCTGTCCCGCGAGCCGCGCGAGGCCGAGTTGCTCTCCGGCCGACTCGACGCCGAGCGGCTCACCGCACTGCTGGACGCTCTCCTCGACGTCCGGGAGGTCGCCCACTGGTGGCTGTGCGGCCCGCACGGCATGGTGCGCGACGCCCGCGCGCTCCTCGACGGACTCGGTGTCCCGGCGGACCGTGTCCACCAGGAACTGTTCCACGCGGACGAGGAACCGCCCGCCCCACCCGCCACCGACCGCGACGACGCCACCGACCGGGGCCCGACGAGCGAGGTCACCGTGGTCCTCGACGGCCGGGCGACCACGTTCGCCGTGCCCCGTCGGCGCAGCATCCTCGACGGTGCCCAACAGGCCCGCCCCGACCTGCCGTTCGCGTGCAAGGGCGGCGTCTGCGGAACCTGCCGCGCCCTCGTCACCGACGGCGACGCCGACATGCGCCGCAACTACGCCCTGGAACCGGCCGAGGTCTCCAAGGGCTACGTCCTCACCTGCCAGACCTATGCCGCCTCCGACACTCTCACGGTCGACTTCGACAGCTGAGACACGAGACCGGACCCGACCCGACCCGTCGAGGAGGAGAGCCCGTGCGATACGCCGAAGCTCCGAGTGTGCGCTGTGACGTCTACGTGGAAGCGGCTCCGTCGAGGGTGTGGAGCCTGGTGACCGACATCGCCCTGTCGGCCCGCCTGAGCCCTGAACTGCAGCGTGCGGAGTGGCTCGAAGGCGCGGAGGGGCCCGCGGAGGGGGCGCGTTTCGCGGGGTACAACCGCCACCGGATGATCGGCGAGTGGCGGACCGTCTCGCACGTCGTCGAACTGGAGGAGCAGCGGGTGTTCTGCTGGGCGGTCGTCGACGAGGACGGCCGCTTCGGCACCCCGTCACCGCGCCCCGCAAGCCCGCTGGCCACATGGCGCTTCGAACTGGAGCCCGAGGGGGCCGGCACCCGGCTACGGCAGATCGCCCGCATCGGGCCGGGCCGCTCCGGGGTCAGCCTGGCGATCGACCGCACGCCCGAGCGGGAAGAGGAGATCGTGGCCTTCCGGATCACCGAGCTGCGCACCAACATGGAAGCCACCTTGCGCGGCGTCAAGGCGCTGGCCGAGCAACCCGGCCAGACACGTGCAGCCACCGGTTGAGTCCACCGAGCTCATGGCCGGCGAGGTGGTGACGAACGCGGAACGCTTCGCTTCCCGGCCGATCGACCGGGAAGCGGTGGGGAGCGGATTCCGGGGTGGAACGGCTCGGGCGCCTCACGATCCGCCGCGGCCGTGGCTTCGAGTCCGACCGGCTCCGCTCACGACGCGTGCGGAAAACCGACCGCCCGCTGCCGTGGAGCGACGCCGTCGCCGACACCACTTGTCGTGTTCGCGGGTCAGCTCGTCGATCGTCGCCACGGACTGGCAGCCGCGGTACTCGCACATCGAAGGACTCGGTTCCGCTCTGCGCGGTTCAGTGGGAGTGGGCGGTGGGTGTGCGACGGGCGAGTGCGTGCCGCACCCCGGTTTCGGTGAAGGTCAGCGCCGCCGCCGCGACCACACCCAGGAGGACCAGGCCGATCGCGTACGAGCCGTACGCGCCGTACAGCGAGCCCATCAGCAACGGCGGCACGAAGCCGCCCAGGCCGCCCGCGGCGCCGACGATGCCGGTGACCGAGCCGACCTTGTTCGCCGGGGCCATCAGGGCCACCAGGGCGAACACCGCACCGCTGCCCGCGCCCAGCGCGGCGGCCATGGCCAGGAAGGCGATCGTGCCCACCGGTGCCAGGGCCGGTGCGAAGGACTGTGTGAGCGCCCCGGCCAGCACCACGCCCAGGGCCCCGGCCAGCACCCGCACCGGGCCGATGCGGTCCGACAGCCAGCCGCCCATCGGGCGCATCGCCACGGCGAGCAGCACGAAGCCGGCCATCCGGTTGGCCGCGTCGGCCTGGGTGAGGCCG
>NZ_LGDG01000166.1 GCF_001279775.1 Streptomyces sp. MMG1533 | reverse complement strand
CGCGCACGAGGCGCGGGCGCGGCCTCCTCGGCAACCGGGCTCTCGACAGCCTCGGCCTCCTGCGCACCGGCAGCGCTCACCGGTACGGCGGTCTCGGCGGCGGCCTGCGGGGCCTGACCCTCGGCCTCCTGCGCGGGGGCGGAGCCCCGGCGGCGGCGCCGACCCCGGCCCCCCTGCTCCTGGGAGGGCTCCTCGGTCTCCTCGACCGCCTCCTGCGCGGGCTCCGGATCGACCTCGACCTCGGCTTCGGCGGCCGCGGCGGCCGCGGCCCGCTGCGGCGTCTGGAACTCGGGCTCGGTGGAGGCGGCCG
>NZ_LGDG01000165.1 GCF_001279775.1 Streptomyces sp. MMG1533 | reverse complement strand
TGTGCGGGACCGGCTGCGGGTGTCGCAGGCGGACGCGTCCGTACTGGCCGAGGTCGGCGTCTTCCTTGGCTCGCTGGCGGCGGGTGATCTCGCGGAGCGGTCCCGGCAGGGCCTGGCTCACGGTGGCGCCTCGTGGGCGGTGCGCAAGCGGGAGCTGACGGGGAGGTCGTCGGCGCGCTGGGCGGGCAGTATCACCAAGGCCAGCCATGACCAGTGGGCGCTGGCCCGGCGCGGACAGGTGGCCCATCTGGGCTGGCTGCGCGGGCAGATCGCGTCGATCGAGGCGCGGCTGGCCCGGCCGCTGGGCGCG
>NZ_LGDG01000164.1 GCF_001279775.1 Streptomyces sp. MMG1533 | reverse complement strand
GAGCAGGGCCGCGGGACGTCGTGGGCCCTCGGGTGGGAGGTCTGCGGTCAGGGCGTGGCGTACGGCGGTGGGGCTGACATCGCGCTCCAGCCAGGCGGCGACGCCGGGGGCGAGATGGGTGGTGTCGCAGGTGGAGAGGAGGAGGCCGGGGTCGTGGCGGCGGAGGCCGGCGAGGAGGTCCGTGGCCGTCTGGAGGAGGGCGGGGGCGGGGTGCGCCGGGTGCGGCACGGCGGGGAGGGGGTTTGGGGGGGGGCGCTTCTGGGGGGGGGGGGGGGGGGGGGGGACGGGGGGGGGGGGGGTGGGCCCGCGGGG
>NZ_LGDG01000163.1 GCF_001279775.1 Streptomyces sp. MMG1533 | reverse complement strand
ACCGTTCCTAATGACTGAGTGGGAGTGGGTCCTGTTGCCAGGACTCGTGCTCAGCCGGGTGCTCCGAACGGTGTTGGGCACCCTGGTCGCCCGCTTTCGCTCCACCACCGGGCGGCGCGCATCTGGTGCGTGGTCCGGGCAGGTGGGGGCGGGTTTCCTCACGCCTGCGGGTCTCCGGTCGGGCCTGGGCGGTCCGATGCCCACCACGATCGCTCTGGTCGGGGTGGGGCGGTGCCGTCCGTCGCCGGATCGGGTGTCCGAGGGCGCGTCGCCCGACCGCGATGCTCGCCGCATCGTGCCGGGACATCCTGCGT
>NZ_LGDG01000162.1 GCF_001279775.1 Streptomyces sp. MMG1533 | reverse complement strand
GCCGCGTCGAAATTCGCCGCACCCATCTGCTGCTTCGCGTTGTCACCCTGCTCCTGGTCACCCGAACTGAACGCCGAGTCCATCCCCGACTGACCACCCAGAATCGCCGCCAACGACCCGTTCAAATCCTTGGCGATCTGGTCCGCACGCCCCTTGAACTGGTCGAACATCATCCGACCCGAACCGTTGAACTTGCCCTCCAGCGGCGTCGCCGCCTGCACCAACTGCCGGATCAACGTCCCGAGATCATCACTCGACCCCCGCGAATCACGCTGCAGCTGCGACAGCGTCTGCGCACCCATGTCGAACTTCATCA
>NZ_LGDG01000161.1 GCF_001279775.1 Streptomyces sp. MMG1533 | reverse complement strand
CGGCGCGTTCAACGGGCGATCGGTCTCGACCCCCAGGGATCTTAGAATCCTTGAATTGCGCTAGGGCTTGATCCGGGCGCAGGCTCTCACGACGATGGAGTCGCAGGCCTTCATCGAGAAAGCGCGGGGGAAACAATGAGCACTGCCGACCCCCACTGGGTAAAGAGCAGTTACAGCCACAGCACCGACCCCGGCGACTGCGTCGAGGTGGCCACCCCCCCCGCCACCATCCACATCCGTGACTCCAAGACCCCAGAGACTCCTCACCTCGCCGTCTCCCGCGTCACCTGGGCCGCCTTCCTCGACGGCGTTTCCA
>NZ_LGDG01000160.1 GCF_001279775.1 Streptomyces sp. MMG1533 | reverse complement strand
CGCGGACCTGACATCCCGCTTCCGCAACACCGGCCAGGCCGACCTCACCGTCAACGGCAAGACCGTCAACGACCAGACGCTCTCCGGCGCGACGACCGGCGCCTGGTCCACCTCCACCAACCGGGTGTACCTGAGCGAGGGCATCAACAAGGTCAAGGTGACCGGCACCGGCGGCACCCTCGCCCTCGACCGCCTGGCCGTCACCCCGTTCAGCGCCGACGACGCCGTCACCACCGGCAACGTCGTCACCTACCAGGCGGAGGACGGCACCCTCACCGGCACCGCGGCCGCCGACACCACCTACACCCAGGCCAACGG
>NZ_LGDG01000159.1 GCF_001279775.1 Streptomyces sp. MMG1533 | reverse complement strand
CGCGGACCTGACATCCCGCTTCCGCAACACCGGCCAGGCCGACCTCACCGTCAACGGCAAGACCGTCAACGACCAGACGCTCTCCGGCGCGACGACCGGTGCCTGGTCCACCTCCACCAACCGGGTCTACCTGGCCTCCGGCATCAACAAGGTCAAGGTGACCGGCACCAGCGGCACCCTCGCCCTCGACCGCCTGGCCGTCACCCCGTTCGGCGCCACCGACGCCGTCACCACCGGCAACGTCGTCACCTACCAGGCGGAGGACGGCACCCTCACCGGCACCGCGGCCGCCGACACCACCTACACCCAGGCCAACGG
>NZ_LGDG01000158.1 GCF_001279775.1 Streptomyces sp. MMG1533 | reverse complement strand
CGATGACGAGGACACGCGGGTGAGATGGCAGGAGCTGAACCAGAACACCGCGCTCGAGAACCCCGACTACAGCGAGGAGGCATTCGACCAGGCATGGGAGAACCCCAAGGAGGGGTGGAAGGACAGCGGTCGGGAAGTCATGACCTCGCCGACGATCGCGCAGATGGGGCTGAGTCCGGTGAACACCGAGGAGCAGGGCAGGGCAGCGGAGCAGGAACGGCGGGGGGGGGGGGGCGGCGGGTGGGGGGGGGGGGGGTCCTCGGGTCCCGGCCCGGGCAACGGGGGGGGGGGGGGGGCCGGGGGGGGGAAGGTGTGGGGGG
>NZ_LGDG01000157.1 GCF_001279775.1 Streptomyces sp. MMG1533 | reverse complement strand
CGAGTACCTGCTCATCGAGAACGCCGAGGTCGGCAAGAGCGTCGCGGTCTTCCCCGACCACGTGCCCTTCGCCGTCGCCGCCCTCAACGAGCCGATGGCGGTCGCCCGGCACTGCGTCAACCGCTCCGAGGCCAAGCCGACCGACAAGGTCGTCGTCTTCGGCGCCGGGCCCATCGGCCTGGGCGCCACCATCTGGCTGAAGCTGCGCGGCGTCGAGCACGTGGTCGTCGCCGACGTCATCCCCGAGCGCCTCGAAACGGCGCTGGCCGTCGGCGCGGACGCCGTCATCAACTCCGCCACCGAGAACGTCACCGAGCGCCT
>NZ_LGDG01000156.1 GCF_001279775.1 Streptomyces sp. MMG1533 | reverse complement strand
GTGCGGTGCCAGCGGAGTTGCCGGACGGGGTCTCGGAGCGGGATTCCGAGCGCAGTTCTGAGGCGGCTTCGGTGGAGGCGCTGGCGGGCTGGGGAGTGGGTTCGGGCGCCGGTGCGGGGTCGGGTCCCGGCGGCGGAACGGGGGCGAGTCCCGGGCGCGGTGCGGGCTTCCTGGGGTCCCGCACCGTGCGCAGGTGCCGGGTGTTGGCTGAGGAGGGTGTGGGCGGTGTGGGCGACTCCTGCGGTGCCTGCGGTGCCTGCGATGCCTGCGGGAGGAGGGGCGTCGCGTCCTGGACGTCCGGCGCCTCCGGTTCGGGCGTCGGTTCGGGCGCCTGTCCGGGCGTCTGTTGTGGCTCCGGTGCACCCTGTTCGTCCCGCCTCCCGGCCAACTCCCCGGCCGGTCCCGCCTCCTGAGGAACGGTGCCGGCCTCTCCCCCGCCCACCGGAACGGTCGGCATCGTCGGCGGCGCCGGGTGGGCGAGCGGCCGCAGGGACGTCTCCAGTTCCTCCAGCCCCGGTCGTACCGTCGGGTCCTTCTCCAGCAGCGCCGCCAGGATGTCCCGCAACGGGCCCTCGGTGGCGGGGAGTTCGGGCTCCTCGTACAGGACCGCGTGCAGGGTCGCCAGTGTCGTGTCGCGGGAGAACGGGGAGTGGCCGCCCATCGCCGCGCACAGGGTCGCGCCGAGGGACCACACGTCGGACGGCGGGCCCTGCGGGCGGCCGGAGATCCGCTCGGGGGCCATGTAGTCGGGCGAGCCGACCAGCATGCCGACCATGGTGAGCGCCTTGGCGTCCTGGATCGCGGCGATGCCGAAGTCCGTGAGGACGATGCGCCGTGCGCCGTTCTCCACGAGGACGTTGCCAGGCTTGATGTCCCGGTGCAGGACACCCCGGTCGTGCACCTGACGCAGCGCCTCCACGAGGCCGAGTCCGAGCAGTGCCGTCTCAAGCGGGCCGAGCGGGCCCTCCTCCGCCATGATGCGTTCGAGGGAGCGGCCGACGACCAACTCCATGACGATCCACAGGCGTTCGCCCTCGTCCACGACGTCGTACACGCGCACGACGTTGGGGTGGTCGATCCGGGCGGTGGCCCTGGCCTCGCGCAGGGTCCGTTCGCGGCGGGTCCGGGCGTCCTCGGCGTCGAGGCCGTCTATGCGCATCTCCTTGACGGCGACCTGCCGGTCGAGTATTTCGTCGGCGGCTCGCCACACCCGCCCCATTCCCCCCTGGCCGATACTTTCGACCAACCGATACCGCCCCGCCACCAACACCCCTGGAACTCCACCGTTCCTCGTATTCCCCGGCAATCCACTGCACCCCCTCAATGCCTTCCCGAAGTTCCCGACTGGAACACAATGGTCACACTTCGAGCCGTACCAGCATAGTGCGGAGAAATCTTGTGGTACCTCTTCAAGTACTGCGAATTCAGGCGCAGCCAAGGGGGACGAACATGAGTTCTCGTCGTGCGACGACCATCGCCGGATCGCTGGTCACGGCATCTTTCTCGGCCGTGATGATCCTTTCCTTCACCGCCCATGCGGATGACCAGGGACCCGGGAGCAGCAAGGGGGGAAAGGCCGTCGACGAGGCACCGGCAGGCGTGAAACTGACCACGCTGCTGCCCGAGAAGATCTCGGTCGACAACAGCTCGCAGGAAACGGACCTCACCGCCACGGTGAAGAACGAGGGGACCAAGGACAGCGGCAAGATCAGGCTTTTGGTCGTCGGTTTCGACGGCCTCTCGGTCAAGAACGTTCAAGGCTGCTCTCCGATTGACGAAAAGGACCTTCCGGAGGGCTCGAACAGCGGTTTCGCCTGCCCCATCGACAATCTCGCGGCCGGTAAGTCGAAGTCGTACGCCGTCGACGCGACGTTCGATCTCGGCAAGACCGGAAAGATCTGTCTGCCGGTGCAGACCAGCGACGGAAAGAAGACGTTCTGGCAACAGGGCCCGGTTCCGTTCGGTACGACGAACCCGTCGCCGAACGCCCCGGCCACCCCGCTGCTGCTCGGCACCGACAACAAGCCGGTCGGGCCGGGCGGCGACGAGCTGCCCAGCACCGGTTTCGAGCGTGACGTCCTGCCGCTGGGGGCGGCGGGCGCGGCGCTGATGGCCGCCGGCGTGGCCGGGCTGTGGTGGTCGCAGCGGCGGCCGGCGCAGCGGGAGAACTGAGAGCCGGGAGAGCGGGGGCATAACCTGACGGCACCTGTCAGGTTATGCCCCCATCATCGGCCGCATGACCTACCTGACCGACACCGCAGACCTGCTCGTCCTCCGCCCCGGCGACGCCGGCTACGACGCCGAACTCGCGGGTTTTCAGACCGGGTTCGCCCAGCGTCCCGCCCTCGTGGTCGCCGCGCGCTCCGCCGCCGACGTGGTCGCCGCCGTGCGGTACGCGGCCGACCGGAACCTGCCGGTCGGCGTCCAGTCCGGCGGGCACGGCGTGCCGGGCGCCTCGGAGGGTGGCGTGCTCGTCACGACGAAGCGGATGGACGGGGTGAGCGTCGATCCCGGGGCCCGCACGGTCCGGGTGCAGGCGGGCGTGCGCTGGGGCCAGGTCGTCGCCGCCGCCGAGCCGTACGGGCTGGCCCCGCTCAACGGTTCCGCCCCGTCCGTCGGCGCCGTCTCCTACACGCTGGGCGGCGGACTGGGCATCCTGGCCCGCGAGTTCGGCTACGCGGCCGACCATGTGCGCACACTGGACGTCGTCACGGCCGACGGTGAGCTGCGGCACGTGACCCGCGACTCCGGCCCCGACCTGTACTGGGCGCTGCTGGGCGGCGGACACTCCCTCGGCATCGTCACGGAGCTGGAGATCGGCCTCGTCCCCGTCCGCACCCTCTACGGCGGCTCGCTCGCCTTCGACGGCCGCGAGGTCGATCCGACGGCCGTGCTGCGGGCGTACGAGGAGTGGACGCGGACCGTGCCCGAGGGGCTGACGTCGTCCTTCGCCGCCGTACCGTATCCGGACCTGCCGGCGTTGCCGCCGCGGTTGCGCGGGCGGTACGTCCTATCGGTGCGGGTCGCGTACACCGGCACCGACGGCGGGCGACTCGTCGCCCCGCTGCGGAAGATCGGGCCGGTGCTCGCCGACTCGCTGCGCGAGATGCCGTATGCCGAGAGCCACACCATCCACAGCGACCCGGACTTCCCGCACGCGTACTACGGGGACAGTGCGGTGCTGAGCGAGCCGGCCGCCGACAGGTCCGCTGAGCTGCTCGCGCGTACCGGGCCGGGCGCGGGCGCCATGTGTGTCGTGCAGATCAATCATCTGGGCGGAGCACTCGCCCGGCCCGCACCCAACTCGGTGCCGTATCGCGAAGGGCGTTTCCTGGTGCGGCTGTTGACCATGGGCGACCGTGAGAAGGCCCGCCGGATCCTGGACCCCGCGTTCGCGCTGCTCGCGCCCGCCACGCTCGGCCGGTCGGTCAACTTCGCGTTCGGGGCGGGCGATCGGACCGAGGGGCTGTACGACGCGGAAACGCGCAGGAGGCTCGCCGGGGTGAAGTCGCAGTACGACCCGGCGAACCTCTTCCGCAACAGCTACGGGGTCAGCGCTTGACGAGCTTCCAGGCGGAGGGCAGCAGGCCCATCGCCAGGGCCGCCTTCAGGGCGTCGCCGATCAGGAACGGGGTGAGGCCGGCCGCGATCGCGGCGGACATCGAGAGGTCGGCCGTGTAGGCGAGGTAGGGGACGCCGACGGCGTAGATGATCGCCTCGCCGACCAGCATCGCGCCGGCCGTGCGGAGCACGGAGCGGTCGGCGCCGCGGCGGGCCAGGGCGCCGACGGCGGCGGACGCCAGGATCATGCCGAGGATGTAGCCGAAGGAGACGGAGACTCCGGAGGTGCCGTTCGCGAACCACGGCACCCCGGCGAGCCCGGCCAGCGCGTACAGGACGAGCGCGGAGAGGCCGCGGCTGGCGCCGAGCGTCGTGCCGACCAGCAGCGCGGCGAAGGTCTGGCCGGTCACCGGCACCGGGGAGCCCGGCACGGGCACCGCGATCTGGGCGGCGAGGCCGGTGAGCGCGGCGCCGCCGACCACGAGGGCCACGTCCCGGACACGGGAGGCGGGAAGCAGGTCGGCGAGGACCTGCCCGGGGCGGGCGGGGGCGGCGGCAGCGGTGCTCATGGGGACTCCGCGAGGTGGTGGGCACGGGGGACACGTGGACGCTATCCCAGCGCCCTCGGGCCGATCACCGTCAGCGCTCGACAAAGGGGCAAGCGCGGGCTTGGTGGACTCCGGACAAAGGATGGGAGTTACACCGGGTACGGGGTGATGCCGGTCACTGAGGTGAAGTGGCCAGGGCTACGCAGGGACGGTGGGCGGGGTCTGTCGGGTCCCGCCAATGAGATGCGCGGCGTGGACACCCGCCGTCTCGCCCGTCGGTCGCCGTCTGGGCAGCGTGGGACCGTTTTGCTAGCTTCGGTCGCATGGTTGCCCAGGCCCGGAACTTCTCGTCGCGTCGCCACGTCGACCTGCGACGCGTGGGCACGGCCGTCTGTCGCCGCCGGTAGGGCGAGGCGGGCGGAGCGGATCCGATGCGCCTCGACTCCTGAGTCGGCGCACTGTCGGACCCGTTCCCGAGGATGATCCCCATGCCCCGTACCGCGGCAGCACACCCTCCCCTGTCTTCGTCACCTGTCTCCTCCCTCTCTTCGTCTCCTGTCTCGTCGATTCCGCGCGCCGCCGACCCCGACCGGCGCCGGACCAGTGCCAGCGTCGTGCTGCGCTCCGTGCTGGAGCACGGGCCGGTCGCGCGCAGCACCATCGCCCGGCTGACCGGGCTGTCCCCGGCCTCGGTGACCGACTACTGCGCCCGGTTCACGCGGCTCGGTCTGATCCGTGAGGCCGCCGCGCCCCGGCGGTCCAAGGGGGTGGGCCGGCCCCATGTGCCGGTCGACCTGGACGACTCGCGGTTCGTTGTGGGCGGGGTCCATGTGGCCGTGCCCTACACCACGGTCGCGCTGCTGGATCTGCGCGGCCGGGTGGTGGCCGAGCGTCGGCTGAAGCACACCGGGGCCGTCGAGCCCGGGCAGGCGCTGGCGCGCGCCGCCGAGGGGCTCGGGGCACTGCTGGCCGCGGCTCCGGGATGCCGGGCGCTGGGTGTGGGCGTGGCGGTCGGCGGCTGGGTGGACCGGGACTCCGGGACCGTTGTCGCGCACCCACTGCTGGGCTGGCGGGATGTGCCGGTGCGGGATGTGGTCGGCGCACACACCGGGCTACCGGTCCATGTGGACGGACATGCGCGGGCGTTGGTCAACGCGGAGCGGCTGTTCGGGCGGGCGCGCGGCAGCGGGAGCGTGCTGCACCTGTTCGTCGGCAACGTGGTCGACGCGGCGTTCGCCACCCACGACCAGGTGCACCACGGGCCGCGTTCCCAGGCGGGCGCGATCGCCCATCTGCCGGTGCCGGGCGGCACGGAGCCCTGCGAGTGCGGCCGTACCGGCTGCCTCCAGGCCGAGTTGAGCGAGCTCACGCTGTGCCGGCGGGCGCGGGAGGCGGGTGTCACCGACGGCGCGAACCCGATGCACGTGGTGGCCGCGGCGGCCGACGGCGACCCCGCGGCCACAGAGCTGTTGGTGGACCGTGCGCGCCGGGTCGGGCGGGCCGTCGGGCTGTTGCTCGACGTGCTGAATCCGGAGACCGTCGTCGTCACCGAAATCGGCGTCCTGCACCGCGAGGACTGCCTTTCCGCGCTGCGGGAAGAGGTCGGGGCGGAGCGGGCGGCGGCTGTCGTGCCGACGAGTTTCGCGGATTCCGTGCTTGCCGTGGCGGGTGGATCGGTGGCTCTGGACGTGCTCTATCGGGATCCGCTGGGCGCCTCACCTGATGCGAATTAATTCAGAAACGCGGAATGTTGACAGGGCCGGTCCGAGGGAAGGAACATCCTGGTCATGAGCTGTCGCACCCTCTGTTGCTGACGCGGTGACGCGCACCGCGCGTCCGTCTCCTCCTGCGTGAATTCCGCCTTCTCCGGCGGCCTCCCAGGCTTTCTCCGGATTCCTCCGGCTTTCTCCTGCCCGGAATTCCGCATGCCTCTGCGCCACCTCGCCATTTGAACTCAGGGAGTCCTCCCATGCCTTCCCCGCCCCTGCCCGGAATCGACCGACGGCTCTTTCTCACCTCTCTCCTCGGCATCTCCGCCGCCGCTGCCGGACTGAGCGGCTGCGCCGGCAGCAGCGCGGCGGCCTCGAAGACCTCCGTCTCCGAGCCGCTGGCGAAGACGGTCCCCGCCGGCACCGGCCTGAAGATCGCCTCGTACCAGAACGTCCAGCAACTCCAGTTCAGGCTCGCCAAGTTCGGCGAACTGCCTTTCAAGGTGAGCAGCTGGGCGAACATCGGCGCCGGACCCGATGTCATCAACGCCTTCCGCGCCGGGTCCCTGGACGTCGCCAACAACGCGGGCATTCCGCCGATCCAGGCGCAGTTCCAGGGCTACGACGCGAAGATCGTCGCGATCAACATCACCCGCAAGCCGAACTACCTCTTCGCCACCAAGCCCGGCAGCGACATCCGCTCGGTCGAGGACTTCAAGGGCAAGAAGCTCGCCTTCTCGCAGGGCCAGGCCCAAGGCGTCGTCCTCCTGCGGGCGTTGAAGAAGGCCGGGCTCGCGTACGACGACGTGAAGCTCGTGCCGCTGACCAGCAACCAGTTCCTCACGGCACTGCAGTCGGGCCAGGTGGACATCGCACCGCTCGCCAACCAGCAGGCGCCCGCCTATCTCCAGCAGTACGAGTCCAAGGGCGCCCGCGCCATCACCACGGACGTCGTCGACCTGCTCAACCTGCTGTGGGCCCCGACCTCCGTGCTCTCGGACTCCGCGAAGGCCGCCGCGGTCGCCGCGTACATCCCGTACTGGGCGAAGGGCCAGGTGTGGCAGTACGAGCACCCCGACGTCTGGAACGAGGAGTTCTACGTCAAGACGCAGAACCTGAGCCTCGCCCAGGCGCAGTCGATCACCGAGCTCGCCAACAAGCCGCTGTTCCCGCCGAGTTGGGACGAGGCCGTGAAGTGGGAGCAGGAGACCGCCGATCTGCTGGCGGAAGGCGGCTTCGTGAAGGGGTTCAAGGTCGACTCGCTCTTCGACCGGCGTTTCGAGGGCATCGCGGCGAAGTCCGTACCGGCGGAGTACCGGAGGTGAGCGCCGCCGTGACCACGACCGCAGCCGCACCCGTCACCACGGCCGAGGACAGCCCCGAGGTCCGCCGGCGCCGCCGTCTCTCCCCCGGCAGGCGGCTGCCCGCCACCCGCCTCCTCGGCCCCGCCCTCGTCCTCGCCCTGTGGGCCGCCGCCTCCGCCGCCGGACAGCTCGACCCCGGTGCGATCCCGGCGCCCTGGACGGTGCTGGAGACCGGCGTCCACCTGTGGACCGACGGCACGTTGCCCACCGACGTCCTGACCTCGCTGCAACGCGCGGGCTCCGGCTTCGCGATCGGCCTGGCCGCGGGCATCGCCCTCGCCCTGGCCTCCGGGCTCAGCCGGACGGGCGAAGCGCTGATCGACGGGTCGGTGCAGCTCAACCGGGCGATCCCGACGCTCGGTCTGATCCCGCTGTTCATCCTCTGGCTGGGCATCGGCGAGACCTTCAAGGTCGCGATCATCGCGATCGTCGTCTACATCCCGATCTACCTGAACACGCACTCCGCGCTGTCCGGAATCGACCACCGGTACGTCGAACTCGCCGAGGTCCAGGGCCTGTCGAGGTACGCCTTCATCCGGCGGATCGTCATCCCCGGCGCGCTGCCCGGCTTCTTCGTCGGGCTGCGGCTCGGCGTGACCGGCTCCTGGCTGGGCCTGGTCGTGCTGGAGCAGATCAACGCCACCAGCGGACTCGGCTACATGATGTTCCAGGCCCAGAACTACGGCCAGACGGACGTCATCCTCGTCGGCCTGGTCGTCTACGGCGTCTTCGGCCTGATCTCCGACAGCGCGGTCCGTCTGATCGAACGGAGGGTGCTGTCATGGCGCCGCACGCTGAGCAGCTGACCCGCCCGGCCGTCCGACTCCGGGGCCTGACACGGTCGTTCGACGGACGTACGGTCCTCGACGACATCGACCTCGACCTCCCCGCCGGACAGTTCACCGCCCTGCTCGGGCACAGCGGCTCCGGAAAGAGCACGCTGCTGCGGGCGGTCGCCGGACTCGATCACGAGGTCGTCGGGAGCGGCCGGCTGACCGCGCCGGAGAGGGTGTCGGTCGTCTTCCAGGACTCCCGGCTGCTGCCCTGGCAGCGCGTCCTCGACAACGTCCTGCTCGGCCTCGACGGCAAGGAGGCGGACCGGAAGGGACGCGAGGCCCTCGCCGAAGTGGGCCTGAAGGGCCGCGAACGGGCCTGGCCGAACGAGCTGTCCGGCGGCGAGGCGCAGCGCGCCGCCCTGGCCCGCTCCCTCGTCCGCGAGCCGGAACTCCTGCTGGCCGACGAGCCGTTCGGCGCCCTCGACGCGCTCACCCGGATCCGGATGCACGTCCTGCTGAGGGAGCTGTGGGAGCGCCACCGGCCCTCCGTACTGCTCGTCACCCACGACGTGGACGAGGCGATCGTGCTCGCCGACCGGGTCCTCGTCCTCGACCAGGGCCGTATCGGCCTCGACCTGACCATCGACCGCCCGCATCCGCGCTCGTACCGGGATCCGCTGCTGGGCGAGTACCGGGAGCGGCTGCTGGCCGCGCTCGGCGTGACGGAGGACCATCAGTGACCACCAGACAGCTCCATCTCAACGCGTTCCTGATGAACACCGGCCACCACGAGGCGTCGTGGCGGCTGCCGGAGAGCGACCCGTACGCGCACGTGGACCTCGCGCACTACGTCCACCTCGCCCGGATCGCCGAACGCGGCACCTTCGACTCCCTGTTCCTCGCCGACGGGCCACAGCTGTGGGGCAACCTGGCCCAGCGGCCCGCCGGGGCCCTGGAGCCGCTCACCCTGCTGACCGCGCTGGCGACGGCCACCGAGCACATCGGCCTGATCGCCACCGCCTCCACCTCCTACAACTCCCCCTACAACCTGGCCCGCAAGTTCGCCTCGCTGGACATCATCAGCGGCGGCCGGGCGGGCTGGAACATCGTCACCACGGCCGGTGCCGAGGCCGCCCGCAACTTCGGCCTGGAGGCCGAGCCCGCGCACGCCGAGCGCTACGCCCGCGCCGCCGAGTTCCTCGACGTGGCCCTGAAGCTGTGGGACAGCTGGGAGGACGACGCGATCGTCGCCGACAAGGCGGCCGGCGTCTGGGGCGACGACACGAAGATCCATCCGCCCCGGCACGAGGGGCCGTACTTCAGCGTCGCGGGCGCCCTCAACGTGCCGCGTACCCCGCAGGGTTACCCGCTGCTGGTGCAGGCGGGGTCGAGCGAGGACGGAAAACGCTTCGCGGCGCGGTACGCGGAGGCGGTGTTCACCGCCCAGCAGACCATCGAGGACGCGCAGGCTTTCTACGCCGACCTCAAGTCCCGTACCGCGGCAGCCGGTCGCGACCCCGAGCACATCAAGGTGCTGCCCGGCATCGTCCCGGTGATCGGATCGACGGAGGCCGAGGCGCTGGCGGCCGAGCAGCTCCTCGAAGACCACATCGTGTACACGCACGGTCTGGGCCGACTGGAGAGCCTGCTGCAACTGGAGCCGGGAACACTGGAGTTGGATGCCCGCCTCCCCGCCGACCTGCCTCCGGAGAGCGCCATCGAGGGCGCCAAGAGCCGCTACACGCTCATCGTGGAGCTCGGGCGGCGCGAGCGCCTCACCGTGCGGCAGCTGATCGGCCGCCTGGGCGGCGGTCGCGGGCACCTCACCTTCGCGGGCACGCCCGAGCAGGTCGCCGACGCGATCGAGACGTGGTTCACGCACGGCGCCGCCGACGGCTTCAACATCATGCCCGCGGTCCTGCCCTCCGGCCTGGACACCTTCGTCGACCACGTCGTCCCGATCCTGCGCACCCGCGGCCTGCTCCGCACGGAATACGGCCCGCGCCGCACCCTGCGCGAGCGCTACGGCCTCCCGCGCCCCGCCAACCAGTACGTCAGCCCCGTCCAGGAATCCGCGCTCGCCCGCGCCTGAAAGGAACCCGCACATGTCAGACATCGAGATCCGCAAGGTCACCGCGAACATCGGCGCCCAGATCTCCGGCGTCGACCTCGCCAAGCCCCTCGACGAGGAGACGGTCGTCGCCCTCCGAGACGCGCTGAACATCCACAAGGCGCTGGTCTTCGACGACGTGAACCTCGACGACGAGGGCCAGCAGGCCTTCGTCCGGCACTTCGGGGACATCACCACCGCCCACCCGACCGTGCCGTCCGTCGACGGCGTACCGAACGTCCTGCCCGTCGACAGCGAGCGCGGCCGCGCCGCCAACCACTGGCACACGGACGTCACCTTCGTCCTCAACCCGCCGCAGGCCAGCACCCTGCGCAGCATCACGATCCCGCCGTACGGCGGCGAGACCCTGATCGCCAACTCGGCCGCCGCCTACCGCGACCTGCCCCAGCCGCTGCGGCTGCTGGCCGACACCCTGTGGGCGGAGCACACCAACGACTACGACTACGCGGTGCCGGAGGAGACGGTCGACGAGGCACAGGCCGCCGCACGCGCCCAGTTCACGTCGATCAAGTACCGCACGGCCCACCCGGTCGTCCGCGTCCACCCGCTGACCGGCGAACGCGGCCTGTTCATCGGCGGGTTCGCGCAGCGGATCGTCGGCCTGTCGGTGAGCGAGTCCCGCAAGATCCTCGACCTGTTCCAGTCGTACGTCACCCGCCCGGAGAACATCCTGCGCCACCGCTGGTCGGAGAACCAGCTCGTTCTCTTCGACAACCGCATCACCCAGCACTACGCCATCGACAACTACGACGGCCTGCCGCGCCGTCTGCACCGGGTGACCGTCGCCGGTGACGTTCCGGTGGGCGTGGAGGGCAAGGAAAGCTACGTGATCGAGGGGGACGCCTCGCACTACACTTCCGTGGCGGCGTAACCACTCTGCGTGGCACGAGCGTCCGCATACTGGGCAGTCTCTCCTCCTGACCGGAGAGGCTGCCCAGACTGTGGGCGTTTTTGCCCATCTCACGCATTGGACGAGCCGCGCCCATGCCCCGCACCACCGCAGAGACGCCCCCCACGGACGCCTCCCTGTCCCACGGCCTCAAACAGCGCCACCTGTCGATGATCGCCCTCGGCGGTGTCATCGGCGCCGGCCTGTTCGTCGGCTCCGGCGCCGGGATCGCCGCCGCCGGTCCGTCGATCGTCATCGCGTACGCCCTCTCCGGCATCCTCGTGATGCTGGTGATGCGGATGCTCGGCGAGATGTCGGCCGCCTACCCGTCCTCCGGCTCCTTCTCCGCGCACGCCGAGCGCGCGATCGGCCCCTGGGCCGGCTTCACCGCCGGCTGGTCCTTCTGGGTCCTGCTCTGCACGGCCGTCGGCCTGGAGGGCATCGGCGCGGCGAAGATCGTGACGGGCTGGCTGCCGGGGACGCCCGAGTGGGCCTGGGTGGCGCTGTTCATGCTGGTCTTCTGCGGCGCGAACCTCGCCGCGGTGAAGAACTTCGGCGAGTTCGAGTTCTGGTTCGCGGCCCTGAAGGTCGGCGCGATCACCCTGTTCCTGGTCCTCGGCGTCCTGGCGATCGCGGGCGTCCTGCCGGGCACGGACGCCCCCGGGACGGCGAACCTCCTGGGAGAGGGCGGCTTCCTCCCGAACGGCAGCGAGGGCCTGGTCATCGGCCTGCTCGCCTCCGTCTTCGCGTACGGCGGCCTGGAGACCGTGACCATCGCGGCGGCCGAGTCGCAGGACCCGGTACGCGGCGTGGCGAGCGCGGTCCGTACGGCGATGTGGCGCATCGCGCTCTTCTACATCGGCTCGATGGCGGTCATCGTCACCCTCGTCCCCTGGGACTCGAAGGAGGTCGTGGAGAAGGGCCCGTACGTCGCCGCCCTCGACCACCTCGGCATCCCCGGCGCCGGGCAGCTGATGAACGTGGTCGTCCTCGTCGCCCTTCTGTCCGCGATGAACGCCAACATCTACGGCTCCTCGCGCATCGCCTACTCCCTGGTCGAGCGCGGCCAGGGTCCGAGCGCGCTCGGCCGGGTCTCGGGCGGCGTCCCCCGCATCGCGGTCCTCGTGTCCTGCGTCTTCGGCTTCGTCTGCGTGATCCTGAGCTACTGGCGCCCGGACGACGTCTTCCCCTGGCTCCTCAACATGATCGGCGCGGTCATCCTCGTCGTCTGGATCTTCATCGCGGTCTCGCAGCTGCGGTTGCGGGGCCGCCTGGAGCGCGAGACCCCGGAACGGCTGACCGTACGCATGTGGGCCTTCCCCGTGCTGACATGGGTGGCACTGGCCGGGATGGTGGCCATCTTCGTCCTGATGGCCCGTGAGCCGGACACGCGGGTGCAGTTGTACTCGACGGGCGGGATGACGGTGGTCCTGGCGGTCGTGGGGTACGTGTGGCAGCGGGCCAGGGCCAAGGGCTGATCAGGGCCCGGTCTCGGCCTGCCAGGCGGCGATCCTGGCCCGGTCGTGTTGGGCGAACGGGTGGTCGAGCAGGTCGAGCGTCTGCGACAGCGCGGCGCAGCTGTGGAGCGTGTCCACGTGGTCGGGCCCGAGCAGGGCCTCCCGGCGCTCCAGGATCCCGCGGTGCGGCGCCTCCGAGTCGGCGAACCGGCCCATCCTGAACAGCGCCGCGCCCTGCCAGTGCCGGGCGTCCAGAACCAGACGGTGTTCGGCGCCCAGCAGGTCCTGGACGGCTTCGGCGACCGTCGGGGCGAAGGTCAGCGCAGCCGCGTAGTCCCCCGAGTCGTAGACCTGCCGGAGGACCCGCACCGCGAGTGCCGCCGTCCGTTCGTCGCCGGCCGCGGTGAGCAGCCTCGCCGCGTGCGGCGCCGGCAGGGCGAGCCGGCTCCGGGCCTCGCCCGGCGGTACGAGGCCGCGAAGTCCCGTGCGGATGTGCCGCTGATGGCTCCCTGACCTCCCCGTGGAACGTCCTGCCTCGTGATCGTCTTCTCACCCTTCACTGGCAGGCGGAACGACGGGAAGCCCCCGCGAGGACGTGACTCGCGGGGGCTTCCTCGTCGTGGGCGGGCTCTGCTCAGGGCTTGCGGCCCAGGCCGCCGTGCTGGCCGATCGGGTCGGGCGCGGTCCCGTCGGGCGCGGTCCCGTCGGGGCGCCAGAGAGGCACCGACACCACGCCCGGGTCCACCAGTTCCAGGCCGTCGAAGAAGGCGGCGATCTGGTCGACCGGGCGCAGGAAGTAGGGGACGGCGCCGGTCTCGTTGTAGGCGTCCTGGGCCTGCTCGTAGTCGGGGTCGGTGCCCCGGGAGCCGTCGTTGACGGAGAGGTGGCTGCCGGCGGGGAGGCCCTCCAGGAGGCGGCGGACGATGTCGTGGGCCACGTCGTGGTCGGCGACATGGCCGAGGATGCCGCTGAGGATCAGCGCGGTGGGCCGGGCCGGATCGAGGGTCTTCGCGGCGGCCCGCAGGATCTGCTCGGGCTCGAAGAGACTGATGTCCTCGTACGCCGTCGCGCCCTCGGGCGTGGAGGTGAGCAGGGCTCGGGCGTGGGTGAGGACCAAGGGGTCGTTGTCGACGTAGACGATCCTCGACTCGGGGGCGAGGCGCTGGGCGACTTCGTGGGTGTTGTCGACGGTGGGCAGGCCGGTGCCGACGTCGAGGAACTGGCGTACGCCCGCCTCCTGCACCAGGTACCGGATGCTGCGGCCGAGGAAGGCGCGGCTGCTGCGGGCGATGGTGACGATCCCGGGGAAGACGGCGGTGTAGGCGTCGCCGGCCGCCTCGTCCACCGGGTAGTTGTCCTTGCCGCCGAGCCAGTAGTTCCAGATCCGGGCCGAATGCGGCACCGAGGTGTCGATCTGCGTCATACGCACATCGTGCTACGGCAGGTCCGGCTCGCACGGCACATTGAGGGAGAGAAGTGCGGCGGATCCGTCGGTGTTCACGCGCAGTTCGCTGATCGCCGCGTTGCGCAACCGCGGGAACACTCTGCGGTACTCACCGGCCGGGATCGACAGCAGCGTGCACAGGACCAGACGGAACAGCGTGTTGTGGGCGACGACCAGGACCCGTTCGCCGGGGTGGGCCGCGGCGATGCGGCGCAGGGCCTCGGCCCCTCGACCGGCGGCCGCCCGCGGATCCTCGGCGGCGGGGAAGGGATGGGCGACCGGGTCCGTGCGGAAGGCCTCCGCCGCGGCCGGGTCCTCGGCCGCGAACTCCGCGAGCGTACGGCCCTCCACCACGCCGAAGTCGCACTCGCGCAGGTCGGGTTCGCGGTGCGGGACGAGACCGAGGGCGCGGCTGGCGGGCTCCGCCGTGACGACGGCCCGGGACACCGGTGACGTCCAGATCGCGGCGACCGGGTGGGCGGCGGCCCAGCGGCCGAGCGCCTCGGCCTGTGCGCGGCCGGTGTCGGTGAGGGGCACGTCGCTCACACCGGCGTACCGGTTCTCGGCGTGCCAGATCGTCTGCCCGTGCCGGGCCAGGAGCAGGGTCGTACTCATGAATCCGCAGTATCCAGGTCCAGGCGCGGTATCAGGTCCATCCGCGCTATCCAGGAGCCGGCCTCCCGGCGGCCGCCCGGTGCTCTCCGCCCTGCAGTGGGCCTTCCACTCCGCCCGGGATTTCGTCCTGCGAGAAGGATTGACGATCAGCTACCGCCGTCACACGCTCTGTTGATGAAGGAAGCCTTACGTGTCCTGGCTGCCGGCGACCACTTCGTGCTGCCGTCGCTGATCAAGGAGGCGGTGGGCCGGGAGTCGGCCCGCCCCTGCGACGTACGGGAACTGACCCTCGGCTGGCCCCTGGAACCCTTCGGCCGGGTGGCCGAGGTGGAGGAGGCGAGCGACGCCGAGGACGTGCTGATCGAGGCGCTCGGCGACCGGGAGGTGCTGGTCACCCAGATGGGCCCGGTCACCGAGCGCGTCCTGGCCGCCGCCACCGGCCTGCGTCTGGTGGTCGTCTGCCGGGGCGGACCGGTGAACGTCAACCTCGACGCGGCCAAATACCACGACGTACGGGTGTGCTTCTCGCCCGGCCGCAACGCCGCCGCGACCGCCGAGTTCACCGTCGGCCTGCTGCTGGCGGCCCTGCGCCGCATCCCGCAGGCCCACGACCTCCTTGCCCGGCAGGGCAGTTGGGAGGGCGCCTCCTACTACACGTACGAACACGGCGGCCTGGAACTGGAGGACCTGCCGGTCGGACTGATCGGCTACGGGGCCGTCGGCAGCCGGGTCGCCCGCGTGCTGTGCGCCTTCGGGGCGCAGGTCATGGTGTACGACCCGTATGCGCGCGTCGAGATCCACGGGCTGCGGCTGCCCTCGCTCGACGAACTCCTCGCCCGCTCCCGGGTGATCACCCTGCACGCCCGGCTCACCGACGAGACCCGCGGCCTGATCGGCGCCCGCGAGCTGGCACTGCTGCCACCCGGCGCGGTCGTGGTGAACGCGGCGCGCGGCGCCCTGCTGGACGAGGCCGCGCTGTGCGACGCGCTCGAGGACGGCAGGCTGTCGGCTGCGGCCCTCGACACCTACCAGCGGGAGCCGCTGCCGCCGGGGTCCCGGCTGCTCGGCCAGGGCCTCGCGGAGCGCGTGGTACTCACCCCGCACCTGGGCGGCGCGAGCCGCGCGGTCGCCGAGAAGGCGGCGGCGATCGCGGCGGCGGAGGTGGGGCGGTGGTCACGCGGGGAGCCGCTCGCACACTGCCTGACCTGATGTTCGCCCTGACCTGACGTTCGTCGCGAACACCGAAGGAGAGTCCCATGTACGTCGGTATCGACGTCGGCACGTCCGTCGTGAAGGCCGCCGCCTTCGACGGCACCGGCCGCGAACTCGCCGTCGAGGCCCGCCCGGTAGGCCTCTCGCTGCAGGGCGGGTGCGTCGAGCAGGACATGGAGGAGGTGTACGGGGCCGTCGTCGGCGTTCTTGAGCGGCTGACCTCGCGGGTGGCGGAACCCGTCGAGCTGGCCGGGCTCACCGGGCAGGGCGACGGGGTGTGGCTGGTCGACGCCGAGGGCCGGCCGGTGCGGGCCGCGGCCTCCTGGATGGACGGACGGGCGCACGAACTGGTGGACCAGTGGCTGGCGGACGGCACCTTCGACACGGTGTTCCGGCGCACGGGAAGCGCCATGTTCCCCGGCTGCCCCGGCCCGCTCCTCGCCTGGCTCGACCGCCACGAGCCGAAGACCCTCGACGCCGCGCGGGCCGCCGTCTACTGCAAGGACATGGTCTTCCAGCGCCTGACGGGGGCGGCACGGGCGGTGACGGACGTGTCGGACGCCTCCATGCCGTTCCTCGACCCGCGCACGAGGACGTACGACAACGGGGTCGTGGAGCTGCTGGGACTGACCCGTCGCCGCGGCCTGCTCGCCCCGGTCAGCGATCCGATCGCGACAGCCGAGACACGCGGCGAGGGCCTGCCGTCCGGCACCCGCATCTCGAACGGCCCCTACGACCTCCCGGCCTGTGCCCTCGGCGCCGGCGTCACCGCACCCGGCGACGGCCTCCTCATCGTCGGCACCTGTCTGGCCGCCCTGGTCGCGACCACCGACCTCGACCTGACCGGCGAACCGGCCGGCCTGTACATCTCCACCGACCGCGCCGGCCACCGGCTCCGCGCGATGCCCGCGATGGTCGGCACGGCCGCCCTGGACTGGATGCTGTCGACGACCGGCGTACGGCACGAGCAGGTGGACGACCTGCTCGCGTCGACCCCGCCCGGTGCGCACGGGGTGCGGGTGCTGCCGTACTTCGCGCCCTCGGGCGAGCGCGCTCCCTTCGTCGAGCCCCGCCTGCGTGCCGAACTCACCGGCGTCTGTCTGGAGTCGACGCCCGCCGACCTCGTCCGCGCGGTGTGCGAGGGCATCGGCTACGCGGCCCGCCACTGCCTGGAGGCGGCCGGCCTGACAGGCACCCTGGCCGTCTGCGGCGGCGGCACCCGCAGCCCCGCCTGGATGCGACTGCTCGCGGACGTCCTCGGGCGACCGCTCGGGGTCGTCGAGGGCGAGGTGGGCGCGCGGGGCGCGGTACTCGCGGCGGCGGAGCGGTACGGGGTGGCGCTGGACACGGCCGTCTGGACCAAGCCGACATCGATCGTCGAGCCGGACGCGGCACGTGCGGCGTACTACGCGAAGGGATACGCGGAACACTTGACCCGGCTGGCGGAAGCCCGCGACCGGGCGCGCGCGTGAACGACGACCGGGCGCGCGCGTGGACGACAATCGGGCACGCGCGTGGACGACAGCCGGGCGCGCATGAACGAAAGGGGCGGTGCCCATGACCCGCAAGGCGTGCCCGACCTGCGGCACCTGGCAGGACTTCCGGAAGCTCGACGACGCCGAGAAGGCCGCGGTCCGCAAGGAGAAGGGGCCCCGTCACTACGTGCACGACCTGTGGCGCTGCACGGCCGTGGGCTGCCTGTGGTACCAGCCGTGGCATCACACACGCGGCGGCGACCGCCTGCCGGAGGAGTTCCGGAAGGAGGCCGCCGCGGACACGTGATCCCGGGTGACCCGGCATCCCCGGGCGACCCGGCATCCCCAGGTGACTCGGCCGGTCAGAGGTTGCTGAAGTCCGGGCCCTTCGTACGGGTGCGCTTGATCTCGTAGAAGCCGGGGACCGAGGCCACGGCGAGCGTGCCGTCCCACAGCCTGGCGGCCTCCTCGCCCTTGGGCGCGGGGGTGACGACCGGGCCGAAGAAGGCGATCTGCTCGCCGTCGGCGCCGGGGACGGCGATGACCGGGGTACCGACCTCCTGGCCGACCTTGTCTATGCCCTCCTTGTGGGAGGCGCGCAGCTCGGCGTCGAACTCGAAGTCCTTCTGGTCGGCGTACTCGATCAGGTCGGCGGGCAGGCCCACGTCCGCCAGGGCCGCCGCGATGGCCTCCTCGGTCGGGCCCTCGCCCTGGTTGTGGAAGCGGGTGCCGAGGGCGGTGTAGAGGGGGCCGAGGACGTCGGCGCCGTGCTTCTGCCAGGCGGCGGTGGCCACTCGCACCGGCTTCCACGCCTTGGTCGCGAGCATCTCCCGGTACTCCTCGGGCAGCTCGTCGATCCTGTCCTCGTTCAGCACCGCGAGGCTCATGATGTGCCAGCGCACCTCGATGTCACGGACCTTCTCCACCTCCAGCACCCAGCGGGAGGTCATCCAGGCCCAGGGGCACAACGGGTCGAACCAGAAGTCGACGGGGGTCTTTCCGGAGCTGGTGGCGGTCTCGGACATGGGTCTCCTCACAAGGTGGTCTTTCGACGTGCAACAGCGACCGGCCTCCCGCCCATTCCCCGCTGACCGCTGTCAGGAGCACATGGCAGGATCAGCCTGTCCGCATACTGAACACCGCCCGAGGGAGTGCCGCCGTGCCCGGTGAGAATCTGTCCCGCGACGAGGCCCGGGAGCGGGCCGCCCTGCTGTCCGTGGACGGCTACGACGTGTCCCTCGACGTCCGCTCGGCCGTCGGCGACGACACCGGGGACGGACCGAGGACCTTCCGCTCGGTCACCACGATCCGCTTCCGCTGTGCCGAGCCCGGCGCGTCGAGCTTCGCGGACCTGATCGCGCCGAGTGTGACCACCGTCTCCCTCAACGGCAGGGACCTCGACCCCGGCGAGGTCTTCGACGGCTCCCGCATCGCCCTGGAGGACCTGGCCGCCGAGAACGAGCTGGTCGTCGACGCGCAGTGCGCCTACTCCCGTACCGGCGAGGGCCTGCACCGCTTCGTCGACCCGGAGGACGGCGAGGTCTACCTCTACACCCAGTACGAGCCGGCCGACTCCCGCCGCGTCTTCGCGAACTTCGAGCAGCCGGACCTCAAGGCGCCGTTCCGCTTCGAGGTACGGGCGCCCGAGGAGTGGACGGTCTGGAGCAACGGCGTCGGTGAAGTGGCCGACGGGGTCTGGAAGTTCGCGGAGACGAAGCCGATCTCGACGTACATCACGTGTGTGGTGGCGGGCCCGTACCACTATGTGACGGACTCGTACCAGCGCGTGTTCGAGGACGGCACCCGTCTGGAGATCCCCCTCGGCGCCATGTGCCGCAAGGGGCTCGCACCCCACTTCGACTCCGACGACGTCTTCCTCGTCACCAAGCAGGGCCTGGACTTCTTCCACGACCACTTCGACTACCCGTACCCCTTCGGGAAGTACGACCAGGCGTTCGTCCCCGAGTACAACCTCGGCGCGATGGAGAACCCGGGTCTGGTGACCTTCCGCGAGGAGTTCATCTTCCGGGGCAAGGTCACGCAGGCGTCCTACGAGGGCCGGGCCAACGTGATCCTGCACGAGATGGCGCACATGTGGTTCGGCGACCTCGTCACCATGGAGTGGTGGGACGACCTGTGGCTCAAGGAGTCCTTCGCCGACTTCATGGGCGCCTTCGCGCTGGTCGGCGCGACCCGCTTCAAGGACGGCTGGATCACCTTCGCCAACCGCCGCAAGGCCTGGGCCTACCGCGCCGACCAGCTCCCCTCCACCCACCCCGTCACCGCGGACATCCGCGACCTCCAGGACGCCAAGCTGAACTTCGACGGCATCACGTACGCCAAGGGCGCGTCGGTGCTGAAGCAGCTGGTGGCGTACGCCGGTCAGGACGCGTTCCTGGAGGGCGCGCGGCGCTACTTCAAGCGGCACGCGTACGGCAACACGCGCCTCGGCGACCTGCTGTCGGTCCTCGAGGAGACCAGCGGCCGGGACATGGCCGCGTGGTCGCGGGCGTGGCTGCAGACGGCCGGGGTCAACTCGCTGACCCCGCAGGTGCTGTTGGCCGCGGACGGCCGTGTCGACGAGCTGGCGGTGGTTCAGGAGG
The DNA here is from genome assembly GCF_001279775.1 of Streptomyces sp. MMG1533. GTDB lineage: Bacteria > Actinomycetota > Actinomycetes > Streptomycetales > Streptomycetaceae > Streptomyces. Next base: position 174,610 of record NZ_LGDG01000156.1, on the reverse strand, counting down.
CGGCCGAGTCCCACCCCGAGCTGCGGCCGCACCGGGTGGCGGTGGGCCTGTACCGGCGTTCGGCGTCGGGGGCGCCGGAGCGGTATGCGCGAGCCGAGGTGGACGTGCAGGGCCCGCGTACGGTCGTGGCGGAGCTGGCCGGTTCGGACGCCCCCGACCTGGTCCTGGTCAACGACGACGATCTGACGTACTGCAAGATCCGCTTCGACCAGACCTCGCTGGAGACGCTGAAGGGTCACCTGGGCGACATCACCGACCCGCTGGCCCGCGCCCTGTGCTGGTCCGCGCTGTGGAACATGACGCGGGACGCGCTGCTGCCGGCGCGGGACTTCGTGGACCTGGTACTGCGGTTCGCGGGCCGCGAGTCCGGCATCGGCGTCCTGCAGATGCTGCACGCGTGGGCCAACTCGGCGCTGGTCAACTACGTGGCGCCGAACTGGCGACCGGTCGGTGAGCGCCTGCTGGCCGAGGGCGCGCTGCGGGAGTTGCGGGCCGCCGAGCCGGGCAGCGAGCACCAGCTGGCCTGGGCCCGGTTCTTCGCGACGGTGGCGTCCGGTGCGGACGATCTGGGCTTGCTGCGCGGCCTGCTGGAGGGCACGGCGAAGATCGACGGGCTGGACGTGGACCAGGAGCTGCGCTGGGCGTTCCTGCAGCCGCTGACGGCACACGGGGCGGCGGACGAGGGGGTGCTGGCCGCCGAACTGGCCCGTGACAACACGGCGTCCGGCAAGCGCCACCAGGTCCGCTGCCTGGCCGCCCGCCCGTCGGCGGCGGTCAAGGCGCAGGCGTGGGCGCAGCTCGCGGAGTCCGACGCCCTCTCGAACGCCCTGGTCGAGGCGACCATCGCGGGCTTCGCCCAGCCGTCCCAGCGGGAGCTGCTCGCGCCGTACGCCGAGAAGTACTTCGCGGTGATCGAGCGGGTGTGGCGGGAGCGGTCGATCCAGATCGCGATGCACGTGGTCGAGGGCCTGTTCCCGTCCCTCCAGCACTCGCAGGCGACGCTGGACGCGACGGACGCGTGGCTGGCGGCCCACGAGGACGCGGCTCCGGCGCTGCGGAGGCTGGTGCTGGAGGCGCGGGACGATCTGGCACGGGGGCTTCGGGGACAGGCGTGCGACGCGGGAGCAGCCGGCCAGTGATCCTCGGCCCACGATCGGGCACTTCCTGACCGTTACGGAATTCAGGCAATAGGAGCCGTAACCCCTGGTCCCATCCGAATGGACCAGGGGTTTTCCGTGTCTACTCGGCATCCGAACACCCGTCCTTTAGTGCTGCCTTGTCCGCATTTGTCGACGACCGTGTAACAGCGGTTAAAACCGGGACCGACGGCGGGAACCTGCACGCCATGAACCACAACACGCCACTCCCCCCGGTCCCGCCGCTCTCCCCCCGCCCCCTGCACCACCTCACCGAGGTGCACCGCCGCGTCGCGACGGCCGCGCAACTCCGCTCGCACGGCGTCTCCCCGGCCGAGACGAACGAGCAGTGCCGCCCGGGCGGCCCGTGGCAACCGCTGCTCCCCGGCGTCTTCCTGCTCCACCCCGGCCCGCCGACCAGCGAGGAGCGGCTGCACGGGGTGCTGATGTACGCGGCGAAGGAGCGGGCGACGGGGGTCCCGGCCCAGCCGGGCGCGGCGGAACCGCACCGGCCGATGTACTCCGAGGCGATGATCACGGGCCTGGCGGCCCTCACCCTCCACGGCTTCTCCGGCACGCCCCCGCTGACGACCCTGGACCGGATCGACGTCCTGGTCCCCCGCCTGCGCCGCCTGCGCACGACGGGCTGCGCACGCGTCGTCCGTACGACGTCCATGCCCACCCCGCAGCAGGTCACCGGCGTCCCGGTCGCCCCCGTCCCGCGCGCGCTCGCCGACGCGGTGACCGAACTGACGGACGCGGGCGCCGTACGCAGCCTGCTGACGGAGGCGGTGCGTGCCGGCCACTGCGAACCGGCGGCGGTGGTACGGGAGTTGAACAACGCCAAGCTGCTGAGCCGTCCGCACGTGGTCGACGCGGTGGACTCGCTGCTGGCGGAGAGCAGGTCGATCGCGGAGGACCGCCTGCACACCATGGTCCGGGAGTACGGCCTGCCGGACCCGGTCTGGAACGTGGACCTGCGTCTGCCGGGCGGCCCGCACCTGGGCGGCCTGGACGCGTACTGGCCGGAACAGGCGGTGGCGGTGGAACTGGACACCCGCGCGCCCCGCGAAGGCCATTGTCAGGACAACGACGTGCTCTGGTCCGAATACGCCCGCAAGCGCGAGCACCTGGAGCGGCTCGGCATCACGGTCGTCCACATCACCCCGAGGAAGCTGAGGGACGCGATGGAGCAGCAGGCGGCGGTGATCCGTACGGCACTCATGGCGTCCGGCGACCGTGACCCGGCCGCGTACGTCGTCGTGCTGCCCCGATAGTGACGGACCGGGGTCCCCGTGAAACTCTCCGGGTTGCTCCTGCCGACCCGTCGCCGGGAGCGCACCGGCGCCGGGCCCCGCGGCTGCGGGGCCCGGCGCGACCGCTACTTGCCGCAGAACTCGCCCTCGATCACCGCATCGCTGTCCCCGGCCCAGTCCCCGTTGAAGTTGAAGGCGAGGGCGTGGCGCCCTGTCGCCGTCGTCACCGCCTCCGACGAAGACCCGTGGATGCCGCCGCCGTGGCCCCAGACGTGGACGCCGCAGCTCAGCTTGCGGTCGATCAGGCCCAGGCCGTAGCCGGCGTTCGGGAAGCCCTCTGCCCGCACCGTGGTCTTCATGGCCTTCAGTTGCCGGGCGGGGAGCAGGTCGCCTCGGAGCAGGGCCGTGTAGAAGCGGTTCAGGTCGGTCGAGTTGGAGATCATGTCGCCGGAGCCGTAGGCCAGGGAGGGGTTCAGTTCCGTGACGTCGTACGTCGGTCCTGTCGTCGTCTCGGCCAGCTTGCCGTAGGCGCGGCTGCTGGGCTGCGGGAGGGTGGGCCGGGTGCCGGGGACCGAGGTGGCGTTCAGCTTCAGGGGCGCGGTGATGCGGTCGCGGACCTCCGCTCCGTACGGGCGGCCCGTGACCTTCTCGATCACCAGCGCGGCCAGCGCGTAGTTCGTGTTGGAGTAGTTCCAGGACGTGCCCGGCGCGAAGTCGGGCTTGTGGGACATGGCGATCGCGACCAGATCCCGGGGCGTGCGGTGGTCGTAGCGGTGCTTGAAGAAGCCGTCCTTCAGGAAGTACGTCCGTACGAAGGTCTCGTCGTCCGTGTAGTTGAAGATGCCGCTGGTGTGGTTGAGGAGTTGGCGGACGGTGATCCTTCCGCCGTCGTGGCCGTTGCCGTGGACCAGTCCCGGCAGCCACTTGTCCACCTTGTCGTCCAGCGACAGGCGCCCCTGAGCCTCCAGTTGGAGGAGCACCGTGGCGACGAACGTCTTCGTGATGCTGCCGACGCGGTATCGGTCGTACGGCGAACGCGGCTTCTCCGTCCCGAGGTCGCCCACACCCGCGGTCGCCGACCACACGCCCCGGCCGTCCTCGGCCGTTGCCGTCACGCCGGGCACTCCGTCCTTCACCGCGGCCTCGATCGCCTCGCGGGTCGCGTCGTGCCTGCCGCCGCTTGCGGTCGGCGCCGCCGCGATCGCGGGGCCGGCCAGGGCTGCCGTCAGGGCCACGGCCGTCGCCGCCATCAGGGTCGTACGTACGATCATGTCCATCTCCCCGTTGTCGTTCCGCTCGTCGTCCCGTCGTCGAGCGGGGTCGGGGGGACAGACCCGGCGGGTGTCGCCAAGGTTGAGGCGCAGTACGCCAGTTGAGTGGGTTTCGGCCCTTTTCCCTGTGGCCCGGGACAGTCGGTCCGGCAGGTTAACGTCCATGGGTGCGAAGGAAATTGAGGGTGGCGGCCTACGCCATATGCGTCCGCGACGGACAGCTCCTGCTCTCCCGGTCCCCCGCGCCGGACGGCGGCCCGCCGGAGTGGGTACTGCCCGGCGGCGGGATGGAGCACGGCGAGGATCCCCATGACACCGTCGTGCGGGAACTGGCCGAGGAGACCGGTTACCGCGTCGAGGTCACCGCGCTGCTCGGCATGCACTCGTTCCGCCGCGCCTTCCCCCGTCGCTTCGGCCGGACCCTCGACCACCACGGCGTCCGCCTCGTCTACGAGGCCCGGATCACCGGTGGTGACCTCCGCTACGAGATCGGCGGCTCCACGGACATGGCGGCCTGGCACGACCTGGATGCCGTGCCGGACCTGAACCGGGTGAGGATGGTCGACGTCGGGCTGCGGCTGTGGCGGGAACGGCCGCCGTCGGGACGGGTGGAGAACCCGGCCGAAGCCCCGTCGGGAACTGCTCCCCTACCCGGAGAGATGAACACGGAGTAACCGTCTCCGGGCCGGCCGGGGAGCGGTCGCAGACGCGCAGGGTAGTCCAAGATCCACGTACGGTGATCGGCGTTGCGCGTTGCCGCCTCGTTCACGCGCAGGTCATTCCCGGTGCCAACGATCCAGGGAGAGCGGGAAGTTCGCGGCAGCGACTGTCGGCGATCGCCCGCGACCACTGCCGACGCAGTTCGCACTCGGGGAGATCGCGCCATGTCGCGCACACGCTCTGTCGCCAGCTCCGCGCTGGGGATCAACCGCCGTACCGTCCTCGCCGCCACCGCGGCCGTATCCGTCTCCGCGGGCGTCGGTTACGCCCTGCGGCCCACCGACAGCCGGGCCGCCACCTCCGCCACCGACACCGGCGCGGCCGGGGCGCCCGTGGCCCAGTCCCGCAAGGCCCCGGCCGCGCCTCTGGCGCCGTACACCCGCGGCACCACGCTCGCCTCCGTCGCCGCCCCGCGTACGAGCTCCGGCTACCGGCGCCTGGGCGACGGCCCCGGCTGGACGCGGCGGGTGCGGAGCGAGCTCGCCACACCGAAGACCGGCCGGGCCGGGCGCCGGACCACGCTCGCCGCGTTCGTGCAGCTCACCGATCTGCACCTGATCGACGCCCAGCACCCCATGCGCCTCGAGTACTTGCGCTCCACGGACATCCACGCCTGGCGGCCGCACGAGGCGCTCACCGTGCACGGCGCGGTCTCGCTCGTCGAGCGGGTCAACGCGCTGCGGGGCGCCCCCGTCACCGGCGCCCCGCTGCACTTCGCGATGACGACCGGAGACAACACGGACAACAACGCGAGGACCGAGCTCGAGTGGTTCCTGACCGTCATGAGCGGCGGCCGGATCACCCCCGACTCCGGGGACCCGCGCCACTACGAGGGCGTCCAGAACAGCGGCCTCAAGCAGTACTGGCAGCCCGACGCGACCGTGCGCGACGCCGACAAGCAGCTCGGGTTCCCGCACCTGGAGGGCTTCCTGGCCGCCGCCGTACGGGAGTTGAACAGCCCCGGTCTCAACCTGCCCTGGTACTCCACCGTCGGCAACCACGACTCCCTGCCGCTCGGCTGCTACGGCCACGGCGACTCCTGGCTCGCCGAGCACGCCATCGGCGGCAAGAAGCTGATGAGCCTGTCCGCGTCCGAGGCGAAGAAGCTCCAGGACGCCATCAAGAACGGCAAGGACCCCAAGGGGACGGCGTTCCGCGACCTGCTCAAGGCGCACACCCGTGACATGCGCTCGGTCACGCCGGACGAGAAGCGCGCCCCGTACACCGCCGCCGACTACCTCAAGGCCCACCTCGACCCCGCCTACCGCGGTGTGGGCCCGGTCGGCCACGGCTACTCCTCCGCCAACCTCGACGCGGGCACCCAGTACTACAGCTTCCGCATCGCCGACGACGTCATCGGCATCAGCCTCGACACCACCGACCCCGGCGGCCACTACAACGGCTCCATCGGGACGGCCCAGCTGAGGTGGCTGGACAGGACACTGCGCGACAACAAGGACTCGTACGCGGTCGTCTTCAGCCACCACACCAGCGAGTCCATGACCAACACCCGGCCCGACCCGGCCCGACCCGGCGAGCGGCGGCACAACGGGCAGGAGGTCGTCGCCCTCCTCGGCAGCCACGCGAACGTCCTGGCCTGGGTGAACGGCCACATCCACCGCAACGACATCACCCCGCACTCCGCCCCCGACGGCCGCTCCTTCTGGGAGATCTCCACCGCCTCCCACGTCGACTACCCGCAGCTCGCCCGCGTCATCGAGCTGGTGGACAACAAGGACGGCACCATCTCGCTCTTCACCACCTGCATCGAGTCCTCGGCTCCCCACCGCACCGACTTCACCGACCTCTCCCAGACCGGCCTGGCCGCCCTCTACCGCGAGCTGTCCTACAACGCGCCGGGCGCGCGCACGGACCTGGCCGGGGAGTCGAAGGACCGGAACACGGAGCTGGTGCTGAAGAAGGGTTGAACCGGGGGCCCCTGAGGTGTTTGCCCCTTTCGCGGCTCATCTCCCCAAAGGGCACCGGGGGTTTTCCCCATGCGCCCATATCGATTCGGTCAACTCTCCCTAATCATCCTTCCCATGCGTAAAGCTGTGCGATCGTCCGGGATCGCATTCCGGGCCGCTGCGACCAGGACCGATCGGTCCCGGCCGCCACCTGCTCGTTCCTTTACCTACAAGGGATGCCGATGACCCTCACCCCCCAGCGCGAACCGATACCCGGCGCGAGACGCGTGGCCCGGATAGCCGTGGCCGCCGGTCTGGTGGCCGCGCTCTCCGCGGCGGGGCCGATACCCATGGCCCTCGCCGACGCCGAGGCCCCCGTCGCGGCCGACCCGGGTGTGAAGTCCGCCCACGACAAGCTCGGCTCCGACGACGCCGACGTCCTCGCCGAGGCCAAGGCCGACGGCGACAAGACCGTCACGATGATGGTCGCGACCGCGCCCGGGCAGACCGAGAAGGTCGCCGAGCAGCTCGACTCGGTCCAGGGCGGCCTGGTCGGCCGCACCTACGACAAGCTCGGCTACGTCCGCGCGACGGTCCCGACCGGCAAGGCGGACTCGGCCATCGCCGCCGCCGTGAAGCTGTCCTCCGTGCACGGCATCGACCTGCGGCAGGACATCCCGCTGGACGACCCGACGCCGAGCGCGGACACCGCCAAGGGCGCCGCGGGCAAGACCTCGGCCGCCTACGCGGCGCCGAACAAGAACACCCCCGCCGAGAACCCGTACAACCCGTCCTTCGAGACGGGCGCCGTCGACTTCGTGGAGGACCACCCGAAGGCGGACGGCCGCGGCGTCACCATCGGCGTCCTCGACTCGGGCGTGGACCTCTCCCACCCGGCGCTGCAGAAGACCACCACCGGCGAGCGGAAGATCGTCGACTGGGTGACGGCGACCGACCCGGTCGGGGACCAGGACGCCACCTGGCGCGCGATGCTGACCCCGGTGTCCGGGCCCACCTTCACGTACAGCGGCAAGACCTGGACGGCGCCCGCCGGGTCGTACCAGATCAACGTCTTCCGCGAGTCCGCCACCGCGGGCGGCGACGCCGCGGGCGACGCGAACCGCGACGGCGACACCACCGACGTCTGGGGCGTGCTGTACGACGCCGCGGCCGGTACGGTCCGCGTGGACCTGAACAACAACAACGACTTCGGTGACGACACCCCGATGAAGCCGTACAAGGACGGCTTCCAGATCGGCTGGTTCGGCACCGACAACCCGGCAACCGACGTCGCCGAGCGCCAGCCCTTCGTCGTCGAGATCCGCAAGGACGTCGTCTACAACGCGGCCGGCGCGAAGGCCGACTTCGTCAACATCGGTGTCATCGAGTCCGAGCACGGCACGCACGTCGCCGGCATCACCGCCGCCAACGGCCTGTTCGGCGGCAAGATGAACGGTGCCGCACCGGGCGCGAAGATCGTCTCCTCCCGTGCCTGCACCTGGACCGGTGGCTGCACCAACGTCGCCCTCACCGAGGGCATGATCGACCTGGTCGTCAACCGCGGTGTCGACATCGTCAACATGTCGATCGGCGGCCTGCCTGCGCTGAACGACGGCAACAACGCGCGCGCCGAGCTGTACACGCGCCTCATCGACACCTACGGCGTCCAGCTGGTGATCTCGGCCGGCAACTCCGGCCCCGGCGCCAACACGATCGGCGACCCGGGCCTGGCCGACAAGGTCATCTCGGTCGGCGCGTCCATCTCCAAGCAGACCTGGGCCGCCAACTACGGCTCGGTCGTGGAGAAGAAGTACGCGATGATGCCGTTCTCCTCGCGCGGTCCGCGTGAGGACGGTGGCTTCACGCCGACGCTCGTCGCGCCCGGCGCCGCCATCAACACCATCCAGACCTGGCTGCCGGGCGCCCCGGTCGCCGAGGCGGGTTACACCCTGCCCGCCGGCTACGGCATGCTCCAGGGCACCTCGATGGCGTCCCCGCAGGCCGCGGGCGCGTCCGCGCTGCTGCTGAGCGCCGCCAAGGCGAAGAAGATCGACCTCGCCCCGGCCGGCCTGCGCACCGCGCTCACCTCGACCGCCGACCACATCAGCGGTGTGCAGGCGTACGAGGAGGGGGCCGGCCTCATCAACATCGAGGACGCCTGGGACTCGATCCTCGACGGCGCCACCGCGCACGACTACACCGTGAAGGCGCCGGTCGACACCGCGGTCGACCAGTTCCTCAAGACCCCGGGCTTCGGCACGGGTCTGTACGACCGTGAGGGCGGCCTCAAGGCCGGCCAGAAGAAGACGTACGACGTCACCATCACCCGTACGTCCGGCGCCGACAAGGCGATCCGCCACGAGCTGCACTTCGAGAACAACGCGGCGAGCACCTTCCGGATCGTCGGCTCCGACGAGGTGAAGCTGCCGCTGAACCAGCCGGTGACCGTCAAGGTCCAGGCCGCGCCCAAGTCCGCGGGTCTCAAGAGCGCGATCCTCGAGGTCGACGACCCGAAGACCGAGGGCATCGACAAGCAGGTCATGACGACGGTCGTGGTCTCCGCGCCGGTCAAGTACACCTACTCGGCGTCGAACACGGTCCAGCGCAACAGCACCCAGTCGTACTTCGTGACGGTGCCCGAGGGCGCCAAGTCCCTCGAGGTCGCGATCGGAGGGCTGAAGGACAAGAGCCAGACCCGGTTCATCGCCATCCACCCGTACGGCGTCCCGATCGACAACACCGGCACCCCGTACTGCTACAACAACTACCTCGACGGCAACGGCTGCAAGCCCGACGTGCGTTCGTACGCCGACCCGGTGCCGGGCGTCTGGGAGATCGAGGTCGAGTCGCGCCGTACGTCGCCGCTGCTCGACAACCCGTACAAGCTGGACGTCGCCGTCCTCGGCGCGGCCTTCGACCCGGAGACCGTGACCGTGCCCGAGGCCAAGGTCGGCACCCCGGCCACCGCCTCCTGGAAGGTGACGAACAACTTCGCCGCCGTCGACGGCAAGCTGGCCGGCGGTCCGCTCGGCTCGGCCAAGTCGGCCCGTCCGACCATCGCCGAGGGCGAGACGCAGACCACCACGGTCGTGGTGCCCGAGGGCGCCAAGTCCCTGGACGTCGTCATCGGCAACGTCTCCGACGCCGCCGCCGACCTCGACCTCGTCGTGTACGACGCGGCGGGCGAAGAGGCGGGCAGCTCGGCCGACGGTGACTCGGAGGAGTCCGTGTCCGTGGCCGCCCCGGCCGCCGGCACGTACACCATCGAGGTCATCGGTTACGCGATCCCGGCCGGTTCCACCGCGTACGACTACCAGGACGTGTTCTTCTCCGCCGCGCTCGGCACCGTCACCGTCGACGACTCGACGCCGGTGAAGCTGGGCACGGGAGACTCCACGACGGTCTCCGGCAGCGTCACCGCCGCCGCGGCCGCCCCGGAGGGCCGTGAGTTCTTCGGCCAGGTCCAGCTGCTCAACGCGCGCGGCACGGTCGCGGGCATCGGCAGCGTGAAGATCGAGAAGGTCACGCCGTAGTCATCACGGCTGTCAGGGCGGGCGTTCGTCGTGGTACCGACGGGCGCCCGCCCTTCGTCATCAGCAGGTGAGCCCGCGCGACTCGGCCGCCGAGACGGTGAACCGGGCCCTGTCCTGGGCGATCTGCTTCTCGCCGACGAGCCAGGACTGGGGTTGGCGCTCGCCGTTCGGGATGCCGAAGAGCACCTGGTCGCCCTCGCGGAGGCCGGGGACGATGTTCCTGTCGATCAGGTAGGTGAGCTCCTTCTTGTCGTCCGCGCCCGGCTTCTCCGGCTTGTAGTAGCGCGTCACCTGCACGGTGACGCGGACGAACTCGGTGCGGGGGAGCTGTTCCACGGCCGTCGCCCTGCCCTCGGCGACCAGGCGGGAGCAGGCGAAGTAGCGCGGGCTGCCGAAGAGGGTGCCCCCGTCGGAGTCCTCCTTGGAGGCCGCGCTGTCGCTGCTCGCCCCGGCGTCCGTGCCGTCCCCGGCCTGCGCGAACAGCCAGGCCATGCCCGAGAACAGAGCCGCGGCGGCCGCCACCGCGAGGCCGCCGAAGGCGAGGTTGAGCGTACGGCGCCGGATGCGGGACGGTCGCGGGGGAACGGGCTCGGGGGCTCGGGTGGCCCGCGGGGGTTCCGCGAGCGCCTGTCCGATGAGGCCCAGCTGTTCGCGCAGCAGCGCGAGGTCGGCCTGCGCCGACCGGTGTTCGGCCATGAAGGCGGCGTCCGCGCGGGCGGCGTCCGACAGGGGCTCTTCGGTGATCGCGGCCATCAGCGCGTCCATGCCGGTGCGCCCGTCGTGTTCGGCGGTCACGTCACACCACCTCGTCCTCGTGCAGGCGGGCGCGCAGGGCCCGTACCGCCGTGTGCAGCCGGCTCTTCACCGTGCCCTCGGGGATGCCGAGTTCCTCGGCGATCCCGCGCACCGGGAGATCGGCGTAGAAGCGCAGGACGAGGATCTGCCGGTGGGCGTCGGGGAGTTCGTCCAGGCCCCGGGCGACGGCGAGGGAGAGCAGGCTGGTGTCCTCGTCGGAGGGCTGTTCCAACGGGCGCAGGGAGGCCAGGCGTTCGCCGACGCGCTCCTGTCGGCGCTTGGCCCGGTGCCAGTCCATCGCCAGGTTGGAGGCGACGACCGCCGCCCATGCGGACACGTCGCGCGGCGCCTCGTCGCCCCGCGCCGCGCGCTCCAGCAACCGCAGGCGGACCTGCTGCACCCCGTCCGGCAGGTCCGCCTGCGGCACCCCGCCGAGCGCGAGCACCGCACGCACCCGCCGTTCCTGAGCCGGGTCCAGGAGGTCGTCCGTCCCCTGGCCCTGGCGGGTCTTTCTGCGCAGCACAAGCACCCCTCCCCTCGCCGCGTTTGCTCTATGACGCCGGTGGCGGCCGGAACGTTCGGCTCCGTCTCCTAGATCTTTTCTTCACGCTGTCTTCACTGTCACGATGTGCCCCATGACGCACCTCACCAAAGGCGCCAACACGCCTGTTCCCGCAGCTCCGCTGCGGGTCGCGGTCTGCCGGCAGGCGGTCGCCGGGGCCCCGGACGTGGATGCCTCGGCCCTGTTGCTCGACGCCGCGGGCAAGGTGCGCGGCGACGCCGACCTCGTCTTCTACAACCAGCCCGCGCACCCCTCGGGGGCGGTACGGCACACGGGCACGGCCGAGGGCGCCGGGCAGCTCGCCGAGTGGCTGGAGGTGGACCTGGCGCGCGTCGAGCCCACGGTCCAGCGGGTGCTGATAGCCGGATCCTGCGACGGGGGCGTCTTCGGGCAGGTGCCCGGACTGTACGTCCAGGTGCTGACCGCCGAGGGCGCGGTGCAGGTGCACTACGCGGTGACCGACGCGTCGAGCGAGACGGCGTTCGTGCTCGGGGAGTTCTACCGGCGGGGCGGCGAGTGGAAGTTCCGGGCGGTCGGGCAGGGGTACGCCTCGGGGCTGGCGGGACTGGCCACGGACTTCGGGATCGCGGTGGAGACGGAGGAACCGGCTGCCGCGCCGGCGGTGACGACCGCGGAACCGGTGCCCGCGCCGGCGATGACGACCGAGGAACCTGTTCCCTCGCCGGCGATGACGACCGAGGAACCCGTTCCCTCGCCGGCGGTCGCGACGGTCGCGGGTCCGCCGCCGCCTCGCCCCGTCGCCTCCCCCGCTCCCCCGCAGGACGCGGTCCCTCACTCCTTCGGCCCCGACTTCCCCCCGTACACCCAGCAGGGCCACGGCAACGGCGTCGTCTCCGTGACCGTGCCCCTCCCGCCCGGCCCGGTGATCGTCGAGGTCTGGCACGAGGGGGACGGCTACTTCGGCATGCACACCCTGAACCGGCGCAACAAGGACGACGACCTCGTCTACAACACCACCCTGCGCGACTTCCGCGGCCGCGCCCTCGTCCAGCCCCCGCAGGACCGGCCGCTGCGGCTGCGGGTGGAGGCGGACAACGCCTGGACGGTCCACATCCGGCCCCTGTCGGTGCTGCGGCAGCTCGGCACCGCCCCGCTCCGGGGATACGGCCCCGAGGTCGTCGCCTACACGGGGACCGCGGCCGACCTCGACCTGGACTTCGCCGGCGACGAGGACGGCACCGGCTACATGGGCATGTGGAGCCTGGAGGCCTCGAAGCTGCACCGGCTCGACGACCGCGACCTGCTGGTCAACGACAGCGACCGGCTCCGCCAGACCGTCCCCGTCACCGACGGCCCCCTCCTGCTCATCCTGGAGGCCGACGGCGCCTGGGAGCTCACGGCCCGCCCGCTGCCGGTCTTCGACCAGACGAGTGCGCAGGCGTCCGGCGTCTACCAGGGCCGCGGCGAGAAGACGATCACGCTGGTCAACCCCGCGCCCGGACAGCCGGCCCTCCTCGAGTACGCGATCCGGAGCGAGGGCGGCGGCTTCCGCGGCCACGGGATGGTGCGGGTCGACGAGTACGGGGACGAGGGGGAGTTCCTCGATGGCTCCCGCAACGGCGAACGCGGCCGCGACGTGGTGTTCTCCGAGGGGCAGCGGAGCGGCGGTTCCGGGTGACGGACGCGGGCGACTGGAGCCTGCGGGTACTGCCCGTCGAGCAGGCGCCCCTGCTGACCGGCCCGGCCGAGGGCACGGGCAGCGTGGTGTTCCGCTACGACGGGCCGCCCATGCTGCTCACGCTGCGCCGGACGTCGTCCGACGACGGCTCGCTGACGGCGCACGCCCTGAACCACCCGGTCGGCAAGAAGACCCTCATCGCCAACACCGGAGGCCGTCGCCGGCCCGCCACCGGCCCGGTGTGGGTCGCGGAGGACGGCTCCTGCTTCGTCATCGTGTCCGCCACCGACCGCACCTCCTGGCGGATCGAGCCGCAGTCGCTCGACGCCGTGCCCGTGCTCGGCAAGCGGATCAAGGGGCACGGATACGGAGTCGTACGTCACACCGGTCCGGAATCCGAGATGCTGCTCACACACGAGTCGGTGGGCCTGGCCGACATGCTGATCATCTTCGAACTGGACGAACGCCTGTTTCCCCTCCGCAGAGTCAGCACAGCTTCCGGTCTGGAGTGGCTGCCGAGCGGATATCTGCAGATCAGGTCGATCGGCAAGTGGGAGATCGAAAACCGCGGCTGACCACCCATGACTGTCCGTCCCTTGGGCAAAGGATTGGACATGCGGGTCGGGGTGAGACGCATGATGGAAACACCTCGGCCATGCAGCAGGCACAAGCACACCACGTGAAGGAGTCGTCGTGAGGGTCGGAATCGTCGGAGCCACCGGTCAGGTCGGCACGGTCATGCGCAGGATCCTCACGGAGCGGAACTTCCCGGTCACCGAGCTGCGCCTGTTCGCCTCGGCCCGCTCGGCGGGGACGGTCCTGGACGGCGTGACGGTGGAGGACGCCACGACCGCGGACTACACGGGGCTGGACATCGTGCTGTTCTCCGCGGGCGGCTCGACCTCCAAGGCACTGGCCGAAAAGGTCGCCTCGCAGGGCGCGGTAGTGATCGACAACTCGTCGGCGTGGCGCCGCGACCCGGACGTACCGCTCGTGGTCTCCGAGGTGAACCCGCACGCGATCGCCAACCGCCCCAAGGGCATCATCGCCAACCCGAACTGCACGACGATGGCCGCGATGCCGGTCCTGAAGCCGCTGCATGCCGAGGCGGGCCTCGAAGCGCTGGTCGTCGCCACCTACCAGGCGGTCTCCGGTTCCGGCCTGGCCGGCGTGGACGAGCTGTTCGAGCAGGTCAAGAAGGTCGGCGACGACGCGCCGAAGCTGACGCACGACGGCTCGGCGGCGGAGTTCCCCGCGCCGAACAAGTACGTCGCCCCGATCGCCTACAACGTCCTGCCGCTGGCCGGCTCGATCGTCGACGACGGCCTGAACGAGACCGACGAGGAGCAGAAGCTCCGCAACGAGTCCCGCAAGATCCTGGAGATCCCCGGGCTCAAGGTCTCCGGCACCTGTGTCCGCGTCCCCGTCTTCAGCGGCCACTCCCTCCAGGTCAACGCCCGCTTCGCCCGCCCCATCACCGTGGAGCGCGCGAAGGAGCTGCTCGGCGGCGCCCCCGGCGTCGCGGTCACCGAGGTCCCGACGCCCCTCCAGGCCGCCGGCCAGGACCCGTCCTTCGTCGGCCGCATCCGCGCGGACGAGACGGTCGACAACGGCCTCGCGTTCTTCGTCTCCAACGACAACCTCCGCAAGGGCGCCGCGCTGAACGCGGTGCAGATCGCGGAACTGGTGGCGGCGGAGCTGAAGGGCTGACACCCAGGGGCTGATCCTCAGGACTGATCCTCAGGGACTGACGCTCAAGGGCTGATCCTCAGATGCTGACGCCCAGGGGCTGATCCTCAAGGCCTGCGCACCTCATAGAGGAAGCACCCGTACTCGACGGCCCGGACGTGGACCAGTGCCACGGCCGGGTCGTCGAACGTTTCTTCGAAGGCCGCGTCGAACCCATCGGCGTCCTCGACGAGCCGCCCGCCCAGGATGTGTCCCTCGGCCGAGTACCTGCGGACCGTGCGATGCGCGTTCACGAAGGGCAGGCCCTCGCCGTCCGGTCCCGCGCACTCCTCCGCGTGGACGAAGACGGGGCCCTGCTCGTCGTACGCCCCCGGATCGGCCCCCGTCCGAGCCGCCCAGCGGCGCAGCGGGGCGTACGAGACCAGGGCGATCCGCTCCCCCGGCTCGCTGCGGCGCAGACAGCAGCGCAGCGGGGCGCCGCCCTCGTCGTCGATCACGGGAACCATTGCGCGTCCCGAGTCGTCAGCAGAGCGCAACTCCTTCAGGACCGACGGGTGGACGGGTCGTGCGATGTACGTCGTCATGTCCCCAGACTCACGCGCATCCGCCCTGCCCACCGGCGGGAAACGGACATCGCGTTCCGTGCAGGCCCGTGGAAGGATGGCGCAACCCACACATAACGAGGAGATGACCGCGTGCCTGGCACAAACCTGACTCGCGAAGAGGCGCAGCAGCGGGCGAAGCTGCTCACCGTTGACTCGTACGAGATCGATCTCGACCTCTCCGGCGCGCAGGAGGGCGGTACCTACAGGTCCGTGACCACGGTGCGCTTCGATGTTGCCCAGGGCGGCACGGAGTCCTTCATCGACCTGGTCGCCCCGACCGTCCACGAGGTCACCCTCAACGGCGACCAACTCGACGCCGACGCGCTCTTCGAGGACTCCCGGATCGCGCTGCCGGGGCTGCTGGAGGGCCGCAACATCCTCCGGGTCGTCGCCGACTGCGCGTACACCAACACCGGGGAGGGGCTGCACCGGTTCGTCGATCCCGTCGACAACCAGGCCTACCTCTACACCCAGTTCGAGGTGCCGGACGCGCGAAGGGTGTTCGCGAGCTTCGAGCAGCCCGACCTCAAGGCCACCTTCCAGTTCACGGTGAAGGCGCCGGAGGGCTGGACGGTCATCTCCAACTCGCCCACCCCGGAGCCGAAGGACAGCGTCTGGATCTTCGAGCCGACGCCGCGCATCTCGTCGTACATCACCGCGCTGATCGTCGGCCCGTACCACTCGGTGCACAGCGTGTACGAGAAGGACGGCCAGACCGTCCCGCTCGGCATCTACTGCCGTCCCTCGCTCGCCGAGCACCTCGACTCGGACGCCATCTTCGAGGTGACCCGGCAGGGCTTCGACTGGTTCCAGGAGAAGTTCGACTACCAGTACCCCTTCAAGAAGTACGACCAGCTGTTCGTGCCGGAGTTCAACGCGGGCGCGATGGAGAACGCGGGCGCGGTCACCATCCGCGACCAGTACGTCTTCCGGTCGAAGGTGACCGACGCGGCGTACGAGACGCGCGCCGAGACGATCCTGCACGAGCTGGCCCACATGTGGTTCGGCGACCTGGTCACCATGGAGTGGTGGAACGACCTGTGGCTGAACGAGTCGTTCGCCACCTACACGTCCATCGCCTGCCAGGCGCACTCGCCGGAGAGCCGGTGGCCGCACTCCTGGACCACCTTCGCCAACTCCATGAAGACGTGGGCGTACCGCCAGGACCAGCTGCCGTCCACGCACCCGATCATGGCCGAGATCAACGATCTCGACGACGTGCTCGTCAACTTCGACGGCATCACGTACGCCAAGGGCGCCTCCGTACTGAAGCAGCTCGTCGCGTACGTCGGCATGGACGAGTTCTTCGCGGGCGTGCAGGCGTACTTCAAGCGGCACGCGTTCGGCAACACGCGTCTGTCCGACCTGCTGGGCGCGCTGGAGGAGACCTCCGGCCGTGACCTGGGGAACTGGTCGCAGAAGTGGCTCCAGACCGCCGGCATCAACATCCTGCGCCCCGAGATCGAGACGGACGCGAACGGCGTCGTCACGTCCTTCGCGATCCGCCAGGAGGCCCCCGCGCTGCCCGCCGGTGCGAAGGGCGAGCCGACGCTGCGCCCGCACCGCATCGCGGTCGGCCTGTACGACCTCGACGACGACAGCGGCAAGCTGGTGCGCGACGAGCGGATCGAGCTGGACGTGGACGGCGAACTGACCGCCGTGCCGCAGCTGGTGGGCAAGCGCCGCCCGGCGGTGGTGCTGCTGAACGACGACGACCTCTCGTACGCGAAGGTCCGCCTCGACGAGCAGTCCCTCGCCTTCGTCACCGAGCACCTCGGCGACTTCGAGTCGTCCCTCCCCCGCGCGCTGTGCTGGGCGTCGGCGTGGGACATGACCCGGGACGCCGAGCTCCCGACCCGCGACTACCTGTCCCTGGTCCTGTCGGGCATCGGCAAGGAGTCCGACATCGGCGTGGTGCAGTCGCTGCACCGCCAGGTGAAGCTGGCGATCGAGCTGTACGCCGACCCGGCCGCCCGCGAGGCGCTGCTGACCCGTTGGACGGACGCCACGCTGGCGCACCTGCGTGCGGCCGCGCCGGGCAGCGACCACCAGCTGGCGTGGGCGCGCGCGTTCGCCGCCACCGCCCGTACGCCGGAGCAGCTGGACCTCCTCGACGCCCTGCTGGAGGGCACGCAGACGATCGAGGGCCTGGCCGTCGACACGGAACTGCGCTGGGCGCTGGTACAGCGGCTGGCCGCGGTGGGCCGCTTCGACGAGGCGGAGATCGCGGGCGAGTACGAGCGCGACAAGACGGCCGCCGGCGAGCGCCACGCGGCCACCGCCCGGGCCTCCCGTCCGACGCCGGAGGCCAAGGCGGAGGCGTGGGCATCGGTCATCGAGTCCGACAAGCTCCCGAACGCCGTCCAGGAGTCCGTCATCGGCGGCTTCGTCCAGACGGGCCAGCGCGAGCTGCTGGCCCCGTACACGGACAAGTACTTCGAGGTCCTGAAGGACATCTGGGAGTCGCGCTCCCACGAGATGGCCCAGCAGATCGCGGTCGGCCTCTACCCGACGATCCAGGTCTTGGAGGAGACCCTCCGCAAGACGGACGCCTGGCTGGCCTCCGCAGAGCCCAACGCGGCCCTGCGCCGGCTCGTCTCCGAGTCCCGCGCGGGCGTGGAACGCGCGCTGAAGGCCCAGGCGGCGGACGCGGCGGCCGGGTAGCAGCGGTTCGTACGACGACAGGGGCGCCCGGTGCTGAACCGGGCGCCCCCGCTCGTGTGCGGCCACGGCCTGCGGGCAGTCGTGCCACCACGCGGCTCGGTCTACCGTCGCAGCGCCGGACCCGTCAGGTCCGGCGAATCCTTTCGAGCATTCCCGGCAGTGAGGCTGAACGACTGCCCGGGCGCACCGCCCGGGCGCGGCCCGACCTGTCCCGCGACCGTCGCCCCGAACGCCAGCGCCATGCCCGCCAGCTGCACCGGCGTGAGCCCCTGCCCGAGCGCCGCCCAGCCGACCACGGCGGCGGTCAGCGGCGACAGCGGGCCGAGGAACGTGACCTGAGTGGCGGTGAGCCTGCCGATGCCGCGGAACCAGAGCCAGTACGCCACCGCCGTGTTCGCCAGTGCCAGGTAGAGGTAGCCGCCGACCGCCCGGCCGTCCAGCGCGGGCGGCGCTCCCTCGACGAGGAGGGCGAGGGGGGCGATGAGCAGGCCGCCCGCGGTCAGCTGCCAGGCGGTGAGCGCGAGCGGGCCCACGCCGTCCGGGCGGCCCCACCGCTTGGTCAGTACGGTGCCTGCGGACATCGAGGCGGTGGAGGCGAGGGCCGCGAGCACACCCACGGGGTCGAGCGCACCGGCCGCCTCGAGCACGACCAGGCTCACCCCGGACGCGGCGACGAACCCGGTGATCACACTGCGGGCCGTCGGCCGCTGCCCCAGCAGCAGCGCCGACAGGCCCACGACGAACAGCGGTCCGACCGACCCGACGACCGCCGCCATACCGCCCGGCATCCGGTACGCCGACAGGAACAGCAGCGGGAAGAAGGCGCCGATGTTCAGCGCCCCGAGCACCGCCGCCTTCCCCCACCAGGCGCCGCGCGGCAGCACCCGGGCGAGGGCCAGCAGGACCAGGCCGGCGGGCAGGGCGCGCATGAGACCGGTGAACAGGGGGCGGTCGGCCGGCAGGAACTCGGTGGTGACGGCGTAGGTGGTGCCCCAGGAGATCGGGGCGAGGGCGGTGAGCAGGACGGTCGCGGGCCGCTTCACGGTCGGCACCCTTCTGGCAAGGTGGCTTGATGGAAAGTAGCTTAGCGCTAAGCAACTTACAGTCAAGCTACTTTCTTGCGGGCAACCCGAACCGGGCGGATACTCACCGCATGAGTGCACAGCGCAGGGACCCGGTCGACGCGATCATCGGGCAGTGGGCCTCCGTGCGGCCAGACCTCGACACCGCCGCCATGGAGGTCTTCGGCCGGATCTTCCGACTCTCGCGCGCGATGGGCGACCGCATCGACAAGGCGTACGCGACCTTCGGAGTCGCCCGCGGCGAGTTCGACGTCCTGGCGACCCTGCGCCGCTCCGGCGAGCCCTACACCCTCTCCCCCAGGCAGCTCTCCGCCACGCTGATGCTCACCACCGGCGGCATGACCGGCCGCCTCGACAAACTGGAACGAGCCGGCCTGCTGCGCCGCTCCCCCGACCCGCACGACCGCCGGGGCCTGCAAGTGACGCTGACGGAGAAGGGGCTGAAGCTCGTCGACGAGGCGGTGGGCGCCGGCCTCGCCGTCCAGACAGAAGCCCTGAAGGCCGCGCTGAACGACGAACAGGTCGGCCAACTGGCCGACCTGCTGAGGGAGTTGCTCACCGGGACCGAGACCTCATAGAGCGGGTTCAGCGGACCGAGACCTCATAGAGCGGGTTCAGCGGACCCAGACTTGATAGAGCGGGTTCAGCCCACCCGCGCCGCGAGGGCGGACTCGATCGTCACCGGGTCGGCGGAGTCGGCCGCCCAGGCCACGTACCCGTCGGGCCGCACCAGGACGGTCGTACGGCGGTCGCTCGCCCAGCGGGCCACGGCGAGGCGGTCCTTGCGGGCGCCGCTCCCGTCGTACGCGTCGGGCGTGATCAGCACGAACCGTCCGCCGCGCAGGGCCTCGTAGAGGCGGCCGCCGCCGGCGAGGGCGACGTCGGGGACACGGGTGCCGGTGAGGCGGTGGGAGCCTCGGGGCGCCTCGTACTTGTAGCCGATGCCGGTGATCTTGCCGGCCACCTTGCGGCGGGCCGGGGCGACGCCGTTGAGGAAGCTGGTGAGGGCCGCCCGGAACGCCAGTTCCCAGGGGCGCTTGGCCATGGCGAGGCGCACGATGCCGCCGCTGCTGCGGAGCACCGACCTGCCGACCGGGTGGCGTTCGGCCTGGTAGGTGTCGAGGAGTTCCGGGGCCGCGTGGCCGCCGACGACCTGGGCGAGCTTCCAGCTCAGGTTGGCCGCGTCCTGGAGGCCGGTGTTCATGCCCTGCCCGCCGGCCGGGGTGTGGACGTGCGCGGCGTCCCCGGCGAGGAAGACGCGGTCGACGCGGTAGGCGGGCGCCTGGCGTTCGTCGCTGTGGAAGCGGGACATCCAGCGGGCGTCGTACATCCCGAAGTCACGGCCGAGGGCGAGCCGGGTGACCTCCTTGACCTCGTCGAGGTCGAGGGGCTCGCTGTCGGGGACGTTGCGGGCGCGGTTCCAGCCGATCACGCGGTAGTAGCCGTCGCCGAAGGGCGCGAGGAAGGCGAAGGCGTCACCGGCCGCGTTGACGGTGAGCAGGGTGTCGGGCTCCTCGGCCAGCTTCACGTCCGCGAGGACGACGGAACGGATCACGGAGTGGCCGGGGAACGGCAGCCCGATCGCGTTCCGCACGGCGCTGCGCATGCCGTCGGCGCCGACGACGTACGCGGCACGCAGTTCCTCCGTCGCCCCGGCGGTGGTGCGGACCTGGACGGTCACGCCGTCCGCGTCTTGGGCCAGCCCGGTCACCTCGGTCTCGTACCGGAACCCGGCCCCCGCCTCGACGGCCCGCCGCTCCAGGACCTTCTCCACCTCGTACTGCGGGAGGACGAGGAGGTGGTTGAAGCGGGAGGGGAGGGTGTCGAGCTCGACGGTGAGCCGGGCGAAGAGGCGGAGGCGGTCGAGGGGGCGGCCCACGGCCTCGAGTTCGTCGGCGAGGCCGCGGGCGTCGAGCTGCTCGAGGGTGCGGGCATGCAGGACGAAGGCGCGGGAGAGGTTGCCGACCTTGTGCGGGCGCCTCTCGACGAGGGTGACGGGGATGCCGGCGGTGGCGAGGTCACCGGCCAGGAGGAGGCCGGTGGGGCCGGAGCCGACGATGATCACGGAGCTGGTCGTGCTGTTGGTGCCGGTGCCGTTCATGAGGGCCTCCTGATGCCAACGCCTGTCGCTCGACGATTGTTTGCCAACGTCTGTTTGCCAACGCTCGTTGACGAGACTAGCGCCGCCGAATCAAAGGGTCAACACTTGTTGGCCTACATTCGTTGGCCTACGATTGTTGGCATGAGTGAAAGCACCCCCGCCGGCCGGCCGAGGCGTTCCGACACCACCCGCACCGCGATCCTCGCCGCGGCCCGCGAACGGTTCGCGGCCGACGGGTACGAGCGGGCCACCATCCGGGCCATCGCCAAGGACGCGAACATCGATCCGTCGATGGTGATGCGCTACTACGGCAACAAGGAGGGCCTGTTCGCGGCCACGGTCGCCGTCGACCTGAAACTGCCGGACCTGGGCACGCTGACCCGGCAGGACGTCGGCCGGGCCCTCGTCACGCACTTCCTCGACATGTGGGAGGACAACGAGGTGCTCACCGCCCTGCTCCGGGTCGGCGCGACCAATCAGGCAGGGGCCGAGCGCATGCAGGGCATCTTCAGGGACCAAGTGCTGCCGGTCACCCGCCAGGTGTGCCCGGACCCCGAGCAGGTTCCGGCACGGGCGGCGCTCGTGGCGACCCAGTTGCTGGGACTGGCCCTCACCCGGTACGTCCTGCGGCTCCCGCCGGTCGTGGCGCTGCACCCCCAGGAGATCGTGGCGTGGCTGGCGCCCACGGTGCAGCGGTACCTGACGGCGCCCAGCCCGTGAGGCGGGGCGGCCCGGCCGAAGCCGCCGGGGCGGGCGGCCGGAAACGCGCCAAGGGCGCCGGCCCCGCCCGTGTACGGCTGCTGCGCGTACGTACGGCGGAGGCGGCGCCCTGAGGGAGCACGCAGGAAGCCCGGTCCGGGCTCGGGGCGGGGAACGCCCCGGTCAGGCCTTCGAGCCGGCCGTGGCCTTGGTCTTGATGTTGCCGGTCGTCACCCGGTGCGACTCGTGCGACTTGTCCAGGACCATCACCAGGCCGGCGATGACCGCGAACAGGGCGATGGGGGCCACGACGTAGAGCCCCAGCGTCTCGATGACGCTCAGGCCCGTGCCGGGGTCGTCACCGTCGTCGCGGGTCAGCGCGAGCGCGGGGGACGACATGAGCAGCATCATCAGCGTCGTACCGGCAGCCAGGGCGCCGGCGCGCAGGGCGTTCTTCTTCACAGGGCCAAAGTAGCGAACGGTCCGAAGGGACGCGCGTCCGGGGTGCCGTATGAGGTGAGCTGCGCTCACGAGGCGCCGTCCGCGGGCTGGCGGAGGACGTCCACCAGCGCATGCAGCCTCGGTGAGCCCGCCAGTTCCTCCAGCGTCACCGGCCGCCCTTCCGTGTCCGCGATCGGCAACCGCCAGTTCGGGTACTGGTCCCACGTGCCCGGCAGGTTCTGTGGGCGGCGGTCGCCGATGGTGTCCGGGAGCCAGATGCCGACCATGCGGGCGGGGGTGTGGAGGAGGTAGCGGTGGACGGCCTGGATCTCGGCCTCCTCCGAGGACGTGTCGATGCCGCCGCCGGTGCCCTGCAGGAGGCCCAGCCTGGCCAGCAGGGCAAGCCACTCGGCCGCGTCGGCCGACGCCTCCGCCCGTTCCTCGTCCAGGGGGCGGGTCAACAGGCCGAGGCGGTCGCGGAGTTCGACGTGTTCGCCGGTGAGGCGGGCCGCGGTGGGCGGCAGGTCGTGGGTGGTGGCGGTGGCCAGGCAGTCGGCACGCCAGTGGTCGGGGGGCAGGGGGCGGCCGTCGCCGTCCCAGTCGCGTTCGAACCACAGCACCGATGTGCCGAGCACCCCCCGCTCGCGCAGCGTCTCGCGGACACCGGGCTCGACCGTGCCCAGGTCCTCGCCGATCACCACCGCCCCGGCCCGCGAGGCCTCCAGGACCAGGACGGCGAGCATGGCCTCGGCGTCGTAGCGGACGTACGTGCCCTCCGTGGGCGGTTCGCCGAGCGGGACCCACCACAGCCGGAACAGGCCCATGACGTGGTCGATGCGCAGGGCGCCCGCGTAGCGGAACAGCGCCCTCAACAAGGTCCGGAAGGGCGCGTAGCCCGACTCGGCCAGGCGGTCCGGCCTCCAGGGCGGCAGGCCCCAGTCCTGGCCGCGCGCGTTGAAGGCGTCCGGTGGTGCGCCCACCGACATGCCCGCCGCGAAGTACGCCTGCTGCGCCCACGCGTCGGCGCCCGAGGGATGGACCCCGACCGCGAGGTCGTGGACCACCCCCACCGGCATCCCCGCCTCGCGGGCCGCGCGCTGGGCGGCGGTGAGCTGGGTGTCGGTGAGCCAGGCGAGGCGGGTGTGGAAGTCCACGCGGTCCATCAAATCCCCGCGGGCGCGGGCCGTTTCGGCCGAGCGCGGGTCGCGCAGGGGGGCCGGCCACCGGTGCCAGTCGGAGCCGTGCACCTCGGCGAGGGCGCACCAGGTGGCGTGGTCCTCCAGGGCCTCGCCCTGCTCGGCGAGGTAGTCGCAGTAGGCGGCGCGCCGGCCCGGCCCGAGCGGCACGTCCCGTACCAGCTCCAGCGCCTCCCGCTTGAGTTCCCACACCGCGTCCCGGTCGATCAACGCGCCCTTCTCCAGCACCGACGCGCGCAGCCGCTCCGCCCGCTCCAGCAGGCCCCGCACGCGCTCGCGGTCCGCCACGTACGCGTACTCGGGGATGTCCTCGATCCGCAGGTGCACAGGGTCCGGGAAACGGCGTGAGGAGGGCCGGTAGGGGGACGGGTCGGTGGGGGCGCCGGGCACGGCCGCGTGCAGCGGGTTGACCTGGACGAATCCGGCGCCGAGCGCGCGGCCGGCCCAGGCGGTCAGTTCGGCGAGGTCACCGAGGTCGCCCATGCCCCAGGAGTGCCGGGAGAGAAGGGAGTAGAGCTGGACGAGCAGGCCGTACGAGCGTCCGGGCGGCGCGGGCAGTCGCGGCGGGGCCACGATCAAGTGGGCGCGGGCGGTACGGCCGTCGGGGGCGGTGGCGGTCAACCGGTGGAAGCCGGGAGGGAGTTGACCGGCGGAGGCACGGGTCTCGCCCTGTTCGGTCTCGATGCGCAGGCGGGTGCCGGCCGGGAGGGCGTCCAGGGCGGCGGGCGTACCGCCGCTCCAGCACGCCACCGTCGGCGGCAGCAGCCGCTCGCGCAGTTCCCGTTCACGTGCGGCGAGTGCGCCCCGGACGGCCGCGGGGGTGCCCGCGTCGACACCGAGGGCGGCCAGGGCCCGGGTGACGGCGGCGGCCGAGGCCGCGACCGTACGGTCCGGGGAGGGGCTGTAGGAGGTCGCCACGCCGTGCAGCGCGGCGAGCCGGGACAGGTCCTCGGTGGGCGGCTCGACCGACCGGGGTGCTGTCATCTAGTGCTCCGCGTAGGCGTCGGACTCGCTGGTCAACGGGGCGGCGTCGGCGAGCGGCGGCTCGCTGGTGAGGGGCTCGGCGTCCGGCAGGGGCGGCTCGCTGGTGAGGGGCGCCTCGGCGCAGGCTCCCTCCGCGCTGAACACGCAGAAGTGGAACTCGGATGGGGCGGACGGCTCCGCCTCGGGTTTGGAGAGGGGCGGGAGCAGAAGGTGTGCTGCTGCGGCCACGGGGGCCTCCTTGTCGGGTCCGACGATCGGTTACCGCAGCCCTACCCAGTGGTCGCGGCGACAGACGTACGGAATGGAACAACGTGCCTCTACTCACATTCTGTTCCGGCGCGATACCTCCAGATTGGGATAAACCGCCCACGACGTCCACTCTCGCCGGGGGACGGGCGACGACGGGCAACAGGGTGCCGGAGGGCCTCGTGAACCGGGCGCTCCGAGCCGGTCGATAGACAGGTTGTGAGACTGTTCCGCCCCATGGGGGGCCACCGGGAGAAGGACGAGGGAGACTCCGACGCGGCGCTGCTGCGCGCGGTCGCGGCCGGGGACTCGGCGGCGATGGCCGAGCTGTACGACCGGCACGCGGGCTGGCTGCACGCCCGGCTGACCCGGCGCTGCGCCGACGCGGAGGTCGTGCGCGAGGCGCTCCAGGACACGTTCGTCACGGTGTGGCGGTCGGCGGCCGGGCACCGTGGCGAGGAGGCCGGCGGCTGGCTGTGGACCATCGCCGCGCGGCGCCTGGTCGACGCGCGACGGGCGCACGAGCGGGCCGCGCGGCTGGAGACGGCGCCCTTGGACACGCCGGCCGACGAGACACACGTCGGGTACGCGTCCACGCCGTCCGCGGAGGACCGGGTGCTGGCCGCACTGGAGTACGGCGACGTCGGCACCGCCCTCGACCGGATCTCCCCCGAGCTGCGCGAGGTGCTGCGCGCCACGGTCGTCGACGGGCTGACCACCCGCGAGACGGCCCGGCTGCTCGGCATACCCGAGGGCACCGTCAAGTCCCGCGCGATGCGCGCCCGCGCCGAACTCCGGGCGGCCCTCGCCCAGTTGAACCCGTCACCGATGGGAGGCCCGGCATGACCGGCTGGCACGCGTCCGACGACCTCGTCACCCGCTACGGCGACGGCTCCCTCCCGGAACCGGACGCCTGGTCCCTGGAGAAGCACCTGGAGGGCTGCGGCCGGTGCGCGGCGCGGGTGTCGCGGGCGGTGCGGGAGACATCGGCGGGGATGGTGCTGGCGGAGGTGCGGGGCGCCGTGCTGGGGGCGGCGCCGGTATCTCCGAGGCCGGCGGCGGCCGCTCCCCGGGCCCGCATCCGCTCGTCCCGCCGGCTCGCTCCCCCGTCCCTCGGCCTCCGTCCCACCCGCGTCCTCTGGGCCGCCGGCCCCGCCGTGCGCGGTGCCTGGCTGCCGGCCGTGCTGCTGGTGGCGTTCGGGGCCGTCGTCCTCGCGTACGGCGCCGGCTTCACCGGCGCCCGGACCATGCTGCTGGCGATCGCGCCCGTCGTGCCGGTGGCCGGGGTCGCCCTGTCCTACGGGTCGCACGCCGACCCGCTGCACGAGATCGCCGCGTCCACGCCGTCCGCGGGGCTGCGGCTGGTGCTGACGCGGACGATCGCCGTGCTGGCGGTGAGTCTGCCGTTGCTGACGCTGGCCGGGCTGCTGGTGCCGTCGTCGGGTGCTCCGGGCGCGGCCGCCTGGCTGCTGCCGGGGCTCGCGCTGACGCTGGCCTCGCTGGCGCTGGCCGGCTGGGTCGGCTGCCGGGCGGCGACGGCCGTGACCGGCGGCGGCTGGCTGTGCGCCGTACTCGCCCCGGCGCTCGCCGCGCCCGGCGACCGGCTGACGGCCCGCCTGTCCGAGCAGCTCGCGTACTGCCTCGACGGCGCCCCGGCGCAGGGCGGCTGGGCGGCGGCGGCCGTCCTGTGCGCCGTGCTGCTGGCCGCCCGCCGTCCCGCCTACGACCGCTTGGAGAGGCCGTGAGCACGGCCGCGCCCGCCTCCCGTCCCACGTCTGGAGAACCGTTGAGCACGATACGAGTGACCGGCCTGCACGTCCGGCACCGCAGGACCGTCGCCCTCGACGCGATGGACCTCGACTTCGGCCCCGGTGTGCACGGGCTGCTC
The DNA here is from genome assembly GCF_001279775.1 of Streptomyces sp. MMG1533. GTDB lineage: Bacteria > Actinomycetota > Actinomycetes > Streptomycetales > Streptomycetaceae > Streptomyces. Next base: position 148,196 of record NZ_LGDG01000156.1, on the reverse strand, counting down.
GGGCCGAACGGCGCGGGCAAGACCTCGCTGATCCGGGTCCTCGCCACGGTCGCCGCACCGACCGGCGGCCGGGTGGAGCTGCTCGGGGACGACGTCCGCGACCACCGGCGGCGTGCTGCGGTGCGACGGCGGCTGGGCTATCTGCCGCAGGAGTTCGGCTACTACCCGGGGTTCACCGTGCGGGAGTTCGTCGCGTACGTGGCCTGGCTGAAGGAGATGCCCGCCGCCGGCACCCCGGCCGCCGTCGAACGGGCCGTCGCCCGCGTCGGTCTCGCCGACCGCATCGACGCGAAGGTCAAGACGCTGTCCGGTGGCATGATCCGCCGCGTCGGCATCGCGCAGGCCGTCGTCAACGACCCCGACGTCCTGCTGCTCGACGAGCCGACCGCCGGCCTCGACCCGGAGCAGCGCGTGGAGTTCCGCGAGCTGCTGCGCGAGCTGGGCGCCTCGTCCACCGTCATCGTCTCCACGCACCTGGTGGAGGACGTTGCGGCGGCCTGCACGGAGGTCACCCTCGTCGAGTCGGGCCGGGTCGCCTACCGCGGCACCCCCGCCTCACTGGCCGCGCTCGGCGAGACGGCGGACGGCATCGGCGACAACCCGATCGAGCGCGGCTACACGGCGGCCCTGCGCACCCACCGCGCGTCCACCGCACCGGCCCACACGCTGGAAGGAACGGCGCGATGACCCTCGTGGCGGAAAGGAAACCGCGGAGTGCGCCGCACCCGCTGCGGACCGAGGCCGTCCGTGGCTTCGCCCCCTGGGCCGGCGCCGCCGTCCTGCTGACGCTCGCGGTCGCCATGGCCACGACGTCGACGCAGTGGCAGGGCGGCTGGGCCGAGACCCGCGAGCGGTTGCACGCGGCGGCCGGGCTGCTGGGTGTCCCGCTGGCGCTGGCGGCGGGCTGCCGGCACGGCGGACGCGAGCGCCGGCGCCGTACCGGGGAGCTGATGGCGACGGCCGCGCGCGGCCCGCTCCCCCGGCTGCTGGCCTCGGCGCTGCCCCTGACGCTGTGGGTGGTCGCCGGATACGCGGCCGCGGTCGTCCTCGCCTGGCTCGCCACCTGGTACTGCGCCACGGGCGACGGCCCGTACCCGGTCGCGGTGCTCACGGACGCGGTCGTCCTGGCGTGCGCCGCCGTGGCGGGCCAGGTCGCGGGCCGGCTGGTGGCCTGGCGGCTCGCGGCACCGCTGCTGGCGGTGGGCGCCTACGCCGTGCTCGGCTTCCTCTCGTACGGCGGTCACGACGGCCTCGCCGCCTTGTCGCCCGTCGTCGACGGCACGACCGTGTCGGTCCCGGTGTGGTGGCAGCCGGTGGCGATGACCGTGTGGGCGGCCGGCCTCTCGGCCGCCGCGGTCCTGGCGTACGCGGCCCGCCGTCGTGCCGTCGCGCTGCTGCCGCTGGCCGCCGCGACCGCCGCGGGCGTGCTGCTGGTGCAGACCGGGCACGACGGCCTGTGGCACACCGGCGCGCTCGCCCGTCGCCAGGTGTGCGACACGTCCACGACCCCGCAGATCTGCGTGAACGCCCGCTACGAGGAGCTTCTCCCGCAGGTCGGGGACGCCCTGTCCGAGCTCACCGGCCGCCTGGAGGGCGTACGGAACCTGCCGGTGCGCTACGAGGACCTGCCGGGGCGGCCGGGCCGGGACGAGGTGGAGCTGCCGATGATCGCGCCGATCGGCTGGACGGTCGTACGCGGTGAGCTCACCGATCCGCGGGAGTACGCCTGGGCGGCCGGGATGACGCTGTACGGCCGGGGTGAGTGCGACGAGGTGGACCCGCGTCTGGACCCGGTCGACGACGCCGTGCAGCACTATCTGGCACCCAGCCCGTTGGAGAAGGATTTCGACGAGCAACTGGCCCACGGGAGCGCGGCCGACCAGGCCAGGCTCAAGGCCCGGCTCGCGGCCCGCGCCCGTCTGGAGGCGATGGGCGCGCAGGAGCGCCGCGCCTGGCTGTCGGAGTACTTCGCGACGACGGACGAGTGCCGGCCGAGCGAGGTGCCGACGCTGTGACGGAGCTCTTCGTGCGCTACGACCGCTCACGCGCCGACGGTCTGCTTCTGTACGCCCGCTCGCGCACCGTCCCGCGCGCCCTCGTCGTGCTCGTCGCAACCGCCGGGCTCGCCGTGTGGGCGGCACACGGTCTGGACGCCTACGTCGATCCGGAGCGAAGGGTTCCGGTCGTGGCGCTGGCCCCGCTGTTCGCCGCCGCGGTCATCGGGTCGAGCCTGCACACCGCGTCCGACGAGCTGGACCGTACGGCCGCACGGCCGTGGTGGCTGCAGCGTCTGGTCCATCTGTCGGCCCTCACCGCGCTCGCCGCGGCCCTCCTGTCGGTGTCGGTGCTCGGGCACGCGTCCGTGTTCGGCCCGCCCGCGATGATCCGCAACATGCTCGGTTCCGCGGGCCTCACCACGGCCGCGGCCGCCCTGCTCGGCGCCCGGCTGAGCTGGCTGCCTGCCTTCGGCTACGTCAGCGCGGTGTATCTGGGGTCGGCCGGTGCGCGGGGGCTCGTCGGCACGGCGGTGTGGGCCTGGCCGGTGCAGCCCGGCGGCGAGAGGGGCGCCTGGGCGGCGGCACTGGCGGCCTTCGCGGTGGGCGGGGCGCTGTATGTCGTACGCGGGGCGCGGGCGGAAGGGGCGCCCGCCTGAAGGAGGCCTCGGAGGGGGCCTGGGTGAGGCTTTGGAGAGGGCGTGCCGAGGGCCCCACGTCCCGGACGTGGGGCCTTCGAATGACCGCGGGTATGCAAAAGCCCGGATCGCGTCAGGCGGAAATGCCCTCGATCCGGGCCAGGGCGTCGTCCGCGCCGTATGGCTGCAAGTACGGCATCCAGCGCGGATCCCTGTGGCCGGTCCCGATGATGCGCCAGGCCAGGCCGGTGGGCGGGGCGGGTTTGTGGCGCAACCGCCAGCCGATCTCGACGAGATGGCGGTCGGCCTTCACGTGGTTGCAGCGGCGGCAGGACGCCACCACGTTGTCCCAGACGTGCTTGCCCCCGCGGCTGCGCGGGATGACGTGGTCGACGCTGGTTGCGACGCCACCGCAGTACATGCACCGGCCCCCGTCACGGGCGAACAGCGCTCGACGGGTCAGAGGAACGGGCCCCCGATAGGGAACCCGGACGAATCGCTTGAGCCGGACCACGCTGGGTGCGGGGACTGTGACGGTTGCGCTGTGCATGAAGGCGCCGGACTCCTCGAGGCACACGGCCTTGTTCTCGAGGACGAGGATGAGCGCGCGGCGGAGCGGTACGACGCCGAGCGGCTCGTACGACGCGTTCAGGACCAGGACATGCGGCACGGATGGCCTCCTTGGACGCCGGCGGCGCGTGGCTCGCGCCGGGACGATTCGTAGTCAGTCTCCCCTCATGCCTGGTGGAAGCGCCACCATGTCCCGGTAACGGGCTGGGAGTGTTTTCGACCACATCCGAAGCATCCCCAGGATCATGAGCTGTTCATCCCACCTGTACATCCCCAGGTGAGAGCGGTCTCTCCCTCGAACATTGCAACGATCCACACACGATGCCCCGATAGTGTGGTGGGCCTGCCCCACCGGTGACCTTTTCGTGACCTTGATCCACGACGGATGACTTTGACCGCTGCCGGAGGGGCGGACCGCTGCACTGGAGGTACCTGCCGTGTCCTTGTCCGCCGTCCTACTGGCCGCCGGTTCGTCGCCGTCGCCGTCTCCCTCCGAGACGCCGACCACTCCGGCGGTGCCGTCGCTCCAGGACGCTCAGGAGAGCGCGACGAACGCCGCCGGCTGGATCGAGCAGAACTGGTCCACCTGGCTGGCGATCGGGCTGAGGGTCCTGCTGATCCTGGTGATAGCGGCGGTGCTGAGAGTCGTGGTGCGGCGGGCCATCACCAAGCTGATAGACCGGATGAACCGCTCGGTGAACTCGGTCGACGGCAGCGCGCTCGGCGGCCTGCTGGTGAACGTGGAGCGGCGCCGCCAGCGCTCCCAGGCGATCGGCTCGGTCCTCCGTTCGGTCGCGAGCTTCCTGATCCTCGGCACCGCGGCCCTGATGATCCTCGGCACCTTCGAGATCAACCTGGCCCCGCTGCTGGCGTCCGCCGGTGTCGCGGGCGTGGCGATCGGTTTCGGCGCGCGGAACCTGGTGACGGACTTCCTCTCCGGCGTCTTCATGATCCTCGAGGACCAGTACGGCGTCGGTGACACCATCGACGCGGGCGTCGCCTCGGGCGAGGTCATCGAGGTGGGCCTGCGGGTCACGAAACTCCGCGGCGACAACGGCGAGATCTGGTACGTCCGCAACGGCGAGGTCAAGCGCATCGGCAACCTCTCCCAGGGCTGGGCCACGGCCGGCGTCGACGTCACCGTCCGCTCGGGCGAGGACCTCGACAAGGTGAGGCGGACCCTGAGCGAGGTCGCCGAGAAGATGAGCAAGGAAGAGCCCTGGAACGAGCTCCTCTGGGGCCCGATCGAGGTCCTCGGCCTGGACAGCGTCCTGCTCGACTCGATGGTCGTCCGTGTCTCGGCGAAGACCATGCCCGGCAAGTCCCTCACCGTCGAACGCGAACTCCGCTGGCGCATCAAGCACGCCTTCGACGCGGCGGACATCCCGATCGTCGGCGGCGCGGCCGTCCTGGTGGCCGAGGACCCGGACGCCGACCCGACGGCGGGGGTGGCGGCCCCGTCGGCGTACTCCAACACGTCGTCCCCGCAGGCGCAGGCGGCCACGCCGCTGACGCCGCCGAGTGTGGCGAAGTAGCCGCCCCACCCCGGCCGGGCCGTCCTCACTCGTCGAGGGCGATCCGGCGGGCCGCGTCCTCCACGACCTCGTTCCAGACGGTCAGCCCCTCGTCCCCGAACCTCCCGACGAGAGCCTGGCGCACCTCTTCCGGCGGACGGCCGGCGTGGGTTCGGCGGACCTCGGTGAACACCCGCAGGTACCGGTCCAGATGCTCCTGGACGTGGGGAATCGCAGCGTCGTAGTCACGTGGATCCGCCATCGGGATTCCCACTCCCTGCCTGGTTTGTCGCGGAGCTTCCCCGGACGTGTCGATACTCCGCACTCCGCAGGACGGCCCCGGAGAGTTCGTCGGCATCTTTTCAGGCTTCTTTTCCACACCGGCTCGGTGGCGGCGCCTGAGGTGACGGCGACCGGCCGGGCGGAGACGGCGTCTCCGTGGCCGTGGTCGCATTCCGGCCATGCCCGGCAGCCGCCTCACTCCTCGGCACCCCGCAGGTAACGACTGTGTTGCCTCGGCGGCGGTCTCTTGACGACTGCTTCACGCCAGTCCTATGGTCCAGACCACCAGACAGGAAACCTTCCTAACAATCATGCCGAGATGGACTTCCCGGCCTGATCACTGGGAACCTGGACAGTCGAAAGGCAGGTGTCGACCCATGGCAGGAACCGCCGGTACGCCGGGCACCCCGAGCGTCCTGCGCGCCATGAACGACCGTGCCGCCCTGGACCTCCTCCTGGAGCACGGGCCGCTGTCCCGCACGCGGATCGGCAAGCTCACCGGCCTCTCGAAGCCGACCGCATCCCAGCTGCTGGCCCGCCTGGAGGCATCGGGGCTGGTCCTCGCGACCGGCACCAGCGAGGGCCGCCCGGGGCCGAACGCCCAGTTGTACGAGGTCAACCCGGCCGCCGCGTACGCCGCCGGGCTCGACGTCACCCCCGAGCGCGTCCGCGCCGCCGTCGCCGACATCACCGGCCGCACGGTGGGGTCGTACGAACTCCCGACCCCGGGAAGACGCCCCGCCCAGCCCGTCGTCCGCCAGGTCACCGACGCCCTGGACGGCGCGGTGAAGGCGGCGGGGCTCGCCCGTGACGACGTCCACCGGCTCGTCATCGGCACCCCCGGCGCCTTCGACCCCAACACCGGCCGACTGCGCTACGCCTCGCACCTCCCCGGCTGGCACTCCCCCACACTCCTCGACGACCTCGCCGCCACCCTGCCGATGCCGGTCGGGTACGAGAACGACGTCAACCTCGTCGCCGTGGCCGAGCAGCGACTCGGCGCGGCCCGCGGGCACGGCGACTTCGTACTGCTGTGGAACGAGGGCGGCCTCGGAGCCGCCCTGGTCCTCGGCGGCCGGCTGCACCGCGGCTGGACCGGCGGTGCCGGCGAGGTCGGCTTCCTGCCGGTGCCGGGCGCCCCTCTGGTCCGACAGGTGAGCAAGGCCGGCAGCGGCGGCTACCAGGAGCTGGCCGGCTCGCAGGCGATCCCCCAGCTGGCCCGCGAACTGGGCGTCGAGGACATCCCGTCGGGCCCGTACGCCGAGGTCGCCGCCGCCCTCGTCGCGCGTGCCGCAAAGGCCGACGACGGCCCCCACCGGCGCCTGCTGGAGGCGTACGCGACACACCTCGCCACCGGTCTCGCCTCCCTCGTCTCCGTCCTCGACCCCGAACTCGTCGTCCTCAGCGGCGCCTCGCTCACCTGCGGCGGGGAACCGCTGCGCGCTCTCGTCCAGGCAGAACTGGAGGAGCTGGCCGCACCCCGGCCCCGGCTCGTCGTCGGCGACGTCCGTGAACACCCCGTGCTGCGCGGCGCGCTGGAGAGCGCGCTCGCGGCCACCCGCGACGAGGTCTTCGACACCTCGCGCTGAGCCCGTCCCTCTCGCACATCCACCGCCCCGCCCTGCCCTAGGGAGACCCTGCCATGCCCGGAATATCCAGGAAAGTCGCGCTCGCTGCCGCCGCCTCGGTAGCCCTTCTCGCCACCGCCTGCACCGGCCAGTCCGGTTCCGACGCGAGCGACGACGCCTCCAAGGACACGACCCTCAACTTCTGGCACGCCTGGAGCGCGCCCGCCGAGGCGAAGGCCGTGAAGTCACTGGTCGCCGGTTTCGAGAAGTCGCACCCCAACATCCACGTGAACGTCGTCGGCAACATGACCGACGACAAGATGAACCAGGCGCTCCGAACGGGCGGCGACAAGGCGCCTGACGTGATCTCGTCGTTCACCACCAACAATGTGGGCAAGTTCTGTTCGTCGGGCGCGCTGGTCGACCTCAACCCCTTCTTCGAGAAGTCGGGCGTCGACCCGGAGAAGACCTTCCCGAAGGCGATGAACGAGTACACCCAGTTCGACGGGAACCGGTGCAGTGTCCCGCTGCTGGGTGACGCCTACGGCCTCTACTACAACAAGACCGCCTTCGAGAAGGCCGGCATCAAGACCCCGCCGAAGACCTGGTCCGAATTCGAGGCCGACGCCAAGAAGTTGACGATCTCCGACGGCGACAGTTACAAGCAGCTCGGCTTCATGCCGAACTACCACGGCTGGGAGACGACGAGCGAGCACTACCTCGGGCAGTTCTCGCCGACGTACTTCGACTCCAGCGGCAAGTCGAACCTCGCCAAGGACCCCGCGTTCCAGGCCGGCTTCACCCTCCAGAAGAAGCTCGTCGGCGAACTCGGCGGCTACCAGCGGCTGGAGAAGTACCGCTCCACACTCGGCGACGAGTGGGGCCCCAAGCACCCCTTCCAGACCGGCCAGGTCGCCATGCAGCTCGACGGCGAGTGGCGCCTGGGCATGGCCCTGGACGCCAAGCCGGACTTCGAGATCGGCGTGGCCCCGCTGCCCGTCCCCGACGACCAGGCCGACCAGTACGGCAAGGGCTACATCACCGGAACCATCGCCGGAATCGCCGCCACCAGCAAGAAGCAGAACGCGGCCTGGGAACTGGTGAAGTACATGACGACCGACACGGCCGCCGTCGTCGCCTTCTCCAACGCCATCCACAACGTGCCGTCCACGCTGGCCGCCCTGAAGTCGCCGGACCTGAAGTACGACCCGCGCTTCAAGACGTTCCTGGACATCGCCGCGAACCCGAATTCCACGACGTCACCGGCCTCCGTCAACGGCGGTGTGTACCTCACGACGATCCAGAACTTCGGGTACGAGTACGAGAGCGGAAAGGTCAAGGACCTCAAGGCGGGCCTTGCGAGCACCGCGAAGCAGATCGACACGGACATCGCACAGGCGAAGTGATGAGCACGATCACTCCGGCGTCGAAGCGCCGTCCGTCCGGGCTCGCGGCGAAGCAGCGCAAACAAGCACTTCGTACGGCCGCCTTCATGTCGCCCTGGCTGATCGGCTTCGTGGTCTTCTTCGCGTACCCGCTGATCTCGACGGTCTATTTCTCGTTCATGCACTACGACGGTTTCAAACCGCCGACGTGGAGCGGAACGAAGAACTGGACATACGTCTTCGAGCATTATCCCCTCTTCTGGCCCGCCCTGCGCAACACCCTGTGGCTGGTCCTCGTCATGGTCACCCTCCGGGTCGCCTTCGGACTCGGCGTCGGTCTGCTCATCACGAAGATCAAGACGGGCACGGGTGTCTTCCGCACCCTGTTCTACCTGCCGTACCTGGCCCCGCCGGTGGCGGCCACCATGGCCTTCGCCTTCCTGCTCAACCCCGGTACGGGCCCGGTCAACTCCATCCTCGAAGGCATCGGCATCCCGGCCCCCGGCTGGTTCAACGACCCCTCCTGGTCCAAGCTGGCCCTCACCCTGCTCGCGCTGTGGGGCATCGGCGACCTGATGGTCATCTTCATGGCCGCGTTGCTGGACGTACCGCAGGAGCAGTACGAGGCAGCCGAGTTGGACGGGGCCTCGCCGTGGCAGCGGTTCCGGTTCGTCACCCTGCCGAACATCTCGCCGATCGTGATGTTCGCCGTGGTCACCGGCGTGATCCAGACGATGCAGTACTACGCGCAGCCGCTGATCGCCGGAAAGGTCGCCTCGGGCGTGATCCAGGGTGCCGGCACCCAGTTCGAGCCCGGCTACCCGGACAAGTCGACCCTCACCCTCCCCCAGCTCGTCTACAACCTCGGCTTCCAGCGCTTCGACTACGGCTCCGCCTGTGTGGTGGCCCTGGTGCTCTTCGCCCTGTCGATGGTGTTCACCGCGTTGCTGATGCGGCGCCGGGGCGGTCTCATCCAGGCAGGTGACTGACCATGACCCAAGTACTGGACAAACCCGTGGAGTTGAAGGCCCCGGCCTCGCCCGCCGAGCGCACGGCCCGCCGCAGGGCCGTCCTCGAATGGGTCGCGGTCCACTCGCTCGGCGTCGCCGCGGCCCTCTTCTTCACCCTCCCCTTCGTGTTCGTCTTCCTGACCTCGCTGATGAGCGACTCCCAGGCCCTCAGCCGCGATCTGATCCCGCACACCTGGGAGTGGGGCAACTACGCCAAGGTCTTCGACACGCCCGGCTTCCTGACCTGGTGGAAGAACACGCTGCTGTACGCCGGCGCGGGCACAATCCTCACCGTCGTCTCGTCGATCCCGGTGGCGTACGCGCTGGCCAAGTTCCGCTTCCGGGGCCGCAATCTGTCCCTGATGCTGGTGATCTCGATGATGATGCTGCCGCCGCAGGTGGTCGTCATCCCGATGTACCTGTTCTGGGCGAAGCAGCTGGACCTGTCGGGCACGCTGTGGCCGCTGATCATCCCGATGGCGTTCGGTGACGCGTTCTCCATCTTCCTGCTGCGGCAGTTCCTGACGACGATCCCGAACGAGTACCTGGACGCGGCGAAGGTGGACGGCTGCGGCGACCTGCGCACGCTGCTGAAGGTCGTCCTGCCGATGGCCAAGCCGGGCATCGCCGCGGTCGCCCTCTTCCAGTTCTTCTACGCGTGGAACGACTACTTCGGCCCCCAGATCTACGCGTCCGAGAACCCCGGCGCCTGGACGCTGAGTTACGGCCTGGAGTCCTTCAAGGGAGCGCACCACACCGACTGGAACCTCACCATGGCCGCGACCGTGCTGGTCATGGCCCCCGTGATCCTCGTGTTCTTCTTCGCCCAGAAGGCGTTCGTCGAAGGCGTCACGCTCACCGGAGTGAAGGGTTGAACCGTTCATGCAGCTTCTCCCCGGGGGACGCAGCCCTCAATTGCCGCTGCGCGGCGGGCCGGACCCCCGGCCGATGATCACCGTCCCCGGCGCCCGGAAGCGAGGCATCCCTCAATGAAACTCACCGTGGTCGGCGGAGGATCGACCTACACACCCGAACTCATCGACGGCTTCGCCCGTCTTCGGGACACCCTGCCCATCGAGGAACTGGTCCTGGTCGACCCGGCGGCGGACCGCCTGGAACTGGTGGGCGGCCTGGCCCGGCGGATCTTCGCCAGGCAGGACCACCCCGGCCGGATCGTCACCACCTCCCTCCTGGAGGAGGGCATCGAGGGCGCCGACGCGGTCCTCCTCCAGCTCCGCGTCGGCGGCCAGGCGGCCCGCGAGCAGGACGAGACCTGGCCCCTGGACTGCGGCTGCGTCGGCCAGGAGACGACCGGCGCGGGCGGCCTCGCCAAGGCGCTGCGTACGGTCCCGGTGGTCCTCGACATCGCGGAACGGGTCCGCCGTACCAACCCCGACGCCTGGATCATCGACTTCACCAACCCGGTCGGGATCGTGACCCGCGCCCTGCTCCAGGCCGGCCACAAGGCGGTCGGCCTGTGCAACGTGGCGATCGGGTTCCAGCGGAAGTTCGCGCGGATGCTCGGCGTCACGCCCGGCGAGGTCCACCTGGACCACGTGGGCCTGAACCACCTCACCTGGGAAACGGGTGTACGCCTGGGCGGCCCGGAGGGCGAGGACGTCCTGCCCGAGCTCCTGTCCCGGTACGGCGACACGATCGCCGCCGACCTGCACCTGCCCCGCCCGCTCCTGGACCGCCTCGGCGTGGTCCCGTCGTACTACCTGCGCTACTACTACGCGCACGACGAGGTCGTACGGGAACTGCGCACCAAGCCGTCCCGGGCGGCCGAAGTGGCAGCGATGGAACGGCGGTTGCTGGAGATGTACGCCGACCCGGCGCTGGACGAGAAGCCGGAGCTCCTCGCCAAGCGGGGCGGCGCCTACTACTCGGAGGCGGCGGTGGATCTCGCGGCCGGGCTGCTCGGCGATACAAGAAGCAGGCCCGAAGGGCCCTCCGTCGAGGGTGGTGGTGGGAGAGGGGCGGCCGGCAGTCCCTACCAGGTGGTGAACACCTACAACCGGGGCACGCTGCCGTTCCTCCCGGACGACGCGGTGATCGAGGTGCAGGCGGCGGTGGGGGCGAAGGGCGCCACGCCGCTGTCCGTGCCGGCCGTGGACCCGCTGTACGCGGGCCTGATGGCACAGGTGACGGCGTACGAGGAGCTGGCCCTGGAGGCCGCGCTGCGCGGTGGCCGCGACCGGGTGTTCCGGGCGCTGCTCGCCCACCCGCTCGTCGGCCAGTACGAGTACGCCGAGACCCTGACCGACCAGCTGATCGCACACAACCGGGAGCATCTCGCGTGGGCCTGACCGCAAGCGTCCTCGCCGTCGACGCGGGCAACAGCAAGACCGACGTCGCGGTCGTGGCGGCCGACGGAACCGTCCTCGCCACGGCCCGCGGCGGCGGGTTCCGGCCGCCCGTGGTGGGCGTGGAGGCGGCGGTGGACAAGGTGGCGGAGGCGGTGGGGCGAGCCTTCGCCGCCTCCGGGGTCGAGTCGGTCGAGCACGTCTTGGCGTGCCTGGCCAACGCCGACTTCCCCGTCGAGGAGGAACAGTTGGCCGCCGCGCTGCACGCGCGCGCGTGGGGGGCGAGTACGGAGGTCCGCAACGACACGTTCGCGGTACTGCGCGCCGGCGCCACCGAGCCGCGCGGGGTCGCGGTCGTCTGCGGCGCCGGCATCAACTGCGTCGGCATGCGCCCCGACGGCCGCACCGCCCGCTTCCCCGCGCTCGGCCGCATCTCCGGCGACTGGGGCGGCGGCTGGGGTCTCGCCGAGGAGGCCCTGTGGCACGCCTCCCGCGCGGAGGACGGCCGCGGGCCCGCCACGGCCCTCGCGCACACCCTCCCGGCCCACTTCGGGCTGCCCTCCATGTACGCCCTCGTCGAAGCCCTGCATCTGGAGCACGTCGGCCCGGCCCGCCGCCACGAGCTGACGCCGGTCCTCTTCGCGACGGCCGTCTCGGGCGACGCGGTGGCCCGCGACCTCGTCGACCGCCTGGCCGACGAGGTGGTGACCATGGCCACGGTGGCGTTGACGCGGCTGGACCTGCTGGAGGAGGAGACGCCGGTGCTGCTGGGCGGCGGGGTCCTGGCCGCGCGTCATCCCCAACTGGACGACGGCGTACGTGAGCTGCTGGCGGCCCGCGCTCCCAAGGCCGTGCCGCAGGTGGTGACGGCGAGTCCGGTGCTGGGGGCTGCGCTGCTGGGGCTGGACCGGGCGGGGGCCTCTGTGGAGGTGCAGGCGCGGGTGCGGGCGCACTTCGAGGGGTGAACGTGCTGGGGGCTCCGCCCCCCAGACCCCCGGGCCTATGCCCACCCTGCCACCCGTCTCGGTCGGTCGAGAGGCGAGCGTCCCCTGGGGCTGCCGCCCCCAGCCCCCCGTTTCGGCCCTGAACGGGCCTCGCCCTCGAACGCCGGACGGGCCGGGGTGGTGGCTGACCATTCATCCGAGCGAGACGGGTGGTGGGTGGGCACAGGCCGGGGGTCCGGGGGCGGAGCCCCCAGCAGGTGCCCGCACCGGCGCACGCCCCGCTGGTCTCCGGGGGAACCGAACCGATTCCGCCGGCGTATTCATGGGCAGGGGGTCGTGCGGGGGCGCGGCTGGACCGCCGGAGCACACACAGTGATACTTGCGGCGACGGATGACCATGGGGGAGGTCAACAGTGACACACCCGCCGAAAAGCAGCGCGGCACCACCACCGGGGTCCGGTGTGCCCACGATGCCGGCAGTTCCGCCGCAGCCGCAGCCGGACGGGCCCGTGCCGTCGACGCAGCACGGCAACCCTGCCCGGAACGGAAGTCCGGGCCGGGCCGTTCCCCCCACCCCGCCCGAACAGCCCCGCCGTACCGCCTTCGCCGAGGGCGCCGACCGGCTGCGTGCCGCCGCCACCACCGAACCGGGCCGGCTGCGCATCATCGGCGCCGTCCTCGCGCTGCTCGTCGTCGCGTTCGGCGCGGTCACCGCCTGGCAGATGGCCGACCGGTCGACCGCCGCCGACGACGTGCTGAACAACAGCCAGCCGCTCAGCTCCGCCGCGGCCGACATCTACCGCTCGCTCGCCGACGCCAACACCGCCGCCTCCAGTGGCTTCCTGGCCGGCGGCCAGGAGACGGCCGCCACCCGCGACCGGTACGAGAAGGACATCGACGCCGCCGCCGAGGGACTGGTCCAGGCCGCGGCCAACTCCGACCCCGACTCGCCGTCCGCGGCGACCGTGGCCAGGCTGAACAAGCTGCTGCCCGAGTACAAGGGCCTGGTCGAGCGGGCCCGGACGTACAACCGGCAGGGCTTCCCGGTCGGCGGCGCCTATCTGCGGTACGCCAACGAGAAGATGCAGGAGCAGATGCTCCCGGCGGCCGAGGACCTCTACAAGAAGGAGAACCAGCGCCTGCGCGCCGACTACGCCGACGCCACGCCCTACCCGTGGGCGGCGATCGGCCTCGGTGTCCTCGCGCTGGCCGCGCTCGCCTGGGCCCAGCACCGCAACTACCGGCGCACGAACCGGGTTCTGAACCACGGCCTGGTCGCGGCCACCGCGACCGCCACCGTGGTCCTGCTCTGGCTGGTGGTCGGCCACAGCGTCGCGCGCGCGGCCCTCGACGACTCCTACGACCACGGGGTCCGCTCGCTGAACGTCCTGCACGACGCCCGCATCGCCTCCCTGAAGGCGCGGGGCAACGAGAACCTGACGCTGGTGGCCCGCGGCGCCGAGACCGTCGAGGTGGGCGACAAGACGTACGACGCCTACGACTACGACTTCGGCGAGGAGATGGACACCCTCGGCAAGGGCCTGGCCATGGCCGAGAAGCTCGCCGACGACAAGACGGGCGAGCAGCCGGTCACCGCGGCCGTCGGCAACATGACCGAGTGGAAGAAGCGCCACACGGCGGCCCGCACCGAGGACGAGAACGGCAACTACCAGGCCGCGCTGGACAGGGTGATCGGTGCCAAGGGCGCGACCGGCGAGTGCTTCGACAGTGTCGACAAGAATCTCGCCATAGCGCTCGACCACGAGAACGCCGAGTTCGAACAGGCGGCCGGTGACGGCCTGGACGCGATGACCGGGCTGACGGTGGGCGCGGCCGTCCTCGCGGTCCTGGGCGCGGCCGGCGCCGTACTGGGAATCGGCCGCAGGCTGTCGGAGTACCGGTGAGAGGGGGCCTGACGATGCGGCGGTGGATGCGAGGGCGACGTCTGCGGACCGGCCTGAAGGGCTGGGGCGGTGTGGGTGCGATGGCGGTCGTCTGCGCCCTGGCGTTGACGTTCGCGCTGCTGCTGCCGCTGACCCAGTCGGGGGCCGACGGCAGCACGGGCACGAGCGGCGCCGGCCTCGCGTACGGCAGCCAGGTCCGCGCCGAAGGGGGCTGCACCACGGCCGAGATGGAGAAGGCCCCGGAGAAGCAGACCCTGTCCCCGTCGAGCGCGGACGGCACGACCATCGCAAAGATCAAGAGCCGTGAGGGCGAGAAGCGCAAGCTGATCGTCGGTGTCGACCAGAACAGCTACCGCTGGGGCTACCGCGACCCCAACAGCGGCGAGGACGCGGCGCTCGAGGGCTTCGACATCGACCTGGTCCACCGCATCGCCCAGGACATACTCGGCGACCCGAACGCGGTCCAGTTCAAGGCGATCCCCACCGACCAGCGCATCCCGGCGATCCAGGACGGCCGGGTCGACATGGTCGTCCGTACGATGACGATCAACTGCAAGCGCCTGGCCGATGTCGCCTTCTCCGCGCCGTACTTCAAGACCGGCCAGCAGGTGCTGGCGCCCAAGTCCTCGACGATCACGGGGTACGACGGCTCGCTCGCCAAGCAGCGGATCTGCACGGCGAAGGGCTCCACCGCCAACACCAAGCTGGTCAACGACAAGACGGCGGGCGACCTCGTCTCCTCCGCCGACCTGAAGACCACCGTCCCCAACCAGCTCGACTGCCTGGTGCGGCTCCAACTCGGCGAGGTGGACGCCGTGGTGACCGACGGCGCGCTCGCCGCGAGCCAGGCCGCGCAGGACCCGACGGTCGAGCTGAAGGGCGACCCCTTCACCGCCGAGTACTACGGCGTGGCGATGAAGAAGGACGCCGACGATCTGGTACGCCGGGTCAACCAGGTTCTCGTGGACTACCGCGAGGACACCGCGAACGGCTGGCAGGCGTCGTACGACAGGTGGCTTTCGGCGACACTGGGCAAGGATGCGAAGACGTCGGAGCCGCCGACGCCGGCGGAGTACCTGCGCAAGAGCTGACGGATCAACAACGACCGGCTGCCACGGACCATTGAGACGACCGACTGACGGCACACAACGCAGCGAGAGGTGATCGATGGGCGTCACGGACCCCGCCGGGCCGGTGATGGACCGGGACGAGGTGGACCGTGCGCTGGCGCGGCTCGGCGCGGAGCACGAGGCCATCGAGACCTCGCTCCTCGCCCTGCAGGACCACGCGGGCCGCAGACTCCTCGAAGGCGCCCAGCTCACCGGCGTCACCAAGGAGCGCTGGCAGGCGGCGGAGGCGTCGATCACCCTGCTGTGGGCGTACTTCGACGCCTACACCGACGCGTTGCGCTCCGCCCGGGACATCCGCGCCCGCCGCCGCTGGTCCAGCCGCGAGGACCTGGTGGAGCTGACCGAGCTGCTGCGCGGCGACTCCGTCACGGTCGCGGGGTCCGCCACTGCGACGGCCAACGCACCGACCCTGCACGGCGGTTCGAGCAAGCTCAGCGAGCGGTTCTCGTTGGTCACGCTCGTGGACCGGATGAACGAGCTGTACGCGACCTCCCTGGACATGGTCGTCGCCGCCGACGCCGTGTGGTCGGCGCTGCCCGCCCGGATCGATCTACTGGCCGCGGAGCTCCAGCGCACCCGCCGGCTCGCCCACTCCGTCGGCGTACGCCCCGGAGAGCACCCGGCGGGCGACGACCTCGAGCGCATCACGCGCACCCTGACGAACCTGCGCGAGCAGGTGGTGTCCGACCCCCTGGCGTTCTGGGTTCCGACGCCGGGGAGTTCGGCACCCGGCGGCGGCAGGCCCGACACCACGGTGTACGACCGTGAGGCGCGCGCCCTGGAGGACGTGCGCCGGGAGATCGACGCGGTGCTGACGGTCCGGCAGGACGCGGAGACCCGGCTCGTCAGACTGCGGGACGTACTGTCCCGCGCGGACCGCACGCTCGCCGAGGCTCGCATCGCGCGCGGCGAGGTCCTCGCGAAGATCGCCGCCACGGAGGTGCCGGTGGTCAGCGGCCCGCCGACCGTGCTGCAGGAGCAGCTGGCGACGGCCGCCGATTACCGCAGACACGCCCAGTGGCACCGCCTCTCCCCGCTCCTGGAGTCCCTGGAGCAGAAGGCGGAGGACGAACTGCTGCGCGCCCGCGAGTCGTTGACCGCGGTCACCGCGCCCCTGGCGGTCCGCGCGGAGCTGCGCGGCCGCCTCGACGCGTACAAGGCGAAGGTCGCCCGGCACGGCCTCGCGGAGGACTCGTTCCTGGTGGAGCGGTACGACGCGGCGCGCCGCATGCTGTGGAGCGCGCCCTGCGACCTGCGCGTCGCCGAACAGGCCGTGCTGCGCTACCAGCACGCGGCCGCCGAACTGCTCGCCGCCCCGCGGGTGCCGGAGCAGAACGGGCCAGAGGACCGTAGGGGGCCCGGAGCGTGAGCGACAAAAGGGGGACAGCGTCGTGAGTCAGGCACAACAGCCCTGCCAGCGGCCCGACTGCGAGGGCATGTACGAGGACGTGGGCGGCGGCGAGCTGTACTGCGACACCTGCGGTCTCGCCCCGGTCGTCTCCACGACCGGCATGGTCGGCTCGCCGCCCACCGGGATCACGGCCGGCGGCAGAGGCTCCAGGGGGTCTTCCGGCAGCGGCAGTTCCCGCTCCGGCAGCCGCGCCAGTTCGCGTACGTCCTCGCAGTCGTCGAAGTCGCGGCGCTCGGTGTCGGGACGGCTGTCGCGCTCGGTGTCGGGACGGTCCACGGGCCGCTCGGTGTCGGTGCGCAGCTCCGGTTCCAGCGCCGGGTCCTCCTCCCGGGGCCGGCTGGGCGCGGGCCTGGTCGAGGTGCCGGGCGTGCCGCGGCCCGACCCGCGTGCGATGGTCCTGGACAACCCCGAGGTGCCGGAGCGCAAGCGGTTCTGCTCGCGCTCCGACTGCGGGGCGCCGGTGGGGCGCTCGCGCGGCGACCGGCCGGGGCGCACGGAGGGGTTCTGCACGAAGTGCGGCCACCCGTACTCCTTCGTCCCGAAGCTGAAGGCCGGTGACGTCGTGCACGGCCAGTACGAGGTCGCGGGCTGTCTGGCGCACGGCGGCCTCGGCTGGGTCTACCTCGCCGTGGACCGGGCCGTGTCCGACCGCTGGGTGGTGCTGAAGGGCCTGCTGGACACGGGCGACCAGGACGCGATGGCGGCGGCGATCTCCGAGCGGCGCTTCCTCGCGGAGATCGAGCACTCCAACATCGTGCGGATCTACAACTTCGTGGAGCACCTCGACCAGCGCACCGGCTCACTCGACGGCTACATCGTCATGGAGTACGTCGGCGGAAAGTCCCTCAAGGAGATCGCCAACGACCGCCGGACGCCCACGGGCAAGCGGGACCCGCTGCCGGTGGAGCAGGCGTGCGCGTACGGCATCGAGGCGCTCGACGCCCTCGGGCATCTGCACAGCCGCAACCTGCTGTACTGCGACTTCAAGGTCGACAACGCGATCCAGACCGAGGACCAGCTCAAGCTGATCGACATGGGCGCGGTGCGCAGGATGGACGACGACGAGTCGGCCATCTACGGCACGGTGGGCTACCAGGCGCCGGAGGTCGCGGAGGTCGGCCCGTCCGTGGCGTCCGACCTCTACACGGTCGCCCGCACCCTCGCCGTCCTCACCTTCGACTTCCAGGGCTACACGAACGTCTTCGTGGACTCCCTGCCCGACCCCGACCACATCGAGGTCTTCCGCCAGTACGAGTCCTTCTACCGGCTCTTGGTCCGTGCCACCGACCCGGACCCGGCCCGCCGCTTCGCCTCCGCGCAGGAGATGGCGGAACAGCTGACGGGCGTGCTCCGGGAGGTCGTCTCGCTTCAGTCGGGGCGGGCCCGCCCCGCGCTGTCCACGCTGTTCGGGCCCGAAGTGCGGGTCACCGACCCGGAGTTGTTCCCGAAGCTGGACGGGGAGGTGTCCCGGCTGGGGGCGCGGGCGGTGACCACCCGGCGGCGTTCCTCCGCCGGTTCCCTCCTCCCCGCCGCCGCCCCTCCCCTTTCCGCCGGGACCGGAGCCGCTGTCGCTCCCGGTCTGGTCAAGCCGGCCAACGCCCCCGCCGGCGCGCTCGCCCTGCCCGTGCCGCACGTGGATCCGTCCGATCCGAACGCCGGGTTCCTCGCCGGTCTGATGGCCACCGCCGCCGCCGAGCTGCTGGGAGCGATCGCCGCCGCTCCGGCCCGGTCGACCGAGACCCGGCTGCGGCAGATCCGGGCCTGGCTGGAGAACGGCGACGCGCACACCGCGCACCAGGCGCTGCTGGATCTGGAGGAGGAGCGGCCCGACGACTGGCGGGTGGTCTGGTACCGGGGTGTCGCCGCGCTCGTCACCGGCGACCACGAGGCCGCAGCCCTCGGCTTCGACGCGATCTACGACGCCTTCCCCGGCGAGATCGCCCCCAAGCTGGCTCTCGGCCTGTGCGCGGAGGTGCTCGGGCAGCTCGACAACGCCGCCGAGTACTACCGTCTCGTGTGGTCGACCGACCCCAGCTATGTGAGCGCCGCCTTCGGCCTGGCCCGCGTCCAGCTCGCCTCCGGCGACCGCCAGGGTGCCGTACGGACGCTGGAGTCGGTTCCGGAGTCGTCCATCCACTACACGGCCGCGCGCGTGGCGGCCGTCCGGGCGCGACTGCGGCAACGCGTCGCGGTCGCTTCCGACGTACCCTTCCTGGACGATCTGACGGCGGCCGCCGGGCAGGTCGAGGCCCTGGAGGCGTACGGTCTGGACCCGGCGCGGCGCGAGCAGTTGTCCGCGGAAGTACTCGGCTGCGCGCTGGACTGGATACTCTCCGGTAGCCAGGGTTCCGCGCCTCCGTCGGCCGCCGGGGGACGGGTGCTGCTCGGCAGCGGCCTGGACGAACGAGGCCTGCGCTTCGGCCTGGAGCGTTCGTACCGCACGCTGGCCCGGCTGGCGTCGGGCGGCGAGGAGAGGATCGACCTGGTGGAACGTGCCAACCGTTACCGCCCCCGGACTTGGGTGTAGTTGATGTCGCAGATGCCCCAGCAGACCGCCCTGACGAGGTGTCCGAGCTGCGAGGAGCCCCTCGAGTCGGGTGACCGTTTCTGCGGTGCGTGCGGATACGACCTGTCCGCCGTACCGGCACGGCCGGGCGACCACCCGACCATCGCCATGAACGGCGGCGCGCCGCCGCCGCGGGACGGCGCGCCCGGCGTGCCGCCGCAGCCCCCGCTCGCGGGCTCCCCGGTGTCCCCCGCCTCGGGCGTCCGGTTCGACCGCCCGCCGGAGCCCGACGAGTACCCCCTCCAGGCCCCTGACCCGCGCGTGGCCCCCGACGTCCCGACCCCGCCCGACGGCGTCAAGGTGTGCGTGGCATGCCGGGCCGGCCGGGTGGACAGCGACGGCTACTGCGAGAACTGCGGGCACGCCCAGCCTCGGGAGCGCGACCACATGGAGCAGGACCTCGGCCCGGTGGCCGCCGTCAGTGACCGCGGTCTGCGTCACCACCGCAACGAGGACGCGTTCGGCCTCGGCTGCGCGGCACTGCCCGACGGCTCTGCCGCGGTGGTGGCGATCGTGTGCGACGGCGTGTCCTCGGCCACCCGTCCCGACGACGCCTCGCTCGCCGCCGCACGCGCGGCGAGCGGGGCGCTGCTCGCCGCCCTGCCGCACGGCACGCACCCGCAGCAGGCCATGCACGAGGCGATCGTCGCCGCCTCGCGCGCGGTCAACGCGCTGGCCGAGGAGCCCGCCACGGCCCGCGAGCACGCCCCGCACCAGAACGCCCCCGCCTGCACCCTCGTCGGCGCGGTGGTGACGTCCGGGCTGCTGGTCGTCGGCTGGGTCGGCGACAGTCGCGCCTACTGGGTCCCGGTGGACCGCAGCGCTCCCCCGGCGCGGCTCACCGAGGACGACTCCTGGGCGGCGCAGATGGTCGCCGCGGGCCTGATGAACGAGGCGGAGGCGTACGCCGACGAGCGTGCCCACGCGATCACCGGCTGGCTCGGCGCGGACGCCTACGAACTGGAGCCGCACACCGCTTCCTTCAAGCCGGACCGGCCTGGTGTGGTGGTGGTGTGCACCGACGGCCTGTGGAACTACGCGGAGGCGGCCGAGGACATGGCCGAGGTCGTCCCGCTCGATGCCGCCGTGCGCCCCCTGCACAGCGCCCGCGTCCTGGTCGGTCACGCCCTGGACGGCGGGGGCCACGACAACGTAACAGTGGCCGTCGTGCCGTTCCCGGCACCTCCGCAGGGGGCAGGATCGGCCTGAGGGCCGCACACGGGGAAGTTTCGACGGACCGGAGGGGACCGGTCCGTCCACAGTCATCGCCCCGCCTCGGCGGGGGCACGAGGGGGATTTGAGTAAGTATGGCCAATTTCTCGAAGTCGAACGTGCCGCAGTTCTCGGTCGACGTCTACCAGAACGAGTACCTGCCGGAGGACGGCCGCGAGGTCAACGCGATCGTCACGGTGACAGCGACCGGCGGCGGCACGATCGGCAGTTCCGTCGCGTCGCCCCACCTCTACTCGCCCGGCGAGGGCCCGTCCGCGGCCGTGGTGATCATGGTCGACTGTTCGGGCTCGATGGACTACCCGCCGACCAAGATGCGCAACGCGCGGGACGCCACGGCCGCCGCCATCGACACCCTGCGCGACGGCGTGCACTTCGCGGTGGTCGGCGGCACCCACGTGGCCAAGGAGGTCTACCCGGGGAACGGGCGGCTCGCGGTCGCCGACGCCACCACCCGCGACCAGGCCAAACAGGCCCTGCGCAGGCTCAGCGCCGGCGGCGGCACGGCCATCGGCACCTGGCTGCGGCTGGCCGACCGGCTGCTGTCCTCCACGGAGGTCGGCATCCGCCACGGCATCCTGCTCACCGACGGCCGCAACGAACACGAGTCGTCCGAGGACCTGAAGGCCTCCCTGGACGCCTGCGCCGGCCGTTTCACCTGTGACGCGCGCGGAGTGGGCACCGACTGGGAAGTGAAAGAAGTCACAGGAGTCGCCTCCGCGCTGCTCGGCACCGCCGACATCGTCGCCGACCCGGCGGGCCTGGCCGCCGACTTCACACAGATGATGGAGACGGCGATGGGCAAGGAGGTCGCGGACGTCTCCCTGCGGCTGTGGACGCCGGTCGGCACCGCCGTGAAGTTCGTCAAACAGGTCGCGCCCACCGTCGAGCAACTGACCGACCGCCGCACCGAGTCCGGCCCGCGCGCCGGGGACTACCCCACCGGCTCCTGGGGGGACGAGTCCCGTGACTACCACGTGTGCGTCGAGGTCCCGGCCGCGAACATCGGCCAGGAGATGCTGGCCGCCCGCATCTCCCTGGTCGTCCCGCAGCCCGACGGCAGCACCCAGGCGCTGGCGGGCGCACAGGGTCTCGTACGGGCCGTGTGGACCGACGACATGGTCGCGTCCACGTCGATCAACCCTCAGGTCGCCCACTACACCGGCCAGGCCGAACTGGCACAAGCCATCCAACAAGGTCTGGATCTTCGCAAATCGGGAGACTTCGACGGAGCAACGGCCAAACTGGGCAGGGCCGTTCAGCTCGCGAGTGCCTCCGGGAACGCGGATACTGCGAAACTCCTTGCGAAGGTGGTGGACGTCGTCGATGCCGCGACAGGTACTGTGCGACTGAAGGCGAAGGTCGCGGAGGCCGACGAGATGACTCTCGAAACCCGGTCGACAAAGACTGTTCGTGTAAAGAAGTGACCTAGTAGGACACTGGTAGGACACAGAAGGAGAGGGGGACGCGCCGACATGCCGACCTGCCCGAACGGACACCAGTCGGGTTCCGACGACTGGTGCGAGGTCTGCGGTCACCGCATGGCGGGTGCCGTGCCTCCGCCCCCTCCACCGCCCCCCGGCGGTGGCTACGGCTTCCCGCCACCGCAGGGTCCGGGCACGCAGCCGGGCCCGCCCGGCGGCCGTGCGCACGAGCCGGAGCTGTGCCCGCAGTGCCGTACGCCCCGTGAGGGCGGTGCGCCGTTCTGCGAGGAGTGCCGGTGGAACTTCCTGACGAACACGGCGACTTCGTACACGCCGGCCGCCCCGCCCACCCAGGCGCCCGGCGGCCCCAACCCGGCCGCGCGTTTCCAGCAGCCTCCGGGTCCGCCGTCGTACGGCGGCGGTGACGGGTACGACTACCAGAGCTCGCGCCCCTCGCAGATGAACCGGCCGGCCGAGCCGCTCCCGCCGGGCCCGCCGTTCGGCAACCCGCCTTCGGGTCCGGACGGCCCCGGCGGCCCCGGTGGACCGGGCGGTCCTGGTCCCGGTCCCGGTCAGGGACCCGGCGGTGGCTACGGCTTCCCGCAGCCCGGCGGTCCCGGTGGACCCAACGGTCCCGGTGGTCCCGGCGGCCCCGGTCAAGGCCCCGGTCAAGGCCCCGGCGGTGGCTACGGCTATCCGCAGCCCGGCGGTCCCGGTGGACCCAATGGTCCCGGTGGTCCGGGCGGACAAGGCAACCCCGGCGGTCCGGGAGCTCCCGGCGGCTTCGGTGGTCCGGGCGGTCCCGGCGGACCCAACGGTCCTGGTGGCCCCGGTGGTCCCGGACCTTTCGGTGCCGACCCGTCGCGGCCGGTTCCGCCGCCGCCCGGCCCGACCCCGCACGGCGGTCCCGGCGGTCCCGGCCCCGGTCAGGGCCCCGGCGCCCCTCAGGCGTTCCAGCAGCCCGGTCCCGGCGGCCCCTCCGCCCCGCCCGGGTACCCGCAGGACCCGAACCTGCAGCAGCCGGGCGGTCCGTCCTTCGGCGGCGGTGGCGGTGGCGGTGGCGACTGGGAACTCCCCCCTCCGTCGTCCACGGCACCCGGCGGCCCCGGTCAGGGCCCGGGCGGTGGCTACGGCTATCCGCAGCCCGGCGCGACCCAGGCCCCGCCCGCCCCTCCCGGCGCCGGCTACCCGCAGCAGCCGTCGGCCTGGACGGCGACCATCGGCCCGGACCGCGACTACTTCATGGCGATGATGCAGCGCTCGGGGCCCGAGGCCGCGGGCCTCAACCTGCCCGCGTACTCGCCCGAGCAGCAGCGCGCCCTCACCGGCAACCAGCTCACCATCGGCCGCCGCCGGCACTCCACCGGCGACACCCCCGACATCGACCTGGCGGTGCCGCCGGAGGACCCGGGCGTCTCGCACCAGCACGCGGTGCTGGTCCAGCAGCCGGACGGCTCCTGGGCGGTCGTCGACCAGAACTCGACGAACGGCACGACGGTCAACGGCTCTGAGGAACCGATCCAGCCCTTCGTGCCGGTGCCGCTGCAGGACGGGGACCGGGTGCACGTCGGGGCGTGGACGACGATCACGATCCGGCGCGGATAGGTTCCGTCCCGGATTCCTTCAGGGCCAGGTTCGTTCAGGCCTGGAGGGGCCATGCGTACGGCCCCTCCGGGTCGTCCAGCCACGCCCACTCGTGTTCGCCGCTGACCGTGATGCCGTAGCGCTCGCGCTGCGGCTGCCCCTCGCGCTCCCACAGTGCGTACGCCTCCTGCGGGTCGAGGCTGCCGCGGGTCAGGGCGATCAGGAACCGGAACAGTTCGTGGTCCCTGGCCACGCGCGGCACCCCGCCCAGCGGGGCCGGCTCCGGCCCGGGCCCGCCGCCGCGCAGCGGCACGAAGTAGGCGGGGGTGTGCAGGAAACGCCCTTCGGCCTGCCCGGTGTCCCCCACCGTCAGCGCGACCAGGCCGGTGGCGAACGGGGTCAGGATGCGGGCGCCGGGGCGGCACTGGGGGAGCCAGGCGGGCGGGATCGACGACAGGGTGCAGGTCGCGATGATCCGATCGAAGGGGGCGCGTTCGGGTACCCCGCGCGCGCCGTCGCCGGTGACGACGAGGGGGTGGTAGCCGGCGGCGGCCAGATGCTGCCGGGCCGCCTCGGTGATCTCCGGTTCCAGGTCGACGGTGGTGACGAGGTCGTCGTCCCCGAGGCGGTGGGCGAGCAGCGCCGCGTTGTACCCCGTACCCGCACCGATCTCCAGGACCCGGTCGCCGTCCCGCACGCGCAGGTCGGCCAGCATCATCGCCATCAGCGAGGGCTGACTGCTGGAGGAGACCAGCTCGCCGTCGCGCAGCCTGGTCGCCAGCGGGGCGTCGGCGTAGGCGCCGCGCAGCCAGCGTTCGCGGGTGCGCGGGTCGGGGCTCTCGCCCCAGCGCCGCTCGTAGCCGCCCTCCCCCGCTCTCGAATTCGCTTGAGCCGGGGAACCCCAACCGCCGACGTAGTAGTACGGCACGAACAGATGCCGGGGCACGGCCTGGAACGCCTCCCGCCACACCGGGTCGGCGGCCCACGCCCCGCTCGCGTCGATCTCGCGCACCAGCGCGGCCCGCGCGGAGGCGGCGAGATCATCCAGGTCCTTGTCCAGAGCGTGCGCTCCCATACGTCCACTGTGCACCCTCGGCAGGGGTGGACCTAAGTCTTGAGTCCTGGTTCCACCCGTCTGAGACCATGGACGACGTGAAAGAGATTCGGCGCGGCACGCTTCAGGAGCAGACCTTCTACGAGCAGGTCGGCGGGGAGGAGACCTTCCGCCGCCTCGTCCACCGTTTCTACGAGGGAGTCGCCGAGGACCCGATCCTGCGGCCCATGTACCCCGAGGAGGACCTGGGCCCGGCCGAGGAGCGCCTCGTGCTGTTCCTGATCCAGTACTGGGGCGGCCCGACGACGTACAGCGACAACCGCGGCCACCCGCGGCTGCGGATGCGCCATGCCCCCTTCACCGTCGACCGGGCGGCGCACGACGCCTGGCTGAAGCACATGCGGGACGCCGTCGACGAGCTCGGCCTGTCCGAGGAGCACGAGCACACGCTGTGGAACTACCTGACGTACGCGGCGGCCTCGATGGTGAACACCCCCGACTGATCAGGGTGGTTGAGGCTCGGATTCCGGTCGTACGACCCCGGATTCCGATCACAATCCGGTCAAGCCCGGTCCACAAGCGCTTACCCCCGGCCCGTCCCCTCTGACAACATCGCCCGGAGGTCTGGACAACGGGGACGACGGATCACGGCGGGGGGCCGGGTGACGGGGTGGGGCGGGGCCGCGAGATACGTTCTGCTGCGTGCCCGGGCGCACCGTCTGCTGCTCGCCGCCGCGCTGCTCACCGTCCTGCTGACCACGGCCGTCCTGGCGACCCTCGCCGCCTACTCGGGCGCGATCGGCGACGCGGCCCTGCGGCATTCCTTACGGGACCCCCGCAACGCCGTCGACACGGCGCTGATCGTCAAGGCCGATGTGCCGGCCGAGCAGCGCACGGCCGCCGACACCGCCGTACGAGAGGCGGCCCGCAGGACCTTCGACGGGCTGCCGGTGACCGTGCGGACCCTGCTGCGGTCGGGCCCGTACGCCCTGCCCCGCTCGCTGCAGCCACCCGCCGAGCGGTCCGGGGACCCGGATCTGACCTTGTTCGCGGCCCTGGACCGGACGCAGGTGCGGCTCGTCGCCGGACGACTGCCCGCCCTGAGTGACGACGGCGTCGAGGTGGCCCTCCCGCAGACCGCCGCCCACCGGCTCGGCCTCGAACCCGGGGCCCGCCTCACCGTCACCGACCGGCTCGGCGGCCCGAAGGTACGTGTCATGGTCACCGGCCTCTACCGGCCGACCCGGGCGGACGCGCCGTACTGGAAGCTGGACGACCTGGGCGGCCGC
Source organism: Streptomyces sp. MMG1533 (assembly GCF_001279775.1). Taxonomy (GTDB): domain Bacteria; phylum Actinomycetota; class Actinomycetes; order Streptomycetales; family Streptomycetaceae; genus Streptomyces. The sequence continues at coordinate 122,393 of NZ_LGDG01000156.1, read as the reverse complement.
GGCGTCAAGCAGGTCGACTTCACGACGTACGGTCCACTGCTCGCCGATCCCGGTGTGCTGACCGGCGGGACGGTGAGCGCCGGGCCGTCGGCGTGGCTGGCGTCGGCCGACTTCTCGACGTTGACGACCGGGCGGATCGACGCCCTGCGCGAGGCGGCCCGCGCCGAGAGCGCGGCGATGCGCAAGCAGCCGGTGCTCAGCGGCAGTACCGCCGCGTCCACCGACCTGCCCGACGTCCTCGACCGTGTCGACCGCTCGCTGCTCGTCTCCCGCTCCACGCTCCTGATCGTGGCCCTCCAGCTGGTGCTGCTCGCGGCCTGCGCCCTGCTGCTGGTGGCCCGGCTGCTGAGCACCGAACGCACCGGCGAGACCCGGCTGTTGCTGGCCCGTGGCGCCTCCCGCCGCCGGATCGCGGGCCTCACCGCCCTGGAGGCGCTGCTGCTGGCCGTCCCCTCGGTGGTCTGCGCGCCGCTGCTCGCGGGACCGCTGACCCGGCTGCTGGCCGGACAGGGGCCGCTGGCCCGGATCGGGCTGCGCCTGGACGTGCCGGCCGGTGGGCGCGCGGGGGTGTGGCTGGTGGCGGCGGGCGTGGCGCTGGGCTGCGCGCTCGCGGTGACGCTGCCCGCGCTGACCTCGTCCTTCGCCTCCGGACGGGCGCGTGCGCTGCCGTCCGTGATCCGCGCGGGCGCGGACCTCGGGCTGCTGGCGGTGGCCGGAGTCGCGTACTGGCAGCTCAGCCGCCAGACCTCCGGCGCCGTGACCGGAGACGGCACGGGCACCCTCGGCGTCGACCCGCTGCTGGTGGCGGCGCCCGCACTCGCACTGCTGGCCGGGACGGTCGTGACGCTGCGGCTGCTGCCCCCGGTGGCGCGGCTCGCCGAACGCCGGGCGGCCGGCGGGCGCGGACTGACCGCGGCGCTGGCGGGCTGGCAGATCGCCCGCCGCCCGATGCGCGGGGCGGGCCCGGTGCTGCTGCTGGTCCTCGCCGTCGCGCTGGGCATGCTCGCGATCGGGCAGGGCGCCTCCTGGGACCGCTCGCAGAACGACCAGGCGGACTTCCGGGCCGGGGTGGCGGTGCGGGTCCTCGCCGCCGGAGAGGGCGGTCTCGGCCGCACCGACGAGTACGCGGCCGTACCCCACGTACGACAGGCCGCTCCCGCCGTCCGCACGGAGCTGCCGCTGTCCGGCAACCGGACCGCGACCGTGCTGGCCCTGGACACCGCGCACACGGCGAACGCCCTGCTGATGCGCCCCGACCTGGCGTCCGAGCCGGTCCGGCCACTGCTGGCCGGGCTGGGCCCGAAGGGGGCGTCGGCGGGTGCGAAGGTGCCCGCCGGCACCGACCGGCTGCGGCTGACGGCGACCCTGCGCAGCTCCGCGGGCCCGGGCACTACTGCGGACGTCACCGTCACCCTCCAGGACCGCTACGGCACCCCGTACCAGGTCCCGGCGGGCGAGCTTGCCGTCGACGGCCGCCGCCACACCCTGGGCCTGGACGTCCCGTCGGGTCCGCTCACGTTCACCGGCATGGAACTGGTCATGCCCCAGCCGATCGGCCGCGCCGGGCAACACCGATTCGTGCTGGACGAGTTGACCGCCGTGGACACCGAGGGGACGGTACGGCGGCTGTCGCTGCCCACCGACTGGAAGGCCGGGTCGGCGAGCGAGGCGGAGGCGTCGGGGCCGGACGAGCGGACGAAGCCGACCGAGCCGCGTCTGAGCACTCCGTCGGGGCGGCCGACGGTCGACTACGGCACGGGGTACGTCCCCGCCGAATACACCTGGCTCCTCTCGTCGTTGACACTGCGGCTCCAGGTCGCGCAGCCCCTGCCGCCCGCCGTCACGGCCGTCGCGACGGACCGCTTCCTCGCCTCCGCGGGCGCCCGCACCGGGCAGCGCATGGACGTGGCGTTCGGCGGCCACACCGTACCGGTGCGGATCGTGCGCGCCGTGCGGGCGCTGCCGACCAGCGAGGAGTCGACCGGCGGGGCACTGCTGGTCGATCTCCGCTCGGTGAACCGGGTGTTGGCGGCGCGGTACGCGGACAGCGTCACGCCCACCGAGTGGTGGCTGCAGACCGGGCCCGGCGAGGCGGCCGACGTCGCCTCGGCGCTGCGGGCGCGGCCCGAGATGGATCCGGCGCAGGTGGTCGTGCGGGACGAGATCGCCGAGCAGTTGCGCGACGACCCGTTCGGCGCGGGCCCCGAGGCCGCGTTCGCCGCGGCGGCCGGGGTCGCGGCGGCACTGGCAGCGGTCGGGTTCGCGGTGAGCGCGACGGGTTCCCTGCGGGAGCGGGGCGCCGAGTTCGCCGTACTGCGCGCGCTGGGCGCCCCACGCCGACGACTGGCCCGCACGATCGCCGTCGAGCAGGGGGTACTGGTGGCGCTGGCGATGCTGGTGGGCGCCGCCCTGGGCACGATCCTGACCCGGGCCGTGGTCCCGCTGATCGTCCTGACCTCCGAGGCCACCCGGCCGGTGCCCGAGGTGCTCGTCGAACTGCCGGTCGCCGGGGTCGCCGTACTGCTGGCGGCGATGGCGCTGCCTCCGGTCCTGGTCACGGCGGCGCTGGCGGTGCGGCGGGCGGATCCGGTCACTTCGTTGCGGGAACAGGGGGGTGAGTGAGGTGAGTTCGGTCACGGCGCCATGGGTTCGCACCAGGCTGCGGACCGCCCCCGGTACCGCCTGTGCCCTCGCGCTGCTGGTGGCGCTGACCGCGTGCCTGGCCGCCGCGTTCCCCCGCGCCGTCGACCGGTACGGGGACGCCGGTCTGCACCACGCCGTCGAGCGGGCCCGGCCCGAGCAGAGCGGCGTGCAGGTCGCCGCCCCGGTGCCGAGCCCGCTGCTGCCGCAGACGCAGCGGGAGGACGCCCTGCGCCCCGACACCCTTTCCCGGCAGTACGGCGAGGTCCGCGCCCTCGTCCCCGGACCGCTCACCGTCGACCGCGGCCAGTCGACGTACGGCGTGCGCACCACCACCGACCTGGTGGCGCAGGACCCCTGGCTGCCGAGGCCGACCGGTCTGCCCGCGCAGGTGTCCCTCGTCGCCCAGGAGGGCGTCGCCGACCACGCGGACCTGCGTGCCGGACGCCTTCCGCGGGCGGCCGGCCAGGTGACCGCCGCGACGGCCGAGGTGGAGGCCGCGGTCACCGTCGAGACCGCCGAGAGCCTGCGCATCAAGGCCGGTTCGGTGATCCACGTACCCGGCGTGGACCGCGCCCCCCTCGCCGTCCGCGTCACCGCGATCGTCGCCCCGCGCGACCCGGCCGGCGCCTACTGGTCGGTCCGGCCCCTGCTGCGCACCCCCACCCTCGTCCGCCTGCCCGGCCCGTCCTCGGACGCGGACCGGTACTGGCTCGGCGCCCTCCTCCTCACCCCCGAAGCGGCCCCGGCGACCCTGGGCACGGCCGGAAACCCCGAGCGGTACTGGCAGTTGACCCCGGCCACCGACGCCCTCCACGCCCACGACACCGACCGGCTGCGCTCCGCGATCGCCTCCCTGGAGTCCGGCCCCGCACTGCAGAAGGTGCGCACGGCGATCGGTGACCTCGCGGACGAGTACACCTCCGGCGTCACCGAGGTGAGCACCGACCTCGACGACGTGCTCGCCTCCTACGCCCGGCTGCGCGAGGGCGTCGACCCGCTCGTCGCCGTCGCCGCGTTCGGCACCGGCACGGTCGCCGCCGTCGTCCTGCTGATGGCGGGCGGCCTCGCCGCCGACCGCCGCCGCACCGAACTCGCCCTCCTGCGCGCCCGCGGCGCCTCCCTGCGGGGCGTGACGGGCCGGCTGCTCGCCGAGACCACCGTGATCGCCCTCCCCGCCGGCGCCCTCGGCCTCACTGCCGCGCTGCTCGCCCTCCCCGCACCCCGCACCCTGCCCGCCGTCCTGGCGGCCGCGGCGGTCACGGCCGTCGCCTGCGCCGCCCTGCCCCTGCGCGCCGCCGCCGCACACCGGACGGTACGCGTCCACGGCGGCCGTGAGGACGTGACATCCATACGTCCGTCCCGACGCCGTACGGTCGCGGAGCTGACGCTGGTGGTCCTCGCGGCCGGCGCGGTCGAGAGCCTGCGCCGACGCGGCACGTCGGGTTCCGCCGGGGACCAACTGGTGTCGCTGGCCCCGGTGTTGATCGGCGTGATCGCGGCGCTGGTACTGGTCCGGCTGTACCCGCTCCCGTTGCGGGCGCTGGCCCGCCCGGCCGGCCGGCTGCGGGGCGCCGTGGGCCACCTCTCGCTGGCCCGCGCGGGCCGCACGTCCGTCTCCGCGGCGCTGCCTCTCCTCGCCCTGCTGACCGCCCTCACCACCGCGGCCTTCGGCGGGTCGGTCCTCGCCGGGGTGCGCGAGGCCCGCGACCACGCGGCCCTGCTCACCGTCGGCGCCGACGCCCGCATCGAGACGACCGGGCCCCTGCCGGCCGCCCTGACCGACCGGATCCGCAGTGTGCCGGGCGTGGACGGGGTGGCGGAGGCGAGCATCGCGTACCAGGCGAAGCCGGACGAGGGCCGGGAGACGGTACCGCTGGTGGGGGTGGATCCCGGGGAGTACGCGGCGTTGACGGGGCGGGTGGGGACCGGGGCTTTCGGGGAAGGGGAGTTGACCTCCGGGGCGGCTTCCGGGTCGGCTTCCGGTTCGGTCTCCGGGGCGGCCTCCGGGCCGGCTTCCCAGTCGGCTTCCGCGCCGGCCTCCGGGCCCGCCTCCGGGTCGGCTTCCGGGCCCGCCTCCGGGCCCGCCTCCGGGTCGGCTTCCGGGCCGGCCTCCGGGCCCGCCTCCGGGTCGGCTTCCGGGCCGGCCTCCAGTCCCGCCTCCGGGTCGGCCTCCGGGTCGGCCTCCGGCGCGGGGGAGTCGGGTTCCGGTACCGCCGGTACTGGCGGTACCGCTGCGCCCCTGCCCGCGCTGGCCTCCCCGGCCACCGCCGCGACGTACGGCACCCGCCCCTTCCCGGTCGGTCTGGAGGACGGCAACACCGTCACCGTCCGGATCACCGTCGTCCGGGACCGCACCCCCGCGATCTCCGGCGCCCACTTCCTGGTCGTGGACCGCGCCGGGCTGGGCGGCACCGCAGCCCGCCCGACGGCACTGCTGCTGACCGGCGATCACCTGGACGCAAGGGCGCTGCGCCGGGCGGCGGGCGACGCCGCGACCGTCCAGCTGCGGGCCGAGGAACGCGCACGGTACGTCGACTCCCCCCTCCAGTCCGGCGCCGAACGCGTCTACACCACCGCGGTGGCAGCCGGCGTCGGCTACGCCGTTCTGGCCCTCCTCCTCGCCCTCCTGCGCGCCGCCCCCGAACGCACCGCCCTGCTGGCCCGCCTCCGCACCCTGGGCCTCACCCGCGCCCAGGGCCGCCGCCTCCTCGTCCTGGAGTCCCTCCCCCAGGCCGTACTCGCGGCTCTCGGCGGCACCCTGACAGGCTGGGCCGCCATCCGCCTCCTCTCCCCCGGCATCGACCTGACCACCATCGCCCTCGCCTCGAAGACCGCCCCGGGCAAGGCCGAACTCCACGCGGACGCCCTGTCATTGACGGTGCCGGCGGTGTCGGTGCTGCTGCTGGCGGTGGGGGTGGCGGTGGGGCAGGCGTGGTGGTCGGGGCGGCGGGGATCGGTGCGGGAGTTGCGGGCGGGGGATGCGCGATGAACCGCGCCCGCAGGCGCGATGCCGCTCCGGCCGGCGCAGCGGGCGTGGCCGGCTCAGCTCCGGCCGCCGGCGCAGCCGCAATCGCTGCCGCGGCACCCGCAACCGCCGTAGCTGCGGGCAATCGTGGAAACCCAGACCCTCGCAACTGCGGGCAATCGCGCCGCTTGGGCGGCTCCCGACCCACAGAGAGCGGCACCCCGCAAGCGCGGGCGAGCGAAACCCACCCCTCAGCAACCACGCCGGGCGCCCGCTCAGGAGACCCCAGATGACAACGAACCCCACCCTCGCCGACCTGACACAGCGCGCCGCGGCACACCGCAACCGCCCCACCTACGGCCACGACGCCCTCATCACCTGCGACCGCCTCGTCCGCATCTTCACCACGGACGGCATAGAAGTCCAAGCCCTCCAGGGCCTCGACCTCCTGGTCCGCGAAGGCGAACTCATGGCCCTGGTAGGTGCATCCGGCAGCGGCAAGTCCACCCTCATGAACATCCTCGCCGGCCTGGACACCCCCACCGCCGGCGCCGCCCGCGTAGCCGACCGCGACCTCCTCACGATGACCGCGAAGGACCGCCTCGCCTACCGCAGAGAAGTCGTCGGCTTCGTCTGGCAGCAGACCTCCCGCAACCTCCTGCCCTACCTGACCGCCGCCCAGAACGCCGCGCTGCCCATGCAACTGGCCGGACGCACCCGCACCCCCAAGTCCCGCCGCGCCCACACCGAACGCGCCCTGGAACTCCTGGACCTGCTGGACATCGCGGACTGCCGCGACCGCCGCCCGCACCAGATGTCCGGCGGCCAGCAACAACGCGCCGCCATCGCCGTGGCCCTCGCCAACAACCCCGCGGTCCTGCTCGCCGACGAACCCACCGGCGAACTCGACTCCCATACCGCCGAACAGGTCTTCGCCGCCTTCCGCACCGCGAACGAACAGCTCGGCACCACCATCGTGATCGTCACCCACGACCAGGCGGTGGCCGACGAGGTCCGCCGCACGGTCGCCATCCGGGACGGCCGTACCTCCACGGAGGTCCTGCGCCGCAGCGAAGTGGACGCGACGACGGGCCACGAGACGGTGGTGGCCCGGGAGTACGCGATGCTCGACCGCGCCGGCCGCCTCCAGCTCCCCGCCGACTACACCCGGGCCCTGAACATGCGCGACCGCGTGGCTCTGGAGCTGGAACAGGACCACATCGGCATATGGCCGGACGACAGCGACCACAACTGACCCTGCTAGCGACGACCACAACCGACCCCCGCTACCGGCGGCCGAAGCGGAACCTCAACGCACGCTGACGCCCAACGCCCCAAGTCCCCCTCGCCGTACGGCGATCGACCCGTACGGCGTCCGCAGCCTGAGCCACGCCCCCGAGGAGACGAGCCCCAACTCCCCCATGCCCTCGGCCCGCAGGAACCCCAGCGACTGGGCCGCGTGCACGGCCCGCACCGGCAATCCGGTGTCACCGACCGTCCGGGACCAGATCTCCCGCCCGATCCGGTCGAGTTCGGCCCGCGTACGCGCCTCGGGCTCCAACTCCTGTGTACGGGACCGGAATTCGGCGATCACCGCGGCGACCATCGCCCGCAACTCGTCCGGCGCCGGCAGCCCCGGCTCCACCCGCCACCCACCACGCGGCGGCAGCACACCGGCCCACGGCGGCCCCGTCACCGCCTCCGGAACGCCCACGGTGCCCGCGGTCTCGTCGACGGACTCCAGGAGCTCACCCACGGACACGGTCACGTCCAGCGTGACGTCGAGCCCGTCCTCGTACGGCTTGGCGAGACGCACCGCGCGGATGGCGAGCACCTCGAAGGACGGCGGCCGTCCGAAGACGGCGAGTGCGGTGCCCGCGCCCTGGAGGCGCACCGCGGCTCCACGGTCGTAGTGGAGCAGCCTGGAGAGGAAGGCCGCGAGATCCGCCGCCTCCCCCTCGTCGGCGAGGTGGAGCACCGTCATGCGGCGACGGCCTCCTCCTCGTCGTCATCCCGGTATCCCTCGAGGAACTCCCGCTCCTCCGAGGTGATCCGGCGTGGCCGCTGGGCCTCGAAGTCGAACGGCACTATCACCGTCGAAGCCCGCACGTAGACCTGGTCGCCGTCCTTCACCTCGTACGCGATGGTGAAGGACGCCGCCCGTATCTGCGTGACCCACAGCTCGACGTCCACCGGCGTGTGCCGGTGGACCAGCTGCCGCTTGTAGTCGATCTCATGGCGTGCCACCACGGACCCCTGCTTGAAGTCCTTCTCCGGGCGGAACAGGAAGTCGATACGGGCTTCCTCCAGGTAGCGGAGGAAGACCACGTTGTTGACGTGGCCGTACGCGTCCATGTCCGCCCAGCGCAGCGGGCAGTGGTAGATGTGCCGCAAGAGATCAGCCCCGGGTCAGCTTCTTGTAGGTGGCGCGGTGCGGACGAGCCGCATCCGGCCCGAGCCGCTCGATCTTGTTCTTCTCGTACGACTCGAAGTTGCCCTCGAACCAGAACCACTTGGAGTCACCCTCGTAGGCGAGGATGTGCGTGGCGACCCGGTCCAGGAACCACCGGTCGTGGGAGACGACCACGGCCGCGCCCGGGAACTCGAGCAGCGCGTTCTCGAGGGAGGACAGGGTCTCCACATCGAGGTCGTTGGTCGGCTCGTCGAGGAGCAGCAGGTTGCCGCCCTGCTTGAGGGTGAGCGCGAGGTTGAGGCGGTTGCGCTCACCGCCGGAGAGGACCCCGGCCGGCTTCTGCTGGTCCGGGCCCTTGAAGCCGAAGGCGGAGACGTAGGCCCGCGACGGCATCTCGACCTGGCCGACATTGATGTAGTCGAGCTCGTCCGAGACCACGGCCCACAGCGACTTCTTCGGGTCGATGTTCTCGCGGCTCTGGTCGACGTACGAGATCTTGACTGTGTCGCCGACCTTGATCGAGCCGGAGTCCGGCGTCTCCAGACCCTGGATCATCTTGAAGAGGGTGGTCTTGCCGGCGCCGTTCGGCCCGATGACCCCGACGATCCCGTTGCGCGGCAGCGTAAAGCTGAGGTCGTCGATGAGGACCTTCTCGCCGAAGGCCTTGCTGAGGTTGTCGACCTCGACGACCACGCTGCCCAGACGCGGACCCGGCGGGATCTGGATCTCCTCGAAGTCCAGCTTCCGCATCTTGTCCGCCTCGGCGGCCATCTCCTCGTAGCGGGACAGACGCGCCTTGGACTTGGCCTGACGCCCCTTGGCGTTGGACCGCACCCACTCGAGTTCTTCCTTGAGCCGCTTCGCCCGCTTGGCGTCCTTCTGACCCTCGACCTTGAGGCGGGAGGCCTTCTTGTCGAGGTACGTGGAGTAGTTGCCCTCGTACGGGTGGGCGCGGCCGCGGTCCAGCTCGAGGATCCACTCGGCGACGTTGTCGAGGAAGTACCTGTCGTGGGTCACGGCGACGACGGTGCCCGCGTACTTCGCGAGGTGCTGCTCCAGCCACTGCACGGACTCGGCGTCCAGGTGGTTGGTGGGCTCGTCGAGCAGCAGCAGGTCGGGCGCCTCGATCAGCAGCTTGCACAGCGCGACGCGGCGCTTCTCACCACCGGAGAGGTTGGTGACCGACCAGTCGCCGGGCGGGCAGCCCAGGGCGTCCATGGCCTGCTCCAGCTGGGCGTCCAGGTCCCACGCGTTGGCGTGGTCCAGGTCGTCCTGGAGCTTGCCCATCTCCTCCATGAGCGCGTCCGAGTAGTCCGTCGCCATGAGCTCGGCGACCTCGTTGAAGCGCTTGAGCTTGCCCATGATCTCGGCGGCGCCGTCCTGCACGTTCTCCAGGACCGTCTTGGACTCGTCGAGCGGCGGCTCCTGGAGCAGCATGCCGACGGAGTAGCCGGGCGACAGGAAGGCGTCACCGTTGGACGGCTGCTCGAGCCCGGCCATGATCTTGAGAACGGTGGACTTACCGGCACCGTTAGGACCGACCACACCGATCTTCGCGCCGGGCAGGAAGCTCAGCGTCACGTCGTCAAGGATCACCTTGTCGCCGTGCGCCTTGCGCGTCTTGCGCATGGTGTAGATGTACTCAGCCAAGAGAAACCGTCCGGCAGATTGAATTCTGGCAGTGGGCAGATACACCCCATCTTGCCTGACGTCCACCCTCGGGTGGTAACCCGTTTGGTCGGGAGGCTGTGACCTGGGGCTTCGCTGCCGGCGGTGGTAGCTCGACAGTCACTGTCGGTCGCCGTTGGCCGGCCTCGGGGGACCTCGGACGGCCCGCAGACGGCCCAGCCCGAGGGAGCCGCTCCCCCACCGCGCCGGGCTATCGTGCCGCCGTGACAAGCGCAGCGGAGCGCCCCCTCCTCTTCCTCGACGTCGACGGTCCACTCATCCCCTTCGGGTCGTCGTCCGCTTACCCTCCAGCCGCTACGGCCGACGCCTCGACGCCTGTCGATCAGGGCAACCCACTGCTGAGGCGGCTTGACCCTGGGATCGGGGCACGTCTCATGGCTCTGGGCTGCCACCTCATATGGGCCTCGACCTGGATGGAGGAGGCGAACGAGACCGTCGCCCCACGCATCGGACTGCCGAAGCTGCCCGTGATGGAGTGGCCGGACATCTGTGCCGAGGAAGGCCCGCGCGGCCTGCACTGGAAGACCCGTCCCCTTGTGGAGCGGGCCAACGGCCGGCCGTTCATCTGGGTCGACGACGAGATCAGCGCCATGGATCGTCAGTGGGTCGCCGCCGGCCACCCCGGGCCGTCGCTGCTTCATCACGTCGACCCGGCCAAAGGCCTCGAAGACGCCGACTTCTCCACGCTCGCCGGTTGGCTTCGTGACCTCGCGCCGAGATGAGCACCGCTTTAGGGAGAGTTCGATCCGAGCTTGCTCCGGCTGCTGCCATCGACCGGTACGACAGCCGAACAGAGGCGCTGGTGCACGGCCCCGTCCGGCGGGGTTGATGTCAGCCGCGGATGCCAGAAGCCGGCGGTTGTGTGGCGTCGCTACGGCGAGGGGGTCGGCTTCCGGCGCCCGGCGAGGCGGCGCCAGGCCACCCAGAGATTGATCACAAGCAGGACCGCTCCCGCGATGGGCCAGCCCATGGATCCACCGTTGCGGTAGGTCTCGATGCCTACCGTCAGCAGCATGAGGCCGATCACTGGGCCCATCAGGTCCATGAAGGCGTCCAGGCGACTTGCGATCTTCGAAAGGTTGGCCACGGCTTGATCGTGGCAGTCAACGCGGTGCCTGCAAAGGAGCAACATCAGGACCGCACGGAGCCGCCGCTGTCCGACTGCGTCGAGGCCGACCCCGGTTCACCGCCATCAGCTTGGGAACCCTGGGGTTTTTTGCGGCCGTTACTGCACTGACCGGCGGCGGAGTGGCGCCGGCTCTGGTCGGCTCCGTGGCCGGTCTCCGCTGTGCCCCGTGGCGCCCCGCACGATCTGCAGCGACCGCTTCATGGCCAGGGAAGCGAGCGCTACGGAAACCGAGACGGCCCGGCACGAGACCGGACCGTCTCCACCTGGTGCGACCTTCTGATCCGTAGCTCTAGCCGAGTCGGGCGTCTGCGGACATACAGGCCATCCTCAAGCTGGTAGCAGGCGATACCGGCCGTGGTCGTTCGCGGTGGTTGCTGTACTTCGTTGCGGTACCGCAGAGCTTGACTAATTGACGGGCTCGCCGGGCGGCGGAGAGCGCCAGGACCGTACGGCCCAAGAAGCAGCCCAAGACCATCGCCACGTCGACCGCGCATCGGATCCTGGCCCGTCATCACCTCTTTCCGCGTGCGGAAGCGACGGCGGAGGAGATCGCAGCGGACAGGTGGCGATGGCGCATAAGTACAGGGAGTACGTACTCCTACCGACGTGCCCCGGACACCTGTGCCGTTTCCTTGCGCTCATGACGACACCGAGCGTGAAAGCGCAGATGCCGAAGAATGTCAGGCTGGCGGTGGTGGGGGTATGGGTCCAGGCCGTGCTGAACCTGGCGGCGGGCGGCCTGTTGTTGGCCGTGGTGAACGACGCGGCTGACCACGGTCGGGACGAAGGGGCCGGGCTGCTCCGGTTCGTGGCAGTGCTGTCGCTGCTGATCGCCGGGGCGCTTCTGCTGTGTGGCGTTTTCGCGGGCAGGCGGTCGAAGGGCATACGTGTCACGGTCATCGTCATCGAGGCGCTGAGCCTGCTGAGCGGTGTGCTGGGCCTGCTCCAGGGGGGTGGCGTCTCGGTTCTCCCGGGCATTGCCTTCGCCCTGGCCATGCTGCGGGGCTTCAGCTCCGTGGAAGCCAGGAACTGGTTCGACCGGTGAGGTACCCACGGAGGCGCGTACCCGGGCCGAAAGACTCCGTCGTGCCGGTCGTCGCGGCCCTCGCCGTGGCCGTCCTGCTCACCGGGGGTTGTTCGAGCACCCGGGGCACCTCCCTTTCCGGGGATCCGTCCGAGAGCGCGACAGGGGTGTCCGAGTCGCCGAGCCCTTCGCCGACCCCCTCTCTCACTCCGCCGTATCCGACCGGGGCGTCCGGCTGCCACGACAACAAGGGGTGGACGGCCGAGGAATCCAAGGACTGGGTCCGGCTCGTCGTCGACACGCCCAAGGAGAACTACGAGGACGACGAGGTGAAGGTTGTCAGCCTGCCGGGGTACAGCGGCCCGCTCTGCCGGAAGATCACCGTGCAGGTCGAGTTCTGGAAACTGGTGTACGGAGTCGCGAATGGCGCCGACGGCGATCGGCTCTCGGACGGGACCCGACCCGACTACTACTTCGACATCCGCCGGGTGAAGCGCGTCGAACTCCATACGGACGCGAGCGTCGAGCAGAAGATCGCTCTGCCCGCGTCCCTCTACGCGACGGACCGCAGCCCCTGCGAGGGCGCCCTCCTCTCGATCACCGTGGGCAAGCCGCTGACGAGCAAGGAACTGCCCAAGGAGGTCGAGATCGGCGGCGGCGTGGACCCCTGGGGTCGCGCCACGGTGGACTTCCGGTCGAAGCGGGTCGCCGACCACGAACTGTCCGAGCCCACGGCACCGCAGGTGTGCAGCCCGGACGGCAAACCCACCGCCGACCCGGCCGATGTACCCACACCGGGCTCCCAGCCGACGGACCTCTACCCGACGGACCTCTACCCGACGCCCGACTACAGCTTCGACATCGACGACGTGCTCCGCTCTCCCACGCCCTGAGCCCCCTCTGCGGGTCCGCGCGGGGCACCGACCGACCTCTTCACCACATCAACAGGCCCTGCCACGAGAACAGTTCGGCAGGGCCGCCCGACCTCTTCCTGGGAAAATCACATGCGTATACACACCGCGACCACTGTCGTTTCCGGGGCCGTCGTCCTCTCGGCGCTCGTTCTTCCGGGTGCCGCCCAGGCAGCGGAGCACCCTGGGGCGGCGACGGATCTCAGAGCCTTCGCCTCGCAGAGTGTCCAGCCGAAGGACGCGCTGGGCGGCACCACGTTCAAGGACGGAGTCGTCAACAACGGCAAAGACATCGTTCTCGGCGTCACGGGCAAGAAGGCCGTTCCCGTCACGTTCACCGCCTTCGACGAGGAGGGCGTAGCCATCACCCAGGCCTTCCTGTGGCAGGGCACCGACAGTTCGAGCACGGACACCATCACCGGCGGCCTGGAGTCGGACGACTACCCCACCTGCACGGAGACGCCGGTCCAGAACGGCTACAGCTACAGCTGCAGGACGGTCTTCACCATCGACCCCGCGGTCGCCTTCAAGGACGGCAACGGCACCGCGGGGACCTGGAAACTCTTCCTGGGCGCCTACGACCTCTACGCGAACGCCAGTTACGACGACGACGTCGCCAGGACCAAGATCAAGCGTGCCGCCAAGCTGACCGCCAACGCCTCCCCCGAGCCGGTGAAGAAGGGCAGGACCATCACGGTCACCGGCAAGCTGAGCCGCGCCAACTGGACCACGGGCAAGTACGCGGGATACGCGAGCCAGCCGGTGCGGTTGCAGTTCCGCAAGAAGAACAGCAACACCTACACCACCCTCAAGACGGTCAAGACCAGCAGCACCGGCGCCCTGAGCACCACCACCCAGGCCGGCTCCGACGGCTACTACCGCTTCGTCTTCGCCGGCACCACCACGACCGGCACCGCGACGGCGCCCGGCGACTTCGTCGACGTCAGGTAGGCGGCTTCCCGGCAGCCACTGACAGAGGTCGGCGTAGCGGCCTCGGGGGATTGATTGCGACCCGTACGCTTCCGGCGCGTGGGCCTGCTCCCTTCACCCATCACTCACCCCGGCTCCCACGTGGAGCGGGCGTGGTTCATGGCGTCCAGGTGGAGCGCGCCACTGTACGAACGACCTGGACGCCATGGGCCGCGTCTGCTCGGCTCTGCCTGGGTCGATGGCGGACGGGATGGGAGCCCCCAACGCACACCACTACGGGCCCGCAGTCGGGAACGGCGCCCCCTCGGGCTCGGCGCGCCAAGCTCCGGGTCATCCCGCTCCGGAATACCCGGCACACATGCAGCTCGCTCCTGGTCGCACTCAAAGTGCACCCGAAGGTGGCTCAGCGCATCCTCCGGCACTCGCAGATCGCCATGACGATGGAGGTCTACGCCGAAGCGAGCGAGGAGGAGGTACGCGCCGCGATCGGCCGGCTGTCCGACGCCATGGGCGGTACCGGTTGACGCGGTTGCTGTACTTCGCTGCTGTACCGCCACCTCAGGGCCTCATCCTTGCCAGGTCGATCACGGGGAGACCGACGGTGACCAACCGGCCGAAGTCCTCGGCTGATCCTTCGCCGGAGTTCAGCGTCGGCCGCCGGTGTCCGCCTCTGTTGGTGTCAGCCGTTGATGTCAGCCACGGCAGAGGCCTTGACGAACTCCGCCAAGGCCGCGCCGCAGAGACGGCGCGCGCCCGCGCCATGCGCGGGCCTTGATCAACCCTGAGCAGTCGGCGGCACTCCTCGACTGGATTCGTCGTCGTCCGCGCGGAGGCAAGCGACTCCACGCCTTCTTCGCCACGCTGTACTACTGCGGGCTCCGCCCTGAGGAAGCCATAGCCATGCGCGTAAAGGACGTGCTGCTGCCCGGGCCCTCACTCGCAAGCTCCGGCAGCACGTCGAGGATGAGGGGCTCAAGCCAGGTGGCCTTCTGTTTCAAGGTGGAACGGGCGGCATCCTCGCAGGATCGGTCATCCGTCGTGGGCACCGGTCGGCACGCAAGTGGTCCTGCCTCTGCACGAGTTCGACTCACCGCTTGGCAGGCGCGTCTACGACTGGCGGAGTACACGTCTGACCAAGTGGCTCAACGACGGGATCCCGCCTGCCCAAGTGGCAGAGTGGGCGGGCAGCAGCGTCCCCGTGTCGTTGGCTACGTACGCTCGCTGTGCCGAAGGGCAACTTCCCGATCTGAAGAGGCGCCTCGAAGCCGCCGGAGAGCTCCCCGAGCCGTCCGACGCTGGTTGAACTTCCGGCCAAAATCTTCGACACGCATTCGACACGGCCACCCGCGAAAACCCGCAGCCGGCAGGACAGCCCCGGGGCCCTCCCTTGATCATCAGGGGAGGGCCCCGGGGCTTCGTCGTGTCGGACGGTACCCGCCCTGAGCAGCAAAAACGCCCTCCCGAAGGAGGGCGGAGACTGTGCGCCCCCGGCAGGACTCGAACCTGCGGCCAAGCGCTTAGAAGGCGCCTGCTCTATCCACTGAGCTACGGGGGCCGGGTGTGGTGGCCTCTGTCGTGGGTGTGCCCGGGTGTGGGCCGTTCCGTGACGTTGCCGGGGACAAGGATAGGGCTCCCGCGTCCTTGTCCCTGTTGCTTCGCCTCCGTGGCTCGATGTGGAGGTTCAGTGAAGCGGTCCTGATAATCGCAGGCAGGTGCGAATCGTGCATCGCTTTTGGCTACTTGCGCATCGGGTGTTGTGTACTCGTTATGCCTGGGCTGTGCCCGTGTCCCAGTCGTCCCTTCCGTCCCTTGTGTCCTATCGGCGCGCAGACATGCTCATATGCTTCAGAATTCCCCTGAAATTGGGCATTCTTCGCATGTGGTGACCTTGGACGTACGGCCTCAGCTGCTCGACGCACTCTCCGCCCTGCGCGACCGTGTCGCCGCCGCACGCTTCCCGCTACCCCTTGCGGGGGCTCCACGCGCGCGTGCCAACCGCGACGAACTGCTCGCCCAGCTCGACGACTATCTGGTGCCCCGGTTGAGAGACCCCGAAGCGCCGCTGCTCGCCGTCATCGGGGGATCCACCGGCGCCGGCAAGTCGACGCTCCTCAACTCGCTCGTCGGGCGACGGGTCAGCGAGGCGGGCGTGTTGCGGCCGACCACCCGGACCCCCGTGCTGGTCTGCCATCCGGAGGATCATCACTGGTTCAGCGGGATGCGCGTACTGCCCGATCTCACGCGCGTGTGGGTGCCCCACCAGGAACCGGCGGACGAACTCCTGCTGCCCGGCGAGGACCCCGCGCGCGTGCTGCGCATCGAGACCGTCGACACCCTCCCGCCCGGCCTCGCCCTCCTCGACGCGCCCGACGTCGACTCCCTCGTCGCCGACAACCGCGTCCTCGCCGCCGAACTGATCTGCGCGGCCGACATCTGGGTCATGGTCACCACGGCGGCCCGGTACGCCGACGCCGTGCCCTGGCATCTGCTGCGCACCGCCAAGGAGTACGACGTCACGCTGGTCACCGTGCTCGACCGGGTGCCCCACCAGGTCGTCTCCGAGGTCTCGCGGCAGTACGGCGCGCTGCTCACCAAGGCCGGACTCGGCGCCCTGCCCCGCTTCACCGTGCCCGAGTTGCCGGAGTCGGCGTGGGGCGGCGGGCTCCTGCCGAGCACCGCGGTGGCGCCACTGCGGACCTGGCTCCTGCATCAGGCGCAGGACCCGGCGGCCCGGCAGCACACGCTGGCACGTACCGCGTACGGCGTCCTCGACTCGCTCAAGGCCCGGCTGCCCGAGCTGGCGAGCGCCGCCGCCGCGCAGCACGCGGCCGCGCTGCGGCTCACAGCCGCCGTCGACGGGGCGTACGACAGCGAGTACTCGCGTGTACGGGGCCGTCTGCAGGCGGGTGCCGTGCTCGCCGGCGACGCCCTGAAGCGCTGGCGGGCCTTCCCGCTCGACTGCACTGCCGAGGAGCTCCTCGACGCCCTCGTGGAGAGCCTCGGCGCCCTCCTGCTGTGCGCCGTCACCGCCGCCGACGAGCGCGTCGACGAGGCCTGGCGGCGTGAACCGGCCGCCGGCGCCCCGGAGCTGACCGACCGTGGCCCGTCCACGGAGAGCGCCGAGCACCGCATCGGACTCGCCGTACGGCGATGGCGGCGGGAGCTCCACGAGTACGCCGAGGAGGAGGTGGGCCATCTCGACCGGAGCGTCGCGCCCGACCCCGAGGTGGTCGCCGCCCTCGTCGCCGCCACGCTGCTGGGTGGCCGCCGGGCACGGTCGGCCGGCGAGGGGCTCGCCGAGCGGATCGGCGCGCACGGCGCACTGCGGCTGCGCGACCGCGGCGGACGGCTGCTCACCGACCACCTCAACCGCATCATGCACAGCGAACGCGAGCGCCGCCTCGCCCCGCTCGACGCCCTCGACGTCCACCCCGAACCGCAGGCCGAACTCATCGCCGCGCTGTCCGTACTGCAGAAGGAGAGGTGACCGGTGACCGCCGTCACAGACCAGGACCACACGGACCACACGGAGCACGCGGGCCACACTGAGCACGCGGGTCACACAGAGGATGCGGACCACACAGAGCGCACATTCCACACGGACAACACGGAAACCACGGAAAACACGGAGCACGCCGACGACGGGGATGAAGCGGGTTCTCAGGACGAGCGTCCTGAGAACACCGTCTCCGAAGGGGGCACGCCCGAGAACGACCAACCTGTAGAAGCCGATTCGGACGGCGGCGCCACAGAGGACGAGCTCGCCGGCGACGCAGCCCCCGAGGAATCCGATCAGCCCGGTGAGCCCGGCGAGCCCGAGGTGCCGACGGCGTCCGATGTGCCCTCCAGCGACCGGCACGCGCGCGTGAAGGACGGCGAGTCCTCAAGTCGTACGGGCGCGTCTGGTCGTACGGACTCCGACGGGGCCTGGGACGACGGGCTCATCGCGCGAAGGGTCAGCGAGGAGACCAGCGCGCAGCATGTCTCCGTCGTGGAGACCAGGCCGTCGCATCCGCAGGCCGTGCCCCAGCTGGCGTACGACGGACCCCTGCGGTCGCGGCTCGACGCACTGCGCGAACTGGTGGGGCTGTCCCGTACGCGGCTCGACAGCAGGACCCTTGCAGAGGCCGGCCGGGTTCTCGACGAGGCGGCCGCGCGGCGGCGGCTGTCGGGGGAGCACACCGTCGTCGCCATCGCGGGCGCGACCGGCAGCGGCAAGTCGCAGCTGTTCAACACGCTCGCCGGGGTGAACATCTCGGAGACGGGCGTACGGCGGCCCACCACCGCCGCGCCCATCGCGTGCAGTTGGAGCGACGGCGCGGCCACCCTCATCGACCGGCTCGGCATCCCGGGACGGCTGCGGCGGCGCCCGGTGCAGAGCGTCGAGGCGGAGGCGCAGCTGCGCGGGCTCGTCCTGGTGGACCTGCCCGACCACGACTCGGCCGCCGTGCAGCACCGCGAGCAGGTGGACCGGGTGCTGGCGCTCGTCGACGCGGTGATCTGGGTCGTCGATCCGGAGAAGTACGCCGACGCCGTCCTCCACGAACGCTATCTGCGGCCCATGGCGGGGCACGCGGAGGTCATGTTCGTCGTCCTCAACCAGATCGACCGGCTGCCCGGGGAGGCCACCGAGCAGGTCCTCGACGACCTGCGGCGGCTGCTCGACGAGGACGGGATCGCGCTCGGCGAGCACGGCGAACCGGGCGCCACCGTGCTCGCGCTGTCCGCGCTCACCGGGGACGGCATCGGTGAACTTCGGGAGGCGCTCGGCCAGTTCGTGACGGAGCGCGGGGCCGCGGCCCGGCGTATCGCGGCCGATGTGGACGCCGCCGGCTGGCGGCTGCGGCCCGTCTACGCGACCGGCCGGCGGACCGGCCTCAGCGAGGAGGCGCGGGATGAGTTCGCCGACCGGATCGCGGAGGCGGTGGGCGCCACCGCGGCGGGCGAGGCGGCCGAGCGTGCGTGGCTGCGCAACGCCAACCGCGCGTGCGGGACGCCCTGGCTGCGGCTTTGGCGGTGGTACCAGGACCGGTTCGAACCTCCCACCGGACGGCTGCCGCTGCGCGCCCAGGCCGACGAGGAGGCCACGGCCCGCCAGCGGGTCGAGCAGGCCGTACGGACGCTGGCCGACCGGGCGTCGGCCGGGCTGCCCGCGCCCTGGGCACAGGCGGTGCGCGAGGCCGCCGTACGCGGTGCGCAGGGGCTCCCCGAGGCGCTGGACGAGCTGGCGGCGCGGGCGGGACTGCCGCCGGGCCGCCCGCCGCGGCCGGGCTGGTGGCCGACGGCGGTGCTCGCCCAGGCGTCCATGACGATCCTTCAGGTCATCGGCGGACTCTGGCTGTTGGGGCAGATCATCGGGTTCATGTCGCCGAACCTGGGCGTGCCGGTGCTCCTGATGGTGGCCGGAATCATCGGTGGCCCGCTGGTCGAGTGGAGCTCTCGGATGGCGGCGCGGGGGCCCGCGCGGCGGTACGGCCTGGAGGCGGAGCGGCGGCTCAGAGAGGCGTCCGCCGGGTGCGGGCGGGCGTGGGTGCTGGATCCGGTGGCGGCGGAGCTGCTGCGGTACCGGGAGGTGCGGGAGCAGTACGGACGGGTCATGGGGGTGGCCGCCGCCGCACGGTGATCCCGGCTCGGAGCCTGATGCCGGGGGTGGCTCGGGATGGTTCGGGGCGGTTCAGGGTGCCTTGGGGTGCCTCGGGGCGGGGCCTCGGGGCGGGGTCCCTCGTTCGGGTGGCGGAGTTTTCCACAGCCGGGCTGTGGTCCACAGCGCTCAGCGGGCTCGGCCCGACGGAGGCAGTCTGGCTCCGCGGCGATCGCGACGGACGCGGTCGGCACGGATCCGCCCGGCGTGAGTGGCCGGGTGAGGGAGGGGTTCGAGATGAACGAGACGGTCATCTGCGCGGTGGGCAACGTGGCGACGCGGCCGGTGTTCCGGGAGCTGGCGTCGGGTGCGTCGGCGCGCTTCCGGCTGGCGGTGACCTCGCGGTACTGGGATCGCGAGAAGAGCATGTGGACCGACGGCCACACCAACTTCTTCACGGTGTGGGCCAACCGGCAGCTCGCCACCAACGTGACGGCGTCGCTCGACGTGGGCGACCCCGTCGTCGTGCAGGGCAGGCTGAAGGTGCGCTCGGACGTACGCGAGGGGCAGAGCTGGACGTCGGCCGACATCGACGCGCTGGCGATCGGCCACGATCTCGCGCGCGGCACCTCGGCCTTCCGGCGTACGCCCAGGCCGGAGGCGGGGGCCGCCGGCGCCCCGGCGCAGCCCGAACCCAACTGGGAGACACCACCTGTGGAGCCGGATCCTCAACGGCAGCCGGAGCCAGCCACGGTGACGTGACGTCAGTCACCGACTGGCACTGACCGAACTGCGGCTTATCGGCGAATGCATGCCGAACGGCCCCAGTGGATTTGTCGATAAGCCCTGTTCGGGTGCGGTCCTGGCGATAACGATTCCGAGTCGGATCGGTTGACCGACAGCATCCCCGGGAAGCGCGGTGCGCCAGGTACCTAGGATGCCGAGCGTAGCTCTCGGGGTTTCTGTTTCTGCTGGTGGGACCGCGCCCCCACGTCAACGGGTCCTGCTCGAAGGGGAATTCTGTGTTTTCTTCGTTCTCTGCGCTGTCGGTGCGCAGGCGAGGCGTGGCCCGCCTTGCCGCCGCCACGCTGATGTCCGGGCTCCTCGCCGCCGGTGTGCTCGCCGGTGCGGGCACGGCATCCGCCGACGAGACGGCGCAGAACCAGGGCGGGGCGACGGCGACCATAGGTGGCCTGAAGACGTACGGCGATGCCGTCATCCACGACGAGGCCGGGGACCTGACGGTGTCGGCGGGCCTGTTCGAGATGTCCGTCGAGGGCGGCGGCACCCTGCAGACCTACTGCATCGACCTGCACAACCCGACGCAGCGGGACGCCAAGTACCACGAGACCCCGTGGAGTGGCACCTCGCTCGGCGCCAACAAGGCCGCAGGCAAGATCCGTTGGATCCTGCAGAACTCCTACCCGCAGGTCAACGATCTCGCGGCGCTCGCGGCAGCGGCCGGGGTGCACGGCGGCCTCACCGAGGAGGACGCGGCGGCCGGCACCCAGGTGGCCATCTGGCGCTACTCGGACGGCGCGAACGTCGACGCAGTCGACCCGCAGGCCGAGAAGCTCGCGGACCATCTCGAAAAGAGCGCCCGGAACGTGGCGGAGCCCGAGGCGTCCCTGACGCTCGACCCGCCCGCCGTCTCCGGTCGCCCCGGTGAGCTGCTCGGCCCGGTCACGGTGCACACCAACGCGGCCGGCGTGACGGTGACGCCGCCGGCGGACGCCGCCACCAGCGGGGTACGGATCGTGGGCAAGGACGGCAAGGCCATCACCTCCGCGGCGGACGGCAGCCAGCTGTTCATCGACGTGCCCGAGGACGCGGCGGCCGGCTCGGCCGAGCTGACCGTGCAGGCATCCACCACCGTGCCGGTCGGCCGCGCCTTCACCTCCGAGAGCCGCAGCCAGACGCAGATCCTGGCCGGCTCCAGCGAGTCGACGGTCTCCGCGACGGCAAGCGCGACCTGGGCGAAGCAGGGCGCGATACCCGCCCTGTCCGCGGCGAAGAACTGCGCCGAGGGCGGCCTGGACATCACCGCGGCCAACGTGGGTGACGAGGCCTTCGCCTTCGAGCTCATGGGGATCGAGCACAGCATCCCGGCGGGCGAGTCCCGGACGGTGACGATCCCGCTCCAGGAGGACCAGGCCTACGACTTCACGATCACGGGCCCGGGCGGTCTCGCGCAGCGCTTCACCGGCGTCCTCGACTGCCGGACGCAGAGCAGCGCGACCGGCGACACCACCCAGACCCTCAGCGAGCCCAGCCCCGCCACGGAGGGCGTCACCACAGCCGACGTCAACCTCGCCGAAACCGGCAGCTCCAACGCGACCCCGATGATCGCCGGCACGGCCATCGCCCTCGTGGTGATCGGTGGCGCGGCACTGCTGCTGGTGGGCAGGAAGAAGACGCCGACGCAGGACTAGGGGCGCCGACGATCACTGAGCCGCGCCGGCGAGCAGCCAGCGCCGTACGGCAACCTCGACGAGAACACGGTCTCCGCCCGGCCTGTGCGGGGCGGAGACATCCCATCCGTCGTACTTCGCGGCGAAGGCGTCCGTGATCTCCTGCGGGTACGGCCCGCGACGCAGCACCGCGTCTCCCTCGGCCACGACGGGAAGCCGCCCGTCCTCCAGGGCCAGGGAGACCCGCGAGTACCTCTCGAGATTGCGGACCTTGACCGACCCGCCGTCCGCACCGAACCACCAGCTGCCCTGACGGAAGACGAACCAGACCGGAGCCACATGGGGAGACCCGTCCGGGCGGACGGTGCACAGCCACACGTTCCTCTCCCCGGCCAGACGGTCGAGGACGGCGGCCTGGAGCGGAGGCATGGGATCACTCCTGCCGTCAGGCTTCCGGAAGATCAAACGTCTCCGCCGCGGAGCGGAAGCCGTCCTGTTCCGGCAAGGCTCGGTTGATGAGGGCGACGAAGTCGGAGAGAGCAGTCCCGGACGGGGTGCCATCCTCGTTGACGCTGCCCAGTTCATGTTCCCACGCAATCAAACGTGGTCGTGGCTGTTACGCGTACCGGTAGATGGAGCTGTGGTCCTCCAGTTCGTCCGGAGTCACGTCCCACGGCGGCATCTTCTCGTGCCGCGCGACGATCCGGCCGCGCTGGGCGTTCCCCGGGCCCGGCGGCTTCGCGGGGAGATAGCGGGCGTTTCGATGCCGCCGCTGCCAGCGCGACCACACGAGGTCGACGAAGGCATGGTGAATCCAGAAGACGGGGTCGTTGACGGAGGCGCCGGTCGCCATGTGGCCACCGACCCATCGGTGGACCCGGTTGTGGTTGAGCCACGACGCGGGGCCGTCCCCCTTCCCCCACCCCTCCAGCTTGTTGCGGAACCCTTTGGTGGACGTCGAGTTCCAGGGGGCCGTGTCGTAGACCGGATCCGCCAGGGCCTTCTCCAGATCCCTGGCTCTGGGCAGGGCGATGGGTTTCCGTGAGCGGCCCAGGTCGCGCATGAGGTACTCAGCGTCGGTGAACCCCTCTTTGATGGTCCACTTGCCGTGGCGGTAGGCGAAGGGGCCGGTCATGACCTGCCGGTCGGAACGCCGCCCGGTGCCACCGAGCAGGTCCTCGGTCCACGGTACGGCCGTCGAGGTGCGGTTGCGCGTCCAGTCCCAGTACGGCACGGTCACCGACTCGTCCACGCGGCGCAGCGCCCGCTCCATGTCCAGCAGCAACCTGCGGTGCCACGGCAGGAAGGAGGGCGTCATGTGGGACGCGCGCAGGCCGCCCTCGCCGTCGGGAACGAAGTACTGGATGTGCATGCGCACGAACTCGTCGTACTCACCGCGGCGTTTGACCTCGATGAGCGCGGCGACGAACCGGCGCCGCTCGGAGGGGGTCAGCGTGCTGACGTCCTTACGCGTGTACACCATGGCGATGATCCCCCTGTGTCACCTGACCACCGCTGGGCGTACCGCTGTCGCCCATGCGGTTGCCGCTTCCGTCCCACAGGCCCAGCCGTGTGGTGGAGCCGAGTTCGTCCACAGCGGCGCGCGCCGCGGCGAGCGGTGTCGGATACGACTGGTAGTGGTCGATCATGGTCATCCAACTGCCGTCCACGCGACGCATCAGGTGCAGTGGCCGCCCGTCCACGGTGACGTGCCACGCGCCGGAGGCGTCGTCTCCCTGCCGCCCTGCGTCGTCTCTGACGCCGAGGATGCGCAGTCCGCGATACGTCTCGCCGAACCGCGTCTCCTCCGGCGAGCCCAACGCGGCCAGGGCCGGCGCGAGCGCCACCCCGGCCGCCGATCCGAACAGTCCCCGCAGCACCAGCCTCCGCCTGGTGGACCGTTTGTGTTTGACGACGGGCGACGGGCATGGGGCTGCGGCCGACGACAAGGCGTCGACCGCTTGCGCCGGAGAGCCGACGGCGGCCCTCGCGGAGTGGGCCGCGGAACTCGCCGAGTCAGCAGCGCTGTTCACCGATTCGGTCACGGCTTCCCCCGGACCGGCCCTCGACGACTGCGCACCGGCCATGGCGCGCAGGGTGGTTGCGAGCGGTCGACGAAGGCATCGCCGACCGACGGGACGCTGTCGCTCAACGGCATCTCGCCGGCGCTCGACGTGGGCTTCGAGTCTTCGCAGCCGTCCTTGGGAGAGGGGGCGAGGAGGTAGGCCATGTCACCGTCGAGAGCTTCGCCGCTCGATGCCGGGACGACGGGCGTGCCCGGGTCGTCGGCTCGCAAAGGGCGCGTTTCGCTGGTGGTTGAGGTCACCGCGGCACCCTACAGACATACCGGAACAGACTCGGACGTTCTCTCACCCGAACGGACCACCCGCGTCGACAAGACCACACGAACGAGCGGTTCACAGCTCGGCGGGTGGTGCGCCTGGACGACGGGATGGGCAACGGTGGTGGGACAACCGAAGCCGTGATCGCCTCGGCTCCCAGCGTCGGTTGGGACCGGTGCGGGCGAGCACGGGCATCCGGGCAGGGCATTTCTCACCACCTCCCACGAGCCCCCGGGCGCCCCGGAAATCCCCTCGCGTCGGGGATTCCGGGGCCGCATGGAATCTCACGCTTGCCACACGCCGCCGCCAGCAGCGGGCCCCACTGTTGCCGCCGACGCGCGATACGCCCGAGCGCCGCAGGGGTACGCCGCAGGGGTACGAGGATCGACGGAGAGCTCCGGCCGCGCAGAGGGCCGACTCCGCACGGCGCGGAATCGGCCCTCTTCGAAGTACCACCAGGGATTGCCGGCAGCTGGATCAGGAAGCGGCGGCCATCTCGTCCGGGGTAGTCGTCAGCCCTGCAGCGGCAGGCCGCCCACCAGCGGGGTGCCCTTGTTCAGGGCGGTGGCCGAGCGATTCACTGCCTTCAGCAGCGACTCCTTCTTCTTCTTGACGTCGAGCGCATCCGACGACTGGAGCGGCTCGACGTGGACGGGCCCGTTGTCGAGGACGGTCACTGCGTCCTTGAGGCTCTCTTGCGCCACGCCGGTAGCACTGAGGGCGAACGCTGGCGCGGCGGCACCGGCGATGACCAGGGACCCGGTAAGGACAGCGGCAGCCTTCAGAGACTTCATCGTGTTCCTTTCTTCGGCAACGTGAGTAGCCGGAGAGAATTTCTGACGCCGTGCACAACGAGCGCCGACCGGTCCGGAAACCCTGCATACGGCAGATGGCCGAGTCCTCATATGAGATCTCTGAAAGATATGACTCTCGACGTCGGGGACGCGGGACGAGAAAGGACGGAAAGGGAACAGCTCTCGCGCCGGCACCGCACTCGACCTGCCTTGCCCAGGGCAGCCGGCACGGTCCCCCCTGGTGGCGGGTGGGCATGAGTCCGGCGGCGGGACACGCAGCGTCGCGTCAACACGCGGCAGCTTTCCCGCGATCTACGCCGATAAGACGATTTCAAATAAGTCCGACTTACCCGGTCCAACATACTTGCCAGGTTTAACGTGATTAGGGCTTATAGCGGCTAGAGTGGCGCGCACCTCAACGCGCCCCTTCCGCGCGCACCTCGCCTTTGTGCTGCCCCTCTGACACCTCATTCTTTCCCGAAAGGGCAACTCCGGTCATGCGCAATTCCCTAGCCCCATTGGTGCGCCGCGCGACGGTGGGCGTCCTTGCCCTAGCCGGTATCTGGGCTCCCGCCGGTGCCCTGGCGGTCGCGCCTGCCGCGCCGCCCTCGCCGGAGGCGGCCCGTCTCGCATTCGCCCAGCGGTACCACGCGCTCCAGCACGGCGGCATCGTCCGCGCGGCCAACGTCTCCATCAACTGCCGTATGCCAAAGGCGGTCCGCGGGTCTCGGCTGTCGACGGCGCGTTCCTGCCCGCCCGCGCGCGCGGGCGCGACCGGAGTGAACGGCGACTTCGACATGAGCTACGTCGATGTCGACAAGGACCCGAACACCTACAACTCCTCCCGCGCGGAGGTCCGTCTGCCCAAGGGCTCGCGGGTCAGCTACGCCCGGCTGTACTGGGGCGGCAACCTGCGCGTCGGCGAGCAGAAGCCGCCCAAGGACAACGGGCGGGTGCTGGTCGCCGAACCAGGCGGGAAGTACCGGCAGGTCCTCGCGGACACGGTCGTCGGCCACCGCGTGGCTCATGGTGCGGACGCCTTCCAGGCCTCGGCGGACGTCACGAGGCTGGTTCGGCAGAGCGGGCGGGGTCTGTACACCGTGGCGCAGGTCAACGTGGCGAAGGGCAGGTCGGCGGCCGGCGCGTGGGGTGGCTGGACGCTGGTGGTGGCGTACGAGAACGCGGCGAAGCCGCTGCGGCACCTCGCGGTCTGGGACGGCTTCGACGCACTGAAGTCCGGGGCGGGGCAAGAGATCCTGTTGCGCGGGCTGCGTTTCCCGGCGGGCGCGGGCGGCCGTGCGGGCCTGGTGACGTACGACGGCGACCGCGGCGCAACCGGTGACACCCTCACCCTCACGACCACCCGCACCCACTCCGCCCTTCCGGCCCGCCGCACCACGGTCACCTCCCTCACCAACTCTGCCAACCCCCGCGACGACATCCTGAACTCCACGATCAGCGACCCCGGGACGGCCCGGCCGCAGCGCGTCCCGGCGTACGCCCGGACCCTCGGCTACGACTCCGATGTGTTCAGCCTCGGAACAGGCTTGCGGTACGGCGGCGACCAGCTGGCCTTCCGGTTCGTTTCGCGGCGGGACGTGGCTTGGGCCGGCGTGCTTTTCGTCGCCGTCGACGCCCGGCAGTGAGGCGTGTTCCTCCCCGTTCCGAGTGCCGGCGTGAGTTGAGGACATCGCACATGCATGCGTCACCGTCCGACCCTCGGCCGCGCGTCCTGCACCTCACCCAGCCGGTGAACGGGGGGGTCGCCCGGGTCGTGACGGACCTGGTACGGGCACAACTCGCGGCCGGTCTGGCCGTCACGGTGGTCTGCCCCGACGGCGCGCTCACCACCGAACTCCGGCCGCTGGGCGCGGACGTACGGCACTGGCACGCGACACGGTCACCGGGTCCGTCGCTCGTGCGGGAGGTACGACACCTCGTCCGTGTGATCGACGAGGTGCGCCCCCATCTGGTGCACGCGCACAGCGCGAAGGCCGGGCTCGCCGGGCGGCTCGCCGTGCGGGGGCGCATCCCCACCGTGTTCCAGCCTCACGCCTGGTCGTTCGAGGCCGTCGGCGGGGCCACCTCGGCGCTCGCGCTGGCGTGGGAGCGGTGGGGTGCGCGTTGGGCCTCCCTCCTGGTGTGCGTGAGCGAGGCGGAGCACACGACCGGCGTGCGCGCCGGGATCAGTGGGCGGTGGAGTGTCATCCCCAACGGCATCGACCCGCAGCGCTTCCATCCCGCCCCCGCCGGCACCGTACGGGCCGGACTGGGCCCGTTGCGCGAGGTCGATCCCGACGCGCCGCTCGTCGTCTGCGTAGGGCGGCTGTGCCGGCAGAAGGGGCAGGACGTCCTGCTGACGGCGTGGAGGTCCGTCGCCCGCTGGGTGCCCGGCGCGCGTCTCGTCCTGGTCGGCGACGGTCCGGACCGCGACCGGCTGCGGGCGCGGGCGCCGAGGTCCGTGCTGTTCGCGGGAGCCGTCGCCGACGCGGCCCCCTGGTACCAGGCCGCCGATCTCGTCGTTCTGCCGTCCCGTTGGGAAGGCATGGCACTGGCCCCGCTGGAAGCGATGGCCTGCGGGCAGCCCGTGGTGGTCACCGACGTCGACGGTGCCCGCGAGAGCCTGCCTCCCACGCTCGCCGCCCGCTGCCTGGTCCCGCCCGAGAACCCGGCGGTGCTGGCCGGGGCCGTCACCGAACTGCTGCTCGACCCGCTGCTGCGCGCGTCGCTCGGCCACCAGGGGCGCCGGTACGTCCTGTCCTCGCACGACGTGAGGCACACCGCCGAGGCGGTCGTGGACGTCTATCGCGACCTGATCAGCCTGCGGCCCGCACCACGCGTCGCGCCCCCAGAGCATAGGGAGTCCATCCACTCGTGACCGCGGAAAGCACCCTCTCCTCCCCCGGCACACAGGCCCGGGACCACGGATTCTCGCCCGTCTCGGTCATGCCGCCGCGCGGCGCCGTCCCGGTACGGTTCACCGCGCCCAGGCCGCCCGCGCGGCCGGCCTCGCCGATGCCCCTGCTCGTCGCGGACGCATCGGCCGCCCTGCTGGGCGCCCTGACTCTGACCGGGACTCAGTTCCGTCCGCTCGCGCCGGCCCTGCTGGTGGCCGTGTCGCTGCTGCTGCGTCCGCACCGCGCACGACCGCCGGTGCCGGGGATCCTGGACGAACTGCCCGCCGTATGTGGCCGGACCGCGGTGGCCTGGCTGACGCTCGCGGCGCTGGTGGCGGCGTACCGGCCGGACCACGCGCTGTCCGTCCGCGCCCTGCTGGTGGGCTTCGCCGTGCAGGCGGCGGCGAGTTGCGCGCTGCGCGGCACCGTGCACGCGAGGTGGCGCGCGGCGCTGCTGCGCCACCCGCACACCGCGCTCGTCATCGGCCCGGCGGCGACCGCGCAGCGCGTGGCCGCCGCCGTGCTGCGGCATCCGCAGTGCGGGGTGCGGCCAGTGGGGATCGTGGCCGAACGGCAGGACGGCGCCGAGGGCCTGCCGGTGCTGACGACCGGTGAGGAGGTCGAGCGGGCGGTGGTACAGAACGGCGTGCGCGCGGTACTGACCGTCCACCCCTCGGTGCGGGCCCAGCAGGGTCCGTTGCTGCGCGCGCTGGCCGAGGGGGGCTGCGTGGTGTGGGAGCTCGACGAGTCTCCGTCGTATGCGGCGCAGGAGCGGCTGGCCGGGTTCTCCTGCCGGCGCCTGGAACTGTCCGCGACGCGCCGTGGCAGCGCGGCCAAGCGGACGCTCGACATCCTTGTGTCGGGGACGCTGCTGCTGCTGGTCAGTCCTCTGTTGCTGGTCTGCGCGGTGGCGCTGCGGATCAGCGAGGGGCCGGGCGTGGTGTTCCGGCAGGAGCGCATCGGCAAGGGCGGAAAACCCTTCACCCTGCTGAAGTTCCGCACGCACCGCCCGGTCGACGAGCACGAGGCGGCGACCCGGTGGAGCGTGGCGAACGAACACGAGATGCGCGGGTTCTGCCGCATGCTGCGGCGCACCTCGCTCGACGAGCTGCTCCAGCTGTGGAACGTGCTCCGGGGTGACATGAGCCTGGTCGGGCCGCGGCCCGAACGCGCCTACTTCGTCGCGCAGTTCAGCCGTACCCACCCCGGCTACGCGGCTCGTCACCGCTTGCGGACCGGCATCACCGGCCTCTCCCAGATCCATGGGCTGCGCGGCGACACGTCCATCGAGGACCGCTGCCGCTTCGACAACGTCTACATCGACGACTGGTCACTGTGGCAGGACGTGTGCATCCTGTTGCGCACGGCGGCCACGCTCGTGCGTCCGACGGGGAGCTGAGAGCCGTGAGCCTGGCACTGACGCCGCTCGCGCGCCGGGGCACCCTCCTGACGCCGGTCCTGCCCGTGGTGGCCGTGCTCGCCCTGCTGGCGCTGCCGCTGCCCACGAGCGGCGACGGCGGCCCGGGTCCCGCCGATGCGGTGTCCGGGCTCGTGGTGCTGTACTGCGCGATCCGCCTCGTACGGGACCGGCGGCGCACCTTGTCGCGTACGGCCGCCGTGGTGCTGGGCCTGCCGGTCGTCGGGCTGGCCGTCGCCGCCACGGGGGCGTACTCGCCCGGGGCCGGGATCGCCGGAATGGGCCGGTATCTGCAGATCTTCGTGCTGGTCCCGGCGGCGGTCCTGCTGCTGATCCGCGACCGGGGTGACTTCCGGCTGCTGACCTGGTCGTTAGTGGGGCTCGCGCTCGTGCAGGGTGCCCTCGGAGTGCACCAGTACGTCAGCCGTACCGGCGCGTCCTATCAGGGCGAGCCGATCCGGGCGGTCGGAACGTTCGGGCCGCAGGACGTGATGGGCATGGCAACGGTGGTCTCCGTCGGCCTGGTGTGCGCGCTGGGCCTCGCGCTCGGGCGGACGTCCGTACGGCAGCGGGGAGTCGCCGTCCTGTGCGCGCCGGCGCTGCTGCTGCCGCTCGCGCTGTCCTTCAGCCGGGGCGCGTGGATCGCGACGGCCGTCACCTGCGCGGTGCAACTGGTGCTGGCCGGGCTGCGCCGCGCGCTCAAGGTGGCTGCGGCCGTGGTCGCCGCGGGCGTGGTCCTGGTGGGCGGTTTCGGTGTCGGCACGGCGGTGCTGCAGGAGCGGATCAACAGCATCGGGCAGGTCACCGACGCCCCCGACCAGTCCGTCGTCGACCGGTACACGATGTGGGCGGCCGCGACCGACATGTGGCGCGAACACCCGCTGACCGGCGTCGGGTTGAAGGGCTTTCCCGAATACCGCGACGGGTACGCCTCGCCGGCCCTGTCGTCGAGCAGCGACACGGAGGGCGCGGGGTCCGCGTACCGAAGGCAGCCGCTGCTGTCGCCGCACAGCATGTATCTGCTGGTGCTGAGCGAACAGGGCCTGATCGGGCTGCTGGCACTCGCGGGGGGCTGGCTGGCGCTGCTGGTGTGCGGGCTGCGGGCGGTGGTGCGGGCACGCGGGCCGGGGGCGCACGGCCTCGACTGCGCGCTCGTCGCCTGTGGGGTGCTGGTCTGGCAGCTCACCGACTTCGTGTACGCCGACATCGGCGGCCCCTCCACCGTGCTGACCGCCGTGTGCTTCGGGCTGGTGGCGTGGTGGGCGCTGGCCGGGAGCGGCGAGGCGGAGGCCGTGACGCCGGTTCCGGTCGGCGGAGGCACCGGGAGCACGGAGAAGGCCGTGGCACGATGACCGTGACGCCGCCGCGGACTCCGCAGGCTCCCGGTCGCGGGACCGACTGGGCGGCCGTACCCGCGGCACGGGCCGCCGCAAAGGCCCTGGACGGCACCGACCTCGCCGCGGTCACCCGGAAATTCCTCGCCAAGGCCACCCTGATCACTGCGTCGCTGTCGGTCGCGGGGGCGCTGCTCGGCCTGGTGCGGGACCAGACGCTGGCCCAGTTCTTCGGGGCCGGCAGCGAGACGGACGCCTTTCTGGTGGCGTGGACCGTACCGGAGTTCGCCGCCACGCTGCTCATCGAGGACGGGCTGGCCTTCGCTCTGATCCCGGCGTTCAGCTTCGCCCTGGTCCGGCGCGCTCAAGGTGCCTCCGGCGACCCGGTCCGCTCCCTGGTCGCCAGCACCCTGCCCCGCCTGTCCCTCTGCTTCGTCGCCGTGTCCGCGCTCATCATCGGCGTGGCCCCCTACCTGGTCGAGGCCCTGGCACCCGGCCTGCCCGATCCCCGCCTGGCCGCCGACTGCACCCGGTTGACGGCGACCTGTGTACTGAGTTTCGGTCTCGCCGGGTACTGCAGCGCGGCCCTGCGGGCGCATCGCCGCTTCCTGCCGCCCGCCACGATCTACGTGGCCTACAACGTCGGCATCATCGCCACGATGTTCCTGCTCGGCGGGCGTTGGGGCGTGCGATCGGCGGCGGCCGGAGTGGCGGTGGGCGGCTGCCTGATGGTGGCGGCTCAACTGCCGCCCCTGTGGCGGCAGCTGAGGAGTCACCCGGCCGCCTCCAGCGGTGTCCGGGTCGAGGCACCCCCGAAGAACCTCGCCCTGATCAGTGCCGTTCTCGTCTTCGCCATGTGCCGCCAGTCCCAGGTCCTGATCGAACGCTTCCTCGCTTCCGCCCTTCCCGCCGGGACCATCTCGCACCTCAATTACGCGCAGAAGGTGGCCCAGATCCCGATGACGCTCTCGCTGATGCTGTGCACGGTCACCTTCCCGGTGGTGGCGCAGGCACTGGCCGACGGCGACACCGAACGGGCCCGCGCCCGCGTCGAGCGGGACTTGGCGCTGGCTTCCTGCATGGTGCTCGTCGGCGCGGCCACGGTGATCGCCTGCGCCCCACAGATCATCGCGATCCTCTTCCAACGGGGCGCGTTCACCGCACAGGACACGGTGGTGACGGCGGGCGTCATGCGGGTGTACGCCCTCGGGCTGCTCGGCCAGACCCTGGTCGGGGTCCTGATCCGCTCGTACTTCTCGGCGGGGCGGCCCACCTGGTATCCGACCGGCGCGATGGCCGCGGGCGTCGCGGCGACCTTCTGGATCGGGCAGGCGACGGTGAACTCCTGGGGCGTGTCGGGGATCGCCGCCGCGAACGCCGTCGGCATCACCGTCACGGCCGCCCTGCTGCTCCTCGGCTCCTGGGGCGTGTCGGGGGTCGCCGCCGCGAACGCCGTCGGTATCACCGTCACGACCGCCCTGCTGCTCGTCGGCCCTCCGGACAAGACGAAGGGGCAGGACGGCGCCAGGACCGTCGGGGGAACGCTCGGGCCCCGAGCGCCGAGCACGGTCGCCGCCCCGACACAGCCCGTGGCATCGCGTGGGCCCGCCGCGCGGTACGGCAGCTCGCGGGTCCCGATCCGTTCCCGGCAGGTGCTGTCCGAACTGAGCAGGCCGGTACTGGCGGCGGGGGTCGCGACGGCGGCGGGGGCGTTCGCCGCGAGCGGGCCGGAATCCCAGGTGATGGGCCTCGCGGTCGGCTGCGTGACCGTTGGCACCGTCTTTCTCGTGCTCGGACGGGCCCTTGGCGCCCAGGGCTGCACGTCCGCGCTTCATTCCGTACGTACCGTCACACGAAGGCTGAGGCATGGCCGCTCCAGTTGAATCCACCGGTACCGGCAGACTCCCCACGGCGCGGCCCGGGCCGGTCCCGTGGGTGGCGATGTACCACTCCGTGGGCGACTGCTCCGACGACCCGTACCGCATCACCGTCGCACCCGAGCGGCTGGAGTCGCAGCTGGCCTGGCTGCGCCGGCGCGGGCTGCGCGGCGTCTGCCTGCGCGAGCTGTTCGCCGCCCGTGCCCGGGGCGAGGGGCGGCGCCTGGTCGGTCTCACCTTCGACGACGGATACGCCGACTTCCTCGAGCACGCGCTCCCGGCGCTGCACCGCTGGAACTTCGGTGCCACCCTCTTCGTCCTGCCCGGACGGCTCGGCGGCGTCAACTCCTGGGACGCGCTCGGTCCGCGCAAGCCGCTGCTGACCGCGGACGGCATCCGGCGCGCGGCCTTCGAGGGCGTGGAGATCGGCTCGCACGGGCTGACGCACGTCGATCTCACCCGGGCCGACGACGTCACCCTGAAGGCCGAGGTCGCCGACAGCAGGTCCCGTCTGGCGGAGTTGACCGGTGCGCCGGTCGACGGCTTCTGCTACCCGTACGGCACGGTCGACGAGCGCGCCGTCGCCGCCGTACGCGCAGCCGGGTACGCCTACGCCTGCGCCATCGACCCCGGCCCTCTGACCGGCCCGCACGCACTCCCCCGGCTGCACATCGGCCAGAACGACACAGCCTGGCGGCTGCACCTCAAGCACAAGCTGCACCGGCTGCGCCGGCGCCCCGTGGAGGGCGTGTGACCATGAAGGCTTTGCACATCATCACCGGTCTCGGTGCCGGCGGCGCCGAACAGCAGCTCCGTCTGCTGCTGCGGCACCTCACCGTCGACTGCGAGGTGGTGGCCCTGACCAACCCGGGCACGGTCGCCGACGGGCTGATCGCCGACGGTGTCCGCGTCCACCACCTCGGCATGGACGGCAACCGCGACCTGTCCGCGCTGCCCCGCCTGGTCCGCCTGATCCGCGCGGGCGGCTACGACCTGGTGCACACCCACCTCTATCGCGCCTGCGTCTACGGCCGGCTCGCCGCCCGCCTGGCAGGCGTCCGCGCCGTGATCGCCACCGAGCACTCCCTCGGCGACACCCAGATGGAAGGCCGGAAGCTGACAGCGGGCGTCCGCGCGCTCTACCTGGCCAGCGAGCGCCTCGGCTCCGCCACGGTCGCCGTCTCCCCCGCGGTCGCCGACCGCCTCAGACGCTGGGGCGTGCCCTCCCCACGCATCGAGGTCGTCCCCAACGGCATCGACGTGACCCGTTTCCGCTTCGACCCGTCCCGGCGTCACCACACGCGCCGACGCCTCGGCCTGCCGGAGGACGCCTATGTCATCGGCGGGATCGGTCGGCTCTGCGCGGGCAAGCGCTTCGACGTCCTCATCCAGGCGATGACCCGCCTGCCGGACGACCACTGGCTGCTGCTGGTCGGTGGCGGCCCGGAGGAGAGCGTCCTGCGCCGCACGGCTCAGGCGGCCGGCGTGGCCGACCGCGTCCTGTTCACCGGCGAACGCCCCTACGTCCCCGACGGCTCCCCCGGCCCCGACCTGCCCGCCCTCACCTTCGCCATGGACCTGCTCGCCTCCCCGTGCCCGGAGGAGTCCTTCGGGCTGGCGGTCGTGGAGGCCCTGGCGTCCGGGCTGCCCGTGCTCTACGCCTCCTGCCCGGCGATCGATGACCTGTCCCCGCAGGCCACCTCCGGTGCCCGGCGGGTTCGGGGCGGTCCGGAGGCGTACGCCCGTGCCGTGGCCGGGGTGCGCGCGGCCGGCCCGCGGCCGCGTACGGCCCCGGACGCCGCCCACCGCTACCACATCACCCGCAGCGCCGCCCGGCTCATGGACGTGTACGCGACGGTGCTGTCCAGCTCATTGCCCCCCTCACCCCAGGGAGCCAGTTCGTCATGACCGACAACCACGCCCGCCACCACCGGCAGCCCGGCCGCCTGGCCCGCGTCGGCGGCCTGCGGCCCTGGTCGCTGCTCGCGGCCGGCGCACTCGCCGGCGGCCTGCTCGGCGGCGCCTACGGGACGCTCAGGGCCCCGATCTACACGGCGACCAGTTATGTCGTCGCCGTACCGACCGAGAAGTCCGACCCGGCCTCCGCACTCGGCTTCGCACAGGCGTACGGCCGTGCCGCCACGCAGCTCGCGGTGCTCGGGGAGGCGCAGGTGTGGGCGGGAGTGCCGGTCCCGACGCTGCGGCGGAGCGTGCGGACGGCAACCTCGCCGGACGCGCCGATGGTCGCCGTCTCGGCCACCTCCCCGCGCCCCCACCTCGCCGCCGACATGGCCAACGCGGTCACCCGCGCGCTGACCCGGCACGCGAACGCGACCAAGGCCAGCACCCACGTCGAACTCCTGCAGTTCTCACGGGCGGTGGTGCCGACCGACCCGACGTCCGCGTCACCGGCGGTGACCGGTCTGGTCGGCTTGAGCGCGGGCGGCCTGCTCGGCGGTCTGGCGCTGCTCGTACGGCCGAGGCGGACCGGAGACGACCACCCCGCCCGCCCCGCCTCGGTGCCCGGCCCGACCCCCGCCGCCGACGTGCACGGCCAGCTGTGACGGTGAGGTACACGACGGAACTCGTCACCGACGCACGCGCCTTCGCCGAGGTGGCCCCGGACTGGGGGCGGCTGTACGAGCGGTGCGCCACGGCGACCCCGTTCCAGAACCACGCCTGGCTGCACTCGTGGTGGCTGTCGTACGGCAGGCCCGGCCGGCTGCGGCTGGTGCTGGTGCGCGAGGGCGCCGAACTCGTGGCCGCCGCGCCCCTGATGCTCCGGCGCGCCCCGGTGCCCACACTCGTACCGCTCGGCGGGCCCATCTCCGACTACGGGGACGTCCTCATCGACGGCGAGCGGGCGGACCGGGCGGCCACCGCGCTCGCCGAGGCGCTGTCGGCCGCCGCCCGCACCGCGCTGATCGACTTCCGCGAGGTGCGGCCGGGCGGTGCTGCCGAGCACGTCTACGACCGCTGGAGCGGGCCGCGCCGCCGGATGCGGGACTCGCTGTGCCTGGAGCTGCCCGCCGTGCCCATGGACGAGCTGTTGTCCCGGCTGCCGTCCGGCAAGGCCCAGCGGACCCGCGCCAAGCTGCGCAAGCTGAGGTCGCTCGGCGTGGAGCGGCACGTGGTGGCGCCGGACCAGGTCGGCGCGGCACTTTCGCGGCTGCTCGAACTGCACCGGCTGCAGTGGCAGGGCCGGAGGATGACGTCGGAGCACCTGCAGACACGCTTCTGCGAGCATCTGGTGCGCTCCGTGGGACCGATGGTGCGCTCCGGCGACGCGGTGGTCACCGAGTTCCGGCTCGACGACGACGTGGTGGCCGTGGACCTCACCCTGCTGTCGCGCGGGCTCGCGGGCGGCTACCTGTACGGCGCCCATCCGCGCCTGCGGGAACGCAAGGCGGATGTGGCGGTGATGCTCCTCGACGCGTGCGCCCAGCACACAGGCATCGGCGGGCTGGGCACTTTGAGCCTGCTGCGCGGCAACGAGTCCTACAAGCACCACTGGCGCCCCGAACCCGTCTCCAACCAGCGGCTGTTGCTGGCCCGGCGACGCACGGCTCCGCTGATGTCGGCGGTGGTCGGTGACGTGGCCGCGCGCCGGCGGGGCAAGGAGTTGCTGCGTCGCTTCCGGGAGCGGATCGGTGACGGCGGGCCCGTCTCGGGACCCACCGTCACCGGCGACCGTTATCCGGTCCGCGACCACCTGTCGAGACGCAAGCACACCTTCCGGCCGAGCCAGGACTCGAACCAGTCGCTGAAGCGCACCGGCGAGCAGGTGGTCGGGCGCAACGGTGCGGGAGGTGCGGTGGGCACGGGCAGCGGCGCCGGTTCGCCGGTGCCACCGGAGAGGGCGGACCGGTAGACCCGGGACGACTCGGGGTTCGTCGGGCACTGCCAGACACCGTGCGGACAGTAGTCGGTCAGCGTGTTGTACAGCGGCTTGTGCTCATCGATCCAGGCGAGCATCCGCCGCATGTATTCGGCGTTGTCACCATTGCGGAAGAGCCCCCATTCCGGAAAGGAAATAGGCTTGTTGTGGGATCCAGCGAAGTCCACGTGTGCTTGAAGTCCGTAGGGCTCCCGCACCTGTTCGTCGAACGGCATTCCTCGCGGCTGGTCGTACGCGTCCATGCCGATGATGTCGACGGTGTCGTCCCCCGGATAACACTCCGTCCAGGGAACGGCGTCCCGGCCGCGGCTCGGCGTGAAGTCGAACCGGAATTCCTGGCCCGGCACCGAACGCATGGCGGCGACGATGTTGTTCCAGTACTTCTTCCAGGCCTCCGGGTCGGGCCCGCAGCGGTGGGTGTACGTCGTGCCGTTCATCTCCCAGCCGGGCACCAGGATCGTGTCCGGCACCTTCAACGCCACCAGCCGTTCGGCGAGGGCGCGGAAGTGCTGATCGAAGTGTCCGGCAGCGCCCTGCCGCAGCAGCCAACGGACCTCGTCATCGGAGACCCCCTCCTCGTTGCGCTCCAGCATGGGCACGTTGAGGACGAACATCCGGTCGTCCTTCGCCCTGCGCCAGCGCGCCCACCCGTCGAGGAAGCCGGGAGCGCCCTCGATGTTGCTCCAGCGGTCGCCGGGCAGGTAGGTGTGGCCGACGCGCAGGTCGGCGCCACCCAGCCAGCGGCTGAATCTCGTCATACCCAACACGCCCGGGATTCCGGAGTCGATGAAGACACCGAAGGCAGGGCTCTCCTTGCCGGGCGCCGGCGCCGAGGTGGTCGGCCCGGTGACGGAAGAGGTCGACGGGGCCGGCTGCGGCTGCGTGAGGAGGGGCGGGGTCGTGGGGATCGTGGGGGCCTGGGTGATCGCGGGCACCTGCGGTGGCAGCGGCGTGGCCGATGCGGTCAGCGCGGGCGCTGTCGGCGCCGGGGAGACCGGAGCTGGAGCGGGAGGATCGGCGAAGGGCGGCGTCCCCGCCGCGGAGCCGGCGCCGGACGCCAGCACGGCCGAGAGGGCGACTGCCGCGGCGACGACCGTCAGCCCCCTGGTCCGGGCCCGGCGATGCTTTGGAACCATGCCTGCTCCTCTCCCTGCTCTCTTGCTGTCTTTTGTCGTTGTTCTTCTTATGCCGTTGTTCTTCTTATGCCGCTGATTTCCTTCTGCCTTGCCCTTCGCGCTCCTGACACCCAGTCACAGGACGTTAGTCACATGAAATGGAATGGCGCCACCGCCCTTACGGCTTTCGAGTACCTAGCTCCCCTGTACGGGTGAGCCGATCCGAAGGAATGAAGTCCGTGCCGCTCCTCGACACCCGCGTCCCAGCCGTTCTGCTGCGGATCGACCGGAATCCCTTTCACCACGGAACGCTGGGGGCCGTACGCTCGCTCGGCGGAGCGGGAGTGGAGGTGCATGTTGCCGCCGATTGCGCGGGAAGCCCCGTAGCCAGATCGCGCTTCGTACGCGAAATGCATCCTCCGCCGCCACCCGGGGCATCCCCCGGC
The DNA here is from genome assembly GCF_001279775.1 of Streptomyces sp. MMG1533. Classification (GTDB taxonomy): domain Bacteria; phylum Actinomycetota; class Actinomycetes; order Streptomycetales; family Streptomycetaceae; genus Streptomyces. Next base: position 84,577 of record NZ_LGDG01000156.1, on the reverse strand, counting down.
GAGATCGCCGTCGTGTTGCGGCGGGTGGCCACCCGGGTCGCACGTCCCGCCGTCCTGGTCCCGATGGACGACGCGAGCGCGATCGCCGTGGGCCGCATGCGCGAGGAACTCGCCTCCTCCTATCTGTTGCCCGCCACGCCCGGCGCACTGCCCGAGCGCGTCGCCGACAAGGCCGAACTGGCCCTCGTATGCGCGTCCGCGGGCATCCCGCACCCGGTGACACTGGCCCCGGACAGCCCGGCGCAGGCCGCCGACGCCGCCCGGCGGCTGGGTCTGCCGATGGTGGCGAAGTGGAGCCGTCCCTGGCAGGTGCCCGCGGGCAGCGGACTGCACAGCACGGTGCTGGTGAAGTCCGCGCGGCAGGCGCGGGAGCTGTATCTGCGCACCGAGGAGGCCGGCAGCCCGCTGCTGCTGCAGGTGTATCTGCCGCCGGGCCCGGCCCGCGACTGGTTCTTCCACGGATACGCCGACCGCTCCTGCGCTGTGCGGGCGGGCGGGTCGGGCCGCAAGCAGCGGGCGTGGCCGCGCGGGGCGGGCCTGACCGTGGTCGGCCGCTGGACGGACAACCCACAGGTGCAGGCCCTCGCCGAGCGGCTCACCGACGAGCTGGGCTACCGCGGAATCTTCGACCTCGACTTCCGCCGCTGTGGCACGACGGGCCGCTATCACCTGCTCGACTTCAACCCGCGCCCCGGCGCCCAGTTCCGGCTCTTCTCCGACGCCGCCGGACTGGACGTCGTACGCGCCCTGCACCTCGACCTGACACACCGGCAACTCCCAGAGCAGGCACCGCTGGTGGGGCGGTCGTACGTGGTGGAGAACTACGCACCGCTCGCCGCGCTTCTGCCGGCGCCCCACGGACGCGAACTGGCCTGGCACGCCCCGGACGACCCGGCTCCCGGCCGGGCGATGTGGGCCCTGTGGTGCCGTCATGTGGCCCGTCGACTGCGAGAGCGGCTGCGCGCGGTCCCGGCGGCCCCTGTGCCGGCCCGCGTGGACCACCAGGCGGCTCGCACGGTCCCGGCGGCGCCTGTGCCGGCCCGCGTGGGCCGGCAGGCAACCGCACCGTCCCTGACCGACGACGAGAAGGCGAGAACTCACTGATGTACGACCTGCTGGTGGTGGGCGCCGGCCCGTACGGCCTGTCCATCGCGTCACACGCCGCGGCCGCCGGGCTGAACCTGCGCGTCCTCGGGCGGCCCATGGCGTCCTGGCGGGCCCACATGCCCCGCGGCATGTTCCTGAAGTCGGAGCCGTGGGCCTCCAACCTCGCCGACCCGCAAGGTCGTTGGCGCCTGGACGCGTACTGCGCCACCCGGGGGCTCACGGCGCGTCACGCGGAGCCGATCCCAGTGGAGACGTTCGCGGCGTACGGCCTGTGGTTCGCGCGCAACGCCGTGCCGGAGGTGGACGAGCGCATGGTGAGCCGGGTGGCGGCCCGCCCGGTCGGCTTCGAGGCGGTCACCGAGGACGGAGAGGTGCTGCGTGCACGGACGGTGGCGCTGGCGGTCGGCGTCATGCCCTTCGCCGAGGTGCCTTGGCCCCTGCGCGGCCTGCCCCCCGCACTCGTCACGCACAGCAGTTGCCACAGTGACCTCGGCCGCTTCCGCGGCAGGGACGTCACGGTGATCGGCGGCGGCCAGGCGGCCCTGGAGACGGCGGCGCTCCTCGCCGAACAAGGCACACGTGTACGGGTGCTGGCGCGGGCGGACCGGCTGCGCTGGAACGACGTGCCGCCGCCCGGACAGCGTCCCTGGTGGCAGTCGGCCCGTGCCCCGCACACCGGCCTCGGATGCGGCTGGCGCAACTGGTTCTACGCGGAGCGTCCGGACCTCTTCCGTCGCCTCCCCGAGTCGACCCGAGCCCGCATCGCGGCCACCGCGCTCGGACCGGCGGGCGCCTGGTGGGTACGGGACCGGGTCGAACCGGTGGTGGAGATGCTCTTCGGCCGTGAGGTGGCCGCGGCCCGTCCGGTGCCGGGCGGAGTACGGCTGGAGACGGTGAGCCTGACTGGGGAACTGCACTCCCTGGAGACCGAACACGTGGTCGCGGCCACGGGGTTCCAGGCGACCCTGGGCCGGCTCGGCCTGCTCTCCCCCGAGCTGCGTGGGAACCTGGCGACGACCGCCGACGGCTCCCCTGCGGTGGGGCGGGACTTCGAGTCCTCGCACCCCGGCCTGTTCCTGGCAGGTCTGCTGACCGCCTCCGCCTTCGGCCCGGCCATGCGCTTCGTCCACGGCGCGACCTTCACGGCGACGACGCTCGTACGAGGGGTACGCCACCGACTACGCACCGCCCCGCCCGCCGGGAAGATCCCCGTACCGGTGGGCCGGGGAGGCACAGAAGCGGCGTGGAGAACGCGCCTCTGACCAAGGGGTGGTGCGGGGTACCGGACTCGCTTCGTCCGGCACCCCGCACAGAGCACTATCGAGAGGAGCCGGTTCGGCGGCCTCGTCGATACAGGATGGTGCCGCTGGTCAGCAACAGCGCTGCAAGACCCGAAAGCAACACCGCCTGCTCCTCGGCGCCGGTCTCGGCGAGGGTGGGCGGCTGCGGCGAGGGTGAGGCAGGCGGCGTCGTCACCGGGACGGGGGGCGTGGTGTCCGGTGGCGGCGGCGTCCAGGGGGGCCTGGTGGCAGGCGGTGACGCCGGCGGCGTGCTGGGGGGTTGTGCGGGCGGTGTGTCGCCGTAGCCTCCCGGCTCGTCCGAGTCATCACCGTAGTCGCCGTCATCGCTCTGGCCGCCGTCATCGCCGTAGCCGCCGTCAGCGCTCTGGTCGCCGTCATCGCCGTAACCGTCCTCAGCGCTCTGGCGGCCGTCATCGCCGTAACCGCCGTCATCGCTCTGGCCGCTGTCAGCGCTCTGGCCGCCGTCATCGCCGTAACCGTCCTCAGCGCTCTGGCCGCTGTCAGCGCTCTGGCCGCTGTCAGCGCTCTGGCCGCCGTCATCGCCGTAGCCGTCCTCAGCGCCGTAACCACTGTCGCCGTGGAGGGGCGCAAAGGTGCCCGACAGGGCGCCGAGTGACCTCCCCGGGGCCCCCTCGGAGGGCGAGTCCGCGAACGCCGGGGTGACGTACAGGGACAGGATGCTCGTCGCGGCGGCGGTCACGATCATTCCCTTACTCAGGTTCTGTCGCAATCTCGTCGTCTTTCTCATCAGAGAAGTGGGAAAAGCCTGTCCGGAAACCTTGAGGAACAGGCCGTTGCACACCGTGGCCAGGCAGCACGTGCCGACGCGCCAGTCACCTCTTCCTGTTCCTCCTGCCGTTGCGCCGGGAGGTGGCTTCACGCCTGCCATGGTTTCGTTGCAATCTAATTTTCCGACTGGTCAGGTGATGGGATCCGGTGAAGTGCCAGTACCGACAATCCGAGCATCGGTAGATGCGGTCCGGGATCCTGTCCAGCAGTGGCTGCTTGATCAGCCAGGTCCTCGCCTCGGATTCAGTACGGAATGATGCTTTCCCCGTCTCCGGACAGCGCGGAAAAATGATCACACTACTCACATTACCTCCGAGGCGCGATGTCGACTCACATTTCTCTTCACCAGATGGGGTGGAGTCGATGGTCCATCAGCAGTAACCCGCCCAACAGAGTGAATGACACCCTTACGAACGAGTAGCCATGGAAATTCATCCGAATGACCCCGCATAGCGACTGATACGAATGGAGTTGATCGGATAATCTCGGAGCGGATGGTGAGCGCCATAAATCATGCGCCCCCACCTGGCACACCGGGACCTCGAATCCTTCAGAAAAAGAAGCAGCGGCCACCCGAAGGATGACCGCTGCCCAGTGACCGTCGACAATCAGAGGTCCACGCCCGCTTCACAGCGCAGGATTCGCCCCTTGACCAGCCGTCGGACAATCAACCGATCACTCGCCTGGACCGACCTGCGTGCAGAAATTGCCGATGTTCGTAACACTTTCACCCAAGACGGTGACCGGCGCATTGACCGTGACCAGGGAGGCAGTGAATTCCTGTTCACACTTCAGCAACTGCGCGTTTTCGATGGTGGCATCGGGCGAGTCACCGTCAGCGCCGTGAGCCTGGGCGGCACCGGCACCCGTCAGACCGAGGCTACCGATGGCGGCGGTCACGAGCATGACCTTATTGAACCTGCGCACGCGTATCTCCATAGATTGACTCGCGGCCACCACAAAACGTCGTGGCCTCGATCAGCACAGCAAAGGGGACGTCGAGATCCTGTTCCTCGGCATCCCCTGCTCCGCTTATTGTTGGCCCTCTCTCCTGCGGCCCCGAGCCGACAGATGAGCAGGGCGTCAGACGCGGCAAGGACTAAGGAGCAGGTCTCACACTGGAGGTGCGAGACCCAACTGCCTTTGGTGTCCCTGAATCAGCCGACCGACCCGATCACCGTGCAGAAGTTGCCGATGTTCTGGTCCGTGTCACCGAGGGCCGAACCGACGGGGGCGAAAGCATCGCCGGCCTCGAAGCTCTGCTCACAGTCCACGACCTGCAGGTTGTTGACGGCGGCGTCGAACGGGTCGTCGTAGTCGTGGCCACCGTTGGCGCTGGCAACCCCGCCGCCGACAAGGCCGAGGCCGCCGACCATCGCCGCTACGGCCGCAGCCTTCTTGAACTTGTGCATCACGTCTCCGATTTCCTCCACGCACACGACCCTCCTTACGGACCGTGTCCGACTCGTCACAGAGACTAACATGCGCCTCTCTTAATGCACCATTCCCGACACGCCCGTTTGAGTATTACTAGTTAATTTATGTACCTTTTCGGGAAAGCTTCAAAGTTCGGCTGAGCCTCGTTTGGAAATTCATGCCGGGGCCTTATCGCCCAAGAGATCGAGGTGCAGCGAAGACCGGCGCAGGACCTCCGCACCAGGGACGCCGTCGACCTGCGGACGCGTCAACCTGCCTCTTGTGGCGGGCAGCCACCCGCCATGCCCGGCCGCTCTCCAGGGTGCGACGAAGGAGTGCTGCCGGGCAGGAACGACCCGGCGTCAATCCGGCCTGCTAGCACTGGACATGACAGATGAGAAGGTCTGTGCTGCCGGTGAGCCGGAGGCTTGACCTGCGGTCATTCAGGCAAGGCTCGTCACGACCCGAAGCCCCCAAAGCGCGTCCGACAGGACACAGTCACCCTCAGGCCGCAATACCGCCCACGGGCCTGCCGGATCCCCGTGACGGGACCTCCGGCACCGCAAGCACTGAAGGCCAGGACTCGCACTCGAAGTGCGAGGCCTGGCCTTCACGGTGTCCTGCAATCAGCCGATCGACCCGACCACCGTGCAGAAGTTGCCGAAGGTCTGGTTCGTGTCACCGGTGACCGTAGGAACCTCGACGGGGGCGAGGCCGGCGTCGAACTCCTGGTCGCAGTCCACGGCCTGCACGTTGCCCCCGACGTCGGACAGGTCGTCGTAGTCGTGACCGCCGTTGGCGCTGGCAACCCCGCCGCCGACGAGACCGAGGCCGCCGACCATCGCCGCTACAGCCGCAGCCTTCTTGAACTTGTGCATCACGTCTCCGATTTCCTCACAAACACGACCCTCCTCGCGGACCGTGTTCAACTCGCCACAGACGCTAACACATACCTCTCTTAGCCTGCTATTTCCGACACGACCGATTGGGTGTAACTCATTGAGCTATGTACCTTTTACGACAACCGGAGAGGTCGACCGCGCCGCGGCAGCCGGCGACCATTCCGGAAGCACCCACGGGCGTCACGCGGACGGAAAGCTCCGGCAGGTAGATGCGATTGAGCCTTGACCGGAAGCCCGTGTGGGGCGGTGGAAAGAGTCAGCAGTGGGTCTGCGGGCCGCACCACCAAGTACGCGTCGGTACGGCCCGATGGGCGGCTGCGATCGTCACCAGTTCCAGGCGGCCATTCCCAGGCGGGCAAGTGGCCCAAAACCAAAGCGCCTCCGACCGGTACGGGAACGAGGATCTCAGATGTCCTCGTCCGCGTTGATCGGAGGCACTTCCTGTTCGCACCCTGGACACCCAACTCTCCCAGGACACAGTCACCCTCAGGCTGCAATACCGCCCACGGGCCTGCCGGATCCCCGTGACGGGGCGTCCGGCACCGCAAGGACTGAAGACCAGGTCTCGCACGGAATGTGCGAGACCCCGCTCTTCACGGCGTCCTGCAATTAGTCGATCGACCCGACCACCGTGCAGAAGTTGCCGATGTTCTGCTCCGTGTCACCGGTGGTCGAACCGACGGGGGCGAAGGCGAGGCCGCCGTCGAAGTCCTGGTCGCAGTCCACGACCTGCAGGTTGTTGACGGCGATGTCGAACGGGTCGTCGTAGTCGTGGCCGCCGTTGGCGCTGGCAACCCCGCTGCCGACAAGGCCGAGGCCGCCGACCATCGCCGCTACGGCCGCAGCCTTCTTGAACTTGTGCATCACGTCTCCGATTCCTTCACAGACACGGCCCTCCTTACGGACCGTGTCCGACTCGTCACAGACGCTAACACAGGCCTCTCTTAACCCGCTATTTCCGACACACCCGATAGAGTGCTGCTCATTGAGTTATGCACCTTTTACGACAACCGGAGTAGTAGACCGCCCTCCAGCAGCCAGCAGCCAGCGGCCACTTGGGGCGGACGGACGCCCGTCTCCGTGACCAGGCCGGCGCGGCTCGTGCTCCTCGGTCCACCGTCCATGGCCTGCGCGAGGAGCGGCTCTGCGCTGCTCGTTGGCTGCGGCGTTCGTGGTGCCCGGCCCGGCTGCCTTGGCGACAGGAACGGTTACCGGACAAGCTGGTTCAGGGCATGGCAGGCACGCTCGACCCCGTCCTCAGACGTCAGCGCACGGCCCAGCCGACGGGCCGCCTCGGCATGACCGCTGCCCCCGGTGACAACTCGCAGGCGGCCGGTGAGAGCAGAGACGGTGAGCTGCCGGGACGGCAGGGGCTTCGGCCCCACTCCGAGGCTGTGGACCCGGTCGGCCCAGTAGGGCTGGTCGCCGAAGAAAGGGCAGACCAGGGACGGCACTCCAGAACGCAGGGCGGAGGCGGTGGTGCCCGCACCGCCGTGGTGGACCACCGCAGCCATGCGGGGGAACAGCCAGCTGTGGGGGGTGTCCCCGACCACGAGCATGTCGTCGTCACTCGTGGAAGGGTCTCCGGCCAGGACTCCCCGCAGTCCCGCGCGCCGCAGTGCGGCGCGTACGACGCGGTCGGTGGCTTCGGGGTCGCTGGTTCTCATGCTGCCGAAGCCCACGTACACGGGCGGCGGTCCGTCGTCCAGAAAGCCGAGCAGGCGACGTGGCGGTTTCCACAGTGGTTGTTCGTGGTGCCAGAAGCCGGTCATGTGGACGTTGGGTCCCCAGTCGGGTGGCGGGGGTACGACGGTGGGGCTGAACGCACACAGCACAAAGGCCTGGCGAACTCGGCGGCGAGGCCCGAGAGGGGAGAGGGCGGGAAGGCCGAGTTCCTCCCTGCGCCACGCGTTGATGAACTGGCGGCTCGTCAGCCACGCTCCCAGGTCGACCGCCTCGAAGCTGAGGCGGTTTCCGAAAGGTCCGAGGAACCGTGCAGCCGGAGCGAACGGGTGGGGGAACACTCCCGTGGGCTGGCTGGGCTGGAAGTGGATGATCGCGTGCGGGATGCGCAGGTACTGGCTCAGATGGACGCCGAGGAAACCGAGCGTGGGCGCCAGGACGAGATCGGCTCCCTCGGCACCCGCCTGGGCCTCTGCGAGCAGGCGGGAGAACAGTGGCCGCATGATCCGGTTGATGCCGCGGACGAAGGCCACCGGATTGCGTCGGCCGGCCAGCAGTTCCTGTCCCTCGGGCGATTCGATGATCTCGCTGGGGTCCGCCGCGAGAGAGTGGAACTGCAGTCCCGCCGCGGTGATCAGTTGCCGGTAGCGGGTACTGGCAAGCAGGCGGACGCGGTCGCCCTGGCGGGTCAGTGCCCTGCCCAGCGCCAGGCACGGCTGGACGTCCCCGCGTGACCCCGCGGCGAAGATCACTACTGTTCGGCCCATGCCTCCCTCGATCCTGGTCGTACGCGTCGTTGCCGACGGGATGACCGTGACGCAGACAGCGCGACCCGCTCTCGGATGAAGGCCGGGTCCGCTACGAGAGTTCCTCCGTCACCGTGGGCCAGATGCGGTGCAACTCACGCTGCCAGTAGGGCCAGGAATGGGTCCCGGGTTCGTAGAGGTTCGTCGAGACGTCGACGCCCACCGAGTGGAGCGAATCAGCGAATTTCCGCAGCGATGCCGGAAGTGCTGCTTCGGCCGCCGAACCCACAAGGATCACGGGGAGCGGATGGCCCTCGTCCAGTGGTCCTGGCGTTCCGTTTCCCGCGGACAGATGGACCGTTGTTCCGCGGAAGGCGCGTGGCCTGGCGGCCGGGTTGTGAGCCTGCCAGATGTCGTCGTGTTCTTTCGGGTCGCCCCAGACGCGATTGATGTCGATGCCGTCCTTGGCGGCGCCGAGACCGAGGAGGAAACGCACCGAGGGTTCGTCGAGGTCGACGTACGAGCTCATGGAGGCCGCGTACCGGTACATCCCCCGGTGCCGCGCCGCGTAGTTGAGCGCTCCGAAGCCCCCCATGGACAGACCGATGACGGCCCGCGAGGAGTTCGCGCGGAAATTCCTTTCCATGAGCCGGACCAGTTCCATGGTGTGGAACGTCTCCCAGCGGGGCGTGCCGACGTACCAGTCGGAGTAGTAGCCGTACTTCCCGCCGTCGGGCATGACGACAAGTACGTCCGAGTTCTCCGCCAGTGCCTCGACGTCCGTCTCACGCGTCCAGGAGGTGTAGTCATCCGCCCCGCCGTGCAGCATGTAGAGCACGGGGAACGTGCGGCTCGGCTCGCTCATCCAGCTTTTGGGGAGGATGACGCGAACCGGTACTGAGCTTGCCATGGCCCGTGACTGGACGGTCAGGTCCAGTGTGCGGGCGTCGAGTTCGCTGACGGCCGTGATCCGGGCGCCGGTGTCGGCCGACCGGGACGCTTGCTCCGCGCCGTTGCCGGCCGCGGCTGCCGCGGTGCCGTACATCGGTGCGAGGAGCACGAGGCAGGCCAGGAGTGAGCGGCCGGTGAGGCGCGCCCGGCCGGTGAACATGGTGCGGGCAGTTGGCATGGGCTGAGGGACTCCTTGGGGCGGGCAGAGCCCGGGACGACGCGACACACAGAGGAAGGACCGACGCGGCGACGCCTTCTGAAGGTCTCGACAGCCCTGTCCTGCCGCCGACAGCGGTAACCGGCCTTCAGCGCCGGCTCGTCACGCCGGCCGTACGAGGCGGCGGTGAAGCTCTCTCCTCCAGCGGAGATTCGGGACAATATCGGCATGCACGTGCAGACCATCCCGACATCGGCTGTCGAATACCAGCCAACACGCCGATTTTGTGTAGATATGATCAACTGATCTCGCTTGGCACGGTTCGCGGGAGGGCCCAGGAAGACCGCTCCTGGCCGCGCGGCGTGTCGTGTGCGACGGGGCGGCAACCGCCATTCCGGCCTTCCCGTCATGCCGTTACGCCCTTTGCGCAACGGCACGCATGCTGCTCCGGGCAACTGACCTGCGTCTTCGTCGCAGGCGTGAGCCAGACGGAGGACTGTGCGGTTGCGACGCGACGAGGCAGGCAGCTTGCTTTGTACAGGTGGCCGGGAAGACCAGCCGGTGAACTGAAGGGCAGCCGCACGCGGCCCGGGAATCTTGGGGAGACTCGATGAGCACGACCATGTCCGAAGCCGTCATCGCGGGTGCCGACCGGGCCACGCTTGAGAAGCTGCCTCTGCCCGAAGAGTTCGCCGCGGCGACGGTGCGTCTGGCTGACGCCAAGATGTTCCAGGACGCCGACGACAAGGACGTGCAGAAGTCCCTCTCCGTGGACCAGGTCCCGATGCCCGAACTGGCTCCGGATGAAGCACTGATCGCCGTGATGGCGAGCTCCATCAACTACAACACGGTCTGGACCGCGATGTTCGAGCCGCTGCCGACGTTTCAGTTCCTGAAACAGATGGGAAAGGCCGGCGGTTGGGAGCGGCGCCACGACCTCCCCTACCACGTGGTGGGGTCGGACGCCTCAGGCGTCATCGTGCGAACGGGGTCGTCCGTGCGCAAGTGGAAGGTCGGAGACCACGTGGCCGTGGCGACGGCGTACGTCGACGACCAGGACCACGAGACACACCGGGACGGCATGCTCGGCCACGGCCAGAAGGCGTGGGGCTTCGAAACGAACTTCGGCGGACTGGCGCACTACACGATCGTGCGGGCCAGCCAGCTGATGCCCAAGCCGGCCCTGCTCACCTGGGAAGAGGCAGCCGTCAATCCCCTGTGTGCCGGCACGGCGTATCGCATGCTGGTCAGCGATCGCGGAGCGCAGATGAAGCAGGGCGATGTGGTGCTGATCTGGGGTGCGACCGGCGGGCTCGGGTCCTACGCCGTTCAGCTCGTCCGTAACGGCGGCGGTATTCCGGTCGGCGTGGTGAACTCCCGCCGGAAGGCCGACCTGTTGCGGTCCCTCGGATGCGAGGCCGTCATCAACCGCTCTGAGATCGACGAGGGTGACACCACCCTGCTGCAGCGGCCGGAGGGTTGGAAGAAGCTCGGCGCCGCTGTGCGTGACGCGGTGGGTGAGGACCCGCACATTGTCTTCGAGCACGTCGGCGCGAAGACATTCGGAGCCTCGGTCTTTCTCGCCAGACGCGGGGGGACAGTGGTCACATGCGGTTCCAGTACCGGGTACCAGCACACCTACGACAACCGCTACTTGTGGATGCGCCTCAAGAGGATCATCGGAAGTCACGGGGCCAACCTGCACGAGCAGTGGGAAGTCAACCGGCTGTTCAGCATGGGCCGTCTGCTGCCGGCCCTGTCGACCACGTACACCCTGGACGAGGTGGCTATGGCTGCCAGGAGTGTTCAGACCAACCAGCACATCGGCAAGGTGGGTGTTCTGTGTCTCGCCCCGCGCCCGGGGCTGGGGGTGACGGACCCGCAGGCCAGGGCGCGAGTGGGCGAGGACCGTCTGCACGCCTTCCGGAGTGAGCTGCCCCGGCTTTCGTAGCGGCCGGTCTGTGTGTTCTCAGGCGGCGGCCGGGCGGCCGCCGCCTGATGGCCGCCCTTGCCGTCCGGCCTGCTCCCTACGGAGGCGGACGACGTCAGTCGCCGTGCCCTTCAAGGGCTTTTGTGAGGTGCCGAGCAATGACCTCGACATGAGGCGGGTCGATGAGCGACAAGTGGTCGCCGGGGACCGGTACGACCTCTAGCGACGGACACAACGGCGCCCATCCGAGGTCTGCCTCGCTGCGCACGTAGCGGGGGTCGAGGGCCGTGGTCAGCGGCTGGGTCTCCTGGGCGCGGTAGAGCACGATGTGGCCCGGATACGGCTGAGGCTCGTACCGCTCCCCCACGCGCGCGTCGACGTAGGACGTTCGCTGGTGCTCCATGATTCCGGGGCTCATGTCGAGGCCGGCTTCGGCAACGAGCCGCATGACCACGTCGATCTGCTGTTCGTCAGGCGTGGCAGCCAGTTCCTCGTAGGGCAGGTCAAGTCGGCGTCCGTACGTCTTCTCGACGTATTCGGCGAAGCGGCCGAACCGTTCGATGAGCATCTCCTTGGATTCCAGCCCCGGGAGAGCTGCCGGCAGGATGGTGTCGACGAGTCCGAGGAAGCCCACGGCCCTGTCCGTCTCGCGGAGCCGGCGGGCGACCTCGTAGGCGAGACAGCCGCCGAAGGACCAGCCCAGCAGGTGATACGGCCCCTGTGGCTGGAGCTCCCGGATCAGACCGATGTAGTGGGCGGCCTTCTCCTCCATCGTCCGGAGGGAGTCCACGCGGTCGAACCCGTACACGGGCTGTGTGGGAGGAAGCAGCTGGACGAGTGGTCGGTAGACCGACGTCGGCCCGCCGGCGGGGTGAAACGTGAACAGGGCGGGGCGTTGCGCGCCGGGTTGGACGTCGCGCAGGACACGAAGGACGGACTCGCCTGTTCCGTTCACCACGGGCCGGATCAGCTCCGCGAGGGTGGCGACGGTGGAGTGGGCGAGGACTTGCTCCGCGGTAAGGCCCGGGGCGGTGGCATCCAGGCGTCGGCGGATGCCCTCCACCAGGTCATGAGCGGTGCGCTGGTCACCACCCGCGGCGATGAAGTCCTGGTTGACGTCTTCCGGCCGCCGTCCCAGGATCTCGTTCCACACGCCGGCCACCATGCGTTCGGCGGCATCACGAGGGCCCACCGTGGTCGGCAGCGTCGGGGCCGCCCCGGCGCCGACGCGCTCCTGCTCGGTGTCCTTCGGTTTCGCGTCTGCCGTCGCGTCACTCGGATCAGCCCGCACCAGACCCAGTTCCTGCAGTACCGCGTCACCGAGCGCCCGAAGACTGGCACCCCGCAGAAGGAACGGAGCGGGCAACGCCACGGCGAAGTCCTGCTTGGCGGCGTTCTGGATCCGCACGGTCATGAGGGAGTCGAGGCCGAGGTCGGTCAGAGGCGTGTTCTCGTCCAGGTCCTGGACAGCGCGTCCCATGACTGCGGCCGTCCGCCTGGCGAGACGTTCGCAGACCTTGGCGGGGGCTGCTTCGCCGAGCGACTCGATGCCCCCCGGGCCGTCCCAGCCGTCATCGGGGAGCCGACTGCCGCGCAGAACCCCTGCGAAGAACGGGACCGCGTCCAGTCCGGGGAAGGCTTCCAGTACCCGACGGGCGTCCAGATGCACCACGCCGGTGTGCACGCTGCCCCGGGTGACGAGCGCCTGGAGGGCGTCCAGTCCTTCGGCCAAGGTGATCGGTTCAAGAGCCAGCGCGGAGTTCACGGCGGGGTCCTGGGGTGCCGCACCCACCTCGGCCCAGGGGCCCCACGCGATGGCGGTTGCCGGCAGGCCGACGGCCCGGCGGCGGTGGGCGTGCGCATCCAGCCAGGCGTTGGCGGCGGCGTAGGCCGTCTGCCCGGGGGAGCCGAAGAGCGCGGCGGCGGAGCTGTACGCCAGCCACCAGTCGAGATCGTGCCCCGCCGTGGCCGCCTCCAACTGGAGGGCTCCGGTGACCTTCGGTCGGAAGACGGTGTGGATGTCGGACGACGACAGGTCGGTGATGATGCGGTCGTGGAGCACGGCCGCGGCGTGCGCGACCCCGCACAGGGAGTGTCCTTCGGACAGGGCCGCCTCGACCAGACGCGCAGCCACACCGGGCTGAGCGACGTCTCCCCGCACCACGACGAGGGAGGTGCCGAGTTCGCCGAGTTCGGTGAGGACGGCCTGTGTCGCGGGGCCCGGGGCACGGCGGCCGTTCAGGACGATGCGGCCCGCGCCCTGCTCGGCCAGCCGTCGCGCCGTCGCCAGGCCGAGGCCGGTCAGTCCGCCCGTCACGATGTAGGCACCTTCGGGACGCGCGAAAGGCACTCTGACGGCCGCGTCGTCCGAGTCAGTGGCAGCCAGTCGGGCAACGAAGCGGGTACCTCCGCGCCAGGCGACCTCGTCGGCCTCGCCGTCGCAGAGCAGTTCCTGCGCCAGGTCGTCGACGAGACCGGGTTGCAGGTCGATGTCCACCAGAGTGGTACGCAGAGCGGGATGCTCCAGGGCCAGTGCGCGCACGAGACCGCGAAGGGAGGCCAGGTCGGGGTTTCCCGTCTCCCCAGGTACCACCGACTGGGCCCGCTCGGTGACGAGCCACAGCCGGGGAACCGACAGTTGCCGTGGGTCCGCGGCCAGACGGCGGGCGACGTCCGCGGCGGCGTGCAGTCCTCGACACGTTCCGGGCGGTTCGGGGCCGTCCGTCAGAAGCATGACCAGGGCAGCCCGCCCGTCGTGTGTCTCTTCGCGCCAGGTGTCCAGCAGGCTGTCGAAGGAATCATCCCGGCGGTCCGCGACCGCCACCTCAACGCCTCGTTCCTGGAGTGCCGACTCGAGGAGATCGGCGCAGGGGTTCCTGCTGCCGTCGCCTTGGTCCGTCAGCATCAGGACGTGGGTCGGGGGGGAGGGGACGGAGACAGGCGCTTTCTCCCACTCGATCTCATAGGTGGTTTCACCGAGCGGCTGCGGGACCTCCCCCGGTTCGACGGCCCGGAGCTGCAGCTCGTGAGCCACGATCAGCTCTCGTCCCCCCGCGTCCTCCGCATGGATGTCCCACGTGCCGCGGTGAGGTGATCGGCCAGGGGCGTCGCCGGTGGCCGATTCGCCGGTACGGGGCAGGCACTGGACCCGGCATTCGGCATCGGCCGGAACCTGCAGCCGTACCTGCAGAGACCGTACGGTGACCGGGACGTCTTCCGTTGCGGACGGTGCGGGGTCCGCCCCGGGTGCCTCGCCGTCCGTACCGTCCGTACCGTCCCGGCGGGCCGGTGCGTGCAGAACGGCGTGGAGGAGCTTTCCGTTTGGCCGGTCCGGTGCGTGTTCCTCGGCGGCGGGTACGGGGAAGCCGATCTCGCAGGGAGTGGCCCCTCCCGGTTCACGGCGCGTCAGCGCTTCGGGTTTGGTGAGAACGCGGGCCGAGGCATGGCACAGCCAGGCACCGGAGGCGGATCGTGAGTGGATGCCGACGGTGGCCCGATCGCGTCCCTCCGGCTCCCAGACGGTCGTGACAGGCGTCCTGGCCGAGATCGGCAGCCAATGATGAACCGCCAGGTTCTCGATGCGCACTGCCTCGACGGCCGTAGCGCTCGTGGCGGTTGCCGCGGCGATCACGAGTTCCGCGCAGGCGGGCAGTGACAGAACGGGTCTGCCGTGCAGCATGGCCGGCTGCTGGTTCCAGCCGTCGGTGCCGATGTCCCCGTGCCACAGGACACGGTCCGTGCCGGGATCCTCCACCCGTGCTCCCAGCAGGGAGTGGCCGCTTGCGCGGGACGGCCGCCTCGTCAGGCTGCCGCGGCGGACCCAGTGAGGGACATGACGCCAGGGAGGGCTCGGTACGGTCACCCGCTCGCCGTCCGGCCACAGTTGTCGGGCCAGGCCTTCCACTCCCGCCAGGTGGAGCTCCGCGAGCGCGGTGCGCAGGTGCACGCTGTCATCACCGTCGCGATGAACCGTCGGCAGCACGCGGCAGCGCCCCGGGGCCACCGCGTCAAGCGTCTCGGTGATCGGGACGACGGCAATGGGGTGCGGTGAGATCTCCAGGAAGAGATCGTGGCCGTCGGCCGCCGCGGCGGCCACCGCCTGCTGGAAGCGAACGGGACGGCGGACGTTGGCGGACCAGTAGTCCGCGTCCGCATGGACATCGGCGCGCGGGTCGTCGAGGACCGTCCCGTACCAGGGGATGGTCGCGACGCGTGGGCTGATGCCGTCGAGGGCGTCGCGCAGCGCCGGAAGGACGGGATCGACTGCCGGTGAATGTCCGGCGGCGCCGACATGGAGGAGGCGGGCGAGTCGCCCCTGCGCCTCGACTTCCTCGACGATACGGGCGATCGGTTCGCCGGGACCCGTGACGGTGCACCGCTGCGGCGAGGCGTACACCGCGACGCTGACATCCGGATGGCGGCCGAGGACGTCGGCGCGGGCTTCCTCCGGCAGCTCCACGGCAGCCATGGCGCCGGCCTGCTCCTGGTCGATGACCGCGAGCCGGGTGGAACGGGCGAGGATCACTCGTAGGCCGTCTCGGGCGTCGAGAGCGCCGGCGACGACGGCCGCGGTCACTTCCCCCATCGAGTGTCCGATGACAGCGGCGGGTTCGACTCCGTAGGCGCGCAACGTGTTGGCCAGGGCGAGTTGCAGGCCGAAGAGGAGCGGCTGAGTGCAGTCGACGCTCGTCCCCCGGTCCGTGCGGGAGACCAGGTCCGTCAGGGAAGTGCCCGTTTCCGTCTCGAAGACCGGGTCCAGTTCTCCTACGGAAGCGGCGAAGGCGGGATCGTCGCGCAGCAGCCGTTGGCCCATCCCGGTCCACTGGGAGCCGTAACCGGAGAAGACCAGAACCGGTCGGCGTGAAGTCTTCCGGTCCGCCTCGGAAGCCTGTGCCGTCCGTGGGGGCACGACGCCCGCCGGGGTTTCGCCCCTGGCGAGCGCTACGAGTGCCGCCGTGAGGTCGGACAGCCCTCGGCCGACGACGGCGGCGCTTGCCGGACCCCGGCGTTGGTGTGCCAGCGTGTGGCAGACGTCGGCGGGCGACAGAGCACCGCCCTGCGCGTGCAGCCAATGGGCGAGACCGGTGGCGACGTCGCCGAGCCGGTCCTCGGAACGTGCGGTGACCACCAGGATCTGCGGGACACCCTCGGCGCTTTGCTCCCGCGTGTCCATGGTGTCCCGGTGGCCGTGCCGGGGTGCCTCGGCGGGCGACGGAGCCGGCCGGGGCGCCTGCTCGAGGATGGCATGAGCGTTGGTGCCTCCGAAACCGAAGGCCGATACACCCGCCAGAGCGGGGCGTCCGTGCTCGGTCGGCCAGGCAGTCGGCTCGGCGACGACGCGCAGTCCCAGCTCTGTGAAGTCGATGTGCGGGTTGGGGCTGTGGAAGTGGAGGCTGGCAGGCAGCTTCGCGTGCTGGAGCGAGAGCACCGTCTTGATCAGGCCGACGATCCCCGCCGCGCCTTCCAGGTGCCCCAGATTGCTCTTGACCGAGCCGATCAGCAGCGGTCGGTCGGCCGGGCGGCCACGGCCCAGGACGGCGCCCAGGGCGCCCGCCTCGATGGGGTCGCCCAGCAGCGTTCCGGTGCCGTGGGCCTCGACATGGCCGATGTCGGCCGCGTCCGCGCCGGCGTCGCGCAGGGCGCTGCGCAGCAGTGCCTCCTGGGCGATCGGGTTGGGTGCCATGAGCCCGGCCGAGCGGCCGTCCGAGTTGACTGCGGTGCCGCGGATGACGGCCAGAATCCTGTCGCCGTCGCGCTGGGCGTCGGTGAGCCGTTTGAGGACGACGACGCCGCACCCCTCCCCGCGCACGATGCCGTCGGCCCTCGCGTCGAACGGCTTGCATCTGCCGTCCGGTGCCAACGCGCCGACCTGCTCGAAGTTGGCGGTGATGGCCGGCGAGAGCAGCACGTTGACGCCGGCGGCCAGAGCGGTGTCGCATTCACCGTCGCGGAGACTGCGGCATGCCTGGTGCACGGCGACCAGGGACGAGGAACAGGCGGTGTCGATCGTCATGCTCGGGCCGCGGAGGTCGAGCAGGTAGGACATGCGGTTCGCGGCGATGCTGCCTGCCGCCCCGCTGCTCGTCCACGCCGTGACCCCTGACAGGTCCGCGGTGGTCAGATGTCCGTACTCGAGCGCGCTGAGACCGACAAACACGCCGGTTGCGCTGCCTTGGAGGGCGGGGAGCGGAATTCCCGCGTGATCGAGGGCCTCGCATCCCACTTCGAGGAGGAGTCTTTGCTGAGGGTCCATGGCTTCGGCTTCGCCGGGCGTGATCCCGAAGAAGTCCGCGTCGAAGCCCTCGATGTCGTCCAGGAAAGCGCCCCGGCGAGTGGTACGTGCCAGAACGGCCGCGGTCTCCGGCGCCCCGTCGTCGAAGAGCTGCCAGCGTTCGTCCGGGACCTGACCCACCGCGTCCTTGCCTGCGAGCAGTGCCTCCCAGAAGGCGTCAGGTCCGTTGATGCCGCCGGGGAGACGGCATCCGACGCCGAGCACCGCGACCGCGTCGGTGCGGTCGGTGCTCTCGGCCGCGGTCGGGGTGCGGGTGCTCTGTTCGCGCGGGCTTCCTGACGCCAGGCTGCGGACCAGTTGCTCGATGCTCGGGTTCTCCCACACCAAGGTGGCGGGGAGTGTCCGGTCGAGCAGCTGTTCCAGTCGGCCGCTGAGACCGACCGCGTCACGCGAGGTCAGTCCGTACTCGGTCAGGGGACGCTCGCCGTCGAGCTGGTCGCCGGGTACGCCGCACAGGTCCGCGACCAGATGACGCAGCATGGAGCGAATCTCGTCGGCCGTCGGCGCCTCGGTGCCCTGGGCCCCTGGCGGAGGTGCCTGCTCAGTGCTCGTCGGTCGGGATTCCGCCTCACCGCCCTGTGCGCCGGTCATGCCGTACCAGATCCCTTCAGTGCCGCGTGCTTCGTAGCCGTCAGATGGCCGGCGAGGTACTGCGCACGGCAGGCGCTGCGGGCCACTTTGCCGCTGGTCGTGCGGGGCACGGTGCCGGGTGGGGCGTAGACGAAGTCGTGAACGGCGATGGCGTGGGTGACCGCGACAGCCCCGCGTACAGCCCGGGTCACCTCGTCGAGACTCGTCTGCGGGTCGGTGACGGCAGGGGTGTGCTCGGCGACGACGACAAGCCTTTCGCCCTCGTCGGTGGGCACCGCGAACGCGGCCGTGTGGTGGCGTCGGACGCCGGGATGTGCGTTTTCCACGGTGAGTTCGATGTCGTGCGGATAGTGGTTGGCGCCGTCCACGATCACCAGGTCCTTGATTCGGCCGGTGACATAGAGCTGCTTGTCGTGCCAGATTCCCAGGTCGCCCGTGCGCAGCCAGCGCTGTGCCGGATCGGCCGGGTATCCGCCCGTCATGACGGCGCCGAAGGACTCCCCGTCCGGCGGGCGGCCCCAGTAACCGCGTCCGATGTTCGGACCCCTCAGCCAGATCTCCCCGACCGTCCCGTCCTCCTGCCTGCAGCCGGTGGCCGGATCGACGATGGCCACCTCCTGATCGGTCGGTCGGCCGCAGGCGACCAGTTCGGTGATGGATCCGCCTTCGGCCGGTTCAGCGACCCGCGCGGTCCCCTGCGCCAACAGGTCTCGGTCGAAGGGGGTGACGGTCGGTTCCTCCCCGGCAGGCGATGCCGCGACGAACACGGTGGCTTCCGCGAGGCCGTAGGAGGGGCGCATGGTTGTCCTGCGGATGCCGGACGGCGCGAAGGCTTCGTGGAAACGCTCGAGTGTCCGCGGGCTGACGGGCTCGCTGCCGTTGATCATGACGGCGACCGATCCGAGGGACAGGCCGGTCCGTTCCTCGGGTGGCACTCGCTGAACGCAGTAGTCGTAGGCGAAGTTCGGTGCGCCGGTGAGGGCCCCGTCGTACTGCGTGAGCAGGCGGAGCCATCGGACCGGTTGCTGGACGAAGTCCAATGGAGCCATGGTGACGGACCGCATGCGGCCCGCGACCGGCATGACGATCCCCAGCATCAGACCCATGTCGTGATACAGCGGAAGCCAGCTCACGACGCAGTTGCGCCGTCCGCCTACGTCATACGCTTCCAGCGCCTGCCGCGCGTTGACGCAGACGTTGGCATGGGTGATCTCCACGCCGGACGGCGTCCTCGTCGATCCGGACGTGTACTGCAGGTAGGCGCAGTCCTCGGGCTGCGGCTCCCGGGCTGTCCGAGCCTCGGTCCCCGCCGTTCCGGCACTCTGCATCAGGATCTCGACGCTCACGACGCGCGAAACGGAGGCAATCCCGTGGCCGGTGCAGAAATCGGCCACCGCTTCCCGTTGTTCATGGGCGGAGATGGCAAGGGCGGGTGCCGCATCGGCCAGTACAGCCGCCAGTTTCTCGCCGTGGCCGGGCAGGTCGGGTGGGAAAAGCGGCACGGCAATCGCGCCCGCGCACAGGGAACCCAGGAATCCGACCACGTAGTCGAGGCCCTGCGGTGCGACGATGGCTACTCGCTCGCCCACCGCGCCCGACCGGCGCAGCCCTGCCGCCACCGTCCGTACCTGTGTGTCCAGCTCACTCCACGTCAGCTCGACGGAATTCCCGTCCCTGCCGGCGCCGAAGTCCACGAAGGTGAATGCCGCTTCGTCGGGCGCTTGCCGGGCGGAGAGGGCCAAATGGCGGCTGAGCGTATCGCCCATGGCTGACGACATCTGATCACCATGCCTTCATTGAGGTCGGACAGCATGACAGGGCTTTCCGCGGTTCGGCCGATTCACCATCCGAGGCGCGCTCCGTGCACCACTGGAAAGCATGGTGTGGGCGTGCTTCCGTTCGTTCCGGAAATGCCTGAGAGGCCAGGATTCGGAGTCAGCAAAACATGAACACATGATATTGATAAGTCGACACGCCGGGCCGTCGAACGGATGCCGTCATTCGCGTCCGTGCCGTGCGCGCAGGCGGATCGGATGCGCACGGATTTCGATGCATGGTTGATGAGCCGAATGTGCGGACTCACCATTCTGGCGGAATTCATCCCGCTGCCCTTGAATGACCGCTCTCGACAACACCATTCAGCCGGAGACAGGTGTCAAGGTCGGGTTGCCCCGGGCCGATGAATGGATCATGACGTCGACGCACTCGCCAGCGCCTCCGAAGACCTCCCCCTCCCGGCCTTCGCTCCCGGTGGTTGTGCCGAAGGCCGCCCCCGCGGCGGCCCGGGTGCTGCGGGCGGCGGTGTGGCTGCTGCCCGCGGTCCTGGTGGCGGCGGCCGGGTTCCGGCGGCGGTGGATGTCCGACGACGCCTTCATCTACGTACGGACCGTGCGGCAGGTACTGGCGGGCAACGGGCCCGTGTTCAACCCGGGTGAGCGGGTGGAGTCGTCCACGGGGACGCTGTGGCAGTGGCTCCTGGTGGCGGCCGGGGCGGTGGGGGCCGATCCGGCGTCGGCGGCGGTGTACGGCGGGCTGGCGCTGACCGGCGTCGGGTTCGCGCTCGCGGGGCTCGGGGCGCTGCGGGTGTACGGCGGGCGGGCGGCCGTGCCTGTGGGCTCGCTCCTGCTGTTGGGGCTGCCGCCCGTGTGGGACTTCGCCACCTCCGGGCTGGAGACGGGACTGCTCACGTGCTGGATCGCGGGGGCGTGGCTGGCGCTGGTCGCCCGGCCCGGGGCTCTCGCGACCTCGGTGCTCTGCGGGCTCGGTCCGCTGGTGCGGCCCGACCTGGGGCTGGTCTCGGTCGTCTTCCTGGGTGCGCAGTGGCTGCTCGTGCGGCCCTCGTGGCGAGGCGTGCTGGCGGGTGCGGGGGCGGCGGGGGCGCTGCCGGGCGCGTACGAGGTGTTCCGAGCGGGCTACTACGGGCATCTGGTGCCGCTGCCCGCCGTGACCAAGGAGGCCTCGCGGAGCCTGTGGGGGCGGGGCTTCGGCTATGTCGTGGATCTGGCGCTTCCCTATCTGCTGTGGGTGCCCGCGCTGTTCGTGGTCGCCGCGGTGCTTTTCGGGCGCGGTGGGCGCCCACCGGAGAGGGGCGGGCCGCTCGTGCCCGTGTTCGCGCCCGTCGTCGCCGGGCTGCTGTGCTGGTTGTACGTCGTGAAGGTCGGCGGCGACTTCATGCACGGGCGGATGCTGCTGCCGGGGTTGCTGCTGCTGTTGCTGCCGGTGTTCGTGGTGCCGGTGTCGCGGGTGGGCGTGTGCGCGGCCGTCGGCGTGGGGGCCTGGGCGGTGGTGTGCGCGGGGTGGCTGCGGGTGCCGTACGAGGGGCACATCGGTCCGGCCGGGATCGCCGACGAACGCGGCGTGTACGTGCGGCACAACGCGGACCCGCACCCGGTGCACCACGACTTCGCCGGCGCGCCTTACCACCGGGGGTACCTGCAGGACGTACGGGCGGCCGCGCGGTCGGGGGCGCCTACGCTGCTGTTCGGCGGCGGCGGCCCCCGTACGGCCGCCAACTCACCGTCCGTCACCTCGAGTTATGTGGTGCTCGGGCTCAACGGGTCCGTCGTGCCGCTGGCGGGGGCCGCGCTCGACCCGATCGGGCTCGCCTATCCGCTGGCCGCGCACTCGGAGCGGATCGAGGGCGGGCGGGTGGCGCACGACAAGTGGCTGCCGAATGCCTGGCTGGCCGCGGACCGCGGGCTTCCCTCCGATCCGCCGCCCGGCGTGGACCCGGCGCAGATCGACGCGGCCCGGCGCGCCCTGCGCTGCGGGGCGCTCGCCGAACTGCGCGCCGCGACGCGGGATCCGCTCACGCCGGGGCGCTTCCTGCGGAACGTGACCGGCGCCTGGGAGCGCACGTCGTTCCGCTTCCCGAACGATCCGGTGGTGGCCGAACGGGAGTTGTGCGGCAGGTGAGTTCACGCAGACGGGGCCCGGAGTCGGCAGCCGGGAGCAGCGTCGGTACGTTGCTTTCCGACCGACCCCCCACGGAAGGAAAGCCCGTGCACCCCCCACGCCTTCGCTCCCTCCTCGTCGCCGTGTGCGCCACGGCGGCCGTCACCCTCGCCGGCGCCGCCCCGGCGGTCGCCACCACGCCCGTCCGGGTGGCGGCCGTCGCCCCTGGGCTCGCGCCCCTCACCGACCTGTTCGCCGAGCGGCTGCTGCTCGCCGACAAGGTGGCCGCCGCCAAGTACGGCACCGACAAGCCGATCGACGATCCCGTGCGCGAGCAGCAGATCCTGGACGATGTGGCCGCGCGGGCGGTCGGGCTCGGGCTGGACCCGGATGCGGTGACGGCCGTCTTCCGGGACCAGATCGAGGCGAACAAGCTGGTGCAGCGCGGGCTGTACGCGCGTTGGGACGCGCATCCCGAGCTGCGGCCCACCGAGCGGCCGGACCTGGTGAAGGAGGTCCGGCCGGCGCTGGACCGCATCACCACGCAGGTGCTGGCCGCCCTGCGGGAGACGGAGGGGCTGCGGGCCTCGGCGTCGTGCGGGCCCAGGTTGTCGCTCGCCGCCGCGCGGGCCGCGTACGGCCATGAGCTGGACCTGCTGCATCTGGCGGGGCTGGGGCGGGCGGTGCCGTCGGTGTGCGGTCAGTCCTGAGGTTCGAGGTGCAGGGCCTGGCGGATGGTCCCGGCGAGTTCGCGTACCGCCTTGTCCTCGGTGGTGTCCGCCAGCTTGTCGGCGCGCACGGCCAGCTTGTTGAAGGTGAGCGCGCCGGGCAGTGAGGTCCAGCGGTCGTCGCCCCGGCGGAGGGCATCGGCGAAGTAGGCGGCGACCGCCGTGACCTGGAGGCGTGGGTTCGCACTCCAGAGGTCGTCGTCGAGGGCGTCGGACTCCAGTTGGCCGGACTCCTCGTGCGGGGTGCGGTTCTTCGGGTCCTGCCAGCGGACGGTCGCGGTGGCGAGGTGGCCGTCGGCGCCGGGCTTGGTGCGGACGGCGTAGAGGGCGGTCACGGTGTGGCCGGGGCCGACCTCGCCGCCGTCGACGCGGTCGTCGCGGAAGTCGTCGTCGGCGACGCGTCGGTTGTCGTAGCCGACCAGGCGGAACTCGTCGACCGTCTCCGGGTCGAAGGCGACCTGCGCCTTGGCGTCGCGGGCCGTGAGGTCGATGTTCTTCGGGAGCTGCTCGCAGAAGACCGTGCGGGCCTCGTCGGCGTCGGAGACGTAGGTCGTGTTGCCGTCGCCCTTGTCGGCGAGGCGTTCCATCAGCGCGTCGCCGTAGTCGCTGCCGACACCGACGCCGAAGAGGGTGATGCCGTGCTCGCGGCGGGCGCCGTCGATGCGGTCGAGGATGGAGTCGGGGTCGGTGTCGCCGTCGTTGGCGAGCGCGTCGGAGACCAGGACGACCCGGTTGGTGGCGCCCTTGCGCAGGCCCTCGACGGCCGTGGCGTAGCCGGTCTCGACACCGGCGCCGAGGTTGGTCGAGAAGGTGGGTTCCAGGTTGTCGATCGCCTCGTGGATCTCGTCGCGGTGGCCGTCGAGGCGGGTCATCGGCAGGACGGTCTCGGCCTGGTCGCTGAAGGTGACGATCGCGACCGAGTCGTCGTCGCGCAGCCGGTCCGTCATCACGCCGAGGGACTCCTGGGCGAGGTCGAGGCGGCCAGGTTCGGACATGGAGCCGGAGATGTCGATGACGAAGGTGAGGGCGGCGGGCGGGCGTTCGCCGGTCTGCTCCTGCGTGCCGCGGGTGGCCAGGCCCACCCGGACCAGGGACCAGTCCTCGTCGTCGGTGCGGGCGCCGTCGACGGTCACCGTGAAGCCGTTGCCGTCGGGGCGCTCGTAGTCCTGACGGAAGCTGTTGACGAACTCCTCGGGGCGGATCGTCGACGGGTCCGGCCGCTGCCCGTCGGCGAGGGTGCGGCGGGCGTAGCCGTAGGAGGCGGTGTCCACGTCGAGGGCGAAGGTGGAGAGGTAGTCGGGCGAGGGGGCGACCTCGCGGGACTCGTCGTCGGTGCTGTCGCTGTCCTGTTCGCCGGTGCCCCGGCTGTAGTCGGGGGCCGGGAAGCCGGTCGATCCGTCCGCCCGGTCCGAACTGCTGCTGCCGTCGCCGCTGTCGCTCGCGCTGCACCCGGTGAGCAGCAGGCCGCCCGCCGCGGTGAACGCGAGCAGGGCGGCGCGCAGCCGCCGTATTCGGTATCGCTCCATCTTCCGTGCCCCCTTGGTCTGTTGATGCCGATGTCTGTGACTGTGACGGCGCGGGGGGACAGAACGTGCGTTACGGAGCGTTGCGGATGGATCTCGAAGAGGGCACGGAAGACGGCCGTCGAGACCGGTAGGTGATCCTCCGGTGACCTAGGACACCACGTCCTTGCGGGCGAAACCCCGGAAGGCCAGCGCGAACAGCACCACGGCGTACGTTATGGAAACGGCCGTGCCCTGGATCATGCCGGACCACTCGGCATTCGGCTGAATGGCGTCCGCCCAGGCGAACTGCCAGTGCGCGGGCAGGAAGTCGCGCCAGTCGCCGAGGGCCGTCACGGCGTCGAGGACGTTGCCGACGATGGTCAGGCCGACCGCGCCGCCGACGGCGCCGAGCGGCGCGTCCGTCTTGGTCGACAGCCAGAACGCGAGTCCCGCGGTGACCAGTTGGGACACGAAGATGAACGCCACGACCACCACCAGCCGCTGGGCGGCCGTGCCAGGCGCGAGCGAGCCGCCGGTGGG
This sequence comes from Streptomyces sp. MMG1533, assembly GCF_001279775.1. Classification (GTDB taxonomy): domain Bacteria; phylum Actinomycetota; class Actinomycetes; order Streptomycetales; family Streptomycetaceae; genus Streptomyces. The sequence continues at coordinate 60,045 of NZ_LGDG01000156.1, read as the reverse complement.
GATCTCCAGGGAGCCCCAGCCGTAGGCGGCCGTGCCGACGGCCAGTGCCGTCACCGGCAGCAGGATCATCGCGGCCAGGCTGAGGCCGAGCCCGACGACGAGCTTCGACCACAGCAGCCGGGCGCGCGGCACCGGAGCGGCGAGGAGATAGCGCAGGGAGGACCAGCTGGCCTCGGAGGCGACCGTGTCCCCGCAGAACAGGGCGACGGGGATGACCAGGAGGAACCCCGCGGACACGAACAGGTTCACGGCGGCGAAATTGGCGCCGGACGCCGTCGCCGTGTCCATCAGCGTGATCCGGTTGCCGCCCCCGTCCGGCTCGCCGCCGATGGCGAAGGCGATGAGCAGGACGAACGGCAGGGCGGCGAGGATCCCGCCCATGACCAGCGTGCGCCGCCGCTTCAGCTGGCGGACCAGCTCCACCCGCAGGGGCAGCGTGCGGCCCGCGCGGTAGCCGGAGGCGACCTCGGGTGTGCGCTCGACGAGCGTGCTCATGCGGAGCCTCCGATCAGGGTGAGGAAGGCGTCTTCCAGTCGGCGGTGCGGGCCCACCGACCGGACGGGCACCTCCAGCCGGACGAGCTCGACGACCAGGCGCTGCGCGCTGCCCTCGGCATCGAGGCGGACCAGGAGTCCGTCGTCGGTGCGCACGGCCGAGACCACGCCCGCCAGCGCGGCGATCTTCTCGACGACCGGCTCCTCCACGGGCTTTCCGGTGCCGACGAGCAGGGTGTCGCCGGAGCCGATGATCTCCTGGACCGGACCGGCCTGCACGAGCCTGCCCCGGTCCATCACCACGAGGTGCGTGCAGGACTGCTCCACCTCCGCCAGCAGGTGGCTGGAGACGATCACCGTGCGTCCGGCGGCCGCGTACCGGATCATCACCTCGCGCATCTCGCGGATCTGCGGCGGGTCGAGGCCGTTCGTCGGCTCGTCCAGTATCAGCAGGTCGGGCATGCCGAGCATGGCCTGGGCGATGGCGAGGCGCTGGCGCATGCCCTGTGAGTACGTGCGCACCGCGCGGGCGAGTGCGTCGCCGAGGCCCGCGATCTCCAGGGCCTCGTCCAGGTGGGCGTCCTCGGCCGGGCGGCCGGTCGCCGCCCAGTACAGCTCCAGGTTCTCGCGGCCGGACAGGTGCGGCAGGAAGCCCGCGCCCTCGACGAAGGCGCCGACCCGGGACAGCACCGGGGCGCCCGGACCGATCGCACGGCCGAAGACGCGGATCTCCCCGTCGTCCGGCTTGATCAGGCCCATCAGCATGCGCAGGGTGGTCGTCTTGCCCGCGCCGTTGGGGCCAAGGAGGCCGAGGACCTGGCCCTTCTCCACGCGGAAGGACAGCTCCTTGACCGCGTACCGGTCCGCCGACTTGGCGTATCGCTTGCTCAAGTCCCTTATCTGCAGAGGGACTTCGGCGAGCTCCGGGTCGGGGGGCGATACCGAGGTACGGCGGCGGCCGGTCAGCAGCAGGGCCAGGGCGACCACCGCGCCCGCGAGCGGCAGCCACCACACCCACGCGGGCAGCGGGGCGGCCGCGGTCGTCACGCCCGGCGCCGTCGGCACCGACAGGTCGCTCTTCAGGGAGACGGTGTACGTGGCCGGGGCGGCCGGGGAGGCGTACCCGAGGTCGGTGGAGGCGAGGACCAGGCGCAGCCGGTGGCCCTTCTCCACGTCGTGGTCGACGGCGGGCAGCGTGATCTTCACATCCTTGCCGGCCTTGGCACCCTCGACCCTGAGGGGCGTGACCAGCTGGGAGGGCAGCACCTGCCCAGTGCCACCCGGGCCGACGTCGTACACCTTCGCGAAGAGGACGGCGTCGTCGCCGGTCGACTCGACGTGGACGGTGACCGTCGGCGATCCGGTGATCCGGAGGTCGTCGGCGACCGGCGCCGACTCGAAGCGGGCGAACTGGCCGGGGAAGTCCAGCGAGACCCCGACGCCCAGTGAGGAGAGCTGGGCGAGGCCGCCACCGCCGAGGCCGGGAAGGGCCGAGACCGCGGGCGGGTTGGAGCCCGCCGGGTTGGCGAAGCTCTGCTGCTCGCGGCCGGTCAGTGCGAAGGACTTCCGACCGCTCTCCAGACCGGGGTACGTGTCGTCGCTCGCGCCCCGCTGCAACGCCTGGCCGTCGGTGGAGTCGACGCCTCCGGTGCGGGTGATACGGAAGGCGGGGCCGGTGTCCGTGCCCTTGTCGTCCTTCAGGTACCGGTCGAACCAGGACTGCACGCGTGCCTGGACGCGGCTCGTCTCCATGTCGCCGCCGTCGTGGCCGCCCGCGATCCAGTCGACGTCGACCGGGGCGCCGCCCGCCCGGATGGCCTTCGCCGCCGCGTCGGCCTGGCCGAGCGGGAAGAGGGAGTCGGTCTGGCCCTGCATGAGGAGCGTGGGCACCTTGATGCGGTCGCCGACGGCCGACGGAGAGCGCTCTTCCAGCAGCTTCTCGGCCTGCGCGTCCGGGGTTCCGGATTCGGCGACCCGCTCGTACATCTGGCAGAGCTGCGTCTCGAACCTCTCGCAGCCGCCGCCGGAGTTGACGAAGATGCCCGCCCAGAGCTTCTTGAACACGCCGTTCGGGAAGAGGGCGTCGGCGAGGTTCCAGTAGGTGATCGCCGGGGCGATGGCGTCCACCCGGTCGTCGTATCCGGCGGTCTCCAGCGCGATCGCGCCGCCGTACGACGCGCCCGCCATGCCGACGCGCGGATCGCCGGTCTTGTCGAGCCGGACCTGCGGCTGCTTCGCCAGCCAGTCGATGAGCTTGCGGACGTCGGCGACCTCGCCCTTCGGGTCGTTGAGCCCGATCTTGCCGGTGGACCTGCCGAAGCTGCGCGCCGACCAGGTCAGGACCGCGTACCCGTCCCGGGCCAGGTCCTGAGCCTGCTGCCGTACGTCGTCCTTGCTGCCGCCGAAGCCGTGGGCGAGGAGGACGGCGGGGCGGCGTCCTTCGTCGGGAGACGTGAAGTACGAGGTGTCGATGCGCACCCCGTCCCCCATGTCCATGACCCGGTCGGTGCGGCGTACCGTCGGCACGTCGTCGTCGGCGGTGGCCGTCCATGTCCCGGCGCCCGCGAGCACGACCACGGCGGCCGCGGCGGCGCCGAGCCGTCGCGGCCGCCGGAGCAGGTCTCGCAGCCGGGGCAGTCGAAGATCCATGCGTCAACGGTACGGGGTGAAACTGTCGGGGAGTTGTCGACCGGGGGGTGAACCACGCCCCATCCCTTGGGGGTACGGGGGCGGTGCGGTGTACCGCGGGCGTGGTACGGCGGCTGGAAGTTCGGGGGGTTCTGATGTCGGCCGGGTGCGGGTGCGTGGGGGCTTGCCGCGCAGTTCCCCGCGCCCCTGGAGGGCCGCACAGCGGCCGAGAACAGGGGCCGCCCGTAAGACGGACGGCCCCTGACGGTCGGTGTCAGTGGTTGCGCGGGAACCCGAGGTCCACGCCCGCCGGGGCGTCGGCCGGGTCGGGCCAGCGGGTGGTGACGACCTTGCCGCGGGTGTAGAAGTGCGTGCCGTCGTTGCCGTAGATGTGGTGGTCGCCGAAGAGCGAGTCCTTCCAGCCACCGAAGGAGTGGTAGCCGACAGGGACCGGGATCGGGACGTTCACGCCGACCATGCCCGCCTCGATCTCCATCTGGAAGCGGCGGGCGGCGCCGCCGTCCCGGGTGAAGATCGCGGTGCCGTTGCCGAACGGCGAGCTGTTGATGAGGGCGACGCCCTCGTCGTACGTGTCGACGCGCAGCACGCACAGCACCGGGCCGAAGATCTCGTCCTGGTAGGCCTTCGCCGACGTGGGCACCTTGTCGAGCAGCGAGATGCCGATCCAGTGACCGTCCTCGAAGCCGGCTCCTTCATAGGTGTACGCCGAACCGTCGAGCACCACTTCCGCGCCCTCGGCAGCGGCGCCCGTCACGTACGACGCCACCTTGTCGCGGTGCACGGCAGTGATCAGCGGGCCCATCTCGGAGGTCGGGTCGTTGCCGGGGCCGATCTTGATCTTCTCGGCGCGCTCGCGGATCTTGTCCACCAGCTCGTCGCCGATCGCGCCCACCGCGACCACGGCGGAGATCGCCATGCAGCGCTCGCCCGCGGAGCCGTAGGCCGCGCTCACCGCGGCGTCCGCGGCCGCGTCGAGGTCGGCGTCCGGGAGGACCAGCATGTGGTTCTTGGCCCCGCCCAGGGCCTGGACGCGCTTGTGGTTCGCCGAGGCCGTGGTGTGGATGTGGCGGGCGATCGGGGTCGAGCCGACGAACGAGACGGCCTTGACGTCCGGGTGCTCCAGGAGGCGGTCGACGGCCACCTTGTCGCCGTGGACGACGTTGAAGACGCCGTCCGGGAGACCGGCCTCGGCGAGCAGCTCGGCGATCTTCAGGGACGCCGACGGGTCCTTCTCGGACGGCTTCAGCACGAAGGTGTTGCCGCACGCGATGGCCATCGGGAACATCCACATCGGGACCATGGCCGGGAAGTTGAACGGCGTGATGCCGGCGACGACACCGAGCGGCTGGCGGATCGACGACACGTCCACGCGGCTCGCGACCTGCGTCGACAGCTCGCCCTTCAGCTGCACGTTGATGCCGCACGCCAGGTCCACGATCTCCAGGCCGCGCGCGACCTCGCCCAGCGCGTCGCTGTGCACCTTGCCGTGCTCGGCGGTGATCAGCTCGGCGATGGCGTCGCGGTTGGCGTCGAGCAGGGCGCGGAAGCGGAAGAGGATCTCCGTCCGCTTGGCAAGGGAGGACTGACCCCAAGTGACATAGGCGTCCTTGGCGGCGGCGACCGCCGCGTCCACCTCCTCGACGGAGGCGAACGCGACCTTCGTGGTGACCGCGCCGGTGGCAGGGTCGGTGACCGGCCCGTACGTACCCGACGCGCCTTCGACGGTCTTGCCGCCGATCCAGTGGTTGACGATCTTCGTCATGACCGAGTACTCCTTCACAGATGGCGGCGTCGGGTAGAGACGTGCCGTTCGTACAGCTCACGGGCCTTCACCGCGGACGGTCGGGTCGCGGTCTCGGCCACAGGTACATCCCACCAGGCCTGCGCCGGCGGCGGGCCCGACACTGTGTCTGCCGTTTCCGTCTCGACGTAGACACATGTGGGAGTGTCGGCCGCCCGGGCCTCCGCGAGCGCCGCCCGCAGATCCCGAACGGTCTTCGCGCGCAGCACGCGCATGCCAAGGCTCGCCGCGTTCGCGGCGAGGTCGACGGGGAGCGGCGCCCCCGTGTACGTACCGTCCTCGGACTGGTAGCGGTACGCGGTGCCGAAGCGCTCGCCGCCCACCGACTCGGACAGTCCGCCGATGGACGCGTAGCCGTGGTTCTGGACGAGGAGCATCTTGATCGCGATCCCCTCCTGTACGGCCGTCACGATCTCCGTCGGCATCATCAGATAGGTGCCGTCTCCGACCAGCGCCCACACGGGCCGGTCGGGTGCCGCCATCTTGACGCCGATCGCGGCCGGGATCTCGTAGCCCATGCAGGAGTAGCCGTACTCCAGGTGGTACTGGTCCCGGGAGCGCGCCCGCCACAGCTTGTGCAGGTCGCCGGGGAGCGAGCCGGCCGCGTTGATGATCACGTCCGTGTCGTCGACCAGGGCGTCCAGCGCGCCCAGCACCTGGGACTGCGTGGGCCGTACGTCCGGCTCGTCGGCCTCGTAGCAGGCGTCGACGCGCTGCTCCCAGCGCTCCTTGTCCTCGGTGTACTCGCGGACGTACCCGTCCGGGACCCGGTGCCCGTGCATCTGGAGGGCCTCGGTCAGCTCCGTCAGGCCGCTGCGGGCGTCCGCGACGAGCGGCATCCCGGCGAGTTTGTGGCCGTCGTACGGGGCGATGTTGAGGTTGAGGAAGCGGACGCCGGGCTGTTCGAAGAGCGTGCCCGAGGCGGTGGTGAAGTCGGTGTAGCGGGTGCCGACGCCGATCACCAGGTCGGCCAGGCGGGCGAGTTCGTCCGCGGTGGCCGTGCCGGTGTGGCCGACGCCGCCGACGTCCTGGGCGTGGTCGTAGCGCAGGGAGCCCTTGCCGGCCTGCGTGGAGGCGACCGGGATGCCGGTGACCTCGGCGAACTCGGCGAGGGCCTCCTCGGCGCGGCTGTGGTGGACGCCGCCGCCGGCGATCAGCAGGGGGCGCCTGGCCGCCCGGATCACGTTGACCGCCTCGGCGAGTTCGGTCGGGTCGGCGCCCGGACGTCGTACGACCCAGGTGCGCTCGGCGAAGAACTCGTCCGGCCAGTCGTAGGCCTCGGCCTGGACGTCCTGCGGGAGGGCGAGGGTGACCGCGCCCGTCTCCACCGGGTCGGTGAGCACCCGCATGGCCCCCAGGGCGGCCGGGATCAGGGCTTCCGGGCGGGTGACGCGGTCGAAGTACCTCGACACCGGGCGCAGGCAGTCGTTGACCGACACATCGCCGGCGTACGGGACTTCCAGCTGCTGGAGGACCGGGTCGGCCACCCGGGTGGCGAAGGTGTCACCGGGGAGCAACAGGACCGGGATGTGGTTGATGGTCGCGAGGGCGGCGCCGGTGACCAGGTTCGTCGCGCCCGGACCGATGGAGGTCGTGACCGCGTGCGTGGACAGTCGGTTGGACTGCCTCGCATAGCCAACGGCCGCGTGCACCATGGACTGCTCGTTGCGGCCCTGGTGGTACGGCATCTCGGCGCCGTACTCGATGAGCGCCTGGCCGAGTCCCGCCACGTTCCCGTGGCCGAAGATGCCCCAGGTGGCGCCGATCAGCCGCTGCCGTACGCCGTCGCGCTCCGTGTACTGGGCGGACAGGAAGCGGACGAGCGCCTGCGCGACCGTGAGCCTCGTCGTTGAGGTCATCGGTAACCCCCTGTGCTTTCTACGTGGGCCGGGTGGAAGCAGATCCGCCATTCCCGGGTCTCGCCCGGACCCGCCATGACGTTCAGGTAGTACATGTCGTGGCCGGGCTGGGCGATCGACGGGCCGTGCCATCCGTCGGGGACGAGGACGGCGTCGCCGGAGCGGACCTCCGCGAGGACGTCCGAACCGCCCTCACGGGAAGGGGATACGCGCTGATAGCCGAAACCGTTCGGGCCGTCGATCTCGAAGTAGTAGATCTCCTCCAGCTCCGCCTCCTCGCCCGGCCGGTGCTCGTCGTGCTTGTGCGGCGGGTACGAGGACCAGTTGCCGCCGGGCGTGATCACCTCGACGGCGATCAGCTTGTCGCAGTCGAAGGCGTCGGCCGAGGCGAAGTTGCGGACGTGGCGCAGGCAGTTGCCGCTGCCGCGCTGTTCCTGCGGGACCTCCGGCGCGGGGCCGTAGCGGGCGGGGAGTCGTCGCTCGCACTTCGCTCCTGCCAAAGCAAAGCGGCCGCCCGCGCCGGAGGCGATCTGTGCCCGGGCGTCACGGGGCACGTACGCGAAGTCGCTGACTCCGCTGAACACGCTTTCCCGGCCCAGGAGTTGAAACTCACTGCCCTCTGTTTGTACGGTACATCCGCCTTGCAGCGGGAGGACGATCCACTCGCTGTCCCCGGCCTCGAAGGTGTGCGTGCCGCCGGGCGCCAGCTCGACGATCCGCAGACTGCTGTGGGTCCAGCCGGCCCGCTTGGGGTCGATGTCGACGGCGTACCGGGCGTCCGTGGTGGCGCCCTTCGCGAGGTAGAGGTCGTTGTTCGTCATGCGGCCCTCACAACAGTCCTACGGCGGTGTCCACGGCGGCGGCCACATCGCCGTCCGCCGGGTACAGCAGCGAACGGCCGACCACCAGGCCGCGCACGGTGGGAAGTTGCAGCGCCCCGCGCCACTTCTCGTACGCCCCGTCCTGGTCGTCGCCGACCTCGCCGCCGAGGAGCACGGCGGGCAGTGTGGAGGTCGCCATGACCTCGGCCATGTCGTCGGGGTTCTCGGTGACCGGCACCTTCAGCCAGGTGTAGGCCGAACTGCCGCCGAGGCCCGAGGCGATGGCGATCGACCTGGTGACGGCCTCGGCCGACAGGTCGTTGCTCAGCCTGCCCTCCGGGGAGCGGCGGCTGATGAACGGCTCGACGAAGACGGGAAGTCGGCGTGCGGCCATGTCGTCGATGGCGCGGGCCGTGGACTCCAGGGTGGTGAGGGAGCCCGGGTCGTCGTAGTCGATCCGCAGGAGCAGCTTGCCCGCGTCGAAGCCGAAGCGCTCGATGTCCTCGGGGCGGTGGCCGGTGAAGCGGTCGTCGAGTTCGAAGCTGGCGCCCTGGAGGCCGCCGCGGTTCATCGAGCCCATGACGACCTTGCCGTCGAGGGCGCCGAGCAGCAGCAGGTCGTCCAGGATGTCGGCGGTGGCGAGGACGCCGTCCACGCCGGGGCGGCTCAGCGCCAGGCACAGGCGTTCGAGCAGGTCGACGCGGTTGGCCATGGCGAACTTGCGGTCGCCGACACCGAGCGCGCCGCGGGCCGGGTGGTCGGCGGCGACGATCATCAGGCGGCCGTCGTCGTTGAGCAGCGACCGGCGGGGCCGGCGGGCGGCTGCCTCGGCCACGGCCTCGGGGCGGAGGGTGCGGATGCGGACGAGTTCCGCGATGTCGACGCTCACAGGACGGCTCCCGCCGCGAGGGCCGCTGTCACTTCGTCCGGTGTGGGCATCGCGGACGAGCACTCCAGGCGGGAGGCGACGATGGCACCGGCCGCGTTGGCGTGCCGCATGATCTTCTCCAGGTCCCAGCCCTCCAGCAGGCCGTGGCAGAGGGAGCCGCCGAAGGCGTCACCGGCGCCGAGGCCGTTGAGGACGTTCACCGGGAGGGGCGGGACCTGAGCGGACTCGCCCTTGCTGTTGACGGCGAGGACGCCCTTGGGGCCCTGCTTGACGACGGCGAGTTCGACACCGGCGTCAAGGAGCGCGCGGGCCGCCGCATGGGGTTCGCGCACTCCGGTCGCCACCTCCACCTCGTCGAGGTTGCCGACGGCGACGGTCGTGTGGCGGAGGGCCTCTTCGTAGAAGGGGCGGGCCGCTGCCGGGTCGGACCAGAACATGGGGCGCCAGTCGAGGTCGAAGACCGTGGTGCCGGCCTTGGCGCGGTGGGCGAGGGCCGCCAGCGTCGCCGTACGGCTGGGCTCCTCGCTCAGGCCGGTGCCGGTGACCCAGAAGATGCGGGCCTCGCGGACGGCGTCGAGGTCCAGCTCGTGGGCGTCGATCTCCAGGTCGGGCGCCTTGGGCCGGCGGTAGAAGTACAGCGGGAAGTCGTCCGGCGGGAAGACCTCGCAGAAGGTGACCGGGGTCTGCAGGCCGGGCACCGGGGTGACCCAGCGGTCGTCGACGCCGAAGCCCCGCAGCTCCTCGTGCAGGTAGGTGCCGAACGGGTCGTCGCCGGTACGTGTGATCACCGCCGTGTCCCGTCCCAGGCGGGCGGCGGCGACCGCGACGTTCGTGGCCGAGCCGCCGAGGAACTTGCCGAAGGACGACACCTGCGGCAGCGGGACGCCCGTCTGCAGCGGATAGAGGTCCACTCCGATCCGCCCCATGGTGATCAGGTCGTACGCCATCGACTTCCCTTCGTGTCGGCTCTCCACGGCTTTCTAGCCCCGTATGGCGAGCCCTGTCAATGTTTTGTCCAGACATTCGGACCAGGGCTTGACACCCCCGCTCGGGATCCGCACTCTGGCGGCCATGACGTCGTTGTCACCTCAGACCTCACTGTCCCGTATCCGGATCGGATCGGCCCCCGACTCCTGGGGCGTCTGGTTCCCGGACGATCCCCGGCAGGTGCCCTGGCAGCGCTTCCTCGACGAGGTCGCGCAGTCCGGCTACGAGTGGATCGAGCTGGGCCCGTACGGATATCTGCCGACCGACCCGGCCGTCCTCACCGAGGAGACCGCCAGGCGTGGCCTGAAGGTGTCGGCCGGCACGGTCTTCACCGGCCTGCACCACGGCGAGGCCGTGTGGGAGAAGACATGGGCCCACGTCGCCGACAACGCAGTCCTCGCGCAGGCGATGGGGGCGTCCCACCTGGTGGTCATCCCGTCCTTCTGGCGGGACGACAAGACCGGTGAGGTGCTGGAGCCGGACACGCTCACGCCCGAGCAGTGGCGCAATCTCACCTCCCTGACCGAGCGCCTCGGCAAGGAGGTGCGGGAGCGGTACGGCCTGCAGATCGTCGTCCACCCGCACGCCGACACCCACATCGACAGCGAGGAGAACGTCGTCCGCTTCCTGGACGGCACCGACTCCTCGCTGGTGTCGCTGTGCCTGGACACCGGGCACTACGCGTACTGCGGCGGCGACAGTGTCAAGCTGATCGAGACCTACGGCGAGCGGATCGGGTACCTGCACCTCAAGCAGGTGGACGCGGAGATCCTGGCGGACGTGCGGGCGAACGAGGTGCCGTTCGGGCCGGCGGTCGCGCGCGGCGTGATGTGCGAGCCGCCTGCCGGGGTGCCCGCGCTGGGGCCCGTCCTGGAGGCCGCCCAGAAGCTGGACGTCGACCTGTTCGCGATCGTCGAGCAGGACATGTACCCGTGCGAGCCGGACACGCCGCTGCCGATCGCACAGCGGACGCGGGCGTTCTTGAGGTCGTGCGGGGCGTAGCCCTCCGGGGGGTGGGGCTCGGGCGCCTACGGGGGTGCCAAGTGCTGTGATTTTGCGGGTTCGGGTTCGGGTGCGGGTTCGGGTTCAGGTTCGGGTTACGGGTGCGGGTTACGGGGGGCTTGTCGAGTAGTTCCCCGCGCCCCGGGCGGCACCTCCGGGCCGTAGCACCACTAGCCCGCTGTCCGTGACTGACGGGCACCTGCAGTTGCCCGCGCGGACTCCGGCGTGGGACCTCCGGCTCCCCCAAGTCAACGCGCCCCGCCCATGAGCCCGCGTATGCCTTTGCGTCACCTCTGTCACAAAGATCCCATTCGTGTCACACATGTCGCGTGTCCGTGGGGCTTGCGTCACACCCGGCACACAGGCCCTGTCCAGCTTTCACCCGAGGTCGTTCACGGAGCACAGGCTTTGTGATCGCCAGCGCAGTGCCCGGCTCCCCCGGACGGCCGCCCCCGGCCGCCCCCGCGGTACGCGCAGGGAGGTGCACCTCATGACCGACCGAAGGCTCTGGTCCTACAAGGAGATCGCGGCGCACATCAAGGTGCAGCCGGACACCGTGCGGTCGTACCGCAAGCACGGGTTGCTGCCGGCGCCCGACCACGTCGAGGGCGGCAAGCCCTTCTGGTACGCGGACACGGTCCGGGCATGGGTGGCCTCCCGCCCGGGGAACCGGGGCAGAAGAGACCTCTGACCACCGCGGGCACCCCGAGGCCGTCAGCTCCACGGCTCGATGACGGTCACCCCCGATCCCGGCGCCGTGCCCATCGCGGCCAGTGCCGCCGGCACCGCGTCCAGCGTGATCGTGGACGTGACCAGCAGGTCGGGCCTCAGCACTCCCGCCCGGACCAGTTCCAGCATGGGCGGGTAGGTGTGCGCGGCCATGCCGTGACTGCCGAGGAGTTCCAGTTCCAGGCCGATCGCGCGAGCCATCGGCACCGGTGTCGTGCCGGTCGCTGAGGGCAGCAGGCCGACCTGGACGTGACGGCCTCGGCGGCGCAGGCCGTTCACGGAGGCCGCGCAGGTGGCGGGCGAGCCTAGGGCGTCGAGGGAGAGGTGGGCGCCGCCGCCGGTGAGTTCGCGGACCACCGCCGCCGTGTCCTCGGTGCGGGACGCGTCCACGCACTCCGCCGCGCCGAACTTCCGTGCCAGGTCCAGGGCTTGGGGCGACACGTCGACCGCCACGACCCGCGCCCCCGACGCCGCCGCGATCATCACAGCGGACAGGCCGACGCCTCCGCAGCCGTGCACGGCGACCCACTCCCCCGCCGCCACCCGGCCCTGCTGCACCACCGCCCGGAACGCCGTGGCGAACCGGCAGCCGAGAGAGGCGGCCGTCGCGAAGGACATCTCCTGCGGTACGGCGACGAGGTTCACGTCGGCGTGGTCCAGCGCCACGTACTGGGCGAAGGAGCCCCAGTGTGTGAAGCCCGGCTGCGTCTGCCGCTCGCACACCTGCTGGTCGCCCGCCGCGCAGGACGGGCAGGTGCCGCAGGCGCATACGAAGGGGACGGTCACGCGATCACCGGGGCGCCAGGCGGTGACCCGGGTGCCCACCGCCTCGACGACACCGGCGAGTTCATGCCCCGGCACGTGCGGCAGTGTGATGTCCGGGTCGTGGCCCTGCCAGCCGTGCCAGTCGCTGCGGCACAGGCCCGTGGCCTCGACCCGCACCACGACCCCGTGCTCCGCGGGCTCCGGGTCGGCCACCTCCCGCACCTGAGCCGGCTCCCCGTACTCCTCGAACACCACAGCCCGCATCGCGTCCGCCTCGCCTTTCCGCCGATCACCTCTGACGGCGGAACGCTAGCCGTGCGCCGCCACCCTGTCCCGGTCCTGCTCCACGGCCGGCTCGGATCCGCCGCCGCCCTCGCTCAGCCCGAACCGCTCGTGGAATCGCCTGAGCGGCCCCGGGGCCCACCAGGTCGCCCTGCCTGTGAGGCGCATGACCGCCGGGACCAGAAGGCTGCGGACGATCATCGCGTCCATCAGGACCGCCAGGGCGATACCCAGGCCGAGCATCTTGGTGTTGGTCACCCTGGAGGTACCGATCGCGACCATCACCACGGCGAGGATGACCGCGGCCGCCGTGATCAGCCCGCCCGTGCGCTGCAGCCCGTGCCGGACCGCCTGGTCGTGGTCGCCCGTCTCGTCGTACTCCTCCTTGATGCGGGAGAGCAGGAAGACTCCGTAGTCCATCGACAGCCCGAAGGCCACGCAGAACATCAGCACCGGAAGGGTCGTCTCTATGGAGCCGGGGCTGGTGAAGCCGAGCAGGCCGGACAGATGGCCGTCCTGGAAGACCCAGACCACCGCGCCGAACATCGCCGTCAGACTGAGCGCGTTGAGCACGACCGCCTGGATCGGTATCAGCACGCTGCCTGTCAGCAAGAACACCAGGAGCAGGGTGACGATCACGATGAAGACGCCCGCCAGGGGCAGCTGCTCGGCTATCGCGCCCTTGGAGTCGACCAGGACGGCGGCCGTGCCGGTCACCTTGGTGTCGAAGGGGGCGTCCATGGCACGCAGTTCACCCACCAGACGCTGAGCCGGGTCGTCGACCGCCTCGCCCTTCGGCAGCACCGTGAAGTACGCCGAGTCACCCTTGACCAGCGGGCCGTCGACCCGCTGCACCTCGGACAGGTCCGCGATCCGCTCCTTGTACGCGGCGTACTGGGCCTGGGTCGCCGACCCCTCGGCGAGCACTTCGAGGCCGCCGCCGGGGCTGCCTGGGAAGCCGTCCCTGATGTGTTGCTGCACGACGTGGGACTCGGCGGTGGAGGGCAGCTGGCGGTCGTCGGCAGTGCCGAACTTCACGCCCAGGAAGGGCAGTCCGAGGAGGACGAGCACGGCCGTGGTGGCCAGGGCGAAGAAGGGGGCACGGCGCATGACGAGGGTCGCGGTGCGCGCCCAGGCGGTGCCTTGCGAGGGCTTCGGGCTGCGCCGGAACAGGCGCCGCAGGTCCAGCGAGTTGACCCGATGGCCCAGCAGCACCAACGCCGCCGGGAGCAGGATCAGCGCGGCCGCCGCGGCCAGCAGGACGACCGCTATGCCGGCGTATGCGAAGGAGCGCAGGAAGTACTGCGGGAAGAGCAGCATCGCCGCCAGGGAGACCGCGACCGTGAGCGCGGAGAAGAGCACGGTGCGGCCGGCCGTGCGCAGGGTCGTGCCCACCGCCGTCGACGGCTCGGCGCCGGTGGACAGTTCCTCGCGGAAGCGGCGGACGATGAAGAGGGCGTAGTCGATGGCGAGGCCGAGGCCCAGGGCCGTGGTGAGGTTCAGTGCGAAGACGGAGACCTCGGTGACCTCGGTGAGGCCGCGCAGCACCGCGTTCGTGCCGAGGATCGCGACGATGCCGATGCCGAGCGGCAGCAGGGCGGCGACCGCACTGCCGAAGACCATCACCAGCAGCACCAGCGTCACCGGCAGGGCGATCATCTCCGCGCGGGTCAGGTCTTCCTGGATGATCGTCTGCATCTCGTGCCGCACGGCGACCGGGCCGCCGACCGTCACGTCCACCGGGCCGTGCGCGCCTCGGTACGAGGGGGCGATGCGGTCCAGGGTCTCACCCATCTCCTTCTCGTCGCCCGTGATCCGGGCGGCGATCAGCGCCTCGTGGCCGTCCTTCGCGCGCAGGGTGGCGGCCCCGGTCCGCCAGTAGGAACTGACGCCCACGACGCCTCGCTCTCCGGCCAGTTGCCCGGCGAGGCGCTCGGCCTCCGCGGCGACGGCCCGGTCGTCGACCGAGGATTCACCCGAGTCCACCAGAAGCAGGAGGTTGGGCTGGGAGTCCAGGAACTCGCGCTCCAGCGCCTTGGTCGCATACGTCGACTCGGCGTGTGGATCCTCCCAGCCGCCGGCACCCAGACGGTCGGCGACCCCGCTGCCGGCCAGGACGGCGAGCACGGTGAGCACCAGGGCCGCGAGCAGCGACAACCGAGGGCGGGCGGTCACGAATCGGGTCCAGCCGCCGACGCGGGGCGGGCCGTTGACTTCGGTCATCGTGCGGTGTCCCCTTCACCGTGGAACGCATAAAATGGCAAACACGAGAGATCGCTCGCGTTCCACCAGAATGCGAGCGACCGCTCGCGTTTGTCAACCGTGTGCGGAGAGTTGGGGAAAACGCGTGCCCGACAGCCAGGAGCAGCAGGAGAAGGAGCAGCCGCCGCGCCGCCGCCAGGCCCGCGGCGAGCGCCGCATCGCCCAACTCCTCGAGGCCGCCGCCAACGTCTTCTGCACCACCGGCTACACGGCCGCCAGCACCAACGCCATCGCCCGCGAGGCAGGCGTCTCGCCGGGCACGCTCTACCAGTTCTTCCCGAACAAGGAAGCGATCGCGATCGAGCTGGGCGACCGGCTCATGCACGAGATGCGGGAGACCTACGGCGAGGCGCTCGCGCCGGTCGACCCCGTGACCCCGCTGGAGGAGGCCGTCGGTGCCGCCGTCGAGCGGTTCATCGACTTCAACTGCGAGCACCCGGTGTTCTTCGCGCTGATGCACGGCCCCGACATCCCCGGCCGGATCACCGAGGCGCACGACGCGCTGCACGCCACCCTGCTCTCCCGCATCGAGGGCCTGCTCTCCGCCTTCCTGCCCGACGTCTCCCCGGCCGACCTCACCCGTGTCGCACACATGTGCCTGGGTCTGTACAAGGCCGGCCTGGAACTGGTCCTCGCCCACGAGGGCGCCGAGCGCGAGGCCTACGTCCGGGAACTGAAGAACGTCCTGGTCCGCTATCTCGACCCGCTCGTCGGGGAAAGACCCGGCCGGCCCGACATCGCCATGACCACGAACCCCTGACCGGCCTCCCCACGACTCCGCTTCCCTGACGGGACCTGCCGGAGACAGAAATCCCGCGCGGGGCACTCACCCCCTTTCGGCCACCCTCCGGGACGCACCGGCACGCCATGACCTCTCTTGGATAAATACCCCCTAGGGGTATAGTGTGGGTGTGGAGAGTAGAGTTCCACCCGTCCCGACGAGGAGAACGAGATGACCGCTCAGACCGACACCCCGGGTTCCGTCACCGCCGTCTACAAGGTGAGCGGCATGAGCTGCGGGCACTGCGAGGGCTCCGTCTCCGGCGAGATCTCCGAGATCCCCGGCGTCAGCTCGGTGAAGGCCGTCGCCTCGACCGGCGAGGTCACCGTCGTGTCCGCGGCCCCGCTCGACGAGGAGGCCGTACGCGCCGCCGTCGACGAGGCCGGCTTCGAGCTCGTCGGCACGGCCTGAGCACTGATCTCCCGCCCCGGACCGTACCGACCGGCCGATACCGGTTCCGTACGGTCCGGTCCGCTCCCTGGAGTACGGACATGTCCAGCACCACCGCCCGGACCCCGATAGCGCACGCCTCGGAAGTCGAGCTGCTCATCGGCGGGATGACCTGCGCCTCCTGCGCGGCCCGCGTCGAGAAGAAGCTCAACCGCATGGACGGCGTGACCGCCACGGTGAACTACGCGACGGAGAAGGCGAAGGTCACCTACCCCGCGGGGATCGAGGTCGCCGACCTGATCGCGACCGTGGTGAAGACCGGGTACACGGCCGAGGAGCCGGAGCCGCCTCGCGAGGAGGCGCCCACCGAGGAGGACCCGGAGGCGGCCTCTCTCCGGCAGCGCCTCATCGGCTCCGTCGCCCTCGCCGTCCCCGTCGTCCTGCTGTCCATGGTCCCGGCCCTGCAGTTCGACAACTGGCAGTGGCTGGCGCTCCCCCTCGCCGCACCGGTCGTGGTCTGGGGCGGATGGCCCTTCCACCGGGCCGCCTGGACGAACGTGAGGCACGGCGCGGCCACCATGGACACCCTGGTCTCGCTCGGCACACTGGCCGCGTTCGGCTGGTCCCTGTGGGCGCTGTTCTTCGGCGACGCGGGCATGCCGGGCATGCGCGACCGCTTCGAGCTCACCGTCTCCCGCATGGACGGCACCTCGACGATCTATCTCGAAGTCGCCGCCGGAGTCACCGCCTTCATCCTGCTCGGCCGCTATCTGGAGGCCCGCGCCAAGCGCCGGGCCGGGGCGGCACTGAGGGCGCTGATGGAGCTGGGCGTCAAGGACGTGGCCGTGGTGCGGGACAGCCGGGAGGTGCGGATACCGGCGGCGCGGCTGGTGGTCGGCGACCGGTTCGTCGTACGGCCCGGAGAGAAGATCGCCACCGACGGCACCGTCGTCGAGGGCGTCTCCGCCGTGGACGCCTCCATGCTCACCGGCGAGTCCGTCCCGGTGGACGTCACGGTCGGCGACACGGTCACCGGTGCCACCGTCAACGCCGGCGGACGCCTGGTCGTCGAGGCCACCCGGGTCGGCGCCGACACCCAGCTCGCGCGGATGGCGAAGCTGGTGGAGGACGCGCAGAACGGCAAGGCCGAGGTGCAGCGGCTCGCCGACCGCGTCTCCGGGATCTTCGTGCCGGTGGTCATCGCCCTCGCGGTCGCCACGTTCGCGGGCTGGCTCGGCGCGACCGGGGAGACCGTCGCCGCGTTCACCGCGGCCGTCGCCGTACTGATCATCGCCTGCCCGTGCGCGCTGGGCCTGGCCACACCGACCGCCCTGATGGTCGGCACCGGACGCGGCGCCCAGCTGGGCATCCTCATCAAGGGCCCCGAGGTCCTGGAGTCCACGCGCCGCGTCGACACCGTCGTCCTGGACAAGACCGGCACGGTCACCACCGGCCGCATGACCCTCCAGAAGGTGTACGTCGCCCAGGACGCCGACGAGAAGCAGATACTGCGGCTCGCGGGCGCCCTGGAGCACGCCTCCGAGCACCCCGTCGCCCGGGCGGTCGCCGCGGGCGCCGAGGAGCGGGTCGGCCCGCTGCCGGAGGTCGAGCGGTTCGAGAACGTGCCCGGGCGGGGTGTACGCGGGCGCGTGGAGGGCCATGAGGTCGCCGTGGGGCGGCTCTTCGACGACCTGCCGCAGGAGTTGGCCCGCGCCAAGGACGAGGCGGAGCGGGACGGCCGTACGGCTGTCGTGGTCGGCTGGGACGGAGCCGCACGCGGCGTGCTGGCCGTCGCGGACGCGGTCAAGGAGACCAGCGCCGAGGCCGTGCGCGAACTGCGGGCCCTGGGACTCACACCGGTGCTGCTCACCGGGGACAACCGGGCGGTCGCGGAGGCGGTCGCGCGGGCCGTCGGGATCGACTCCGAGCATGTCGTCGCCGAGGTGCTGCCCGAGGACAAGGTCGACGTCGTACGGCGGCTGCAGACCGAGGGGCGGACCGTCGCCATGGTCGGCGACGGCGTCAACGACGCGGCCGCGCTGGCCACCGCCGATCTCGGGCTGGCGATGGGCACCGGGACCGACGCGGCGATCGAGGCGGGCGACCTGACACTGGTGCGCGGGGACCTGCGGGTGGCCGCGGACGCGATCCGGCTGTCACGCAGGACCCTGTCCACGATCAAGGGCAACCTCGTGTGGGCCTTCGGCTACAACGTGGCCGCGCTGCCGCTGGCCGCCGCGGGGCTGCTGAACCCGATGATCGCGGGGGCGGCGATGGCCTTCTCGTCGGTGTTCGTGGTGACCAACAGCCTCCGGCTGCGGACATTCCGATGACGGACCCCTCTGGAGTCCGGCGCCCGCCTCACATAAGCTCTTCACAAGGCTCGCGCATCATCCTTACGCTTGGGTCCCGTTCGCCGTATCCGGGCTCTTGCGTACCTAACGGACATATGCAAGAGACGCAGATCACAGTGATGTGAACGTAACCATCGAAGGGGTTCGAAGGTCTAAGTTGACGATGTCAGCAAGCGTCTTGGGGGGCGCGAACTGGCATCTGAGGATGTCTTGGGGGACTTCCTCAGAGATGCGTTGCCGGGGCACGCACACCGGGGAGCTTTGAGCGGCCCTCCCGTCCGTGCGCTGTCCCGGCAGATCGCACACAGCAGTAGTACGACGAGTTCTGCTCGTTTTGCTCAACAGCGAATTCAGGCGCTGGTTTCTCACAGACGCCCGGCCGGATCCCGTGGGGGGAATCCGCACCGGGACATGGGAAGGCGCCCTGTACGCCGGCCCGTGGGGGGACCGGCGGCAGGGCGCCTTCCGTCTTTTCAGCCGTGTCGCTGTGACGTCGTGACGTCGTTTCGCCGTGACGCCGTGACGTCGTGACGTCGTTTCGCCGTGACGCCGTCAACAAGACGAAGGCCCCGCACCCGGACGACGGGTACGAGGCCTCGGGGGAACGACTCAGCGCTCCTCGACCGGGATGAAGTCTCGCTCGACGACACCCGTGTAGATCTGGCGCGGGCGGCCGATGCGGGAGCCCGGCTCCTTGATCATCTCGTGCCACTGGGCGATCCAGCCCGGGAGGCGGCCGAGGGCGAACAGGACCGTGAACATCTCGGTCGGGAAGCCCATGGCGCGGTAGATCAGGCCGGTGTAGAAGTCGACGTTCGGGTAGAGGTTGCGCGAGACGAAGTAGTCGTCGGAGAGCGCGTGCTCTTCCAGCTTGAGCGCGATGTCCAGCAGCTCGTCGGACTTGCCGAGGGCGGACAGCACGTCGTGCGCGGCGGCCTTGATGATCTTCGCGCGCGGGTCGAAGGACTTGTACACCCGGTGGCCGAAGCCCATCAGGCGGACGCCCTCCTCCTTGTTCTTCACCTTGCGGATGAAGGAGTCGACATCGCCGCCGCCTGCCTGGATGCCTTCCAGCATCTCCAGGACGGACTGGTTGGCGCCGCCGTGCAGCGGGCCCCACAGGGCGTTGATGCCGGCCGAGATCGACGCGAACATGTTCGCCTGCGAGGAGCCGACCAGGCGGACCGTGGACGTCGAACAGTTCTGCTCGTGGTCCGCGTGCAGGATCAGCAGCTTGTCGAGCGCGGAGACGACGACCGGGTCAAGGTCGTACTCCTGCGCCGGGACCGAGAAGGTCATGCGCAGGAAGTTCTCGACGTAGCCGAGGTCGTTGCGCGGGTAGACGAAGGGGTGGCCGATCGACTTCTTGTACGCGTACGCCGCGATCGTCGGAAGCTTGGCGAGCAGCCGGATCGTGGAGAGGTTGCGCTGCTTCTCGTCGAACGGGTTGTGGCTGTCCTGATAGAACGTCGACAGCGCGGAGACGACCGACGACAGCATGGCCATCGGGTGGGCGTCGCGCGGGAAGCCGCGGTAGAAGTTCTTGACGTCCTCGTGCAGCAGGGTGTGCTGCGTGATGTCGTTCCTGAAGACGGTGAGCTCGTCGACGGTGGGCAGCTCGCCGTTGATCAGCAGGTAGGCGACCTCCAGGAAGGTGGAGCGCTCGGCCAGCTGCTCGATCGGGTAGCCGCGGTACCGGAGGATGCCCTGCTCACCGTCGAGGTAGGTGACGGCGGATTTATAGGCGGCGGTGTTCCCGTAGCCGCTGTCCAGAGTCACCAGACCGGTCTGGGCGCGGAGCTTCCCGATGTCGAAGCCCTTGTCGCCGACGGTGCTGTCGATCACCGGGTAGGTGTACTCGCCGTCGCCGTACCGCAGTACTACAGAGTTGTCGCTCACGTCATCCCTCACCGACGTTGTGCCTCTTCTTCGAGGTTGCCCTGACTGTCTCTACCATCCCCCATTTGGCGCAGGAGAGTGCACTCGGGGTCGACCATTGGGCTTATCGGCGGCACTGAGTGCCGCCAACTCGCTCATCCTGCCCCTCTTCAACCCGCTTCCGGAAGAGCTCTGTGACCCACATGACTCATTTGATCGATCATTTTTTGCGGTCACAGTCCCGAGAGCCGGAAGCCGAGTGCCGTGCAGCGGCGTCCCGCGGACACCGTGCGCACCGCCTGACCGATGGCTTTGCGTGAACCGACGAGGACGACCAGCTTCTTCGCGCGGGTGACCGCCGTGTACAGCAGGTTCCGCTGGAGCATCATCCAGGCGCTGGTGGTGACCGGGACCACCACGGCCGGATACTCACTCCCCTGCGACCGGTGGATGGTCACCGCGTACGCGTGGGCCAGTTCGTCCAGTTCGTCGAATTCGTACGGCACCTCCTCGTCCTCGTCCGTCAGCACCGTGAGGCGCTGGTCGACCGGGTCGAGCGAGGTGACCACGCCCACGGTGCCGTTGAAGACACCGTTGGTGCCCTTCTCGTAATTGTTGCGAATCTGGGTGACCTTGTCGCCGACCCGGAAGACCCTGCCGCCGAACCTCTTCTCGGGCAGCTCGGGGCGCCCGGGGGTGATGGCCTGCTGGAGCAGGCCGTTGAGGTTGCCCGCGCCGGCGGGTCCCCGGTGCATGGGCGCGAGCACCTGGACGTCCCGGCGCGGGTCGAGCCCGAACTTGGCCGGAATCCGCCGCGCCGCCACGTCCACGGTGAGCCGGCCGACCTCCTCCGTGTCGTCCTCGACGAAGAGGAAGAAGTCCTTCATGCCGTCGGTGACGGGGTGCTGCCCGGAGTTGATCCGGTGCGCGTTCGTCACCACTCCGGACTGCTGGGCCTGCCGGAACACGCGCGTGAGGCGCACGGCCGGGATCGGGCCGCCCTCGGCAAGCAGGTCGCGGAGGACCTCGCCGGCGCCGACGCTGGGGAGCTGGTCGACGTCTCCGACGAACAGGAGGTGTCCCCCCGGGGGCACCGCCTTCACCAGCTTGTTCGCGAGCAGCAGGTCCAGCATCGACGCCTCGTCGACCACCACCAGATCGGCGTCCAGCGGGCGGTCCTTGTCGTAGGCCGCGTCGCCGCCTGGCTTCAGCTCCAGCAGGCGGTGGACGGTGGAGGCGTCGGCGCCGGTGAGCTCGGCCAGGCGCTTGGCGGCGCGGCCGGTGGGGGCGGCGAGGACGACCTTGGCCTTCTTGGCGCGGGCCAGCTCCACGATCGAGCGGACCGTGAAGGACTTGCCGCAGCCGGGGCCGCCGGTGAGGACGGCGACCTTCTTGGTGAGCGCGAGCCGGACGGCGGCCTCCTGTTCGGGGGCGAGATCGGTGCCGGTGCGCGAGGCGAGCCAGCCCAGCGCCTTGTCCCAGGCCACGTCCTGGAAGCCGGGCATCCGGTCCTGGTCGGTGCGCAGGAGACGCAACAGCTGGGCGGCGAGGGAGAGTTCGGCCCGGTGGAAGGGGACGAGGTAGACGGCGGTGACGGGGGCGCCGTCCGGGCCGGGCACCTTCTCCCGTACGACACCGGGGTCCTCGCCCTCCTCCGGGGGCGCCGCGAGCTCGGCGAGGCACTCGATGACCAGGCCGGTGTCGACCTGGAGGAGCTTGACCGCGTCGGCGATCAGCTGTTCCTCGGGGAGATAGCAGTGGCCCTGGTCGGTGGACTGCGAAAGGGCGTACTGCAGGCCCGCCTTGACGCGCTCCGGGCTGTCGTGCGGGATGCCGACGGACTGGGCGATCCGGTCGGCGGTGAGGAAGCCGATGCCCCAGACGTCGGTGGCCAGCCGGTAGGGCTGGTTCTTCACGACGGAGATGGAGGCGTCGCCGTACTTCTTGTAGATGCGGACCGCGATCGACGTGGACACCTCGACGGTCTGGAGGAAGAGCATGACCTCCTTGATCGCCTTCTGCTCCTCCCAGGCGTCTGCGATCTTCTTGGTGCGCTTGGGGCCCAGGCCCGGGACCTCGATGAGCCGCTTCGGCTCCTCCTCGATGATCTGCAGGGTGTCCGTGCCGAAGTGCTGGGTGATCCGGTCGGCGAAGACCGGTCCGATGCCTTTGACCAGCCCTGAGCCGAGGTAGCGGCGGATGCCCTGGACCGTGGCCGGGAGCACGGTCGTGTAGTTCTCGACCGTGAACTGCTTGCCGTACTGCGGGTGGGAGCCCCAACGCCCTTCCATCCGCAGGGACTCGCCGACCTGGGCGCCGAGCAGTGCGCCGACGACCGTCAGGAGGTCGCCGCCGCCTCGGCCGGTGTCGACACGGGCGACCGTGTAGCCGTTCTCCTCGTTGGCGTACGTGATCCGCTCCAGTACGCCTTCGAGCACGGCCAGTCGCCGCTCCCCGCTCCCCGTTTCCTGAGCCATGATCCGACGGTACCGCCCGGAACCGACAGCGAACTCGCAGTCCTCCAGGGCCACCGGGACGCGGCCGGGGCCCCTGGTACGCCCGACCGGACCGCACCGGAGCGCCCCATGACATCACGATCCGGTCTCGGGGTCTTGCGCCGTTGCGTGTAATCGATTCCAATCCTCTCTGCGCAGTGGATGTAATCGATTCCATGAGTTCCACGAGTTCCACAAGCACGAGTTCCACAAGGAGGTGGAGCGGCGATGGCGAGCATCAAGGACGTCGCTGCCGAGGCGGGCGTTTCCGTCGCCACGGTCTCGCGTGTCCTGAACGACCATCCGTCGGTCAGCGCGGACGCACGCGCACGCGTGCTGGCCGCCGTCGAGGTGCTGGGCTACCGGCCGAACGCCGTCGCCCGGTCGCTGCGCACCGACCAGACCCACACCCTCGGCCTGGTCATCAGCGACGTGATGAACCCGTACTTCACCGAGCTGGCCCGCTCCGTCGAGGAGGAGGCCCGCGCGCTGGGCTACAGCGTCATCATCGGGAACGCCGACGAGCGGCCGGACCTCCAGGACCACCATGTACGGAACCTGCTGGACCGCCGTATCGACGGCCTCCTCGTCTCCCCGACCGACGGCGGCTCCCCGCTGATGCTGGACGCCGCGCGCGCGGGGACGCCGATGGTCTTCGTGGACCGGTGGATCCCGGGCGTGGACGTGCCGGTCGTCCGGGCTGACGGGCTGGAGGCCGTGCGGGACCTCGTCGCCCATCTGCACGGCCTCGGTCACCGACGGCTCGCGATCATCGCGGGGCCGGCGGCGACCACGACCGGTCAGGAGCGTGTGGCGGCCTTCAGGGAGGCGCTGCACGCGTACGGTCTCGATCTTCCGGACGTCTACACGGGCCAGGGCGACTTCCAGGCCGACAGCGGGCGGCGGGTCACCGAGGGCTTCCTCGACCTGCCCGAGCCGCCCGAGGTCGTCTTCGCCACGGACAACCTGATGGCCCTGGGTGCGCTGGACGCGATCCGCGCGCGCGGGCTGCGGGTTCCCGAGGACATCGCGCTGGCCGCGTTCGACGACATCCGCTGGTTCGTGCACACCGATCCGCCGATCACCGCGATCGCCCAGCCCACGGGCGAGTTGGGGCGGGCCGCCGTGCGCGCGCTCGTCGACCGCATCGAGGGGCGGCCTCCCGAGTCCGTCACCCTCCCCGCCCGTCTCGTCGTACGCCGCTCGTGCGGCGAACCGGCCTCCTCAGAGCCGTCGGCTCCCCCAGAGCCGCCCCCCGCACAGTCCCCCGCTGTGCGGTCCCCCGTAAGAAGGAGCCAGTCGTGAGCAACCCGGACGAGTTGCTGCGCATCGAGGGCATACGGAAGACCTTCCCCGGCGTGGTCGCGCTCGACGGCGTCGACTTCGACCTGCGCCGGGGCGAGGTGCACGTGCTCCTCGGTGAGAACGGCGCGGGCAAGAGCACCCTCATCAAGATGCTCTCCGGCGCCTACACGCCCGATGGCGGGCGGATCCTGGCCGGCGGCGAGGAGGTGCGCATCCACGGTGCGCAGGACTCCGAGCGCCTCGGGATCGCCACCATCTACCAGGAGTTCAACCTCGTTCCCGACCTGACGGTCGCCGAGAACATCTTCCTGGGGCGGCAGCCGCGCCGCCTGGGGATGATCGACCGGAAGAGGATGGAGGCGGACGCCGCCGTTCTGCTGGAGCGGGTCGGCGTGAACGTGTCCCCACGCGCGCGGGTGCGTGAACTCGGTATCGCGCGCCTCCAGATGGTCGAGATCGCGAAGGCGCTCAGCCTGAACGCGCGCGTGCTGATCATGGACGAGCCGACCGCCGTACTCACCTCCGAGGAGGTCGAGAAGCTCTTCTCCATCGTGCGCAAACTGCGCGAGGACGGCGTCGGGATCGTCTTCATCACGCACCACCTGGAGGAGATCGCCGCCCTGGGAGACCGGGTGACGGTCATCCGCGACGGCAGGAGCGTGGGGCAGGTCCCCGCCGACACGCCCGAGGACGAACTCGTACGCCTGATGGTGGGGCGGTCGATCGAGCAGCAGTACCCGCGCGAACGGGCCGACACCGGGAGCGCGTTGCTCACCGTCGAGGGGCTGACCCGGGACGGTGTCTTCCACGACGTCACCTTCGAGGTGCACGCCGGGGAGGTCGTCGGTGTCGCGGGGCTGGTCGGCGCGGGTCGTACGGAGGTCGTGCGGGCCGTGTTCGGGGCGGACCCGTACGACAAGGGCGCCGTGAAGGTCTCCGGTGCCCCGGTCCCCAAGGACGACGTCAACGCGGCGATGACCGCCGGTATCGGCCTGATCCCCGAGGACCGCAAGGGCCAGGGGCTGGTGCTGGACGCGTCCGTCGAGGAGAACCTCGGGCTGGTGACCATGCGGTCGGCGACCCGTGCCGGGCTCGTCGACCTCAAGGGGCAGCGCGAGTCGGCCGCGCGGATCGCCGAGCAGCTCGGCGTGCGGATGGCCGGGCTCGGCCAGCACGTCAGGACGCTGTCCGGCGGCAACCAGCAGAAGGTCGTCATCGGCAAATGGCTCCTTGCGGACACCAAGGTGCTGATCCTCGACGAGCCGACGCGCGGTATCGACGTCGGCGCCAAGGTGGAGATCTACCAGCTGATCAACGAACTGACGGCCGCCGGTGCCGCCGTCCTGATGATCTCCAGCGATCTGCCCGAAGTCCTGGGCATGAGCGACCGCGTCCTGGTGATGGCCCAGGGCCGGATCGCGGGCGAACTCTCCGCGGACGAGGCCACCCAGGACGCCGTGATGGCACTCGCCGTAAGCACACCTACCAATGAACCGGAGGCCGGCCGTGGCCGCTGACACGCTCAAGAGCGGGGCGGGCGCCGGTGGCGCCGCGGCGGTCCGCCGTCTGCTCCTCGACAACGGCGCGCTCAGCGCGCTGATCGTCCTCGTCGTCGCCATGTCGGCGCTGTCGGGCGACTTCCTGACCACCGACAACCTCCTGAACGTGGGCGTCCAGGCGGCCGTGACCGCCATCCTCGCCTTCGGCGTCACCTTCGTGATCGTCTCGGCGGGCATCGACCTGTCGGTCGGCTCGGTGGCGGCGCTGTCGGCCACCGTCCTTGCCTGGAGCGCGACTTCACACGGTGTTCCGGTCGTCGTGGCGGTCGTCCTCGCGATCGCCACCGGTATCGCGGCCGGCCTGGTCAACGGCTTCCTCGTCGCTTACGGCAAGCTGCCGCCGTTCATCGCGACGCTGGCCATGCTGTCGGTGGCCCGCGGTCTGTCGCTGGTGATCTCCGAGGGCTCGCCGATAGCCTTCCCCGACTCGGTCTCCCACCTCGGTGACACCCTCGGCGGCTGGTTGCCGGTGCCGGTCCTCGTGATGATCGTGATGGGGCTGATCGCCGCCTTCGTGCTCGGCCGGACGTACATCGGCCGCTCCATGTACGCGATCGGCGGCAACGAGGAGGCCGCACGGCTGTCCGGCCTGCGGGTGAAGAAGCAGAAGCTCGCCATCTACGCCCTGTCCGGCGTCTTCGCCGCCGCCGCGGGCATCGTGCTCGCCTCCCGGTTGTCCTCCGCGCAGCCGCAGGCCGCCGACGGCTACGAGCTGGACGCGATCGCCGCGGTCGTCATCGGCGGCGCCTCGCTCGCGGGCGGTACCGGCAAGGCGTCCGGCACGCTGATCGGCGCGCTGATCCTGGCGGTGCTGAGGAACGGTCTCAACCTCCTTTCGGTGTCCGCCTTCTGGCAGCAGGTCGTCATCGGTGTCGTCATCGCGCTGGCGGTGCTGCTCGACACCCTGCGCCGCAAGGCCGGGGCGACCCCGGTGGCGGGCGCGTCCGGCGGGGGCAGGGGCAAGCAGGCGACGACGTACGCGCTGGCCGCGGTGGTCACCGTGGCGATCGTCGGCGCGACCTCGTTCCTGCACGGCGGCTCCTCCTCGTCCTCGACGCCGAAGGTCGGTCTGTCCCTGTCCACCCTCAACAACCCCTTCTTCGTGCAGATCCGGGCGGGCGCCCAGGCCGAGGCGAAGAAGCAGGGCGTGGACCTCACCGTCACGGACGCGCAGAACGACGCCTCCCAGCAGGCCAACCAGCTGCAGAACTTCACCAGTTCGAGCTTCGACGCGATCATCGTCAACCCCGTGGACTCGGACGCGGCGGGCCCCTCGGTACGGGCCGCCGACAAGGCGAAGATCCCCGTGATCGCCGTCGACCGGGGCGTCAACAAGGCCACGACGGACGCGCTGGTCGCCTCCGACAACGTCGCGGGCGGCGAACTCGCCGCGAAGACGGTCGCCGAGAAGCTGGGCGGCAAGGGCAAGATCGTGATCCTGCAGGGCCAGGCCGGCACCTCCGCCGCCCGGGAGCGCGCCGAGGGCTTCGCGAACGGTCTCAAGGCCTACCCGGGCATCCAGGTCGTGGCCCAGCAGCCGGCCGACTTCGACCGCACCAAGGGCCTCGACGTGATGTCGAACCTGCTCCAGGCACACCCGGACGTCCAGGGCGTCATCGCCGCCAACGACGAGATGGCCCTCGGCGCGATCAAGGCGCTGGGCTCCAAGGCCGGCAAGTCCGTCCAGGTCGTCGGCTTCGACGGCACGCCGGACGGCCTGAAGGCGGTCGAGGCGGGCACGCTGTACGCGTCCGTGGCGCAGCAGCCGACCCAGCTGGGCAGGATTGCCGTGGACAACGCGCTGAAGGCACTCGAGGGCAAGAAGGTCGAGGAGACGGTGAAGGTGCCGGTGAAGGTGGTCACGCAGGAGAACGTGGCCGGGTTCAGCGGCTGACATCGGCGAGCGGGCGGGCGGTCACGAGGCCGCCCGCCCCGAGTCACTCACTAGGGGAGTCCATTCATGTACGACTACGACCTACTGGTCGTAGGGTCGGCCAACGCCGACCTGGTGATCGGCGTCGAACGACGGCCCGGGCCCGGAGAGACGGTCCTCGGCACCGACCTGACCGTCCACCCGGGCGGCAAGGGCGCGAACCAGGCGGTCGCCGCCGCCCGCCTCGGCGCCCGTACGGCCCTGCTGGCCCGGGTCGGCGACGACGCGCACGGCCGGCTGCTGCTCGACTCCCAGCGGGCGGCCGGTGTCGACACGGTGGGCGTCGTGGTGGGTGGTGCGCCGACCGGCGTCGCGCTGATCACCGTGGACCCGTCGGGCGACAACAGCATCGTGGTCTCACCGGGCGCGAACGGCCGGCTGACCCCGGGGGACGTGCGAGCGGCGGCCGGCCTCTTCCAGGCCTCCCGTGTGGTGTCCACGCAGCTGGAGATCCCGCTGGAGACGGTCGTGGAGGTCGTTCGCCATCTCGCGCCGGACAGCCGCTTCGTCCTGAACCCGTCACCGCCGCGTCCGCTCCCCCCGGAGCTGCTGGCGGCCTGCGACCCGCTGATCGTCAACGAGCACGAGGCGAAGGTGATCCTCGGGGACGCCCGTGCCGGCGAGCGGCCCGAGGACTGGGCGCGGGTCCTGCTCGCGAAGGGGCCGCGGTCGGTGGTGGTGACGCTGGGCGCGGAGGGTGCGCTGGTGGCGTCCGCGGAGGGCGTGGCCCGTGTCCCGTCCGTGAAGGTGGCCGCCGTGGACACGACCGGAGCGGGCGATGCCTTTACCGCGGCGCTGGCGTATCGGCTGGGCGCCGGTGCGTCGCTTGCGGAGGCGGCCGCTTACGCGTCCCGGGTCGGGGCGTCTGCGGTGACGAAGCGAGGCGCGCAGGAGTCGTTCCCGACGGCGGCGGAGGTCGAGGCCCTGTGAAGAAGGCCGGCATCCTCAACCGCCATCTCTCCGGCGCGCTGGCCGAGCTGGGCCACGGGGACGGCGTGCTGGTGTGCGACGCCGGCATGCCCATACCCGGCGGGCCGCGGGTCGTCGACCTCGCCTTCCGCGCCGGGGTGCCGTCCTTCGCCGAGGTGCTGGAGGGGCTGCTGGCCGAGCTGGTGGTCGAGGGCGCGACCGCGGCGACCGAGGTACGGGAGGCCAATCCGGCGGCTTCGGTGCTGCTGGACGGGCACTTTCCCGACCTCGCCCTGGTCCCGCACGAGAAGCTCAAGGAGCTGTCTGGGGGCGCGCGTCTGGTCGTACGGACCGGGGAGGCGCGGCCGTATGCGAACGTGCTGCTGCGGTGCGGGGTGTTCTTCTAGGGCGCGGGAAAGACTAGGGCGCGGGAAAGATGAGCGGGACGCCGTACTCCTTCTCGGCGCGGTGGAGTGCCGGGACCAGGGTCTTGCGCAACTCCCGGATCTCGTCGGCGTGCTCGGTCAGGAAGCGGGCGCGCAGGCGCAGCCGGGCCGGTTCGCGGACGGCTTCGACGGGGCGCATGCAGAGGGCGTACGTGCGGCCCAACTCGCGTGCCGTGCCGGGGAGATCGGCGGGGGCGGCGGTCTGTTGGCGGACGTCGGCCACGGACATGAAGCTCTGCTCGTCGCGAGCCGGGATGCCCTGCCCGGCCAGACAGTCCGGCAGGCCGCGCCGGGCCCGCAGCACGGCGGGATCGCTGCGCAGGGAGACGACTTCACCGATCCACTGCTGCTGGAGCGGGACATAGATGTCGCGCAGTGCGTCGGCGGCCGTCGTACCTGCAGCGCGGCAGCGGCTCACCGCCGCCGCGCTGCCGGCACGGGCCGTGCCGGAGGGGGTCGCGTCGGTGGGGACCTCGGCGCTGGCGCTCAGTCCGTGCCGGGCGATGAAGTCCAGGTCGGGGAGTTCGAAGAACCGGATGAACGCGAGCGGCACCTCCTCGGGGAGCCCGATTCCGCTCTCGTGTGCACAGGCGAGGGTCGCGGCTCGCGCCACCTGCCGGCCGAACACGTCCAGGCCCTGCGTCCACCGCGTCTCGGCACCCGTGGCCGGCAGGACCATGCGCACGGGGTCGTCCGGCAGGGCACGGCCGAGGCGGGCGGGGGCCACGAGCGCGGCCGAGGTCTCGGGCGACCGGCCGTGGTCGGCGGAGCACGCGGTGGCGAGCAGGGCGGCGGTCGCGACCGCCATGCGCACCAGGAACGGGGCCCGGATCATCCGGATCACTCCTCTCCTCCCGGTCGCCGGGGGGTGCCGTCCGGGTCCGGACGGCACCCTCGCGGGCCGGGATCGGGTCAGTGGGTGATGCGGACGGTGTCGCCGCCGTTCGCGGCGCTCGCCACCGTGAACAGGGTGTTGTCGGAGACGTCGGTGCACAGCCAGAACTTGCTGTCGTTGACGCTGTGGCTGCCGTCGTAGGCCCAGACGTAGCCCGCGTCACAGGTGATCCAGCGGCTGCTGGAGCTGTGGTAGAGACGGCCGGCGTAGCCGTCGTAGCCGTACTGCGTCTTGTCGTCGGTGTAGGTGAGGTTGAGGTCGCCGCAGGTGCTGGTGGACGACTTCCTGACCTGGGTGCCCACACCCTCGTTCGATCCGGTCGTCAGCGTGCTCGTCACGCATGCGTCCGGCGCCGCGGACGCGGTGGGCGCGAGCACCAGACAGGTCGCTGCGGTGACGAGTGCGAACGCGCCGGAGGCGATGGCTCTCTTCATGGTTTCCCCCTTCTACGGTCGTCACGGGCGGGGCGGTCCGCCCGCCCGGGTGTGCTTTCGCCGGACACGCTCGCAGAGCCGGACGGACCCGGACCACGACCTTCGACGGTGCTCGAAAGGCCCGGGCCGGGAGCCGGAGGCCGTTGCTCCGGTGGTGCTCGTGAGACCGGCGGGGCTCAGGGGACGAGTCTGGGCCTCATGGGGACGGCTGCGACGCCGTGGCGCGTGACTGGATCTCGACGCGGGCCGCCGGTTCGGCGCGCGCGGCCGGTGACTTCTGCCCGAGCATCGCCGCGCCGAGGGGGGTGAGAGTGTGCAGCACGGTGTTGTGCCGACGGCTGCTGATGATCAGGCCCGCGTCGCGCAGCACGGTGGTGTGATGGGTGACGGTGGCGGGCGAGACGCCCAGGCAGCGGGCCAGTTCCGAGGTGGTCGCCCCGAGAACGAGCGCCCGTAGCGCGGCGGCGCGGGTGCGGCCCAGCAGGGCGGCGAGGGAGACGTCGGGGGGACACGCGGGGTCGGGGAGCCGGGTGCCGTGCACGGGATAGATCAGCACCGGTTGCAGGGCGTCGTCCGCCAGGGAGACCGGCGACTGCCAGCAGAAGTAGGAAGGGACCAGACGCAGCCCGCGGCCGCCGAGGTGCAGGTCGCGGTCCACGACGTAGTCGACGTGGAGGACCGGCGGCTGCCAGCGGATGGCGGACGACAGTCCGGCGAGCAGTCCGTCGATGCCGGTGTCGAGGTTCTCGCGGGCGAGCAGGGCGCGTTCGCCGGCGACGGAGGAACAGATGCGGTCGTGGTGAGGTGCGACGACGGCGTCGTGGTAGGCGCGCAGGACTTTGACGAGTTCCTCGCGGGTCGTACGTTCCACCAGCCGGGGAGCCCAGGACGGAGCGCCGCTGAGCCGGCCCAGCATCCGCACCTCGTGGGCGACCCGCTTCGGCGGGGTGTCGACGATCGCCGCGAAGCCCCGTTCCAGCCCGTCGGCGGCTTCGAGGGGCGTCAGGAAGTCGGGCAGGTAACGCGCCCGGGGCAGCACCGGGACGAGCAGCCGGCGCACCGCGTCCCCGAGCGCCGTGCCCGCGAGGGTGGCCCGGGTCTCTCGATACCAGTCGGCGTAGGCCCAGCGCCCTCGCGAGGTCTGCAGCCGGTGCAGGCTGCAGGTGATCTCCCAGAGCGGGTCGGGCGCGCTCGCGACCCGGACGCGGGCGAGGTCCTCGGGTGTGAAGTGGACACGCAGCACGAAACCCAACCCCGCCCCTGAAGCGACCGTGGTCCTGCTCAGGGAGCAGCGTGGGCCACGGCCGCCACACGGGCAATGCGCCGATTCAGCCACTCCACCGCGTCACAGCCGACGCACCGGTACCGGCCGGGAACGGCAACCACGGCAACCACGGCAACCACGAGACGGGGCCGGGCAAATTCGAGGGGGCCCAGTCCTTCGACCGGGCCCCCTCGGGTTTTCCCCTCCACATCAGAACCCCCGCAATCCCCCCGGATCCCCCTCCTAGAAGTCCTGATGCCATGTACGACACACCGGGTGCGAGAAGGGTTGTACGGCATTCCCGGATATTTTTCGGCGCGGCGCTCAGACCCGCACTGCGTCGCCCTCCCGCACCCACCCGCCCCGCACCACCTGCGCGTACACCCCGGCACACGGCTCCGGCTCGCGGCCCGGCAGGGCGTGGACGCGGTTGTGCCGGGCGGGGATGCGCAGGGCGTCGGGGTCGCGGGGCAGGTCGCCGTGGGCGAGGGTGGGGACCGCGCAGCGGGGAGTCGACGCGAGGACGCGGAGCGTGAGCCGGTCGCCGATCCGCAGCTCCCCGCCGGCCCAGTCGTGTTCCACGAAGCCCTCGTCGTCGCCGGTGTCGACGACCAGGTTGGGCCGGTAGCGGCACACCTCGACGGTCCCGCGCGGGCTCAGCGCGGCGATCCTCGCCAGAGTCGAGGTGGTGATCAGGTGGATCGGCGCGTAGTCGAAGAAGGTGCCGGGCGGGGACGCCGACCCGAACCGGACGACTTCGGCGTCCACCTGGGCGTCCACGCCCGCACGCAGGACTTCTTCCGGCCGGGACCGGTCGAGCGTAGCGTCCGACGGGGGTACGTCGGTCAGCGTGACCGCGCGGCCCACGATCTCCGAGAGGGCGCCGGGGCCGAGCACTTCGGTGCCGTTCGGTGCGGTGATTCGCACCCCGCCCTCGGTGAGCGTCGCGGTGCAGGTCGGCAGCGCCCGCCACAGTCGCGGGTTCTTGGCGCTCGCGATCTTTCCCGTCTCCCGGTCCAGCAGGGCCAGTCGACGGTCGCCCGCCAGGCCGCGCTCGGTCACCTCGGCCGCGGGAAGCCGCTCGCCCAGCATCGACTTCACCGGGTAGCGCCACAGTGCGGCCACCGATGCGCGCATCAGCTCGCCGCCTCGCCGGCCGAGGGCGGCGCGATCTTCCTGGCCCGTTTCACCGCGTCTCGCAGGCTGCGCTGTGTCCAGGGACGCCGAGGCGCCAGTTGAGCGACCACGCTCCCCAGCCAGACCCTGTCGCCGAGCAGGTGCAGCTCATCCGCGACACCCGTCTGGCGCAGCAGCTCCTCGAACAGCACGAGCTGGGCGCCGGGGTACCAGCGGGGATGGCGGTCGAAGCGAGCCACCCAGTCCTCGTACGGGTGGCGCAGCGTCATGTGCAGGTAGCCGCCGAACCGCCCCTTCCAGGGACCCGGCAGCCCACCGAGCATCCCCCACATGCTGTAAGAGCCTCTCGACGGGTACTTGCCGCCGAGGGTGAAGCCAATGCCGAGCATGATCCGGGGCCAGGGAATCACCTGCCCCTCGGAATCCCGCGCGTGCTGGTACAGCCCGTCCGCGCGGAACTCCACCCAATACCCGTCCGGCCGCCGGACGTCCCCCACCACCCAGCGGCCGTCGAACAGGTTGAGCGGCCCCAGCGAAGCGCTCGTGTCGGTCACACGCTCATTGGATCACGTGTTCCACGAACCGCGAAGCTGTCTCCGCCAGCACCTCCCGGCCGTCCCGCGCCCACAACTCGTCGTTGAACAGCTCGACTTCGATCGGCCCGGTGTATCCGGCCGCCTCCACGTAGCCCTTCCACTCCCGCATGTCGATCGAGCCGTCGCCGATCTGCCCGCGGCCGTTCAGGACGCCCTCCGGCAGCGGGGTGGTCCAGTCGGCGAGCTGGAAGGTGTGGATACGGCCGCCCGCGCCCGCCCGGGCGATCTGCGCCGGCGCCGTGTCGTCCCACCAGATGTGGTACGTGTCCACCGTGACACCGACCTGGTGGGCCGGGAAGCGTTCGGCGAGGTCGAGGGCCTGGGTGAGCGTCGAGACCACGCAGCGGTCGGCGGCGTACATGGGGTGCAGCGGCTCGATGGCCAGCTTCACACCGTGCTGCTCCGCGTACGGGCCCAGCTCGGCCAGCGCGTCGGCGATCCGTTCCCGGGCTCCGTGCAGGTCCTTGGAGCCGGCCGGCAGGCCACCGGAGACCAGGACCAGCACGTCGGTGCCGAGGGTGGCGGCCTCGTCGACCGCCCGGCGGTTGTCGGCCAGGGCCGCCGCGCGCTCGTCCGGGTCGATCGCGGTGAAGAAGCCGCCGCGGCAGAGGGTGGTGACGGCCAGACCCGCGTCGCGGATCAGTTTCGCCGTCGCCTCCACGCCGTACGACTGGACGGGCTCGCGCCAGAGGCCCACGCCCGGGACGCCCAACTCGAGGCAGCTGTCGACCAGTTCTGGCATCGACAGCTGCTTGACCGTCATCTGGTTGATGGAGAAGCGTTCGAGTCCGGTGCTCACTGGGTCACTCCGTACAGGCTGAGCAGGTTCTTCATCCGTTCCTCGGCCCGCTTCGGGTCCGGGAACAGGCCCAGGCCGTCGGCGAGTTCGTAGGCGCGGGCGAAGTGCGGGAGGGAGCGGGCCGACTGCAGGCCGCCGACCATCGTGAAGTGGCTCTGATGCCCCGCGAGCCACGCCAGGAACACCACGCCCGTCTTGTAGAAGCGGGTCGGCGTCTGGAAGAGGTGGCGGGACAACTCGACGGTGGGGTCGAGGAGTTCGCGGAAGCCGGGCACGTTCCCCGTGTCCAACGCCCGTACCGCCTCGGCCGCCAGGGGCCCCAGCGGGTCGAAGATGCCGAGCAGCGCGTGGCTGAAGCCCTGCTCGTCGCCCGCGATCAGCTCGGGGTAGTTGAAGTCGTCGCCCGTGTAGCAGCGCACGCCCTTCGGGAGCCTGCGGCGCAGGTCGATCTCGCGCTGGGCGTCCAGGAGGGAGACCTTGATGCCGTCCACCTTGTCCGGGTGGGCGGCGATGACCTCCAGGAACGTGTCCGTCGCCGCGTCGAGGTCGGTCGAGCCCCAGTAGCCCTCCAGCGCCGGGTCGAACATCGGGCCGAGCCAGTGCAGGATGACCGGCTCGGCGGCCTGGCGGAGGAGATGGCCGTAGACGTCGAGGTAGTCCTCGGGGCCGGAAGCCGCAGCCGCCAGTGCCCGTGAGGCCATCAGGATGGCCTGCGCGCCGGACTCCTCCACGACCGCGAGCTGCTCCTCGTACGCGGCCCGGACTTCTTTCAGGGAACCGGCCGCGATCTGGTCGGTGCCGACACCGCACGCGACGAGGCCGCCGACCGACTTGGCCTCGGCGGCGCTGCGGCGGATCAGCTCGGCCGCGCCCGCCCAGTCCAGGCCCATGCCGCGCTGGGCGGTGTCCATGGCCTCGGCGACGCCCAGCCCGTGGGACCACAGGTGGCGGCGGAAGGCGAGGGTGGCGTCCCAGTCGACGGCGGCCGGCGAATCGGGCGACACGTCGGCGTACGGGTCGGCGACGACGTGGGCCGCCGAGAAGACCGTACGGGAGGTGAAGGCGGCGCCGGAGGTGACGGCGAGGGGTTCGGGGCGGGGCTCGTACGTCCGCAACCCGCCCTTGGAGTCGGGGAGTCGGATGGTCACAGCGAGATCTCCGGTACGTCGAGACGGAGGCCCTCGGCCGACGACTTCAGGCCCAGCTCGGCGAGCTGGACGCCGCGGGCGCCGGCGAGGAGGTCCCAGTGGTAGGGGGCGTCGGCGTAGACGTGCTTGAGGAAGAGCTCCCACTGGGCCTTGAAGCCGTTGTCGAACTCGGAGTTGTCGGGCACTTCCTGCCACTGGTCGCGGAAGACCTCGGTGGCGGGGATGTCCGGGTTCCAGACGGGCTTGGGGGTGGCGCTGCGGTGCTGGACGCGGCAGTTGCGCAGACCGGCGACCGCCGAGCCCTCGGTACCGTCCACCTGGAACTCGACGAGTTCGTCGCGGTTGACGCGGACCGCCCACGAGGAGTTGATCTGGGCGATCGCGCCGCCGTCGAGCTCGAAGATGCCGTAGGCGGCGTCGTCGGCGGTGGCGTCGTAGGGCTTGTCGTTCTCGTCCCAGCGCTGCGGGATGTGCGTGGCGGTGAGGGCCTGGACGGACTTCACGCGGCCGAACAGCTCGTGCAGGACGTACTCCCAGTGCGGGAACATGTCGACGACGATGCCGCCGCCGTCCTCGGCACGGTAGTTCCAGGACGGGCGCTGGGCGGTCTGCCAGTCGCCCTCGAAGACCCAGTAGCCGAACTCGCCGCGGATGGAGAGGATCCGGCCGAAGAAGCCGCCGTCGATGAGGCGCTTGAGCTTGAGCAGGCCCGGGAGGAAGAGCTTGTCCTGGACGACGCCGTGCTTGATGCCCTTCTCGTTGGCCAGGCGGGCGAGTTCCAGGGCGCCTTCGAGGCCGGTGGCCGTCGGCTTCTCCGTGTAGATGTGCTTGCCCGCGGCGATCGCCTTCTTGATCGCCTCCTCGCGGGCGGAGGTGACCTGGGCGTCGAAGTAGATGTCGACGGTCGGGTCGGCGAGGACCTCGTCGACGTCCGTGGAGATGTGCTCCAGGCCGTGCTGCTCTGCCAGCGCCCGGAGGGCGTGCTCGCGGCGGCCGACCAGGATCGGCTCCGGCCACAGCACGGTGCCGTCGCCGAGGTCGAGGCCGCCCTGCTCGCGGAGCGCCAGGATGGAGCGGACCAGGTGCTGGCGGTAGCCCATGCGCCCGGTCACGCCGTTCATGGCGATACGCACCGTCTTGCGTGTCACGTCATTCCCTTCGTAGGCGTCGTACGCGGCGTCGTGCGCGTTTCGTACGCGGTTGTGCGCGCCGCGTACGCCTCTACTGATGAGCGTTACAGCAAGCGCTTTCTATCTGATGAGAAGCTAGCCTCTGAGCAGCGGTCCAGACAAGACCGTGACGCGGTTGAGTTGTTCGAGGGGGCGAACACCAGGGGGCTGGGGCTTTAGGGTCTGGTCGACACCTTTGACTTACCCATGGCCTGCCCCTGGCTTACCCATGGCCGGCCGGTGGCCGACCTGTGGCCGGGTCACGGCTGTGGGAACCGGTGAGGGCCGTTGGCCCGTGTACGACGAGGGACCGGCTCAGGTCGGTGAGGGCCGTTGGCCCGTGTACGACGAGGGACCGGCTCAGGTCGGTGTGTGTACGACGAGGTACGACGAGATGCGCGACCGGAGGACGACGACATGACGGTGACCCTGGCGGACGTGGCGGCCCGCGCCCAGGTCTCCCCCGCGACGGTGTCGCGCGTGCTCAACGGGAACTACCCCGTCGCCGCCTCCACCCGTGAGCGGGTGCTGCGGGCGGTGGACGAGCTGGACTACGTACTGAACGGCCCGGCGAGCTCCCTGGCGGCGGCGACGTCCGACCTGGTCGGGATCCTGGTGAACGACATCGCCGACCCGTTCTTCGGGATCATGGCGGGCGCGATCCAGTCCGAGATCGGTGGGCCGGGCGGGCGCGCGGGGGGCGAGCGACTGGCGGTCGTGTGCAACACCGGGGGCTCCCCGGAGCGCGAGCTGACCTACCTCACGCTGCTGCAGCGGCAGCGGGCGGCGGCGGTCGTGCTGACCGGCGGTGCCATGGAGAACGTGCCGCACGCGGCGGCCATGACGGCGAAGCTGCGGAAGCTGGCGGAGGCGGGGACGCGGGTGGTGCTGTGCGGGAGACCGCCGGCGCCGGACACCCAGGCGATCGCGCTGACCTTCGACAACCGTGGGGGCGGGCGGGAGCTGACCGAGCACCTCATCGGGCTCGGGCATCGGCGGCTGGGGTACATCGCGGGTCCGGAGGAACGTACGACGACCCGCCACCGGCTGGAAGGACACCGGGAGGCGCTCGCGGCCCACGGCATCGACGAGGACCCTCGGTGGACCGTCCACGGGCGGTACGACCGGCGCTCGGGCTACGAGGCCACGCTGGAGCTGCTGCGGCGGGATCCGTCGTTGACGGCGGTGGTGGCGGCGAACGACTCCGTCGCGCTGGGCGCGTGCGCGGCGCTGCGGGACTCCGGGCTGCGGATTCCGGACGACGTGTCGGTGGCCGGGTTCGACGATCTTCCCTTCAGCATCGATGCGGTGCCGTCTCTTACGACGGTTCGGCTGCCGCTCGCGGAGGCGGGGGCTCGGGCGGGGCGGATCGCGATGGGGCGGGAGGAGCCGCCGCCGGGTGGGATCGCCACGGTTCGGGGGGAGTTGATGGTGCGGGGGTCCTCCGGGGTTCCGCGGGGGTGAGCTCGCCGGTGCCTGTGCGGTGACCCGGCGTTGGTGTGGTCGTCTGCCGGGGGCTCCGCCCCCGGACCCCCAGGCCTTTGCCCACCCTGCCACCCGTCTCGGTCGGTCGAGAGGTGGACCTTGCCCTGAGGGCTGCCGCCCCCAGACCCCCGCTCGGCCCCGAACGGGCCTCGTCCTCAAACGCCGGACGGGCTGAGAGATGCGGACCGGCGCCGCAAGGGAGCGCCCCCAGCGGGTGGGCGGGGGATCGGGACGGTCGAGCTCATCCTCGAACGCCGGACGGGCTGAGAGACCCGGACCGGCGCTGGCCCCAGCGGGCGGGCGGGTGAAGTGGGTGGGCCAGGTGTGCTCGTCGACGTGCCCTCACCTCTCCCGCCAGCCCCATCCACCCGTCGCCGTACCTGCCGCCCCGTTGGGTGGAAGCCTGCGGTCGGCCGACGGGCAGTGGTGTCGAGGACAGCGTCGCGGAAACGGCTCGGCTTTACCGATGAGTTCCTCGCCGCGCCCCGGTCTGTACAGCCGTAATCGCCGAACACGTCGGTTCGGCGTCCGCGAGGAACCGGAGTGGGTCCCATGAGCATCGTCATCACCGCTTTCATCAGCCTGGACGGCGTCGTGCAGGCGCCGGGCGGGCCGGAGGAGGACACCGAGGGCGGGTTCGCGCACGGTGGCTGGACGCACCAGTTCTTCGACCCGGAGGTCGCCGGTGGGGCCTTCGACGCGGCGATGCGGGAGGCCGACGCGCTGCTGTTCGGGCGGCGTACGTGGCAGATGATGGCGAGGGCGTGGCCGGAGCGGGCCGGGGATCCGTTCGCGGACCGGATGAACTCCATTGCGAAGTACGTCGTGTCCCGGACGCTCACGGATGACCAGTTGACCTGGGACAACACGACCCGTATCCCCGGCGACGAGGCTCTCGCCCACATCCGCAAGCTGCGCGAGAGCGACGGCGGCAATCTCCTGATCATGGGCAGCCCCTCGCTCTCCCGCACGCTTTTGAGCGAGGGCCTGGTCGACGAGCTGCGGCTCATCGTCATGCCGGTGATGCTCGGCGGCGGCAAGTCGATCTTCCCGGAGGACGGGACGAAGGCCGCCTTCGAGCTGGTGTCGACGGCGGCCGCGCCGACCGGCACGCAGGCGTGCGTGTATCGGGCCGCCAAGGACGCGTAGCAAGCCGAGGGCCCGGGCGCCGCACGGCCATGGACGGACGGCGCCCCGGCGGCCTACGCTCGACCCAGCGTTATCTCTGACTGAGTCAACCATCGGGCCGTCGGGCCCCATCGGACCATCGGGGGTGGGTCGACATGACCGTCCAGGACATCCGCGCCTTCAACCGCTTCTACACGAACGTCATCGGCGCGCTGGACTACAGCCGCCACCTGTACGCCCCCTACACCCTCACCGAGTCCCGCGTGCTGTACGAACTCGCGCACTCCCCGCGTACGGACGCGGCCGACCTGCGTGTCGAACTCTCCCTGGACGCCGGGTACTTGAGCCGGATCCTGAACAAGTTCGAGCAGGACGGGCTGATCGAGCGGGCCACCTCCCACCTCGACCCCCGGCGGCGCCACGTCTCGCTCACCGCGCACGGACGCGAGACCGCCGGCCTGCTCGCCGAGCGCGCGAACGAGAGCGTCGGCGCCCTGCTCGCCACCGTCCCGTCCGCCGACCGCCCCCGCCTCTCCGCGGCGATGCGGACCGTGCGGGAGCTCCTGTCCGACGGTCGCCCGCCCCGCCGTGAGGACGTCGTCCTGCGCGAGCCGGGCCCCGGCGACCTCGGCTGGATCGTGCAGCGCAACGCCGCGCTGTACACGGCCGAGTACGGTTTCAACGCCGACTACGAGGGCCTGGTCGCGAGGATCGTCGCCGACTTCGCGGAGGACCACGATCCGCACCTGGAGCGGGTGTGGATCGCCGAGTTGGACGGGCGGCCGGTGGGGTGCGTGATGTGCGTACGGGACGAGGCGCCCGCCACCGCCCGGCTGCGGCTGCTGCTGGTCGAGCCGGACGCGCGGGGGCTCGGCATCGGCGACCGGCTGGTCGGGGCGGTCGTCGACTTCGCGCGCGGCGTCGGCTACCGCGACCTGGTCCTGTGGACCAACGACGTCCTCTCCGCCGCCCGCCGCATCTACCGACGCCACGGATTCGTCCTCGTCGCCGAGAAACCCCACCGCTCGTTCGGAAAGGACCTGAACGGCCAGGACTGGCGCCTGGACCTCAACGGCACCGACGAGTGACAGTAGGGACCATGAAACTGGCGTTCTCCACCCTCGGTGTCCCCGGCCTGCCCCTCCCCGAAGTACTGCGGCTCGCGACCACGTACGGCTACCACGGAGTCGAACTGCGCGCCGATCCGGAGGAGCCGGTCCACCCCGGCCTCGACCTCGCCCAACGCACCGACGTGGCCGCCGAGTTCAAAGCGGCGGGCGTGGAGGTCCTGGGGATCGCGGGGTACGCGCGGGTCGCCGCGCCGGGCGACGACGGCCCCGTGATCGAGGAGATCCGCCGCCTGCTCGACCTCGCCCGCGACCTCGGTGCCCCCTTCATCCGGGTGTTCCCCGGCGGCGCCGCCGGGCAGAGCCGGGAGGAGGCCGACGCCACGGCCGCCGGACGCCTCGGCACGGCCGCGGAGTACGCCGCCGACCTCGGCGTCCGCATCCTCCTCGAAACCCACGACTCGCACCGCACCGGCGCCGACGCGATCCGCGTCCTCGGCCTGGTCGGCCACCGCCAGGTCGGCGCCCTCTGGGACGTCATGCACACCTGGCTGGGCGGCGAACAGCCCGCGGAGACGTTCGCGGCCCTCTCC
This sequence comes from Streptomyces sp. MMG1533, assembly GCF_001279775.1. Classification (GTDB taxonomy): domain Bacteria; phylum Actinomycetota; class Actinomycetes; order Streptomycetales; family Streptomycetaceae; genus Streptomyces. The sequence goes on along the minus strand of NZ_LGDG01000156.1, from coordinate 19,740 downwards.
CCGTACCTCGGTTACGTCCAGGTCAAGGACATCGCCTCCCCCGACGACACGACCCCTCTGCGCCTCGGCGCCGGCGTCCTCCCCCTCACCGAGTGTGTCGACGTCCTCTGCCGCAACGGCTGGGACGGCTGGCTGTGCTGGGAGTACGAGAAGCGGTGGTACGAGGCGGCCGCCCCGCTCCCCGACCTGCTGCGCGCGGGCCACGACCACCTGGCCCGGCTGCTCAACGAGTCGGCGTAGCGCATCCCCGCGGCTCAGCCGTCGGCGTCCCGAGCCGTGATCTTCGCGGCGGGGTCGAGACACCAGTCCAGTACGGCGGGCCAGGGCCCGTACCCGGCGTCCAGGTCGAGGTGGGCGGCGCCGGGGAGAAGGTCGGTGGGGATGCCCAGCGGGTCACCGAACAGAAGCCCGGCCCCCTCCGGGCAGTACGGGTCGTCGTCGCCGGCGACGAGGACGGTGGGCCCGGGCAGGGTGAACCGCAGCGGCGGCGGGGCGAACTCGGCGACCTCCGGATGCCGTACTGACCAGGGTCACCGCGTCGAGAGTCCCGCTGCTGGTGGATCGCTCGGCGTCACGGGGAGTTCCTCGGGGTCACGGCCGACTCCCCCGTCAGTCCCACCAGTTGAACAGCAGGTCGCTCAGCGCGTCCGGCTGCCAGTAGCGCGCCTGCTCCAGCTCGGCCGCCGCCAGTTCGCCCACGTCCACCCTGCTCATCGGCGTACTCAGCTCGCCGGCCCGCAGGGCCCGCAGGCCGACCGCACCGAAGCCGTCGGCCCAGCTCGGCGGGTCCACGAACCTCGACAGGGGACGTCCCGGCTCCGGCGGGGTGTCCGTGAAGGCGACCAGGGGCAGGTGGGCGTGGCACAGGACGGTGCGGGACTCTCCGCGGCCGGTGATCGTGACGGCCTCGAAGGTCGACGGTCCGGGGATCCTCAGGATGTCGACCCGCCCCCCGACTGCCCTGGCGGCCTCGAAGCACGCGGCGCGGAACAGCTTCATGTCCGTCGCCGGAAGCGGTTCATCGCGCCGGTCCCGGAACCCGGTCGCGCCCCGCGCGAGTCGTATCGGCGCTCGCCCGGACCCGGTCAGGTCCCCGCTAGCCACGCGCCACGAACCGCGCCACCCGCTCCTCCAGCCTCCCCCGGCACTCCAGCCACTCCGCCGCCGTGATCGAGAAGATCGCGGAGTCGCGCAACAGTCCGTCCTCACCCGGCGCCCAGGAGCGCGACCAGCTTCTCAGCACGCCCTCGAATCGGGCGCCCACGCTCTGGATCGCCGCGCGGGAGCGGTCGTTGCGGGCGTCCGTCTTCAGGTCGACCCGGGACACGCCCCACTTCTCGAAGGCGTGCCGGAACAGCAGGAGCTTGGCCTCGGCGTTGATGCCCGTGCCCTGGGCCGAGGCGGCGAGCCAGGTGAAGCCGACCTCGACCGCGTCGAGCCGGTCGTCCGTCAGCCAGCAGCGCGGCTCCCAGTAGGCCGTGGCGCCGACCGCCCGTCCGGTGAGCAGGGAGATCTGCGCGTAGGGCGCGAGTCGTCCCGTTGCCGCGCGGGCGAGCTGCGCGGTCACGTAGTCCTCGACCTCGCCGGCCCGGGGCACCCACGTGAACTCGTAGGTCCCGCGGTTCTCCTCCGCCGCCACCGCCAGCTCGGCGGCGTGCCGGTGCTCCAGCGGCTCCAGGCGGACCAGCGCCCCCTCCAGGACCGGCCCCTCCAGCTTGTGGTCCATCCCCGCCCCGTCCCTCACAGCCGTGCGCGCAGCGCCCCGAACTCCTCATGGAAACCGGGGAAAGTCTTGCGTACGCATCCGGGGTCGTCGAACGAGATTTCCGGCGTGCGGAGTCCCGTCACCGCGAAGGACATCACGATGCGGTGGTCGCCGTACGACGTGATCTCCGATCCCACCAGGCCATCGGCGCCGGCCGGCCGGATCTCGATCCAGTCCGGGCCGGTCTCCACCGTCGCCCCCAGCCGTCGCAGGTTCTCCGCGCAGGCCTCCAGGCGGTCGCACTCCTTCACGCGGGTGTTCGCCACGTCCTCGATCCGTACGGGGCCGGAGGCGAAGGGGGCGATCGCGGCCAGGGTCGGCATGGTGTCCGAGATGTCCCGCATGTTGACCGTGAGGCCGTGCAGCCGGCCGGTTCCCCTGACCGTCGTGCCGTCCGCGCCGACGGACACCTCGGCGCCCATCCGCCGCAGTACGTCGACGAAGCCCAGGTCGCCCTGGAGCGCCCCCGTTCCGAGGCCGGGAACCGTGACCTCGCCGCCGGTCACGGCCGCCGCCGCGAAGAAGTAACTGGCCGTGGACGCGTCCGGTTCGATCGCGTACGTCGTCGCCCGGTAGCCGCCCGGCGGGACGACGAAGACGTTCCCGTCCCGCCGCACCTCGACCCCGAACTCCCGCATCATCGCGATGGTGATCTCCACGTACGGCACCGAGACGAGGTCCGTCACCGCGATCCGCAGGCCCGTCCGGGTCAGCGGGCCCAGCAGCAGCAACGCCGTCAGGTACTGCGAGGACTGGCCCGCGTCGAGCGTGACCTCCCCGCCCTCGACGCCCGCCGCCACCACCGTCAGCGGGTGGTGGCCCTCGGCCTCCCCGTGCCGCAGGTCCACACCCAGGTCGCGCAGGGCCCGGGTCAGGGGGAGCAGCGGGCGCCGGCGCATCTGGGGAGACGCGTCGAAGCGGTACGTGCCGTGGCCGGCCGCCGCCAGGGCCGGCAGGAAGCGGGCCGTGGTGGCGCCGTCGCGGCAGTACACGTCCGCCTCCGTCACCGCGGGGCCCTGCGGGCGGCCGTCCACCTGCCAGGCCTCCGGCGAGCGCCCCACCCGATAGCCGAGCCGTACCAGGCCCTCGGCGAAGCCCTCCGTGTCGTCCGAACGGAGCGGGCGTACGAGGGTGGTGACACCGTCGGCCGCGGCCGCCAGGAAGAGGGCGCGGGCGGTGATGGACTTCGAGCCTGGAATGTCGACTACGGGCATGGCCTCATGATCGCCCGACGGCCGCGCCCAGCGCCTGGACGTCCACGGGATGGACCGCTTCCCGCCGCGCCCCGCCCACCCCACCCACCCCTGGCTCACCAACTTCGGGAAATCCGCCCGAGCCGGGAACCCCGCCGTGTCCCGGCCCGTCCAACCCCCAAGCTGCCGGAGAGTCACCGTGGTCCGGTGTCGGCCTCGCTGCTGGCTGCGAACGCTGACCTACCCTCTCCGCCGAACTGCGGCCGGCAGCAAGCCGCCATCGGCGCGCCCCCCTCCAACAGCGCCGATGGCGGCCCCTCCCCGACAGCGCCACCTGCCCGGTCCGGACCCCTTTCCGCGCTACTGTGCACACCCTTGACTGGCAGAAACTTCCCGGATATTGGTGACACCTCGGAAGTTTCCTTCACGAGGGAAGGAGCGCACGTGCGCGACTCCAGTACCGGAAGCACGGGAAACACCGCACACCCCTCCAGACGTACCGTCCTCGCCGCCACCGTCGGCGCCACCGCCGCACTGACAATCGGCGGGACGTCGTACGCCGCCCCCGACGACCGGCACCTTCGCACCCTCATCTCCCGCATGACCCTGGAGGAGAAGGTCGGCCAGCTCTTCGTGACGCGGGTCTACGGCCACTCCGCCACCGCCCCCGACCAGGCCGACATCGACGCCAACCTCAAGGAGCTCGGCGTGCGCACGGCCGCCGAGCTGATCGCCGAGTACCGGGTCGGCGGGATCATCTACTTCACCTGGGCGCACAACACCCGCGATCCGCATCAGATCGCGGACCTGTCGAACGGGATCCAGCAGGCGTCCCTGGAGCAGCCGCGCGGGCTGCCCGTGCTGATCTCCACCGACCAGGAGCACGGCATCGTCTGCCGGGTCGGCAAGCCCGCCGCCCTGTTCCCGGGCGCGATGGCCGTCGGCGCCGGTGCGTCGAGATCCGACGCCCGAGCCCTCGGCCGGGTCGCGGGCCGGGAGCTGCGCGCGATGGGCATCCGGCAGAACTACTCCCCCGTCGCCGACGTGAACGTCAACCCGGCGAACCCGGTGATCGGCGTCCGGTCCTTCGGGGCCGAACCGGACGCGGTGGCCGGTCTGGTCGCCGCCGAGGTCGCCGGGTACCAGGGTTCCGAAGTCGCCGCGACCGCCAAGCACTTCCCGGGGCACGGGGACACCGCCGTCGACAGCCACTACGGCTTCCCGGTCATCACCCACACACGCTCACAGTGGGAGCAGCTCGACGCGCCCCCCTTCCGGGCCGCCGTCCGCGCCGGCATCGACTCGATCATGACCGCGCACATCATGGTGCCGGCGCTCGACGACTCCGGCGACCCGGCCACCCTCTCCCGCCCGATCCTCACCGGCATCCTGCGCGAGGAGCTGGGCTACGACGGGGTCGTGGTGACCGACTCGCTCGGCATGGAGGGCGTACGGACCAAGTACGGCGACGACCGCGTCCCCGTGCTCGCGCTCAAGGCCGGTGTGGACCAGCTCCTCAACCCGCCCTCCCTGGCCGTCGCGTGGAACGCCGTCCTGAAGGCCGTACAGGACGGGGAGCTCACCGAGGCACGGCTCGACGAGTCGATCCTGCGGGTGTTGCGGCTGAAGGCGAAGCTGCGGTTGTTCCGGGAGCCCTACGTCACTCAGGCCCAGGTCACCGGCACCGTCGGGATCGCGGCGCATCTGGCGGCGGCCGACCGGATCGCCGAGCGGACGACGACGTTGCTGGTGAACGAGGGGCGGTTGTTGCCGCTGTCCCGGCGTACACATCGCAAGGTGCTCGTCGTCGGCGCCGACCCCGCCTCGCCGTCCGGGACGACCGGGCCGCCCACCGGGGTACTCGCGGGCGCGCTCACCGAACTCGGCTTCACGGCCACCGCCCTGTCGACGGGCACCTCCCCGTCCGGCACCACCATCGCCAAGGCCGTCGCGGCGGCGCAGGACGCGGACGCCGTGGTGGTGGGGACGTACAACGTCACCGCGACCAGTGCCCAGAAGACGCTCGTCGAACAGTTGGTGGCGACCGGCAGGCCCGTGGTGGCGGTCGCGATCCGCAATCCGTACGACGTGGCCCAACTGCCCTCCGTGCCCGCCTGCTTGGCGGCATACTCCTGGACCGACGTCGAACTGCGGGCCGCCGCCCGGGTGATCGCGGGGCGGGTGGCGCCGCGCGGGAGGCTGCCGGTGCCGGTGCCGCGGGCGGACGACCCGGCGCAGGTGCTGTATCCGGTCGGGCACGGGCTGTCGTACCGGAGATAGACCAGGGATGGCGCTCCGGGCGTAGCACCCGTACGTCACGCAACCGGCGCACGCCCCCCAAAAGGCTCAAAGCACCCTGCATGTCTGGCGTGCGCCCGCCGTGGCGGGTCACGCTGGGCGAGGGGACCCGGGGGGATGGCGATGCGCGAGAGATGTTCCGTGGGGGCGGTGTGCGCACTGCTGGCGCTGCTGGCTGCCCTGTTGACGGGATGTTCGGGGCCGGCGTCCGGTGCGGGCGGCGGCGGCGAGGAGGACGGGCGACTGGGCACTGCGGTGTCGCCCTCACCGTCGCGGACCTCCGGGTACGGCGCGGTGTTCCTCGCGGTCGACGAGTGCAGCTCCTTCGGCACGACCAGCTTCACCGAGGTGGCGTGCACCGGCGAGCGGGCGGCGGCCCGGGTGGTGGCGCGGCACGACGGCACGGTCGCCGACGGGCCGCAGTGCCCGGGGACCACGGACTTCGTGCTGCACATCAGCGAACAGAGCCAGGTGTCCGACGAGGACGGAGACGGGGCGATCCCGCAGGGTTACGCCTGCATGCGCAACCTGGGCCCGCCGCATCCCGGCGACCCGGGCGGCGGGGGCGGGCCGCGCACCATCGTCGGCGACTGCGTCTACGGGCTGGGCGACGGCCAGGTCCGCGAGACGGCCTGCGACGGCCAGGGCGGCAAGAAGCCGGAGTACAAGGTGACCAAGGCGGTCGGCGAGCGCACCCAGTGCCCGCTGTCGACGGCCCTGTACGTCCAGTTGGGCGGCGAGCATCCGGTGGGCTGCGCCCGGGCGTTGTGACGCGTGAGAGTCCCAACGACCGGGCGCAACACGGGAGTTATGGCCGCAGTGCGGGCTCGCGCTCCACGTCCCGCTTGTCCAGCTTGGCATCGAACTTCGCCAGCGGCTTCGCCGCCGACGGGTCCGCCTGGACGGTGGAGGACGCGACGCCGGCCCACTCCAGGATCCGGGCCGTGGCGAGGGCCTTCTGGTCGGGGACCAGACCGGCCACGTTCGCACCGTGGTTCAGTCCGGGCGCCGTGAACACGTACGAGTCCTTCGCCCCCTTGCCGAGGCGGAACCGCTCCGCGCCCCACGGGTCGTTCTGGCCGTAGACGAAGAGCATGTGGCGGGCGTTGTGCTTCACCCAGGTGTCCACGTCGCGCATCGCGTACGGCTGGAACTTCATCGTGATGTCGCGCGGGACGAAGTTCCGGGGCGGCTGGTAGCCGTAGCGGATGTACTTCTTCTCGATGTGCGGGAACCCGATGGTGGGCGCGCCGAGCTGGGTGCCCGCCTGGTAGTAGTACGGCGTGTACGGCGACAGGCCCTGGTCGGTGTAGAAGGAGAACCCTGAGATCGTGTCGATCGAGGTCCAGATGTCGTCGTCGGTCGCGGTCTTGGCGTCCGCCGGGATGGAGTCGCAGTCGGAGAGCAGGCTGTACTGCCAGAAGCCCCAGACGTAGTCGAGGACGACCGCCTCGTAGGCCCGGTCCAGGCTGCCGATCGTGTCGAAGGTGAAGCCCTCGGCGGCGGCGTACTCCGCGTACTTCTTCTCCAACGGCTCCCGGCGCACCAGCGCCTCGCGCTGCACCGCGTTCAGCCGGTCGCGGCACTCCTTGGTGCCGACGCCGGCGAAGAAGCGGTCGTAGGCCGAGTCCTCGTTGTTCACGACGTCGTTGGGGGCGACGTAGGCGACGACGCCGTCCATGTCCTTCGGGTAGAAGCGCTCGTAGTAGGTGGCGGTCATGCCGCCCTTGGAGCCGCCCGTGGAGACCCAGTTCTCGGGGTAGATCTTCTTCAGCGCCTTGAAGATGCGGTGCTGGTCACTGGCCGCCTGCCAGATGTCCAGCTTGGTCCAGTCGGCCGGGTCGGGCCGGGACGGCGTGAAGAAGCGGTACTCCATGGAGACCTGGTTGCCGTCCACGATCTGGGTCGGCTCGCGGCGGCCCGGGTTCGTGGAGACGTTGTAGCCGCCGGTGTAGAAGACCGTCGGGCGGGAGACGTCCTTGTGCAGCACGGTGATCCGCTGCTGGAACGTGCCCTTGGACGGGTGCCGGTGGTCGATCGGCTGGGTGTAGTTGAGGACGAAGAAGCGGTAGCCGGTGTAGGGCTTCTCCTCGATCAGGCTCATCCCCGGTATGGAGAGGAGTTGTTCCTTGATGTCCGTGGTCGCGGTGGTGCCGGTGGTGCCTGTGGTGCCTGTGGCCTCCGGCTCGGCGGCGGTGGCCGCGCTCGCCGTGCTCAACGTGCCTATGAGCACCGTGAGCGCCAGCAGCCATCTGAGCGCCTTGCGCATGCACCCTCCCCAGTAATGACAGATGTGCGCCGGAAGCTAGCGGAGCAAGTCGCCTCAGCACCAGGGGAGATGGGGTCTTGATGGGGAAAACCCTGTAGGAAGGCTGTGATTCAGCAGAGAATCCAGCCGGATTCGTACGATCCGTGGCCCACCGCGCCTTTGACCCGCACGCAGTGGCGACCGGCGTGCACCGTTCTCGGCCCGGCCCAGCGCGTGAACTGCCCCTCGTCCACGACCGGTTGGAGAGCGTACACCTGCACGCTGACCATCATGTACCGCCTCGTGCCGGGCTTCTTGGGCAGCGTGACCGCGCAGACGTACCCGCGCCGCTTGTACACCTCCACGGAGCCGGTGGAGAACGAGAACGACCTGACCTTGCGCCCCGCGCAGGACGCGCCGGCGGCCTGCGCGTCCCCCGGCGCGGCGAGGGCGAGCAGCCCGGACGCGGTCAGCACGGCCATACCGAGCGCCAGTCGCCGACGCATCGCAGCACCCCTGTCCACAGACGTCCCTCCCGTATCGCACGATGAGCGTACTGGTGTACGGACGCGGGACGTATGTCGGATGGTTGCACGACCGTCACCGAGCCACGCGACCCGGTCGGTTTCAGGCCGCCGCGGGCTCGTCCTCCCCCACGAACGTCCGCCACAGCTCGGCGTACCGCCCGCCCCGTGCGAGCAGCTCGTCGTGCGTGCCGTCCTCGGCCACCTGGCCGCGGTCCATGACCACGACCCGGTCGGCGCGGGCGGCCGTGGTCAGGCGGTGTGCGACCACGAGTGTCGTACGGCGGCCCGCGATGCGGTCGGTGGCCCGGTTGACCTGGGCTTCCGTGGCCAGGTCCAGGGCCGCGGTCGCCTCGTCGAGGAGGAGGACGTCCGGGTCGACCAGTTCGGCGCGGGCCAGCGCGATCAGCTGGCGCTGGCCCGCCGAGAGGTTGCGTCCGCGTTCGGCGACCTCGTGGAGGTAGCCGCCCGTGAGCTGGGCGATCATCTCGTGCGCGCCGACCGCGCGGGCCGCCGCCTCCACCTCGGCGTCGGTGGCGTCGGGACGGCCGTAGGCGATGGCGTCGCGGACGGTGCCCTGGAAGAGATACGCCTCCTGCGGGACGACCCCGAGGCGGTGCCGGTACGAGGTGAGGTCCAGGGTCCGCAGGTCCGTGCCGTCGACCGTCACCCGGCCGCCCGTCGGGTCGTAGAAGCGGGCGACCAGCTTGACCAGGGTCGACTTGCCCGCGCCCGTCTCACCGACGAAGGCGACCGTCTGGCCGGCGGGGATGTGCAGGTCGATGTTGCTCAGGGCCTCTTCGGGTTCGTCGGTGGGGCCGTACCTGAAGTGCACGTCCTCGAAGGCGATCTCGCCCCGCAGGGAGAGGACTTCGAGCGGTTCGTCGGCGTTCCTGGTCGACGTCGGCTCCTGGAGCAGCTCCTGGATGCGGCCCAACGACACCGTCGCCTGCTGGTAGCCGTCGAAGACCTGGGAGAGCTGCTGGACGGGGGCGAAGAACAGGTCGATGTAGAGCAGGTACGCGACCAGTGCGCCCGTCGTGAGGGTCGCCGCGTCGACCCGTCCCGCACCCGCGATCAGTACGGCCGCGGCGGCCACCGACGACAGCAGCTGCACGAACGGGAAGTAGATCGAGATCAGCCACTGACCCCGGATACGGGCGCGTCGGTAGCTGTCGCTGCGCTCCGCGAACCGCGCCCCGCCGTCCCGCTCACGCCGGAAGGCCTGCACGATCCTCAGCCCGGACACCGACTCCTGGAGGTCGGCGTTGACCAACGACACCCGCTCCCGGGCCAGTTCGTACGCCTTCACGCTCGCCCGGCGGAAGAAGAACGTGGCGACGATCAGCGGGGGCAGGGTCGCGAACACGACGAGTGCGAGCTGTACGTCGATCACCAGCAGGGCGACCATGATGCCGAAGAAGGTGACGACCGAGACGAACGCGGTGACCAGGCCGGTCTGCAGGAAGGTCGAGAGGGCGTCGACGTCCGTCGTCATCCTCGTCATGATCCGGCCCGTCAACTCCCGCTCGTAGTAGTCGAGTCCGAGCCGCTGGAGCTGGGAGAAGATCTTCAGGCGGAGGGAGTACAGGACCCGTTCGCCGGTACGCCCCGTCATCCGGATCTCGCCGACCTGCGCGACCCACTGCACGAACACGGCGAGCAGGGCGAGGAGGGAGGCGGCCCAGACCGCGCCCAACGCCATCTGCGTGACGCCGTCGTCGATGCCGTGCCGGATCATCACGGGGAGCAACAGACCCATGCCGGCGTCCACGGCGACCAGGCCGAGGCTGATCAGCAGCGGCCGGCCGAAGCCCCGCAGCAGCCTGCGCAGGCCGTACGACTCCTCGGAGGCGACCGCCCGTGCCTCGTCGATGCCCGGGGTGTCGGTCGCCGGGGGCAGCGCCTCGACCTGCGCCATCAGCTCCGGGGTGGCCGGGGTGCCGTCCATCGCGATGTCCCGACGCTCGCGTTCCCCCGCCCAGAGCCTGGGCGTGATACCGCTCTCGGCGTCGAACTCGGCGTCCAGCTCGTCCCGTACGGAGGTGTCCTGGGCCGGTGCGGCGGGGCGGGCGTGGCCGGGTGAGACGCCGCCGAGTTCGTCCGGGTCGGTGAGGAGGCGGCGGTAGAGGGCGGAGCGCTGCTGGAGCTCCTCGTGGGTGCCGAGGTCGGCGAGCCGGCCGTCGTCGAGGACGGCGATGCGGTCGGCGAGGTTGAGGGTGGAGCGGCGGTGGGCGATCAGCAGCGTGGTCCGGCCCTGCATGACCTGCTGGAGGGCCTGGTGGATCTCGTGCTCGACGCGGGCGTCCACGGCGGAGGTGGCGTCGTCCAGGACCAGCAGGCGAGGGTCGGTGAGGATCGCGCGGGCGAGCGCGACGCGCTGGCGCTGGCCGCCGGAGAGGGTGAGGCCGTGTTCGCCGACCGTGGTGTCGTAGCCGTCGGGGAGGTCCCTGATGAAACGGTCCGCCTGGGCGGCGCGGGCGGCGGCCTCGATCTCCTCCTGGGTCGCCTCGGGACGGCCGTAGGCGATGTTGCTGCGGACCGTGTCCGAGAAGAGGAAGGAGTCCTCGGGGACCAGGCCGATCGCGGCTCGCAGCGAGTCGAGGGTGAGCTCGCGGACGTCGTGGCCGCCGATGAGGACGGCGCCGCGCGTCACGTCGTAGAAGCGGGGCAGCAGCAGCGACACGGTCGACTTGCCGGAGCCGGAGGAGCCGACGACGGCAAGGGTCTCGCCGGGGCGGATCTCGAAGGAGAGTCCTTGCAGCACCGGGCTGGTTGTGCCGGGGGCGCCGTCGTAGCCGAAGGACACGTCGTCGAACTCGACGGTCGCCGGGGCGTCGGCGGGAAGCTCCTTCGTCCCGTCCTGCATCGAGGGCTCGGTGTCGATCAGCTCCAGGACGCGTTCGGTGCCCGCCCGGGCCTGCTGGCCGACCGTGAGGACCATGGCGAGCATGCGGACCGGGCCGACGAGCTGGGCGAGGTAGGTGGAGAAGGCGACGAACGTGCCGAGCGTGATGTGGCCGCGGACCGCGAGCCAGCCGCCGACCGCGAGCATCGCGACCTGGCCGAGCGCGGGGACGGCCTGGAGGGCCGGGGTGTACCTGGAGTTGAAGCGGATGGTGCGCAGCCGACCGGCGAAGAGGCGGCGGCCGACCTCCCGGAGCTTTCCGGTCTCCTGGTCCTCCTGCCCGAAGCCCTTCACCACGCGTACGCCGCTGACGGCCCCGTCGACCACGCCGGCGACGGCGGCGGCCTGGGCCTGGGCGTACCAGGTGGCGGGGTGGAGCTTCATACGGCTGCGCTTGGCGATCCACCACAGGGCCGGGGCGACCGCCAGGGCGACCAGCGTGAGCGGCAGCGACAGCCACGCCATGATCACCAGGGAGATCAGGAAGAGCAGGAAGTTCCCGATCGTCATCGGGAGCATGAAGAGCAGGCCCTGAATCAGCTGGAGGTCGCTGGTGGCCCGGCCGACGACCTGGCCGGTGGACAGCTCGTCCTGCCGGCGGCCGTCGAGGCGGGTGATCGTCCCGAACATCTCGGTCCGCAGGTCGTGCTGGACGTCGAGGGCGAGACGGCCGCCGTAGTAGCGGCGGATGTAGGTGAGGACGTAGACGGCGACGGCCGCGGCGATCAGGACGCCCGCCCAGGGCGCCATGCCCCGGCTGTGGTCGCCGACCACGTCGTCGATGATCACCTTGGTGACCAGCGGGACCAACGCCAGGACGGCCATGCCGCCGAGGGAGGAGCCGAGGGCGAGGAGAACGTCCGTGCGGTGGCGCCATGCGTAACCGGCCAGTCTGCGCGCCCAGCCCTGTGTCTCCCCCTGTTGCGCTGCCACGCCGGTGCCTCCCAGTCGTCCTGATCTTCCGGAAGGCACCAACGCGAAACGAAGCGGATTTCATCCCTCCGCAACAAAACGGGAGGGAGAGGTCAGGTGCGTACCCGCAGGTAGTAGAAGCGTGTCGTCTGTACGGCGTTCTGGTTGTCGTCGCTGACCAGGAGCACCTTCAGGCGGCCCTTGGCGCTGCCCGTGATCGTCATCCCCTCGATGTTGTCGAGGAGCGGGTTCGGCTGGGGCTGCTTCGCCGTGGCGCCCAGGGTCGGGCAGGTGGCGATGTCCGTGAGCAGGGTCTTCCTGATCAGCCGCACGCCGTCCTGGCCCGTCAGGTTCTCGATGCCGCCGGTGTCCGTCGCGCGGCGCGGGTCGGCCAGGTAGAGGCGGACGGTGTTGCCGACGCCGGAGGTGAAGCCGCGCTCCAGGACGAGGAGGCGGCCGTCGGGGGTGGCCTGGACCTCGGGGACGCCCAGGCCGGCGTCGACGGGGTAGGCGTACTGGGCGCCGAGCTCGAAGTGCCCGCCCTTCGTCCGCTCCCAGGTCTGGAAGCGGACGATCGTCGAGCTGTCGCCGGACAGGGCGTACTCCATCGACGCCAGCAGGGTGCGGCCGCCGGGGAGCATCGTCAGCCCCTCGAAGGTGCCGTTGGAGACGGCCCGGCCGGCGGGGGCGACCTGGAGGGAGGTCGGGACGGGGAGGCGGTCGAGGATCTTGCCGTCGCGGGAGTAGCGGCGTATCGACGGCTCGGTCTCGGAGGTGATCAGCCGGGTGCCGTCCCGGTCGATCACCAGGCCCTCCGAGTCGAGTGCGGTGCCGTTCTCGTCGGCGAGCGGGACGACCGATCCGGGCGCGAGCGTCCTCGCGTCCAGGTCGAAGAGCGAGGACCGGTCGGAGAGGGCGGCCAGCGAGCCGTCCTTGTCCACGGCGAGCGCGGAGAAGTTGCCCACGAAGGTGCCGTCGTACGTCGTCTTGTCGAGCACGTCGGAGAAGCGGTCGATGGAGACGGACGGGGAACAGGCGTGGTTCTCCGCGGCGTTGGCGGGCGAGGCGGCGGTCAGACAGGTGGCCGCCGCCAGGGCCGCGGAGGTGGTGGCGAGTACGGTTCGCAGGCGCATGGAGGTCACGGTAGGACGGGCCGGTGACGGACGGGAGACCGGCTCGTGAAACGTCGTGGCCTCAGCTCGCGGCCAGATCCCTGTGGACGACCTTGGCGACGCCCTGGATGGTCGTGATCCCGTAGTTCATGGTGCTGTTGCCGTGCGTCAGCACCGTGATCATGTAGTCGTGGCCGTTGCCCTTGAACGCGCCGACGCTGTGCACCCGCCAGCCGTTGGTGGCCCGCTCCAGCCAGCCGTTCTTGACGGCGACGGAGACCCCGGACGGCACTCCGTACGGCGTTCCCCAGCGCTGCGAGGAGATGACCTGGCCCATCAGCTTCAGGATGTAGGCGCGGGAGTTGTCGCTCAGGACCGTGTTCTTCGCGGTGACCAGCTTGAGGAGCTTCTGTTCGTCGGTGACGGTGATCTGGGTGAGGCCCCAGTAGCCGTTCGCGCCGGGTTTCGTCTGGGTCATGCCGGCCGCGGTGAGGAAGCCCTTGATCTTCGTCAGGCCCAGCTGCTTCCAGAGCGTGCTGGTCGCGGCGTTGTCCGACTTGGTGATCATGGCCTTGGCGAGGGTGGCCTCGCGGTCGGTGAGGTAGCGGTTGTGCTTCTTCGCGTCCCACAGCAGCGTGGCGAGGACGGTGACCTTGACGACGCTGGCCGAGTCGAAGGCCGTCGAGGGGCGCAGCGTGCAGGTGGTCTTGGTGGTGCGGTCGTAGACGCCGACGGCGACCGTGCCCTTGCGGGTCGCGAGGGCGGCGGTGATGTCCTTCTTCAGCTTGTCGGCGAGGCCCGCCTTCGCGGACGTACAGCTGACGGTCGGCGTGGCCGCGGCGGCGGGCGCGGCGGCGGCCACGACGGGAATGAGCACACCGGCGCCCACGCCTGCCGCGAGCACTCTCGCGCGTCTCGATATCCCTTGAGTCATGCCCCTGTTGACTCACGAGTTCGAGCGAAAGGTTGTACGCATCCGGGAACGGTTGGGCAAAGCCTGTACGCGGCGTCACTGGAGCAGTGGGATCCACCGGGCGGGCGCCGACCCGCCCCACGCCGGCCAGGGCAGGGCCCCGAGGGCGCACCGGGAGACACTGAGTACGCCCCCCGGGCTGGGGAGGTGTGCGGGTCAGGATCCCAGTGCGGGGCTCTCGGCGGCGCTACGGAGGCTGCTGTCGTCCGCGTCGCCGTACGCGTCGCCGTACGCGGGTACGTGGAGTCGGGCGCCCCGGCTCTCGGCGATGCGGTGGACGTCGCGCAGCGCCTCGGCCATGCGGGCTGCCAGGAAGTGGAGTTGCGCGGAGGTGGCTTTGCGGTCGGCGAGCATGTCGGCGGCGTGATCGAGGAGTTCGCCCGCCATGCCGAGTTGCACACTCTCGATGGTGTCGGCGACGCGGGAGAGGTACCCGGTCCCGTTCCCGTCCTCGACGAGATAACAGGGTTTTCCGTCCGAACCGGCCCACGGGAGCAGGCGCGCCTCTTGCGCCCGGCCGCCGCTCACGCCGTCACCTCGACTCCATGGATGATCCGCGGCCCGATGTCGATGCCGTGCACGGCCAGCCAAAGGGCACGTCGCCGGGCCCGCTGCCGCCGCGCTTCCTCGTGCTCTTCGTGGGCGACGAGATAGGGGCGGACCATCGCGTTGTCCTCGCCATGGAGGGGGTAGGAGCCGACGCGACAGACGATCTGTCCCGGGGCGGGCGACGGGCCGGGCTGTTGGTGCGCCGAAGCGGTTGCCGTACCGCGATGGCGGCCCGTGCCGGGGAGCAGGAACCGCAGCAGCGGCTCGAAGAGGCGGGCGATACGGTGACGCATGTCGTCAACTCCGTTGCGTTCGTTGATGGCCACGCCCCCGGACCGGTCGCACGGTCGCGGGGTATCGCTTTCTGTAGCGACCCACACACAGAGTGAGACAAGGCGAGCTAGGCTCGCCAGAGGGCGGAGTGTGACCAGGCTTTTGTCGCAGGGGAGTTGGCCATGAGCAACACGTACGGTGACTGGCTGAAGCAACAGCGCGAGACAGCGGGGCTGACGCAGCAGCAGCTGGCCGACGTGGCGATCATGACTCGCTCGCACATCGCACACATCGAGGCGGGCCGACGTGTGCCTTCGAAGGAGGACGCGCGGCGGCTGGACAGGGCTCTGAACACGGGGGATGTGCTGAGCAGCTTCCTACCGCGAGACGAGTCAGTGGTCGCCGACCACTTCGAGGTGGCACGGCAACTCGAACAACAAGCCACGATGATCCGCGAGTTCGCGTTCTCGCTGGTGCCTGGAATCTTCCAGACGGAAAGGTACATGCGTGCGGTGCTTCGAACCGCCTTCCCTCCGTGGAGTGAAGACGAGAGTGACAAGATCGTCGTCACACGGCTTGAGCGCGCGAAGATCCTCACCAATCAGGTGTCGCCCGTAGTGTGGGCACTTTTCGACGAGGCAGTGCTTCGTCGCCCGGTCGGTGGCCCAGGTGTCATGACGGAACAGATCATGCACATCGTCCGCCTGGTCGAGGACAACCGTGTACGTGTGCATGTATTGCCGTTCGGCTTGGGCGCTCACCCACTCCTACAGAGCATGCTGACGTTGATGTGGTTCGAGGATCAGCCGCCGGTGGCCTACACCGAGGGCATGCGCGTGGGCAAGATCCACGACGCCCCGGCCATGGTCGAACAACTCCAGGGCGCCTACGATCTCGCCCTGGGCGACGCACTGCCGCTCAAGGAATCACTCGCCCTGCTGAAAGCGACAGCGAAGGAATGAACACCATGGCTGAGCACACCATCCCAGACGCCAGCTCTCTGATCGGCTGGCGTAAGTCGTCCTACAGTGCGAACGACGCTGGCAGCTGCATAGAGGTGCTGGACAACTACCCCTCAGGCATCCCCGTCCGCGACTCCAAGATCCCGCACGGCCCTGCGCTTGTCCTCTCGGCAGCCGTCTGGTCATCGTTCGTCACAGCCGTCAAGGATTAGGAGTTCCCCGCCCTCTTCGTCAAACAGCCCAGCGCGTTGGACTGTTTTACCCGCGGCGCTGCTGTGGCGGAGGTGCCACACCCGCTGCGACCACCAAGATCCACGGTACGCCTTCAGCCCCCCAACGATCGCACATCGGCGTTCAGTCCGGATGACGCCTGCGGGGAGCACAGGAGTACCACTCGGAATGAAACCCCCGCCTGGCCGGGCAGTTCAGGCTTCGCCGCCCAATACTTGGCAGCGTCTAGAAGCGCACGATAGAAGATTTGATACTCATCTCCGCTTCCGGAAAGCACGAACTCGGCATCATCAATAATCAGCAGAAAATGACTCGCCGTCAGCCAACTCAAGTCTTGCAGACAGTCACGCAAGGCATCCCAGTTCCAGCCGAAATAGTCCGGCAAGCGCAGATGTTCATAGAGCTGCGTAAAAACCCCATCGGCATCGATCATCTCTCGCCCCGCCATCCTGGCAGAGTAAATGAGTCCAGCCGGAGGAAGCGCGCGAGCAACAAATACCTCCGCCGAATTAGGGACCACCTGCAAGGACGACCCGGAATCGTTCCAGAGAAATCTTTCAGTCAACGACCCACCTTCATTGCGGCGGTTGCCGAAATCGTGTAGTCGAATGCAGTGGGGCCGCATGCCACATCCGCGGGCAGTTTTGCTCCTTCAGGTTCTCAGGATTCCCCAGCAGCGAGATAGACGCGGGTGCTTGCCAAAGACATCGAGGCAGCGCGGAAGCTGATGCCTGACTCCTTACTCCCCAAAACCACCGCAATCTTCTGGCCCGGCGCAGCCGTGATATCGATCTCACTGGCTTCGATGCGTCCCCACCCGGTGGCGCGGAATTCTGTCACATCAGAGAAAATCAGATAGAATTCCAAACTGTTGTATGGCCTCTCGAGCCATTCCGGGTGAGGATTGGAAGGAAGGCTCCTGGTGTCGAACCCTAGGGTTACCGAATCATCTCGTTCGTCAATGTGAACATAGAATAGGTCGCATTGGGTGACAGTGGGCGGAATGCCCTCGTAGATTTCCCCAAGAAAGCCGGGCGAACCAAGGATTTTTCGCCAGCTAGATGCGCCCATAGTAAGTCTTTTCATCGGTCCCCGGAAGAGAACTGTACCGTCGAGCGTCAATGCGACTCACAAACGAACGCGAGCCTCCGTCCGACCCGTCATGGTGCGACTTGAAGGCGCTCACCCGGCCAACAAGAACAGAGTCACTGCAGCTGAAATCCACGTCTATTCCGTCACCTTTCAAGCTGACATCAATACGCCTCCCTCCCTCCCTCGACGCCACCTGGATGCGAGCAATAACGGGCGGCTCCCATTTTCGGACCGAAATATTCTCTACGGCCAAGAATTGAAGATGACATTGCATCGTGTCCGCTCCTCCCTTCGACCAGTCCTGCGGCACTGAATCAGGGAAATGCGGGAGATCGGTGCGCATAATAACAGTCGGGCCGCGCCAATTTAAATTAATCGACCGGACTCGGAAGTCGTCTCCCAGCCAGGGGAGATCTCCATAGATCGACCGCAACACTTCTGGATTGGCAAGAAACTCGTCAACGGTCATAATAATAATGCTCCTCGCATCCGGGAATCTGGCCATTGCGAGTGTCCTCGTAAGGCCGCACATGGACGTGTGCCGGCTGGTAGCCAGGCTCACCGGGCTTCTGGTGCCCGAACCAGTGATCCTGGAACACTATAAGATCCTGCCCGTTGGGATGCTCGTACACCTCTTCCCTGTAAAAAATGGGTTCGTGGTTCTCAGTCATGAGCTGCTTGGACCCCTGCCATTGCGGCGTGGTGGCCGGGACGTGTGTGTTGACCTCCAGCGGTTCGGCTCCCTCTGGAATTCCCGCTTCGCGCAATGCCAGCGCCTTGGTTTCATCGAGGCCCCGGCCGACCTTTTCAGGGTATCCAGGGGAAAGTCCGAGCGAGTCGACCCAGGTGTGGGGGTTGCGGACGTAGCCCGCCGGGTTTGGAGCGGGCGCGAGTCCAAGGGGGTCGGGGGTGAGGTAGCGGGCGGTTTCGGGGTCGTAGTGGCGGAAGTAGTTGTAGTGGAGGCCGGTTTCGGGGTCGTAGTACTGGCCGGGGAAGCGCAGGGGCGTGTAGGCCGTGCTGTTGGCGGCCCAGGCTGTGGTGCCCCACAGGGTGCTGCGGGTGTGCCAGGCGATCTCGCCCTGCTCGTCGATGAGTTCGCTGGGGGTGCCGACCAGGTCGGTCACAATGGCGAAGAAGCGGGAGTCGATTTCGGCTTGTGGGGCGTCGGCCGCTGTGATGCGTTCGGTCTGGGCGATGGGGCGCAGGCCCTGGTGTTCCCAGGTGAGGGTGACCGGGTTCGGTAGCTGCGGGGACGTCGTGGTCTGTTCGCACAGGGTTGTGCCGTCCCAGGTGAAGTCGATGCGTTCGGCGACGGTTTCGCCGTCGGCGGCCAGCCTCAGTTTTGCTGTGCGCCGGCTCAGAGGGTCGTAGGTGTAGCGCCAGCGCGTGCCGTCCGGAGTTGTCACGGACTTCAGTCGGTCCTCGGCGTCCCACTCGTACCGCCACGTCTCCGGTTTGCGAGAGAGGCGGGTCTTCTGGCGCAGGGTGATGCGGCCGAGGGCGTCGTGCTCGTAGCGGACGTTGCCCGCGCGGATGATGCGAGTTCCGGAGTATTCGCGCGCGCCTCTCGCCTCCCCGCCGGGGTGAGCCTCCGGCCAGGCGGCCGAGGTCTGGTTGCCCGCCGAGTCGTAGGCGTACGTCTCCGTCCAGTTCGCCGCGTGCACCGCCGTCACCCGGCCTGTCGCGTCGAGGTCGAAGCGGCGTGTACCGGAGAGCTGGTCGTCGATGCCGGTCAGGTTGCCGTCGGCTCGGTAGGTGTACGTGCGGTGCTGGACGGTGCGGCTGCCCGCGCCCGTGACCGACTGGGTTGTCAGACGGCCGAGCTCGTCGAATTCGTGCTCCAGGGTGACCGTCTCACCGATGTGGCGTGCCAGTTCGCGGCCCGCCACGTCGTAGGTGAAGTCGATGGGTCGGCCGGAAGCCACCATGCCGGTGCGGCGGCCAGCCTCGTCGTACGACCAGGTCGTCGTGGCGCCGGTCGGTGTCGTACGGCCCGTTCGGCGGCCCAACTCGTCGTATGTGTACGTCAGTTCGCGACCGTCGACCGTCTCCGAACGCACCCGCCCGTAGCGATCCCGCAGCAGGCTCAGCGTGGTGCCGTCCGGGCCCGTGGACTGGGCGAGTTGGTCGGTCATGTCGTACGCGTACGTCGTGACCTGGCCGGCCGCGTCCTTCCGCACTACCCGGCCCAACTCGTCGCGCTCGAAGGTCACGACCTCGCCGAGCACGTTCGCGCGGGAGGCCAGGCGATCCGCCGCGTCGTACGTGTATGTGAGTGCGCGGTCGTCGAAGTCCGTCTCCGTGACCAGGCGTCCAGCCTCGTCGTAGTCGTACGTCCATGTCAGGCCCTGCGGGTTGGTGACCTTGGTCAGCCGCAGTTCCAGGTCGTGGTCGAACTCGTAGCGCACGCCGTCCGGACCCGTGCGGGCCGTCAGCAGGTCGAAGTGCGTGTACTCGAAGGTCGAGACGCCGCCCATCGCGTCCGTGTGACTGGTGCAGTTGCCCTCGCCGTCGTACGTCCAGGTCTCGGTCGTGCCGTCCGGTGCCGTACGGCGGGACAGTTGGCCCTCGACCGTCCACTCCAGGCGGGTCACCGCACCCGTCGGGTCCGTGATCGCGACGGGGCGGCCGAAGGTGTCACGTTCGTAGCGCGTGACCGCGCCCAGTGGGTCCGTGATCTGGAGGGGGAGGCCTGCGCGG
>NZ_LGDG01000155.1 GCF_001279775.1 Streptomyces sp. MMG1533 | reverse complement strand
ATCTGCGTGGCGGAGTTGACGGTGAATGATGTGGCGGCCACGCCGTCGAAGCCCACTGCCGTCGCGCCGGAGAGATTCGTGCCGGTCAGTGTGACCGTGGTGCCTCCCGAGATCGGCCCCTGGGTGGGGCTCAGGCCGGTGACCGAGGGCGCCGCGAGGTAGGTGAAGACGAGCGAGTTGCTGGTGCCGCCGGGGGTGGTCACGGTCACGGCTGCGGCACCGGCCGCATGAGCGGGGGCCACCGCGGTGATCTGCGTGGCGGAGTTGACGGTGAATGATGTGGCGGCCACGCCGTCGAAGCCCACTGCCGTCGCGCCGGAGAGATTC
>NZ_LGDG01000154.1 GCF_001279775.1 Streptomyces sp. MMG1533 | reverse complement strand
TCAGCCGATGTTGTCGACCGCGGCCTTGGCCCGCTGGATCGTCGACTGCGCCGTACCGTCGTTCTTCTCCAACGTCGACTTCAGCAGCGCGATGATGTTCTTCACCTCGTTCGAGGCGTTGTTCCACCGCTGTTCCTTGCCGTGGTACTCATCCGCCACGCCGTCAGCCGTGAAGTCGGCCATCGCCGCCTTCACCTGACTGTCACGGTTGCCGATCACCTCTTCCAGACGGCCGATGACCACCTGGATGTTCGACTGAGCATCCGCCGACGCACCCGTGTCGTACGACCGACGATCCGCACCAGAACCCGCCATCACACACCACTCCCCGAGA
>NZ_LGDG01000153.1 GCF_001279775.1 Streptomyces sp. MMG1533 | reverse complement strand
GTTCCGTCGGGGGCGGTGGCGACGTAGAGGCAGTTCTGGTCGGGGGCTCCGCTGAACGAGGACTTCTGCCAGGTGAGTTCGGGCATCCGGGCCTCCTCAAAGGGTGTACAGCACGTGCTGTCGCCCCGTGCCCGGCCTGTCAGTCGGCGTCCGTGACGTACCGGATCAGGGCGGCGAGGCCGGCGGGGGCGGTGGTCAGGATGACGTGGGGGGTGTCGCTCTCGCGGAGGCGGATCGTTCCGTCGGGGGCGGTGGCGACGTAGAGGCAGTTCTGGTCGGGGGCTCCGCTGAACGAGGACTTCTGCCAGGTGAGTTCGGGCATCCGGGCCTCCTCA
>NZ_LGDG01000152.1 GCF_001279775.1 Streptomyces sp. MMG1533 | reverse complement strand
ACGAAGGGGAGGCCCGAGTTCTCGAAGTAGTCGACCGCGGGGAAGCAGTCGGCGAGGCGGCGGGTGTCCACCAGGACGATCGCGCCGATGGCGCCGCGCACCAGGTCGTCCCACATGAACCAGAAGCGGTCCTGGCCGGGCGTACCGAAGAGGTACAGGATCAGGTCCTGGTCCAGCGTGATGCGGCCGAAGTCCATGGCGACCGTGGTGGTCGTCTTGCCTCCGGTGTGGGTGAGGTCGTCGATGCCTGCCGAAGCAGACGTCATCACGGCCTCGGTGCGCAGCGGGTTGATCTCCGAGACGGCGCCGACGAACGTGGTCTTGCCCACGCCGAAGCC
>NZ_LGDG01000151.1 GCF_001279775.1 Streptomyces sp. MMG1533 | reverse complement strand
CGAAGGCGGAGAGCTGGTCGACCATCGTGTTGATGGTGTTCTTGAGTTCGAGGATCTCGCCGCGGGCGTCGACGGTGATCTTCTGGGAGAGGTCGCCCTTCGCCACGGCCGTGGCCACCTGGGCGACGTTGCGGACCTGGGCGGTGAGGTTGCCCGCCATGAAGTTCACCGAGTCGGTGAGGTCGCGCCAGGTGCCCTTGACGCCCTTGACGTCCGCCTGCCCGCCGAGCCGTCCCTCGGTGCCGACCTCGCGGGCGACGCGGGTGACCTCGTCGGCGAAGGCGGAGAGCTGGTCGACCATCGTGTTGATGGTGTTCTTGAGTTCGAGGATCTCGCCG
>NZ_LGDG01000150.1 GCF_001279775.1 Streptomyces sp. MMG1533 | reverse complement strand
GAGTTGGAGGAGTTGCGGGAGCCGACGACGATCACCAGCTCGGCCTCGGCGCCCATCTCCTTCACCGCGAGCTGGCGGTTCTGCGTGGCGTAGCAGATGTCGTCGCTGGGCGGGGAGATGAGCTGCGGGAACTTCTCCTTCAGCGCGTCGACGGTCTCCATGGTCTCGTCGACGGAGAGGGTGGTCTGCGAGAGCCAGACGACCTTCGACTCGTCACGGACCTCGACCTTGGCGACGTCGCCGGGGCCGTCGACGAGCTGGATGTGGTCGGGGGCCTCGCCGGAGGTGCCGATGACCTCCTCGTGGCCCTCGTGCCCGATCAGGAGGATGTCGTAGTCCTC
>NZ_LGDG01000149.1 GCF_001279775.1 Streptomyces sp. MMG1533 | reverse complement strand
CGCGGTGTTCGGCGGCGGCCGTCGCGACGAGGAGAAGGCCCGCGCCAAGGAGCGGGTGTTCTCGCTGCGCGACGAGTTCTCCCAGTGGGACCCGCGCCGCCAGCGGCCCGAGCTGTGGAACCTGTACAACGGCCGCCACGCCCCCGGCGAGCACGTCCGTGTCTTCCCGCTCTCCAACTGGACCGAGCTGGACGTCTGGCAGTACATCGCCCGCGAGAAGATCGAGCTGCCCGAGATCTACTACGCCCACGAGCGCGAGGTGTTCCAGCGGGCCGGCATGTGGCTGACCGCGGGTGAGTGGGGCGGCCCGAAGGACACCGAGACCGTCGAGAAGCGGCAGGT
>NZ_LGDG01000148.1 GCF_001279775.1 Streptomyces sp. MMG1533 | reverse complement strand
ACCTGCCGCTTCTCGACGGTCTCGGTGTCCTTCGGGCCGCCCCACTCACCCGCGGTCAGCCACATGCCGGCCCGCTGGAACACCTCGCGCTCGTGGGCGAAGTAGATCTCGGGCAGCTCGATGCCCTCGCGGGCGATGTACTGCCAGACGTCCAGCTCGGTCCAGTTGGAGAGCGGGAACACGCGCACGTGCTCGCCGGGGGCGTGGCGGCCGTTGTACAGGTTCCACAGCTCGGGCCGCTGACGGCGCGGGTCCCACTGGGAGAACTCGTCGCGCAGCGAGAACACCCGCTCCTTGGCGCGGGCCTTCTCCTCGTCGCGACGGCCGCCGCCGAACACCGCG
>NZ_LGDG01000147.1 GCF_001279775.1 Streptomyces sp. MMG1533 | reverse complement strand
CCCCCACAACAGCCCTGCACCAGCACGCTGAACCCTCTACTGCTTCGTACACCGCTCAGGCCCCGCAGGTTCCGCCTCCCGCGCAAGGAATTTCACAGCCGCGCCACCGAGCAGCCCGTTCCGCACGCCGCGCCGGACCACCCGCCAAGGTGGCGATCCCGCTCCTGCTGCTCGCGCTGACCTGCTACACCGTGGGCTTCTGGGCACTGACCCGAATCTGAGCGCTCCCGGTCCTGCAACGAGCCCCCGCCCTCACCGGCCGGCACCCGCGCTCTCAACGGTCCGCGCTCCGCCCCGCCGTGCCCCCACCGGCCTCAACTCCGGGCCGCGCCCTACCAGGCCCCGGCC
>NZ_LGDG01000146.1 GCF_001279775.1 Streptomyces sp. MMG1533 | reverse complement strand
GCGGAATGGGTTTCTTACGGGGGCGAACGTGTTGACGCGCCAACCGCTGCGGGCGGACACCCCCCGACACGTCCCCTTGCCGCCGTACGCGGGTGCGGGTCCGTGCACCTTGCGACGCCGGTGGTGGCCGGGCGAGGGTCGCCTCTCGACCTGTCGAGTCGGGTGGTGGGTCGATGTCGTCCCCGACCCCCGCCCGCCTGTTGGGGGTGCCGTCTCGGGGTGAGGGTCATCTCTCGGCGGGCCGAGTCGGGGGGGGGGGGGAGGCCATCCGTAGCTTCCGCCCCCCCGTTGGGGGGGGTGTCTCGGGGGGGGGGGCATCTCTCGGCGGGGCGGGGGGGGGGGGGGGGGAAAGGG